>PWHW01000006.1 GCA_003555075.1 Candidatus Nealsoniibacteriota bacterium
GAACACAAGATCACCTTCTTCATGACCAGTTGTATCATCCTCAGTTCCTGTCCATGTTTCACCGCTTACTCCATCAACTTCCGCATCCATTACCTCTCCAAGCACATCTACATACTGCCTTTCAGTACCAGTAATATCCATCACCACCTTTATATCATCGCCGTCCACGGTGCTCTCAATGCTAATCCATTCAAGTCCGAAGCCGCTGTCATCAAAAGTGAATCCGAGCGCTTCGTTTTGACCTTCATTGTCATCAGCATCAAGATTCAACTCACCACCAAGGAAGGTTGCATCTCCTCCGTGAGCGGTTACGTCAAATTCAATGTGACCTTCGGCTCTGTCATTGCTACCTTCAGACCAAGTGCTCCTTGAAATGCTGGTAGTCTCATTGCTTATTTCGGGGAAGTAGTTGTCAAAGGTAAGCATTTCAGAGAAAACATCGATGTCTTCTTTGGTCTTGTATTCTTCAAGGTTAACATCGTAGTACTCTATCTCTCTTACCGCTACTTCGCCAGATTCACCTCCGGCAGCGTCTTTTACATCAACGGTTATTTCAAGTTCGCCGGTTGCGTCTTCTTCAAGAAGCTCCCAGTCTATCTCAAAGTCCATTGGAGAATCGACATCATCGCCGGTCTTGGAGTCAAGATGGGTTCCTTCGTAGTAGGCCCTTACTCTTGCGATCTCGCCACTGTCAAGGCCAACAAGTTCCACTTGAACTTCTCCAAGTTCCACATCACCGTCTTCAACAGTTATGTCGAAGATAGCGAAAGGAATATCGTAAGTAATTCCGTCCTCGTCAATTTCCACGGTTCCTTCCTCGGGGGAAGCGTCGCTAAGTTCAACTTCCAATTCTGCCGCGATCTCGTCTACGGCATCAAAGGTTACTTCCGCCCTTTCAGAGTTGTATTGGTAGACATGCGCCGCATCAATTCCTCGCGCACCATCTTCTTCAATACTTACCCCTATGTCCTCAGCAACAATATCATGGTCTTCAGCGTCAACAACCACGACAATGGATTCGGTAGTGTCTTCTTCAATGTTTATTCCAAGGCCGGTAAATCTTACGGCTCTTCCGTCTTTACCGCTCCTTGAAACATTCCTGTCTACATCTACAGATGCGATCTCCTCGTCATTATGGTAGAGATAAACAGTGTCAAGGAAGGTGTGAAGATCGGTATCGGTTTCAATCTCACCACTAGCATAGAACTCAACATCTACTCTTTGAAGTTCAATGTCGGAATCCTCGGCTTCAAAATCGAACTGAGCGACCTCCACGCCTGTGGAATTGGGTCCGACCTCAGCATCATAAATGTCAGGAGAAGCGTCTACTTCAAAAGTACCTTCTTCTCCGACAGGATCTTCTATAGCGGCAACTCTCTCTGCGAGAGCATCAAGTCTCTCGGTCACCTCGCTAAGGAGGGCCATTACTTCATCTTCGGGTTCGGTAACAATCTCTTCGTCCGCCAAAATAGCGTTCGCTTTTTGCATGGAAGAGTTACCGAAGTAACCTGTTCCGGCAGTAAGCCCGAGAGGTTCTAATACCTCACCAGCATACTTTTCTTGGAACCTAGTAACTGCATTAGCAGTTATAGGACCATAATACTCAGTCTCATTTCCGGGCGAACCGGCGCCTGTTTCGGCGAGCTGAGTAGCTTCGTCAGCGTTAAGTAGGATCTGAAGGTATTTTACGTCCTCACCCCTGCTTCCGGTGCTAAGCGCACGGGTAAAGGTGAAGTCTTCGGGAATACCCTCGATCGCAACTGTTTCAGTGGGTTCTTCCTCCTCTTCTTCGACATCCTCAACATCTTCTCCGAGAGCTTCCTCTATCTGATCCATCTCATCCATGAGCTCCTGAAGTCTGTCGAGCAAGTCGTTGTCTTCTTCACCTGTTACCATGGCAGCGCCACCGAAAAGGATCGCGAAGGACATCAACCCTACAACAATCTTTTTAATATTACTCATTTTGTCTTGCAAGCACGCTTTTATTGCGTGTCTTGCCGGTTAATAATCTAATGACTCTTTTTAATTTCGTAACTTCTTATAACACTGTCGTTGTCGACCATCCCCCTCTTTAAAAAGAAAGGTAGGGAAAACGACTGGTTTTCGCTAATTATCGGAATTGCAAACATTGTATTTTAATTTCAAATTGCGCGCCCTTTTCTTTTTCATTCAATACCTCCAAGGAAGGAAACGCTCTCAAAGCCCTTGCGGCACGCATTCTTTAATTATATTCGTGGGTTATATAAATGTCAAATACCTTTTCGTAGTCCTCGTTCTCAAGCGCCTCTTTCGCTTCCTGAATGTGCTCTTTATCATCATCTTCTTCGCTTTCTTCGGTCATCATGGTAACAATCTCCTCTCCGGCATCTTCCTTGCTCTCTCCTTCCATTTCTTCTACAAGATACTCGGCTATTTCTTTATCGGTGAGATCTCCTTCCACACCATCAATGCCGGACATCACAAGGGTGCCGAGCACCTCTCTTTGTATCTCGCGATAACTGTCCTCCACGGAAGCAAGATCCTTTTCTATGGGGTTTTTCTCCTGCACTTTCTCTCTGTTCTCTTCGTCCCCGCTCTGTGCCACTTCCTTTAACTCTCCCGCGCCTTCATCTTCCTTTGCAACTTCCATGGGAAGATCAACGACCACCTCTTTCCTTTCGTAGTCGTAGTCCGGAAAGAGCGGGAAAGCCAAAGAAGCAAAAATGAAAAGAAAAGCAAAAGCTCCGGCCAATGCAAGCCCGGAGTTTGAAACGGGAGCTCCAAAATGATCCCAGATGGTAGCTTTCTTTGCCTCGGGAGCCAAAGCGCCTTCGCTTAAGATGCTCTTTTTGGCACTGTCCTTCCAATCCTTGTCGGGACCTATTTTTCGGAGCGTATAAATTTTTCTCAATACTTCCCTTTCCATAAAACTTAAAGTTTTTACAAGCGATCTGAAAAATTAAAGGTTAAAAACGTAAGCAGCTACTCAAGACTTAGGTGTTTATTAAAGGTCTTTAAATGCGCCGCTTTCCTAGGAGACGAAAAAATGAAAAAAGTGTTACACCCCATTTTTAAAATACAAAAAACATCAAAAGATGAGTTCTTCTATTTAAGAACCTTTTTTCTTCTTTCTGTTATCCTCCATGCTCTTTTTAAGGGAAGAGACAGCACGGTGGATGAGCACGCGCACAGAGCTCTCGGGTTTTTCAAGAAGCTCGGCGATCTCGGAAGTGGTAAGTTCGTCAAGATAATACCAGATGATGATGTTCTGGTAGTTATCACTGAGCTTTGAGAGAGCCTCCCTCACCTCTTCCATTTGCGATCTGATGGCGGCTATTTCATCCGCTCTCATTTGCCTGTCCTCCACGACAATGTCCTCCAGCGGGACATGCCTTGACCTGTAGTTCTTTGTGGGAACAGAATAGGGATTACTCCCCTCGCTTTCTTCCAATTGCCTCGGTCGGTGTTTACGATAGTAGTCTATCACCATGTTCCTCGTTACAGAGTAGAGGAAAGCGCGAGGGTTTTGCAATTCACTGAAATCCTCCCTTTGTATCGTTTCCCAAAGACGAGTAAAAACGCGAGAGGTCATATCCTCGGCATCGTCCTTGGAGTTCACTTTGAGATAAACAAATCGGAATATCTGATCAACATTGTCATCGTAAATCTTTTCAAATTCCTTTTGCTTGTTCTTTTTCTTTCTTTTGAAAAACATATTGAAGAAACAATGTAAATCTTTGGTTTTCTAGGTTTTCTGTTTTTTACCCTTTCTTTGGATCTTGGAAAAACTATTATAGCACTGTTTATTATACCACGAAAAGAGAGGTTTGAAACCAAGACCCTTTGTTAGAATATAAAAAGCAAGGTAAGGCCAAAAAAAGAAAAGGTAAGAAAAAGAAAATATGGGGGTAAAAACCATCTTCCTTTTTGTCCTATCTAGGACAAAATATCTCTTCTCAAATATTTGTCCTATTACCGCAAACTCTCCCGAAACATAGCAAGCAAGACGGGAATTGCGAAGGGACAAGGATAGGACAAAAGGGGTTTCTTTCTTTGTCCTATCTCTGTCCTAGGTAGGTCATTCCTTTGTCCTATCTAGGACGACAAACAAACTACGCTTTTATATAGTAAGTGGTGTTCCCCTTACCGGTGCGTTTTGCAAAACCCTTTTCCACCATGGCGCTAAGATCCCTGCGAAGGGTCCTCTTGGTCGTATCAGGAAGCGCCCTTTGGAAATCCCTTACCTGCATCTTTTTGCCCTCGTTTTTCAATATTCCCAATATCTTTTGCTGCCTTTTGTTGAGTTTTGCAAACTCTCTTTCTTTTTTCGCAGGCTCTTTCGGGGTAGAAGAGGAAGTCGAAGAAGGTTGAACCTCCTTTTTTGCAAAGCCCGCCTCTTCTTGCGCCCCCCTTTCTTCCGTTCTCTCCTCTTTTGTATTCCCTTCTTGTTCCTCCCTTTCTTCTTGTTCCTCCTTTTTGAAAGGAGTCTCCCCTTCCTTGGAGAGATCGCCCTCCACGAGAGCCGCCATTTCCCTTCCTATGCCCCTCTTTAACATCTGTCTTCGCGACATGTCGTTGAACTCCTCTATTTCCCTTTTTATGGCATCGTAGTTCTCTTGCACCCTCTCTATCTCCTCTTTCTCTATCCACAGTTGCCTTTTTGACAATTCCAAAAGCACCTCCATTATTTGCAGGTTCCTTTCCACCCGGAAAGCAGCCTCTCTTTTCTCGTGCCTTACTCCTTCAAGGATAACGGTAAGATCGGAAAGCACCTCGTCGGCGATCTTCCTTACCTTCTCCCTGAGTGGTTCTTTTTCCGGAAAAAAGAGAGTTATCCGGTAAAGCTTATTGGTGAGTTCTATAAAATAAGTTTTATCCATAGCGAAGGATCTCCTCCGAGCAAGCGCAAGCGAAACCTTCCGGCTCTCTTAGAGCCTTTCGCTTCAATGGCACTCGGAGTATCCTAAAACGTTACAAGGGCGGAGTATTGCTCCAAGTTCTCCAATTCCTCGGGAGTTAGCTCACCCACTTCTTCCAGAGCTTCATCAATGAGTTCCTCGGAGATCTCAACCTCCTCTTCCACTTCAAGGAAGTCGCTTCCTCTTTCCTGTTGAAGAGTTTTCTGGACATAGTCTTCGGCAAAAACCCTTTCTTCGTCGGAAAGCTCGAGGCCTTCCTTTTCCATGTGGGAGGTAATAGCGCGCCGAGCAACATGGGTAAGCCCATCCCCGCTATGCGCTCTCTCCGTGTAAGCATTCGTTCTTGCGGTTATCGCGATGCCATCCTCTTCTTCTTCCGTTTCAATATCCTCTGTTTCCTCTTCGGGGATTATCTCTTTTTCCTCTTCCTTTTCCATCTCCTCTTCGCCAAAGAAGGCTCTCTCGACACTTGCCGCCATATTTTGGGAAGCGGAAGAAAGTATCTCCCGAGCATTATATTCCCTTATGGCAACAAATCCGAGAACAAGCAGGAAAATGAGAGCGATAACCGCTACAGAGAGGGTAATATCGTTCCTTCCCTTTTTCTTCGGTTTTCTTTCCAAGTTAAAAAAATCTTCACTCATATTTTTGTTTAAGAATTATGACCTTTATTAAGATAAATCAATCCCAAGCGGGAAAAAGAACAGTGTAAAGGTACCCTCCCAAGGAACATGTGATGATACTATAACAGCAAAATCACAAAAAATCAAGGGAGAAGAAGAAAAGGACGCTTTTTCCGTTTTTTCATTAGACGAAAAAAGCGTTTTCATTTAGAATTGAGAAACAAAACAACATTTCTTATATGGAAAAGAGGATGAAAAAACTTCTCGCCTTCGGTATGGGGATAATCCTCGGAGCCCTTCTCTTTAGCGCTCTCTCCGAAAAAGAGTTCCGTATTCCGTTCCTCGCAACAAGCACGCAAGAAAAGGAGGAAGAAAAAAGAGAGGATCCGAAAAGTCCGGAAACATACACCATTCTTTTTACGGGAGACATTATGCTTGACAGGGGCGTAAAAAAGATGACAGAAAGGCATGGAGAAAATTACGCCTTTCCTTTTTTGAAGATAAAAGAAACCCTGAAAGGAGCAGACATCCTCTTTGGAAATCTGGAGAGCATGATCTCGGACAAGGGCGAGGATACCGGAGCATTATACTCCTTCCGCGCTCCCCCGGAGGCAATGGAAGGGCTTTCTTTTGCCGGATTTGATGTCGTGTCTCTGGCGAACAACCATACCTTTGACTACGGAAGAGAAGCTTTTGAGGATACCATGAGAAGACTTGAAGGAGAGAAGATAAAATACACGGGTGCCGGATTCTCGGAAAAAGAGGCTCACTTCCCCGCTGTTATAGAGCTTGAGGACGGAACAAGAGGGGGTTTCTTGGGTTATACGGAATTTCTTTACCCCCACGCTTTTGCAAAAGAGGAGAGAAGCGGGATAACAAACCTTTCCCAAGAGAGAATGGAAGAGGATATCAAGAGTGCAAAGAAAGAAGCGGATCTTATCTTTGTCAGCTTCCATTACGGAGAGGAGTACGAAAAAAAGCCGAATGAGAACCAAAAGATATTGAGCAAAAAAGCGATAGACAGCGGAGCGGACGGAGGGATAGGGCACCATCCGCATGTTACCCAGCCTGTGGAAAAGTATGAAGGAAAATATATAGCCTACTCTTTGGGAAATTTCATTTTTGACCAGTATTTCTCGGAAGAGACGATGAGAGGATTCATGCTGGAACTTGAAATAAAAGAGGGGGAAATAGAGGGAATGAGAAAAGTACACTACAAGCTAAACGAGCATTATCAGCCGGAAGCGGTGGAAAGGTGATCTTGCCTTGGCAAAAAGAAGCACCAAAACCCCAGAAAGCGCAAAAAAAGAGGGCCGCAAGGACCCTTATTTTTATATAAACATGTGATGTATGTAAACTCATTCTGAATTACCTGTTGCCGGATTTCGTACGAAACACCTTCTCGCCCTTTTTCTGTTTCTCCATCTTGGCCTTCACTTCAAGTTCCCTTCTTATATCACTCTCCTTGAGAGCCAAAGATCAACACCTCCTTTTTTTTATTTTTCCTTCTCTTCCCTCCTTTTCCTTTATAGCTTGAATTCAAGGTACAAGAGAAAAAAGGGTCTGTCAATAAAAAAAGAGGGCTATGAAAGCCCTTTAATGAAATTTTTCGCTCTTTTTGTTTTTATTTGTCTTGTTCTTTGTTTCTTTTCGTTCCTTGTTTGTTTCTCTCATAGCCTTAGCGGCCTTCTTGCGAGGATTGTTCTTGCCCTTCGCCGTAATAAATAACACTCCTTTCTCTTACTCCTTCTCTTTTTCGTTATTCTCCAGAGACACTTCATCCTTTTGGAAAAAGATCTTTTTGCAGTCCCCATCGACAACAGCCACTATCCCCTTTTCCTTGAACAACTTAGAGTTGCAAATGGCATTCACTCTTTGCAAAGAAATCTTATCACAGCCGATGGAAAACAAAGAAGACACCTCCTTTCATAAGAAAAAGACTGCAAAAAAGGATCCTATGCCCTGCCCAGAATTATCTGCTCCTCTTCCAGTTTCGCGAGAGCATATCTTTTGTGGATAGAATCGCACTCCTCACAGCTTTCTTTGTGATCACAAAGAATGGTGGGAGCGTTGCAGTATTTTCTAAGTTCTTTCTTTTTCTCTTCCATAGCATCTCCCTCCTTTTAAAGCTAAAAAATATAAAGAGCGATAACAATGTATAAGACCCTACGTCAAAAATTCTTTTTTGTCAAGACAGTTGACAAAAAAGTGACGGGTATTATAATGGGAAGCACTTATGAAAAACATCTTGAGAAAAAACTTCTTTTTCTTTAGAACCGACCTCGCAAAGTCCGGGAGGCTTTTTTAGTAATAATTAGCCGCCAATAAAAAAACCTCCCGGACTCTGGGAGGTTTTTTAATTTTCCAAAAGTCCAAAACAAAAAGGAGGGATCAAGGTGAAACTTGTTCTTTTAAAAAAAGAGTTATTCCAAGAAAGAGAAGGTTTTGTCGTAGGAGGAAAGAAGATAGGCGCCCTGCAGGGGTATTTTACGGTCTCCAAAGAAGAGCTTGAAAGAATAATAAGTATTGCGCAAAGAATATGGGAGAGAGCTTTCCTTCTTTCGGGCGCTCCTCCGGAGATGAAGGCGCATATAAGGTTTGACTTTGTGCCACAAATCAGCGGAACTCCCGAAGAAACAGAGGAAGGATACGACTTGGGAAGAGTGGGAATAAAGGATCTTTACGAGATCAATTGCCACAGCCCGGAATGCATGAGTTGCGACAGTCTTTATCGGAAGAAGTTTCCGGAAATAGCGCAATACACGCCCTCCGCGGCTACAGAGCTCGCCAAAGCCTTATCGCAAGAATACGAGACAGACGAAATAACAATGGTAAGGGGAAACGGAGAGGCCAAAAGGTCGTGGGGAGACGCTCTGCTGGGGCAAATGAATTGCAACGGATTGAAAGTGAAAGAAACAAGCGCCGAAAGAGCCGTGAAAGAGAAGCCCTCTCCCCTTTGGAGATGGGGCGATGTGGACCTCAAAGGAGAATATGCGGAGTATGAGCACGATTTTCAAGAATGGCTCCTTGGAGCCCAAGAAAACATTGATGTCTTCAATACCGTTCCGAAAAGCAGAGGCAAGGATATTGCAAACAAAAGGTTTATCGCCAAAAAGGAGGATATCATTCTGGACTCCAAGAAGAACCTTGAAGAGGCATTGCAAATGGAAAGAGGATCTTATGTGCTAAAACCGCTCCGGGGAGCTTCGGGAAAAAATATCGTATTTGGCGACCACACGGATCCGCGAGAATGGAAAAAGAAGATCATCAGGGCTTATCTTGACGGAAATTACGGCCTCTTCAAGAAGACCCTTCTTCCGAAAGTGAATTTAAACGGAGTTTCGGTCGCCTTCGACCTTTTGCCCAGCTTCCTTGCAACAGGAAAAGAGTTACACTTCTTGTATGCAGTAACAAGAATGGAGCCTTGGAATAGCTATTATGAAAGAAGGACCATCAATGTTCTTCAGGGCGGCGGATACGGAGGAACCGTCGCCACAGAAGATTAAGGGAGGCAAAAGCCTCTCTTTTTTTCTTTGATTTGACAAATTTTCTTATATCATTATAATGTCGCCAAAGCTAAAAGAGATAACCATGAAAACCGTTCCCACAATGAAAACCCTTATGCTTCTTTGCTATGTCATTTGGGCAAGACAGGGAGGTTTTCGGTTATCAAAATCATAAAAGCAATCTAAAATAAAATTCCGAAACCTCCCGAAAAACTCGGGAGGTTCTTCTTTTTGGCCTAAGGAGCGAAGATCAACCTTCTTTGCTCCTCAGGCCGAAAGGTTCCAAAAAAGGAGGGAAAAAAGCTCTTTTGAAAATGCAACAGGCCTGAAAAAAACAATTTTGAAAGGAGAGATCCGCATTGGCTGTTAATTTGAAGTCCTTGTATTCCAAGGACACCGCGAAAAGGATCGATAAGGTACAAAGGCACGGAGAAAGACAGGAGCGTATTCCGGGGAGGAAACCTTCACAAAAAGTTCTTGAGGATCTCGGACTCCGCGAAAGAAGGCATTGGCCGAGATACGAACCGGCATACAGGATCATTAAAACAGCTTTTCCGGAGTTTGAATGGAAAGCGGTGATGGAAGAAGGGAAGCATTTCGTTCTGTTCTACGACCATCCCAATCCCCACGCTTCCCTTGCAGAAATTGTATTAGAGTCCTACAGGCGCCATTTTGAGAGGGAAGAAGGAAGGGAAATGTTCAAGCAGAGGGTGGAGATAAACACCTTCCCCACCAATATCCAGCAAAGGGTAAAACCGCTCCTTTTCAGTGAAGAAGGAGAGGCTTTTGCAAAACTACTGGTGGAAGAAATAGGAATCTCTTATCCTCCGATGAGCATCATGGAAAGCATAAGAGACTGGTTCTATCGGGCATTGGAAGGAGAGCCGACGACCGTGATCGTTCCGGTCTGTCCGGATTATGAAACGGAGAACACGGGAAATCCCGCCAATCCAAAAGTGTACACCTTCAAGGGACTCGGAGACAGTATAGGATACGTGGCACAACGCGCTCTTTACTCCATCCCGAAGCTCTGGCACTTCTTCCATGAAAGAGGATTGGAAGTGAATTTCGTGGTCGCCATAGGCGATTTTGAGGCAGAATCGGAAGAGACAAGAAAGAGGGTGGGAGTCACCAAGGAAGAGTTCTTGCGCCGACTCCGAAGAAGCCAAGAGGCTTTTCAGAATGCCTGCCCCATTCCGGACAAAAACCTGAGAACGCCATTTATCAGCGAGATCGCTCCCCGACCCTTTGAGGACATCTTAGAGGACGCCAAACGCAATGTAGAGCAAGGAGACTACGGAGCACTGGGAATCACAGAAAATGACTTAGAAATAATAGCAAAAGCCCGAAAATCCCTTTATAAAAGATGGTTCGGGGAAGAAGTGGACTCCAAGGAAGTGTTGAAACTCCAAGCGCCGGAATACATGGCAATGGGAGAGGTTTCAGGAAACTTCTCAAACCCCCTCCTTCTGGGAGTGGATTCGGTTTCAATGGCCCCCTTCATGCAAGGTATGAGCAAGACCATTCGTCCGGTCCTTTATTTGCGGAACGTTATTTATTAGGCCCTGTTGCAAAGAGCCGTTCTTTACGAGCGGCTCTTTTTTATATGAAAGGATCTTTTGACAGAAAAGAAGAAAGCTTCTAAAATCAAGCCAATTATGCTTATCAAAAAAGAAGACGGAAAAAATTTTGAAATACCGGGAGGAACCGAGGGAAGACTTTACCCCTCCTCCCCGAAAGGGGATCAGACAGCAGCCCTCGTGGAAATGGATGGAGTCTATCCCCAAAAAGGATGGTCCGTAAATGATGTGAGCACGGAAACCATCTTTCTGCAGGAAGGAAAATTCTTTCTGGAGACAAAAGAAGAGGGAGGCCACGAACTTCTTCCGGGAGACATGTTCCTTGTCTTTCCCGGAGTGAAATACAGGATAACGGGTAAAGGAAAGGCGGTGGTCATCATTACTCCCTCTTGGGAGAAGAATAATAACAAGATAGTGGAAGAATGAGACTGATCTACGACAACACTCATAACAAGGACATGTTCTATGCCACAGGGATCCATGTGCCGGACCCCTTCTTTTATTTGGAGAAGGACAACAAAAGATACACCTTCCTCGATAAAAGAGAAATAGACACTTTCAAGGAAAAGAGTTCTTCGGATATAGAAGCGGTACCTCTCGAGCCGTTTTTAAAGAAAGCCGAGGAAATGGGAGGAAACTTTTCAAGAGCAGGAAAGCTGGCCCTCCTTATCCTTCGGGAATACAACCCCGAGGGAGAAGAGGTGGAGGTTCCCTCTTCCTTTCCCTTGTTTCTCGCGGATCTCTTGAGGGAAAAAGGAATAAAACTCCATCCCGTCTCCCCTTTTTTTGCAAATAGAGCGAAAAAGAGTAAGGAAGAAGTGAGCAAGATGAGAGAAAGCTTCAAGAAGACCCTTTCGGCCTTTGAGAAGATAGAAGAGATATTGAAAAATTCAAAGATAGAAGAAAAAAAAATAATTTTTGAAGGAAAACCCTTGACAAGCGAAGAGCTGAAAAAAGAAGTGGAGAAAATCCTATTTTTTGAAGGAATGGAAAATCCGGAGGGAATGGTAATATCCTCGGGAAAACATTCGGCATTCCCCCATCACCCGGGAAGCGGAGAAATAAAACCGGGAAGCACAATCGTTTGCGATATATTCCCTAAGAGCCGAGAGCACGGTTATTTTGCCGACATGACCCGAACTTACGTGAAAGGAGAGCCCTCACAAGAAATAAGAGAAATGTACGATCTCGTCCTTAAAGCCCAAGAAAGAGCCCTTGAGATTCTCCGTCCCGGCATTACGGGAGAGGAAGTTCACAAGGAGGTCTGCAAGATCTTTCAAGAAGCCGGACACGAGGAAGGTTTTGTGCACGGTACGGGCCACGGGTTGGGACTAGAAGTTCACGAAGACCCCTATCTCAAACCCAATGCAAAAAATAAATTGGAACCGGGAAACGTATTCAGCGTGGAGCCCGGATTATATTACCCCGAAAAAGGAGGGATAAGAATAGAGGACGTGGTTTGCGTTACTAAAGACGGTATAGAAAACCTCACAAACTACAGAAAAAGATTTCTTATAGAATGAAAAGAGCCTAGAAAAAGATACGAAAAAACTTTCTTTATATTTCTATAGAGTGCCCGTAAGCACTCTGTTTTTTATTTGCCACTTTTTTTCGTTCTATTATATAGCAATTGCGCGGAGAATACCTTCCAATTTCAAAAAAATATTGCGTTTAGTGTAATGGAGATTATGAAAAACCGTCTATAGATACAGAAGGAAAAAAGCAAAAAAAGAGGTTTTTTGGCAATGCTTTCCTCAAGAGTCTCTCAAGGATCAGCTCCTTACCCGCTCTTTTTCTTTTTTAACGGGAACCTCTCAAATATGATAATAGAGCGAATTCGTGTTGCCTTTCTTGCCGGAAAGAAGAGTTTTTTGTTGATCTCATGCAAAGGAGGTGCTGCATTTTTGTGGTGGCCTTTGTTTCCCGTTACTTGAAACTCACTCCGGACGCTTCTTTAGAAAAAAGCTCGAATTAATAAAGAAGCGTCCTGAAGGGGTTTCGAGCGCAAAAGTCCCCGTAAAGGTCGAGCGCTATAAAAATGTTAACTAAAAAAGATATATGAAAAAAACAAAAAAAATCATGACCTTTATGCTCGTTTTTGCGATGACCTTAGGGGGACTTACTCCGGTAATGGCGGTTTCCCCGGAAAGCGTCACAACTACTCTCAGCGCAAAAAACGAGGGCGGGGACAACGATCATAGTCCGGTGGTGCTTGTATCATGGGCCGCTCGTGAAAACGGATGGTCGGATGACAGTGATGCGGCATACTCCCAAATTCTTCCTTCCGGCGTCCATGAAGAGCATACTACCATAAGGATCTGTACAATCGCTACCGATCCTGACGGATTAGATGACATTGATAATGTGTACACACGCATTTATTATCCGGACAACATCGCTCTCGGCGATCACCATAATCCTCTTCCCGGCCAAAGCGGGGACGGTTGCGGGCTGCAAATGCAACAGGACGAATTGGGCAAGCTGGGAAAGAGTGAGGGATACAATCTCTTTTGTAACCACATAAGAAACAACAATCATAACCTGCCCGAATGGGAGGGGGCATCAGATTATGATGAGATCTGCGGAGAAGAGCAGGTCCTTCAAAAAGAGACCGCTGCAGTCTGGTGTTACGAAAAAGAGATCTCTTACGAGGATCCTTCCGGATACTACGAGGTAGAGATAGACGTCCGTGATGATCACGGACCGGGAGCCATTCATGAGTTCGGCTTTGATTATCTTCCCCTTACCGCCTTCGAGATCGACTTTGACAGTATCGATTACGGAACGGTAAAGACCGGGACACAAAAGATCATTAGCGGAGACAGGACTTTTGATCCCGAAGACGACAGGGCAACAGTAAGAAATGTCGGTAACACGAGGCTTGGAATGGGAGTTGAACAAAGTGACATGGGGCTCGGCTACACCAGCTCAAATTCCAATGCCACTTTCAAGGCAAGAATAGGAAGTGATGCTTCGTGGACCCATTATTCGCCGTCCTTTGATACGGGATGGACTGAGCGAAAATGGATAGACAACCATCTTGATCTTTCCGAGGCAAACGAAATGGATTTCGGAATTACGGTTCACAAGTTCCCCGTACATACGGACTACACCGGAGAAATGGTCTTGAGCGGAAGAAGCGTTGATCATCTTGAGTGTTATACTCCTTGCGCTCTGGAAGATTGTTAGGATAGTGGAGACGGAGGATCTTTTAAGGTCTTCCGTCCCGCCGGTCCGGAAGCAAAGAGAGTAGTTTGCTTCCGGACCATCGGGATAAATCCACAAATTCATGAAAAAAATTATCTTATTTCTTTTTTTAATTCTCCTTTTTGCGCCAAGCAAAATGTACTCCATAGGAATGATCACGGATCCGCTGGTCGTTTCAAATGGATTAAGAGGAGAGACCGCAATAAGGACGGTAACGGTCTTTAATGCCGGAAACGAAGTTTCTGTTTACTCCCTCCAGCAAGAGGGGGATGTAGAGGGCTGGATAACTTTTTTTGATCCGGAAAGCTCTGAAAAAATAGAAGAAATATCCGTTCCTTCCAAGAGCTACAAAGATATCTTAGCAAGAGTGGAGATCCCAAAAGATGCGCCAAACGGATCCTATACAGGAGAGATATCGATAAGTGAAAAACCCGGAGATCCCGGAGAAAAAGGTACGGCAACCATTACAAAGATGATCACCCGGAAAGTGAATATAGAAGTCACTGACAAAGAAATAAAAGAAATAGAAGCAACCTTCATTCCGGAAAAATACGATCTCCCGTTGGGCGAGCCATTGAAAGTAAGGGTCATATATAAGAACACCGGAAATGTCTCTCTGGCTCCGGATCTTCAAGTGAGAATAATAAAAGACGATGAATCGGTCGTTTTCAACGCTATTTTCCCTTATTTAGAAGACGGAGAACGAATCTCTCCGGGAGAAACAAAGGAAATTGACCCCTTTTTATGGCAGACCGCCGGAGAGGAGAGAGGGAAGTATAGAGCGGAGATGATAGTGCTCTCGGATACTGAGCCGTTAAAGGAGAATCACTTCAATTTCAATGTGGGAAATGTGTTGCACAACCCCTTTTTTGCCGCAATCGCTTTGCTGGGAGGAGGAAATTTCATAACGGGACTGCTTATCGTTATTGCGTTCTCGGCATTAATTTACTCACTGGCGTTAAGAAGTAATTTCTCTTTTGAAAGATATTGGGAGTTAACAGCAAGAAAAATAAAAAGTCTTTTTTAACCAAAGAACATGTCTAAAAATAATAATCAAAAACAATTTCTCAAAAAGGCAGTGCCGCTTTTTTGCGCTCTCTTTTTACTTTTTCTTGCGGAAGGATCCGTTCACTCCGAAGAAATGTGTGAAGTGGATACCGATGCAGTCATTATAATGGATATTTCCGGGAGTATGAACGAAGGAGAAAGGAGGAGTAAATGCGAATGGCCGGAAGCTAAATGGTACGAGGAAGAGGGATTCTATACATGGTTCCGTAATGTGAAATATGATGTTTCCAAGGAATGGTGCGAGGAAGAAATGAGCGATCCCGATGAAAGCATAATTACCTATAGCAGAACGGACCATAATTACACTCCCGCAAGAAGTACAAAGATCGTTGATGCCAAAGAGGCGGCAGACAATTTTCTAGGCCATTTTCAAGAAAGCGACCATTCCGCCCTTGTTTCTTTCAATGAAAAAGCAGATCTTAAAAAAGAGCTTTCAGGCGACCATTCTTTAACGCGTTCCTTTTTGGAGAAATTGACCGCCGAAGGATCAACCAATATCGGGGACGCAATAAAGAAAGGAAACGAAGAGCTTTCTTCTCCCCGCGCGAGAGAAGAAGCAACTAAGGTAATGATACTCCTTACGGACGGAAAAGCGAACAAACCCCACGGACCGGGACACGGAGAATACCAAGAAGATGTCGATTACGCTCTGGGAAAAGCACAAATAGCCGCTCAAATGGGATATAAAATATTTACTATCGGCTTAGGAGAAAAGGAGGAAATAAACGAAGAAATGCTCCAAGAGATAGCCGATCTAACCGGGGCAAATTATTATCATGCTCCGGAAGGAAAAGATCTAAAAGAAATATACGAAACAATAGCTTGGGAGATATGCCGTTACGGAGCAATATCGGGCTATAAGTACCTTGATGAGGAGCTTGACGGGATGGTTGGAGAGGAAGATAAGGCTTTGCCCGGATGGGAAATAATTCTGGAGGGTCCCGTAAGCGCTGCAACCACTACCAATGAAGAGGGTTTTTATGTTTTTACAGGACTCCTTCCGGGAGAATACAAAATTCTAGAGGGAGAGAACGAGGAGAAAAGACCGTTTCTCCAAACATATCCGGAAGAACTCTTCCACAAAGTATCCTTAGATTACGGAAAAAATAAGGAGGAATTGAATTTCGGAAACGCCGATAGCTCTCTTTGCCAAAAAAAAGAAATTTCCAGTATCTGCATAGATGACGGATCAAGGGAAATTTTCTATTCATACAACCACGATTACTGCGGAGAGGATCACTCTATCGTGATAGAGGACGATACATGCAAAAAGGAAGAAACTTCCGTAAAGAGGAGCCGGGGAAGCACGAGAACCGCTCCTGCACCAAAAGAGGAAGAGGAGGAGGAAAAAGAAGAAGAAGAGGAAGAGGAAGAAGTGTTTGAGCCCGAGCCGGAGGAAGAGGAAACTCCTCCCGAAGAAAGGATCGTTAGAATGCCTACGGAAGTTCCTGCAGGAATAACCAAAAAAACCCTTTCTTACAGCAAGCCGCAAGACCACAGCGTATCACCCTTTTCTTTTGCCTTAGAATATTGGGAGAAAACCCTCTCCTCCTCCTTCCTGAACCCTCTTAAAAATCGTTCCTATCTACAGGAGTTCTTTACCGCAATTCTCATCAAAAACGAGAGAAGATTCTTTGAAGAGGTGTTCGTGAACGGCAATCTTGTTCAGTAACCCCACCCTCTTTGCCGGAGCATAAGGCAAACCAACAACAACACCCAAAACTCATTGTATGAAGCTAAAAAGGTAATAGAATAAAAAAACTTCCCTATAAGGGAAGTTTTAATTCTCATCATTCTTTTCTTCTCCCAATGTTTCCACGGGAAGATCGCAAGGAGCACTCTTTCTTTTCAACTCTTCCATTTCAGCTTTCAGAACCGCCTCATCCTCTATTCCGGCAAGCCAAGAACTCAAACACATGCATATCACCTCCTTTTTGTGGAAAATACCCTACCCCTTTTTCTCTTTCTTGTCAAGAATCAATATTGAAGAAATTTGAAAAAAGTGTTATAATAAAAGCACTTACGGAAAGGAGGTTCTTTGATGAAAAAAGAGAAAATAATGCCCATGATCGGGATCATACAAGGATTATGCCTCATAGGAATAGGTATATACTTTGTCATTTCCTCGATATAAGAAAACAAGAACAAAGATCCCCGAACACTCGGGGATCTCTTTATATGCATATTATCTTGACAAATAAAATACAATCAATATAATGGTCCAATAATCGAGATAGATATATGAAAACCCACCCGAAAAACATTCTCCTTATTGTGCTTATTATCATCCTTGAGGGATACTCGGGAGGTTTTCGCATGATCCAATAAATAAAATAAAGAAAGGAAAAACAAGAACACCTCCCGAGAAAACTCTCGGGAGTTTTTTTGGTCCCGGACCGGGTTCTTCAAAGAAGGATCCTTCCGGGCCCAAAAGGTCCGCAGATCAAAAAAGGAGGGATAAAATTGAGGGTAGTTCTTTTTGAAAACTCTTCTGTCATTCAGAGCGCTCCCGAGTTCTCCCTGAGCGGAAATCCGGTAGGATATGTGAACGGATTCGTGCACATCTCCGAGGAGGAAAAAAGAAAACTCATAAAAGAAGCAAAAAGGATCTGGGAAAAGGCAAGAAAAGGATTTTCGCAAGAGAAATTCATCGGACATGTAAGATTTGACATGATACCGGATGTAGAACATTCCTTTCCGAAAAAGAAAACCGATAACGGAAGTATTTCTTACGATCTGGGAAACCTTGAGGTAAAGGGATGTTACGAGATCAATGCACAAGATCCGGAATGTGCCGCGGCAGATGCTGCCTTAAAAAAAGCTGTAAAAAACGGCACTCCCCTTGCCGCAAAAAGACTGGCGGAAATGATGGGATACTTCTTTGGAAAAAAGGAAATTGCTTTCGTGCAAGGAAACGGAGCCGTAAAGAATTGTTGGGGATCATATTTCTTTGATGCCTTAAGAAAGGAAGGTCTCAAAACGGTTCCCATGTCCCCGAAAGAAGTGGTAAGCAAAAAACCGGAAGTTATTTGGCGATGGGGAATAATCCAATGGAAACAGGATGACGATCTTCCGTGGGATTTCGGAAAATGGCTTCTTAGAGCACAAAACAACTCCACGACAGTAGTGAACCACCTTTTTTCTCCCCAAGAAACGGCAGTGGACGACAAGAGACTGGTAATGGAAAAAGAAGATGCCACTCTTTCCCAAGAAAACGCTGCATCGGTGATCAAGAATAAAGAAAACTATGTTCTAAAACCTCTCCGAGGAGGATCAGGACGCGGAATATATTTTGGAAAGAATCTTACGCAACAAGAATGGGAAAGAGCAGTGAGGTTTGCAATTTCAAACGGAAATTACGGGGCTTTCAAGGCGAAATGGCTTCCCAAAATAAGACTTGGGAAAGAAAATGTCACACTGGACGCGAATCCCGCCTTTCTTTTTGACGGGAAAGAGCTTCACTACCTCTACACCATCATACGCCTTGATAAGTGGGAGAACTACCAACAAAGAGGCGCGATCAATGTAGCTCGCGGAGGGGGCTTTGCCGGCACGGCAGCAGAAGGGTAAGACAAAAAAGGGAAGCGACAACGCTTCCCTTCTTTTTTTGCGCCCCTTTTTTTGTTAAACTTGCAAATACTACCCTTATAACCATAAAGACATGAAAAAAACCTTAAAACAGCTCATCAAATTAAGAACACTCTCCAGAGAAACAGAAGAGAACGAGAAAGCACTGGAATGGGTAAAAGAGCAGATACCAACAGGGTACGGAGCAAGAATCAAAAAACACAATGGATATCCTTTGCTTTACGCGGGAAGCGATTCTCCAATGCTCTGCCTTCAGGCGCATATTGACGTGGTTCCGGGAAACGAGGAACTCTTTTTCCCAAAAGAAGAAAAGGGATTGCTTTACGGAAGAGGAGCTTATGATATGAAATTCGCTATTGCATGTTATATAGAGATACTAAAGCGCACTAATCCGGAAAAACATGGCGTAGGACTTCTTCTTACCTCGGATGAGGAAATAGGAGGAGCAAACGGCGTAGGTGCCGCAATAAAAGAAGGTTACTCCCCTAGTTTCGTCTTTCTTCCGGACGGGGGTGATAACTGGAAATTCGATGTAAAAGCAAAAGGGGCTTGGCATCTTGAAATAAGCACAAAAGGAAAAGCAGGACACGCCTCGCGTCCATGGGAAGGAGTTTCGGCAATACATAAGCTCCTTGATATCTCAAAAGAGTTAAGATCCCATTTTACGGAAACAAAAGAGGAGGAATTCAAGCCGACCATCAACATCGGAAAGATAGAGGGAGGAGAAGCCACCAATCAAATTGCCGAAAAGGCTCTTATGAAAGTCGATATTAGATTCACAAGCAAAGGTGAAAAAGAGAAGATAGAAAAGATCCTTGATTCCTTAAAGGAAAAATACGAAGGAACAGAGATAAAGGAAGATGTTTATGCTCCCCCTTTTGAATGCGATGCAAAAAACCCTCACTTCAAAGAGTTCGAGAAAATAGCAAGAGAGCACGGAAAAAGCATCAAGGAAGGTTTTGCGCATGGAGCAACCGACGCAAGGCATTTTTCGGCGGAGAACATACCCGTAATGGTGATAAAACCGAGAGGCGGAGGGTCGCACTCCAAAAAAGAGTGGGTGGATCTCAAGGATCTTGATGATTTTTGCAGTACGCTCGAGAAGTTCGTGAAAAAGACAACTAAAAAAAGATAGAAATGAAAAGAGCCCCAAAAGGGGCTCTTTCACCATCTCCGAAGAGGTAGTCGGCGCGGAATGTATGCCACTCCCGCTTTTGTGCTTTCTCTTAGTTCTTCAACGTTGAGACGTTGCTTCCCGTTCTCATCCTCTTTCCTCTTTTTTTCTCTTTCCGCTCTCTTGCTTTTCTTTGTAGCAAGCATGCTCCTCCCTCCTTTTTTAAATATGGTGAAAAAAAGGTAGTCCATTATGAAAATTTTGTCAAGCAAAAGAATATTTGCAAAAGATAAGAATATCTGTTAATTTCGCTTAAATAATCACATAGAAGTTCCATGTTTGAAAAGGTACTTCTTTTATATGCGAATACAAAATCAACAAGCCCTTCTTTTGATGAAAAAAGAAGGGTTTTCTTCTTATGAGCGACAAAAAACCTTATATCCTCATTTCCGCCGCGACCATTCTTGTTCTTATTTTTTTCTTATTATTCTCATTTGGGCCCTCAAAACCTCTTGAAAATTCCTTGAGAGCAATGATGGGATCTTTCATTTCTTTTGAAAAAGAAAGTTCAACAGAAATAGAGCTTGAGAGCGTCAAAAAAGAAGATCGCGACGAGGAATTCGCCGGTGACAAGAGTAAAAAGAAGGAAGAAGAGCAAGCAAAGGAAATCAATTCCGCTACAAAAGAAGCACTTAAAGAGATATCCGGCATAGGCTCGGCCTACTCGGAAAGAATAATGGAAAGCAGACCCTTTTGCAGCACAAAAGAAATAAAAGAAGTAAGAGGGATCGGCGAAAAGACCCTGCAAAACATAAAGGAAGAAGGGTGGTATGTAGACCCTCCGCCCGAATGCGTAAAAGAAGAAGGGGAAGAAGAGAGGGAAGAGGAGGAGAAGCAGGAGGAAGAAGAGGGAAAGGAGGAGGAAGGAAAAGAAGGGATAGCAAAAGAAAAAGAAGGTTCGAAAAAAGATGGTGTAACGCTGACAAGAGAAGAACTTGAAGAGTTGCTGGAACTTGCAAAAAAGGAAAAAGAAAGCACCGAGAAAAAAGAAGATGAAGAAAGCCTAGAAGAGAAGAAAATAGATATAAACGAAAGTGATAAAAAGGATCTTGAGAGAATAAGCGGAATAGGGCCCGTATATGCCGAAAGAATAGTCGCGGAAAGGCCCTTTTGTAGCATAAAAGAGCTTGAAAGGGTGAGCGGAATAGGAGAAAAGACAGTGAATGAAATAAAAAAGGGAAAGGCCGTAATAGTTTCCTGCGATAAAGAAGAAAGCGAAGAGAAAGAGAAAGAAGAAGAAAAGGAAGATGGAGAAAGTCCGAAAGAGGAAAAAGAGGTGATAAGCGAGCTGGAGAATGAACTCCGCAAAAAGGAAGAGGAAGTGGAAGCGCTCCTCTCAAGAGCAAGTCGTTACGAGAAAAGAGCAAAAGAGATGGAAAAAAGAAGTAAGACCCTAAAAATGGAAAGGGACAAATGCAGATTCAAGGAACAAGTGAATATAAACGAAGTAAAAAAGGAAGAACTCAAGGAGGTAAAATACATAGGAGAACATACCGCCGAGAACATAATGGAGTTCTTAAGTAAATCTCCCATAGAATACATGGAAGAGCTGGAAAAAGTGGAAGGAGTGGGAGAGGCAACGATCAAAAACATTATAAATGCGGGGTTTTGCGCCGAAAAGAAGGAGGAAGAAGAAGGAAAAGAGGAGGAAGAGAAGAAAAAGGAAGAGGAGAAGAAGGAAAAAGAGTCAGAAAAAGAAAAAAAGGAACTTATCCTCCTCGGGGAAGAAGGAGTGCAAGCAACACTTTTCAGAAAAGAGGACAAGAGTAAGGAATACCGTATTACTATCGGGAAAAGTGGAAGAGAGAAAATAAAAGTAATACCGGATTCTTATATATATTTAGCGACAAAAGAAGGTTTCCTTGGAAAAAGAGACACCATTCTTATAAAAGAAGACAAGAAGTTGGAGCTCAAATTGAGAAAAGATCCCGGAAACCTTCTGTCAAACCCTTCCTTTGAGGAGTGGGAAGATGAAATACCGAAAAAATGGAGATCAAGCCACGGGAATATATCACAACCGGAAGGGGGCGGAATGAGAATAGAACACTCCTTCTCCTATTTAGGAGGAGAAGATGACGATCAATCTTTTTCCCATCCTTTTGAAGAGGAAGGGGTTAAATATAAAGGAGAGTTGATGGTAAAAGGCACGGGAGATATAAGGATCGGCATAAGAGTTCCCGGAGATGATTGGGGAGTAGGAAGATACGGAGAATGGATGAGCGTAAACACAGAGGAGTGGAAGACCGCTTCCTTTGAAATAGAAAAAGAAATAAATCCCGAAAAAGAGGGTGAATTCCGCATAAGGCATGCCGGATACGGGGTAGAAGGTGATGAGAAGAGCGGGGAACATGAAGGAGCGGATCTTGTTATAAAGGAAGCTTTTCTCGGCATCAAAAGCCCTTGAGTCATCAAAAAACCGCCCCCTAGGGGCGGTCAATCATTTTTGCCAATCTTTCTTTATCTATCCTCCCACAGGTATCTTCTTCTTTCCTTTCTTACTTGTGCCAATCCCCTCAAAGACCACTTCGTTGTTCTTGACCTTTACCGTGACCCTTTCTCCTTGAGGAACTCTTCCGGAAATTATCTCCAGCGCAAGAGGGTTCAATATCTTTCTCTGAATAAGCCGTTTCATGGGTCTTGCTCCCATTTCACGGTCAAACCCTTCCTCTGCAAGCTTATTCTTTACGGACTTTTGAAAAGTTACAGCAATCTGGTTGTTATCCATCGCTCTTCTACTTACCTTCTCAAGCTCAAGATCAACTATCTTATTGATGTCCTCCTTGGTAAGATGATTGAAGATAATATTGTCATCTATCCTGTTTAGAAACTCCGGACGGAAAGTCTTCTTTAACGCTTCTTGCACCTTCTCCTTGAGATCTTCGCTACTCTTTTCCTCTCCCGATTCACTAAATCCAATGGTGCTCATTTCAGTGATATGATCCGAACCAACATTGGAGGTCATGATAATGATGGTGTTCTTGAAGGAAACCTTTCTTCCTTTGGCATCGGTAAGCTTACCGTCCTCCAGCACTTGCAAAAGGATATTGAAAACCTCCGGATGCGCCTTTTCTATTTCATCTATAAGAATCACGCTATAAGGTCTCCTCCTTACCGCTTCACTCAGTTGTCCGGAATCCTCGTGTCCAACATATCCCGGAGGAGCACCTATTATTTTGGAAGTGGAATGCTTCTCCATGTACTCGGACATATCAAGAGTAATCAAGGCATCTTCGGTACTAAAGAGGAATTCCGCCAACGCGCGTGCTGTTTCGGTCTTTCCCACTCCCGTGGGACCCAAAAAGAGAAATGATCCAAGCGGCCTATTCTCGTCTGATACTCCCGCTCTGGAACGACGAATAGCATGAGAAACAGCGGAAATGGCCTCCTGTTGTCCGACAACACGACGGGAAATGATATCCTCCATCTTTCTTAATTTCTCCGCCTCTTCTTCAAGAAGGCTGGTAACCGGAATGCCCGTCCATCTTGATACCACATTGGCAACATCTTCTCTGGTAACGGACTCCTTGAGAACAGCCTTTTTCTTTTGAAGATTTTTGAGCTTCTTCTCCTCGGTATTGAGCTCTTTGCTGAGCTCCGGTATCTTTCCGTACTTTATTTCCGCCACTCTCTGAAGGTCGCCGCTTTGCCCGACTCTCTCCGCCTCATATTTTAAGCTGTCAATTTCGTTCTTGAGATCCTTAATTCTGGAAATAGCCTCTTTTTCGGCACTCCATCTGGATTCAAGCTCTTTCGCCTTCTCTCGAAGGTCGGCAAGCTGACGAGAAATAATCTTCTTTCTTCTCTCCGACTCATCGCTCCTACTTCCTTTAAGAGATTCCATTTCTATCTCCAGATCCTGTATCTCTTTGCTGAGATCTTCAAGTTTTGCAGGTTGAGATTCCACCTCAAGCCTTAAAGAGCTCATCGCTTCATCCATTAGATCTACAGCCTTGTCGGGAAGGAAACGATCACTTATATATCTTGCTGAAAGCTCCACGGCAGCCTTTATTGCCGAATCATCTATTTTCACTCCGTGGTGCATCTCGTATTTTTCCTTTATTCCCCTCAAAATGAGTACCGCTTCTTCCTCCGTGGGCTCTTCCACATGAATGGGCTGAAATCTTCTTTCAAGCGCAGGATCCTTTTCTATATGCTTTTGGTATTCCTTGAGAGTGGTAGCACCAATAGCGCGGAGTTTTCCACGGGCAAGATCAGGCTTCAAAAGATTGGAGGCATCTACAGAACCTTCCGCCGCTCCGGCACCTATAATGGTATGGAGTTCGTCTATAAAGAGAATGTATTTATCATCATTGCTCTTTATCTCTTTTAGAAGCGCTTTTATCCTGTTCTCAAACTCCCCTCTATATCTCGTTCCGGCAACAAGAGCTCCCATATCAAGGCTTATCACCTCTTTATTCTTCAAGCTCTCGGGCACATCCTTTTTGGCTATCCTTTGCGCAAGGCCTTCCACGATGGCCGTTTTACCCGTTCCGGCCTCTCCAAGAAGCACGGGATTGTTCTTGGTTCTTCTTGAGAGAACCTGCATAAGCCTTCTCGCTTCCTTTTTTCTTCCGATAACAGGATCGATCTTACCTTCTCTGGCGATCTCGGTAAGATTATTGGTGTATTTTTCAATGACCTGTATCTTTGACTCGGGATGAGGATCGTCTATCTTCTGATTGCCACGAACCTCATAAAGCATCTTGCGAGCTTTCTCGTAATTGAGCTCCCTATTCTCGGAAGGCTCGGGACCCCCTCTTCCGGGAGGGAGGAAAGTTGCCGTTTCCAATATATCCCTTGCTCTGGTGTCGGCAAGAAGGAGCGCCAAGAACAGATGTTCTATTGATATGTACTTATCCCCCATCTTTTCGGCCTCCTCACCGGCAATCTTAAGCACTCTTGCTATATCCTGCGAAAGATAAAAATGTCCGGCCGCCCCCTTCAGTTCCTCGGTTCGGGGAAGCATTTGCTTTATGGAACGTTCCGCCCTCTTCTTTAGCATTTCCGTATCAACTCCCATTCTATCAAGCATATTGACCACTAAACTCTCCTTTTGCACAAGAAGCGAAAGAAGTAAATGAAGAGGGTCTATTTGTTGATTTTTCTTTTTATGTGCCACCCTCTGAGACGTAACAATCGCTTGCTGCGCCTTCTGCGTAAAGTTGGCACCGGGTACTGCTGGCATAATGTTACTTGTTTTACTCTAATTGATTACTATCTGAACTTTTAATAATAGCAATAAAAGGGCTAAAAATCAAGGTGGGAAGAAAGCTTCATTGTTGATCCATCTCTCCCAAAACAACTTCAACCGTCATTTCCTTGCCGTCTCTTAATACATCAAGCTCTACTTCATCTCCGGGATAATACCGGATTATCACGGCCGCCAAATGGTTATCTTGAGACAACTCTTGCCCGTCAAATCGCAAAATGACGTCCCCTTCCCTCAGACCGGCCTTTTCCGCTGCCGAGCCGGGTTCTATCGCTCTTCCTTCAAGCGAGTCGGAAATTATGAGAGCTCCATAGTCCACGGGAAGATCCTCTTCCTTTTCAATTTTCTCATTGACCATCACATAACGCACTCCCAAGAAGGGGTAAGAAACCTTCTCACCTTCTTTGGTCGCCTCAATGACCCTGTCAGCAGCGTTGATGGGAATAGCGAAGCCTATCCCTTCGGCATATACCGCCGTAGCCGTGTTCACACCCACCACTTCTCCGTTAAGATTCAAGAGAGGACCGCCGGAATTGCCCAAATTTATAGCCGCATCGGTCTGGATAACGTCACTGAGTATCTCTGTACCGTGCCTTCCTTGAGCCGTAACCTGCCTTCCAAGCCCGGAAATGATGCCCGAAGAAACCGTATTTTCCAGTTCTCCCAAAGCATTACCGATAGCAATAGCGGTCTGTCCTATACGAACACTGTCTGAATCCCCAAGTTCCACGGCAGGAAATCCTTCGCCGTCAATTTTCAGGACCGCCAAATCCTGCACAGGGTCCTTTGCAAGCACCTCAGCCTCTTTTTCCTCTCCCGTATGAAGGAACACTGAAAAATCAGCATCCTCTCCTTTTACGACATGACGATTGGTCAAGATAAGGCCATTCTCGGATATAATGAAGCCGGTACCCATTTCCACTTCCTCGTACATTCCCCCTCCTCTTTGCGGGTGAAAGAAATCGTCAAAAATACCTGCATGTCTTGAAGAAACCACACTAACCACAGAAGGGAGGTTTTCCTCGACAACTTTCATTACCATCTTCTCATGGTCTAAAGCGGGCTCGTATTCTCGCACCTCCTTCTTTTCTTCCTCCTCTTGCGTTATTTCCATTTCATCAACTTCCATTTCGGCTCCCAAATATATACCGCCCGCCAGAATGACGAGAAGAAGTAAAAAAGTTCCTATTCCCGCTAAAATTCCTCTTACCATAAGATCTCTTTATCTATGCTTTATTATTACCATCATTATTACAGAGAAAGAGGGTCTTTTCAAGTACAAAACAGCAAAAAAATAAGCTACTCCTGTCTAAGCGCATCCACGGGCTGAAGTTTTGATGCTTGCCGAGCAGGAAGAAGTCCGGAAAGGCATCCCACAAAGAATGAGAAAACAATACCAAAAACTATTAACCAAATAGAAATATGGGCTTCAAGATAAAAAATAGGGTGCGCTTCGGAAAAATAGGTTTCCACACCAAGAGCTAAAATAAGGCCCAAAAAAACTCCTCCGATACCTCCTATAAGACCAATGATGCCTGATTCAAAGAGAAAAATAGAAACAATGTCGCTCCTTTTGGCTCCCACCGCCTTCAGGATCCCTATTTCTTTTGTTCTTTCTTTTACGGAAGTGTACATGGTGTTCATTATTCCTATTCCTCCCACCAGAATAGCAATACTGGCAAAAGCAACCACCGCAAGCTGAACGGTTCCCATGATATTGTCCACCATGTCGGTAACAGTTTCGCTGGACATTACGGAAAAAGAAGGCTCTTCCTCGCCCACCCTCCTCATGGCAGTTTCCTGTAAATTATCTTCAATGTTCAAAACCACTTCATCGGGATCGTAACCCGATTCTATTCTTGCCATAGCAACGGGAGAACCCTCCCTTTTTCCGGTAACATCCCTGAAATCCTGCAAGTCCAATGCTATAGCCAGATCGTCCTGCCTGTTGCCCAAGGACCTCAATACACCTGCCACAGTGAACTTCCTTCCACCTATAGTGATCACATCTCCGGATCGCATATCGGGAAAAACATCACGAGGCACTAAACTTCCAACCATCACTTCCCTTCTACCGGGACGGGGAAAATCACCCTCGGTAATATCCCACCCCATATCCTCGTGCAGAACGGGAATCCCTTTTTCAAAATCAATTCCGTAAATAAGAGAAGTTTCAGTCTCTCTTCCGTGCCTTACATTGGCTCCCTCCCAAGGCATTTCTATCACGGTCTCCACTCCGCGTGACCTTTTTATGGCATCTATATCGCGGTCCCTGAGCTCCATTCCTCCAAGTAAAGTGGTCATCATGTCGGAAGCATCGCCGGGAAAGACCATGACCATATCTCCTCCCATCATGCGGAGTTCTCTCATTACGGACTCACGAAGACCCTCGCTTAAAGAAAGCAAAGAAACAACAAGAAAGATGCCTATTACAATACCTAAGATGGTAAGCCAACTCCTTAAAGAGCGAGCTCTCAGATTACGCAAGGCGATATTGAAGTATTCGCTGTTCATGGATTCATTTATCTACTCGTAGTTAAGCACATCAACCGGATTCTTACCGGCCGCCCTGTTTGGCGGGTAAATATCCTGCCAATGCCCCTATAACAATAGACAATAAAAAGGTTTGTTCTTATTTTTTGGAATCCTGATCCACCTCTCCATCCTTGATGTTAACCACCTTGTTGGCAAAATCCCGAAGCTCCCTATCGTGGGTTACCACTATCACCGTTCTTTCTTCTTCGTCTCTCAATTTCTGCAAAATCTCCATTATGTGTCTTCCCGTTTTAGAGTCAACGTTCCCGGTGGGTTCATCGGCCACTATCATATGAGGATTATTGACAAGGCTGCGCGCAATGGCAACCCTTTGCTTTTCTCCTCCGGAAAGCTCGGAGGGCCTGTGATCCAATCTATCCGAAAGCCCCACCTCATCAAGGTGTTTTCTTGCCCTCCTATCTCTTTCCTCTTTTGATACTCCCTGAAAAATAGAAGGAAGAGTAACATTCTCAAGAGCAGTTAAATGAGGTAAGAGGTTAAATTGCTGAAATACAAAACCAATAGTCCTTCCTCTGACCTGCGCAAGCTCGTCCTCGCTAAGTGCGGAAACATCGCTACCCTCCAGATGAACACTGCCACTGGTGGGAACATCAAGACAACTCATTATATTCAAAAGAGTGGATTTCCCCGATCCGCTCGGACCCAATATCACCACAAAATCGTTCTTCTCTATCTCTAAAGACACACCCTTCAATACTTCTATTCTTATCTTGCCAAGATCATATACTTTCCAGACATCTTTTAGCTCCAAGATATTACTCATATAATTATTCCAAGATCACTTTTTCTCCCTCGCTAAGACCCGAGATCACTTCTATCGACCTCCCCTCTCCCATCATTCCAAGCTCCACCTCTCTCCTCTCTCTTTTGCCATCTACAAGAACATCCACATAATCCTTTCCATCTTCAACATAAGTGGCTTCTCTGGGAACAATGAGTACATCTTCTTTTTCTTTTGCAAGGATCGTTGCATCCACCGTCATATTGGCTCTCACATTCTCGGGATAATCATCAAGAATGATGACCGTTTTATAGTGAACCACCCCATCCTTTATCTCTCCAACCGGATTAATAGAGACCACCTCACCCTTGAACTCCTCATCGGGAAAAGCAACAAAGGAAACATTGGCGGTATCTCCCACATCCACTCCGGGAATGTCGCCCTCATAAATAAATACCTCTATTTGAAACTCATCATCAAGAGTGAATTCGGCTACCGGCTCACCCGCACCGGCAATCTCCCCACTTCTTTTAAAAAGATTGGAGACCACCCCTTCTCCGGGAGCAGTGAGAGTAGAGTCCCTAAGTCTTTTTTCCAATAAGCTGACCTTTGCTCGAGCTTGATCTACAGCCGCCTCATTTTGCCTCACTTCCTCGGGGGAAGCATCCGCCGTGACCTGGTCCAAGCTTCTCTTAGCCTCTTCAAGGGCACTCTCTGCAGCCCTCTTTTCTCCCCTCGCAGATGAGAGCATTCCATCGGTCTCCGCTCTTGCAGAGCTCACGGCTCGTTTAAGAGAAGTGATGGTACTCAGGTTGCTGTTCATTTCCCTCCTGAAAAGCTTGAGAAGGTCTATGTCGTTACGAGGACTGTCAAACCCCTCATATTCGCTGAATTCACCGGGATCTCCCGTTAAAGTATCCTTCATTCTTTTTTCATAAAAATCGCCTTCCGCTATTTCTATGATGTTGTCGATCTCACTTACGATCTTTCTCATCTCACTTTCCACCACCTCAAGAGCCTCATCCTTGTCCTTAAAGGAAACTTCTTCTTCAACAATCATTTGCTTGTAATTACCGATAGTCTCCTCACTCCTTCTTATCGCATCGCGACTCCTTCTTGCAGAGTAAGTCTCGGAGATATAAATGCCGGTAAAATGTCTGTTTGTTATACTATCAATACCGTCCTTTACCTCCTCGACTCGAAAATGAGCTTCGCTTAGAGTGTGAGGGGTATTGCCATGAGCCTCATCAAGAATCTCTTTTACATTTTTTTGGGTATTCTCAAGACTTTCTTTGGCCGTTTCAAAGTTGCTCTCAGCGGAATCAACTCTTGCCTCGGCAGAAGAGATCTCTTCTTTGGTAGCTCCTCGAAGAAGCCTCTCAAGAGAAGCCTCCGCTGAAGAAAGCGCAGCACGAGCCTCTTTCAAGGAGATCTCCACACTCTCTTTATCCAATGACGCTAAACGATCACCCTTAGACAAGAGATCTCCTTCGCTCACAAAAACAGTTTCTATTTTTCCTCCCTCGGAAAATCCCATAACTATCTCCTCTCCCTTCTTGACCTCTCCCGTTTCAAACACTTCCTGCGTGAGAGCATCTCTTTCTATCTCCACAAAAGAGCGCTCTTCTTCTCCGTCACGAAAGACAAAGAAAAGCGCGGTCACAAGTATCAAGGCGCCTATTATAACATAGGTTCTTCTTGTTATTTTCATGATCCTTCTTTCTTAATTTGGATATTTTATCAGTTTAACATTCTTTTAAAAAATAAAAAACATACTAAAAAAGGTTCTCTTCCGGTGATCTTTTATTGTTCCGAGCATGGATAAAAAGTGCGGCAGAAAAAATAAGAGCATAGAGCAAAACAATGAAAGAAGAGGGGGTGTTTTCAATATGAGCGGCAGAGAAAGGAAGGGAGGAGGCTGCTCCGATAATACCAAGTACATAAGAGAGGAGAACATAAGAGAAGAAAGAGAAAGTGAAAAGCCCCGTAAGAGCGGTAAGAAAACCGAATATCATCACGAGGGGAAGCAGAGGAGCTATAAGGATATTTGCCGGAACGGACAAAAGGGGAACATACCCGAAGTTGTAAAGAACAAGAGGGAGTACAAAGAGCTGAGCTCCCACGGTCACGCCCAAAAGATTGGCCACAAGCTCCCTCAATTTCTCTTTTGAAAAAAGGGGATCCTCTTTTTTATAAGTTTGCTCCCTTGTGGGAAGAAGGTCATCCCCGTTTTTCCTTTTTAAGAAGATCTTTGTAATGGGCCTGTGGAACGCAAATATTCCCATCAAGGCAAGGAAGGAAAGTTGAAAGCCCAAGTCATGGTGCAAAAGAAGGGGATTGAAGGCAAGCATCCCCGCCGCCGCAAAGGACATTGTCCGAGGCAAAGACAATTTTCTTGACGCTATGCCGGAAAAAAGGGCCAATCCCCCCATAATACCCGCTCTTACAGCAGAAGAAGGGGCTCCGACAAAAACAACAAAAAGAGCAATAAGAAAAATGGAATAAACAGCCGAGCGTTTCTTTTTTATCCCAAAGAAAGAAAAAAGGTAAAAAATAACAAAAGAAAGAATAGCTACATGCATCCCGGAAACGGCCGTGATATGGCGCGTTCCGGAAACGCTCAATTTCTCATCGAGCTCATCGCTAAAAGAACTTCTATCGCCAAGCAACATAGCCTCAAGAAGAAATCGATGAGGAGCAGGAACGGACTCCCTGATATTGCCCCGCAAATATTCCCGAAAAGAAAAAATGCCTCTTTTGAGGCGCGATCCCCCTTCTTCCTCCTTTTCTATCTCGGGAAAAAAGGATGTGTGATAAACACCATCCTTTTTAAGATAATTCGCATAACCTTCCGGCGAAGGTCTTTCAAAGGACCCCTCTACTCTCAAAAGATCTCCATACCGATATTGCGCATATCTGTCGGTATAAATGAGCACTCTTCCTTTGTTGTGCTCTAAAACGAAAGAACGAGAGTCCCCCGCCGGCAAAGGCTCTTCCACTACTTTTCCGTAAACCGGAGAATGAAGATCCCTTGGAATGCCAAGGAGCGCAAAAGAGAAGCAAAAAGCACCAAAAAGGAAGAATAAAAGACAGAGAAGTATTACCATTCTGCTTTTTAGAAAGAAAAACGATGAGAGAATAAGTAAAACGCCGAGCAGAAGACCGCTCGGCGCAAAGAAAATACCGGCTACAAATGAAAGACAGAGAAAAAATATTGTTTTAGATAAAGTTATCTCACTTGGCACGTTTTAACATATTGTCTTGCCGCCTCCTTGAAACCCTCCATTTGCTCCTTTGAGAAAGGATTCTTATGAAGAAAATTCTTTTTAAGAGTTTTTTCGGGAAGAAAATTCTGCAAAAAATAATTATCAGCGGGGGCTATCTCCTTTGCGATCCTCATTATATCCTCTTCTTCATGAACACCGGGGACAACCGTGGTTCTGAACTCGTATTCCACTCCCGATCCCTTGATGATCTCTATGCTCTCTTTTATATCTTCTTTTTTTGCATTCAAGCCTTCAACTTCCGTATATCTTTCAAGAGGAACCTTGACATCCATGGCAATAAAATCCACGTACCCCGCTTTTATGATCCCTTTCAATGCCTTAGGGTTTGACCCGTTGGTATCAAGCTTCACAAGGAACCCCTTTTCCTTTATCTCCCTTGCAAATTCCGGAAGTTCCTTGCTGATCGTAGGCTCTCCTCCGCAAATCACAACTCCTTCTATCTTTCCCTTTCTTTCATCCAAGAATTGAAAGAAATCCTCTTTTTTCACATCAGGCATCTCCTTTATTCTTTCTGGAAGAACAAGTTCGGGGGAATAACACCAAGGACACCTGAAATTGCATCCCGCCAAAAAAACGGTACAAGCAATCTTTTGGGGATAGTCTATGAGAGTAAGCTTTTGAAGCCCTTTTATTTGCACAAAAAGAGAGTGTTAATCTTGCAGGACCTTGTTGTATTCCTTTCTTTCCGAATATTCTTGTTGTTTACCCTCGTTCCATTGTTTTACGGGGCGAAGATACCCCACTATCCTGGAATAGACCTCGCACTCCTTATAATCGGAAAGCTCGGAGCTCTTTGCAAGACACTCATCGCACTTGAAAACGAAAATATCCCTCCCTACGTCTTCGTAAATAAGAAGAGAGCCGTTCTCTATCTTTTCTTCCTTTAGCACCATCTCCGTCCCGCAGTCAAAGCAACGAGCATTACCCTCCTGAGCTGCCTTCACAGCCCTTTTTTTACTTGTAAAAATAGGTTTTTTTGTGATGCTCATGCTTTTTTCATGCGCCCTTGTTAGGCGACACATGACATTATTTTACTTTTTTTATTCTTTCTTTTGGCTCCTTTAGTTTACAGTAAGAACAATAGAACTTCTCACCTTTTAAATAACCACAACTCGGACAAATTGAAAAGGTGGGAGTGATGGTAATATAAGGAAGATGATAATTTTCGCACACTTTTTTGACCAAAGATTTCGCCGCATCAGGGTCTCCCACTCTCTCTCCAAGAAAAAGGTGAAGAACCGTTCCTCCGGTGAATGTTTGCTGGAGTTCGTCTTGCAGATCAAGAGCTTCAAAAGGATCGTCGGTATAATTGACCGGCAGGTGCACGGAATTAGTGTAATAGGGAGCATTCTCCGTACCGGCAGTAATAATATCGGGGTACTTCTCTTTATCCACTCTGGCTTGCCTGAATGACGCCCCTTCGCCGGGTGTCGCCTCAAGATTATAAAGATTTCCCGTTTCCTCTTGGTAATGTACCAACCTGTCTCTCATGAAGCTTAGCACCTCCAGAGCAAATTCCCTTCCTTCTTTGGAAGCGACATTCTCTCCCATAAAATTAAGAAGAGACTCATTCATTCCTATAAGGCCGATGGTAGAGAAGTGGTTTCCGAAGTAAGACCCGCGTAGTTTCTTTACCGAATAGAGATAGTGCTTGGTATAAGGATAAAGGCCCTTCTCTATGAAGTCATCAAGAACCTTTCTCTTTAATTCAAGACTGTCCTTGGCAAGATCCATCATTTCCGCAAGTCTCTTATAGTAATCTTCCTTGTTATTTGCAAGATATCCTATGCGAGGAAGATTTATGGTAACCACTCCCACGCTTCCCGTAAGAGGTTGAGAACCGAAGAGCCCTCCTCCTCTTTTTATCAGTTCATTGTTATCAAGCCTAAGACGGCAACACATAGAACGAAAATCCTCAGGATTCATGTCGGACTGCACAAAATTGGAGAAATAGTTTATCCCGTACTTGGAAGTAGCCTCCCACATCTTGTCAAGGTTTTTATTGTTCCAATCAAAATCCTTGGTAATAGAGATTGTGGGAATGGGAAAAGTAAAGACCCTGCCTTTGGCATCTCCTTCCATCAAGACCTCATAAAAGGCCTTGTTGAACATGTCCATTTCCTCTTGGAAATCCCCGTAAGTATCCTTCTGAGGCTCGCCTCCGATTATCACGGGCTGATCCTTTAAGAATCCGGGAACGGTAACATCAAGAGAAATATTTATGAAGGGCGTTTGAAAGCCCACACGAGTGGGCACCATGCAATTGAAGATAAATTCCTGCAAAGATTGCTTGACCTGCTTATAGTCAAGCCCGTCCTTTCTTATAAAAGGAGCGAGAAAAGTGTCAAAATTGCTCATGGCCTGCGCTCCCGCACTCTCTCCTTGAAGAGTGAAAAAGAAGTTGACTATTTGTCCGAGAGCGGGACGGAGGTGTTTTGGCGGCTTTGACTCCACCTTGGAAGGGACTCCCCCGAACCCGCGCAAAAGAAGATCCTGTAGATCCCATCCACAACAATAGGTAGCAAGAATATTGAGGTCATGTATATGAAAATCCTGGTTCTTTGCCGCCTCTCTTATCTTTTCGGGGTATATTTTGTTGAGCCAGTATTTTTTAGAGATGTGAGAGGTTGTGTACTGATTGAGCCCTTGAAGAGAATAGGTCATGTTGGCATTTTCCTTCACCTGCCAATCAATCTCATCAATATAGTTCTCTATAAGTTGAGTGGAATCATCAAGCTCCGAAACGGTCTCTCTTATCTCTCTCCTCTTTTCCCGGTAAATTATGTAGCTGCGAGCAGTTTCCGCCAATCCCTCCATGATAAGAACCTCCTCCACTATATTCTGCACTTCTTCCACATGGGGAATTTCCTCTCTGCTAAATCTCCTCATAAGGAGATCCAGCACTTTCTCCGTGACCTCCCTCGCCCTCTCTCCGTTGCCTTCCTTGGTGAAGGTCAGCGCTTTATAAACCGCATTCTCTATTTTTTGAGAATCAAAATCGGCTTTTCTACCGTCTCTTTTTTCAACCTTGGAAATCATAATGAAACTAAATTAATTAAACAGTCAGGTTTATAAAGGCAACAAACAGCTGGCTCCCTCCAAAAGCCAAAACAAAAAAATTCCCAATTGCCGACAAAAAGCTGAACATCAAAAATATCAAATAAGCACAAGAAATTGTCAAAATGAGAATTTCTCTAAAAACCGGTCGCTATGACGGTAACCTTGATCTCCCCTTCCTCCAGATCCTTGTCCTCAACCGCTCCAAAAATGATATTAGCATCCGAAGAGACCCTTTTCTTGATTACCTCCGCTATCTCGTTCAATTCGGAAAGACTAAGATCCTTCCCTCCATTCACATTGAAAAGTACCCCTTTGGCATTCTCGCAGGAAAGATCAACAAGCGGAAGATTCAAGGCATTTATGGCCGCTTCTTCTGCACGCCTTTTTCCTTTGGCAGAACCCTTGCCAAAGAGCGCCGATCCCGAATCCTTCATGATCGCCTTAACATCAGCGAAATCTATATTGATTATTCCCGGAAGGGTTATGAGATCGGAAATACCTTGTACCGCCTGGCGAAGTATCTCGTCGCAAGTCCAGAACGCTTGCGTAAGAGAAATGTTGGGATCCAGCGTCGAAAGGAGACGATCGTTGGAAATGGGAATGAGTGTGTCCACCTTGTCACGAACCTTGTCCAATCCTTTTTTGGCAACTTTTCTCCTCTCCTTTCCTTCAAAGGAAAAAGGAGTAGTAACCACGGCAATAGTAAGAGCGCCTGTTTCTTTTGCTATCTCGGCTATCACGGGAAGAGCTCCGGTACCCGTTCCTCCTCCCAGACCGCATGTCAAAAAGACCATATCGGAATCCTTCAGTTTTTCCATTATTTCGTCCCTGCTCTCCTCCGCGGCCTTTCTTCCGGTCTCGGGATTCATTCCCGTACCAAGGCCTTCCGTAAGCTTCTTTCCTATGCGAAGGTTCACATCTCCTTTTGCGCTTCTTAGGTCTTGAAAATCCGTATTGACAGTAATAAGCTCCACTCCTTTTATGTCGCAGCCCGCCATTCTTGATATGGCGTTACCCCCCGATCCGCCGATACCAACCACTTTAATTTTTGGTAGATCCTTCATGTTTGTAATTATTTACGGGATAAAGACTTTGAAAAATTTTTTAATCTTGGAAAGGAATCCTTTAAGATGCATGCTTTGCTTCTCCTCTTCCTCCAAGTCCATTCCGCAAAGAATAAGACCACAAACACTGGAAAAAGAAGTATCTTCTTCAAGGGGAAAGAATCTGCGAGGAGCTCCCATACGACAGGGAAGCCCTAATTTTTTCTTGGTAACCTCCTTCAAATGAGGGATTTTCGCGCCGCCACCGGTTAGAATCACTCCTCCGGGCAGATCCTTGTGCTTTGAGATCTTCTTGAGTTCTTTTTGTATGGCATCAAATATTTCCTCTATTCTCGGTTCAGCTATCTTCTTGAGTTCGTTACGCTTGAAGGATATCTCTTCACCGGAAGTAAGTTTTATTCTTTCTTTCTTGGTGCTTTTTTCTCCCAAAATGGAAGAATTGAACTTATTCTTGATGAACTCGGCAGTTTCAACATCCACTTTTAATCCAATGGCTATATCATTCCTGATATTATTGGTTCCTACCGGAAATACAGCAGTGTGCAGGAGATTGCCATCCTCATAAACCGAAATGCCGGTAGTACCGGCACCAAAGTTCACAACAAGTGCTCCCAATTCCTTTTCTTGGGCAGTGAGTACGGCACGTGCAGTAGCAATAGGATCCAGAACAAGATCACTGACTTGCATGTTGGCGCTTAAAATAGCTTGGCTCAAGTTGCGAGAATAAGAAACAAATCCGCCTACGGCGACGATTTCCGTCTCAAGTCTCACACCTTGAAGTCCCAAGGGATCCTTGATCCCTCCCTCTTTATCAATAGTATATTCCCGGGGGATGATCTCCAGTATCTCTTTATTGGGAGGAAGAGAAAATGTTTTGGCAGCTTCTATCACCCGATCCACATCCTCTTGCGCTATCTCTTGATCGGCCCTGGAAACAGAAATGAGACCTCTGGAGGCCAAACAGAATATATGCATTCCGTTTATATTGGCATACACCTCCTCCACTTCTTGACCGGCCTCCTGTTTTGCCTCTTCCATGGTAGTCTGGATTATCCTTCCCACTCTATCGGGATCACTGACAACCCCTTTGCGAACTCCGGAAGAAACATTTTCCGATTTTCCCAAAACCTTGAATCCCGTTTCCTCGGGTTGTTTTTGTACAATGATCGCTTTTACACTGCCCGTTCCTACGTCAACGGCGGCAATTATGGGGGTTTTAGTCATTTTTCTATTGTAACTCTTAAAAATTTATTTACAAACCCAAAGAATTCAAATAGTGCGTTGTCCTTTCCTCCATGAGCCTTTTTTCCTCAGATGTCTCATGATCATAATCCAGCAAATGAAGTACACCGTGAATAATAACTTGGAAAAACTCTTTTGTAAAATCCTCTTTTTTTGCCCCCTCTCTTACCTTTTCAGGGCAAATGATCATCTCTCCAAGAAGCTTTTCGTCATTATAAGGAAAGGAAAGGACATCAGTGACATAATTCCTTCCCAGGTGTTCCTTGTTAAGCCGCCTTATATCATCCTCTTTTACAAGAACAACGGAAACCTCTTTTTTAGAAACCCCCTCACCCTTAAGGACCACCTTGACAGCTTCAATAATTTGCTCTTTGTTAAAAGAAAACGGTGTAAGGTTATTAACCTCAACCGTTAAACCCTCGTTCTTGAAATCTCCCCCTTTGTCCTTGCGAGAATTTTCAAAAGAAGGATCGCTAATAAGGCCTTCTCCCATGACAATCTATCTGATTTCTCCTCTTTTCCACTTCTTTCTGTATTCCTCCTGAAGTTGAAGGCGCCTCAAGGCAAGCCGTTTCTTTGCGTTCTCGCTGATAGGCCTCTGGTGAAAACGCCTTTTGCGCGCTTCTCTGATAATGCCACTCTGAATCACCGAGCGAGTGAAACGATGCACAAGGCTACTATTATTTTCTTTTTCTTTTCTTTTTACTTCTAAAGGCATAATAAATAATCTATTTACTTATTTCCAATTTCATTCACTACCCCCCATAACGTGAATATGTAGGTGAAAGACCTCTTGCCCTCCCCCTTCGCCGACATTTATCTGTAATCTATACCCGCTTTCACTAATTCCTTCTTTTTTTGCCGCTTCTTTGGCAGTAAGAAGAATTTTTCCGGCAAGCTCCTCATCATTTTCTTTCACATCATTCAAGGTGGCAATATGCTTTCTTGGAACCACCAAGAGATGCACCGGAGCCTTGGGATTTATGTCCTTAAAAACCACTGCATGCTCGTTCTCAAGAACGGTATCCGCGGGAATTTCTTTCTTTATTATTTTACAAAAAATACAATCCATGGCTTAAAAGTAGGTTGTAATACATAATAACAGTTCCGGAGAGACAAAAAGATCAGTTCTTTTTCTCTTTCAATCTTTTCTTCACCTCTTTTACCGTCTCACTGGTCTGCACCTTCTCTTGTTGCCCCGAATCCATATCACGCAGGATCACCATGTCTTCCGCCGCCTCTTCTTTTCCGATAATGATCGTGATTGTTGCTCCGAGCTTTCCGGCTCTTGCCATCTGACTCTTCAACGAATCTTGAGCAAAAGACTCGGACACCGGAATGTTGTTATTCTTGAATTCCTCAAAAAGCGTAAGAGATTTTTTCTTTGCCAGATCACCCAGCTGAGCAATAAAAACCTGAGGCCTCTCCTTTTCCATCTTGAATCCGCTCTCCTTCATCGCAAGAATCGTTCTTTCAACTCCGACCGCCGCACCTGTTGCGGGCCGAGCTTCATCTCCTAAAACTTCACTTAGTCCATCATACCTTCCTCCGCCGCCTAGTGCAAGGGGGGCGCCTTCATCCTCTTCCTCTTTTCCAGAGGCAAAGAATTCATACACCGTACCGGTATAATAGTCAAGCCCTCTTATCAAAAAAGGATTCAAATCGTAAGGAACACCTACTTCCTCAAGGAATTCAAGAGTTCTCTTGAAGTCCTCTTTGCATTTTTTACATATATAATCCAGTATTTGCGGTGCATTCTCCTTTATTTTAACACACTTCTTGCAATCCAATGCTCTCAGGGGGTTCTTTTTCATCCTTCTCTTGCAATCGGCACAGAGCAGGTTGCTCTCTTTCTTGAGGTATTTTTTTAGTGCCGCGTGAAAATCCTCTCTGCACTTTTCATCTCCCATATTATTTATCTCCACCATCACGTTCTTGACTCCCAGTTCCTTGAAGATGTTATGTATCAATTTGATGATCTGCGCATCCACTACGGGACCCCCTTTTCCTATTACCTCAAATCCGAACTGCCAGAACTGGCGATACCTCCCGGCTTGAGATCTTTCATATCTGAAAAAGGGCTTAAAATAAAAGAATTTGACCGGCTGAGGTTTAGTGTAGAGACTGTGCTCAATATAAGCACGCATGATGGGAGCAGTGCCTTCCGGACGTAAAGCCACATCATCCCCTCCTTTAGTCTTAAAAGCATACATTTCCTTTTCCACTATATCAGTCTGCTCTCCAACAGTCCGCGCAAAAACCCTCTTATCTTCCATTATGGGCGTTTCTATACCCTCAAAACCATAGATTCTGGCATTTCTACAGACAACCTCTCTTATTTTCTCAAAATAATCATATTCCCTGCCAAAAACATCGTGCATTCCGCCGGGACTCTGAAATTTTTTGGGCATAATTGAATTAATTTGTTGTAAAAACTACAAGCCACAAAGAACGATCCCCCCGCTTCGGTTCCACTATACCATTATAGTCCTTTTTAAAGCTTGTAATCTGAATGAGATCATTCATTTGTTTAATACTCCGGGATCTTCACAGTGTTAAAAGTATCAAAGGGGGATATCTGAAAGAATACTCTTCCAATGATATATTCGCTCCGGAGCGATCCCCAGCTTCGTGAATCCAGGGAAGCAGGCCTATTGTCTCCCACCACAAAATACTCACCGTTTTCAAGGTATATCTCCTTTTCCTCCGTATTGCCAAAGTACATTATATAGTCCTCGCGCAACTTCTCTCTTTCTCCTTCTTCTTCTATGAAAACTCTTCCTTCGTCAATAATAATCTTTTCTCCCGGAAGCCCTATGATACGTTTTATGTGCCTTTTTTGAGGGTCTTCCGGATAATTGAAGACCACCACCTCGCCTCTTTCGGGGTCACGAAAATAATAAGAGATCTGATCCACTAACAAGTAATCCGCTTGCTCAAAGCTCGGCTCCATGGAAGCTCCCCGCACTATAAAGGGTTGGAATAAAAAATAGCGTATCGGGACCACGATAAGCAACACCAAGAAAACGACCTTTGCCACCTCCAAAAAATAATCAAATACCCTTTTCATACGCCCAAATGGTAGCAAATTTCAATAAAATTATCAAGCACCTTTTTTGACCGCTTGACCAAGAATGAGGTATAATAAAATGAAAAAATGAAAGGTATGTGGTCAAAAGTAAAAAAGAAGCTACTGAAAAAAGAAGAAGAGAAAGAAATTGATTATCTTTTGATAGGACTCGGCAATCCAAAAGAAAAATACAAGAAAACCGCTCACAATATCGGTTTCCGCGTTCTTACTCTCTTTAGGGAAGAAAACTGCCTCCCTCCTCTTTCAAAGGATAATACCTTGAATTCACTCGTAACCAAGGGGCAACTGGAAGAAAAAAGGGTAGCAATCGTGCTTCCTCTTACTTTCATGAACCTCTCGGGAGAAGCGGTAAGAAGATCCGTGAAAAGATTCAAGGTGCCTTTGAGCAATATCATAGTGGTTCATGACGATATAGATCTTCCCATAGGAACACTTCGCTTTTCCATTTCGCGAAACAGTGGCGGTCATAAGGGAGTATCCTCGGTCATAAAAGCTCTTCAAACAAAGGATTTTGCAAGACTACGGATAGGAATAAGCAAAGAAGAAAAAGAATCCGCCAAAGAAGTAGTGCTTAAAAATCTTCCCGCAGGAATGACCAAAATAGAGGAAAAGGCGTCAGAAGAACTAAAGGAATCCATTCTAAAAGAAGAGGTGATTGCAAGGACCATTAAAATGGAGGAAAAAAAGAACAAAGGCGATTAAAGCCTTTGTTCTTTTTCAACATTCCTTCGGGTTATCTACGAGCTCCGACCCTTACATCTGACAAGCAGTGTAAAAGTCAGAAATGTCCGTTTCGGACATCGGCCCATATTAAAAAGGAGGGATTTTTGATCGCAAACCTTTAAAAAGAATTTGCGAAGAAAAAAAGGGCCACTCGTAGATAATCCGAAAAAATATTGAATTTTAAAAACAACCGATCGAAATGGTGCTTTTATTATATTACTACTTTTATATATTGTCAAGCCCCCTCTTCTTTTCTTGAAAGAAAAAAGAGGCAAGAAAACCGTAAAGATGCAAGGGGTTTATATTTTCTTCTTTTGTGTTATGCTCTCTTTTACTTGACCAAAAAAGCGGTCTTTGAGAGCATTTTACAATGTCATCTCAAATATTCAAAGACCCTCATTAAATAAAAAAGTATGCATATAGTACTCGTGGAGAGTCCCACTAAAACAAAGACTCTGGAAAAATTCTTGGGAAAGGAGTACAAAGTTCTTGCTTCCGGGGGACATGTGAGAGATCTCCCCAAAAGCAAGCTCGGAATAGATGTGGACAGCGATTTTGAACCCCAATATGTCATTCCTCCAAGGGCAAGAAAGAATATTAAAAATCTTAAGGAGGAAATAAAGAATGCCGATACGGTCTATCTGGGAACCGATCCTGACAGAGAGGGAGAGGCCATTTCCTATCACCTTTTGCATGTTCTGGGGTTAAAAAACTATAAAAGAATTACCTTTAACGAGATAACCAAAAGCGCGGTAGAAGAAGCAACAAAGAGACCTAGGGATATCGATATGAATCTCGTGGATGCCCAGCAGGCAAGAAGAGTACTTGATAGATTAGTGGGATATAAGCTATCTCCTTTCCTGTGGAAAAAGGTGACCAGAGGATTGTCGGCGGGAAGAGTGCAATCCGCCGCTCTTTGGATAGTCACCGAAAGAGAGAAGGAGATAGAGGCCTTCAAAAGCGAGGAATATTGGAGTATCAACGCTTTGCTTGACTCCAAGGAAGGAAGCTTTCAAGCCGAACTGAAAGAAAGGAACGGAGAAAAGATCGAAAAAGGGGATGTCAAGGGGCTTCCAAACAAAGAAGATGCCCAAAGAACAAAAAAAGATCTTGAAAAAGCAGGCTTTACCGTTAAATCAATAAAACAAAAAGAGAAAAAAAGAAGCCCGCTTCCCCCATTCACGACAAGCACTATGCAGCAAGAAGCTTTTAAGAGGCTTCGCTTCCCCTCCAAGGTAACAATGTACATAGCACAATCACTCTATGAGAAAGGACTCATAACATACCACCGAACGGACTCTCTTCATCTTTCCAAAGAAGCAAAAGATCTGGCAAAAGAATATATAGAAAGAAATTATGGAAAGAAATACTACAAAGAAAGAAGCTTCACGGCAAAAGGCAGATCGCAAGAAGCTCACGAAGCAATAAGACCCACTTCACTTTCCGAAAAACAGGGGCTCAAAAGAGAGGAAGTTAAGTTGTACGACCTTATAAAAAGAAGGTTCTTGGCCTCCCTTATGAGTGAAGCCGTTTTCTACAGTACAAACATAGAAGTGGAGGCAAGAAACAAAAACGAATATCTTCTCTCAGCCAACGGCTCCATTATGCAATATGACGGGTTTATAAAGGTTTATCCCATTAAATTTCAAGAGAACGAACTTCCTCAAGTAAAAGAGAAAGAAAAATTGGAAGCAAAGGAGATAATGGCAAACCAGCATTTCACAAAGCCTCCGGCGAGATTTACGGAAGCAACTCTCATCAAAGAGCTCGAGAAGCACGGAATAGGCAGACCTTCCACTTATGTTCCCATTCTGTCAAGAATAGACGAAAAGAATTATACTGAAAAAGTGGACAAGAAATATCTGAAGCCCACTGAAATAGGAAGGATAGTGAGCGATCTTCTTGCAAATCACTTTCCCTTTATCACCGATCTCAAGTTCACCGCCCATATGGAAGAGGATCTTGACAAAGTGGCAGAAGGTAAGAGAAAGTGGCAGAATGTGATAAGGGACTTTTATAAGGATTTTATAGAAACCCTTCAAAAAAAAGAAAAAGAATTAAAAAAAGAGGATCTTATGCAAGAGGAAACAAACGAAAAATGCGACAAGTGCGGAGGGGAAATGATAATAAGAATGGGAAAATACGGGAAATTCATGGCTTGCAAAAGCTTTCCCGAGTGCAAAAACACCAAACCGCTGGAAGAAGATGAGGAAGATACTCCCGAAGAAGAGATCACCTGTGACAAGTGTAACGCCAAGATGCAAATAAAAAAAAGTAAATTCGGTAAATTCTACGGCTGCACCAATTACCCTCAATGCAAAAACATAAAATCTCTTGAGGGAGAGCTGGACATCAAGTGTCCCGACTGCAAGGAAGGGAATGTGGTAAAGAAAAAATCACGAAAAGGAAAGGATTTTTACGCCTGCGACCGTTATCCGGACTGCACCTTTACCTCAAGTAAGAAACCATCCTCTGAAGATGAATAAAAAAGGAGGTCTTTTATAAGACCTCCTTGTTGCGCTTCTTATTTTCTTGCATAATAGCGCTTGCCTGCTTTACAAGGTCGGAAATATCCTTTTCTCCCTCATTCTCCACGATCCCACAAGAGAACTTGAGAAGGGGTAGCCTTTCCCGTGCCTCACTCTTGATCCTTTCTATGAGAACCTCCGCTTCCTTTGCTTTGGTCTGGGGCAATATCATAACAAACTCGTCTCCGCCCCAACGCACGAAAAGATCATCTTTTCTGGAACAGGATATTATTATGGACCCGAACTCCTTTAGGACTCTGTCTCCCTCTTGGTAACCGCGATTATCATTTATGTCCTTGAAATTGTCTATGTCCATAAAGATTATGGACACATCGACATCCCTTCTTCCCTTCATGGCTCTGCGGTCATAAAGTCCCGTAAGGGAATCGCGAGACTCAATTCTGCTCAAAGTCTCTTCAATTCCCAAGTTCCTTGCAAGATTTATTATTTTAAAGAACTTTGATATTTTGCTCACTACAAAACACCTCCTTGTAAGTTCTTAATTTATACCATAAAAATACTAAAGAATCAAGAGGAAAATCTCTCTTTTTTTCTTTCCACCTCCGAGAGGTCCCCTTTTTCTATTCCCTCTCTTACATCTGCCATAAGATGAAGTATGAAATGGAGGTTGTGGACCATAAGAAGCATGATACCGTATATCTCTCTTCTTCTTGAGAGATGGTGCAAATAACCTTTGTGATAATTAAGACACACTCGACAAGAACAATTCTCATCCAGAGGGCCTTTTGCATCTTTAAAGCGAGAAGATCTTATATTAACCCTTCCATGAGAAGAAAGAATGGTGCCATGGCGAGCAAAACGCGTGGGGATAACGCAATCAAAAAGATCGACTCCCCTTTTTACAGCCTCCACCAGATCCTCGGGTTCTCCTATCCCCAGAAGGTGCTTCGGTTTTTCCGGAGGAAGTTCCTCGGAGAGGAGGTCAAGGATGGAATACATATTCTCTTTGGAATCTCCAAAGGATTCACCGAAAGAACCCCCTATCCCGAATCCAAAAAAGGGAAGGGAAGATATGTATCTTGCCGAATTCTTGCGAAGATCCTCAAATCTCCCCCCTTGAACAATGCCCATCATTGCTTGATGATCGTTCTTTAGGGTGTTGAGCGATCTCTCCGCCCAACGGTGAGTCCTTTCAAGGGAATCTTTTTGGTAATCATAGGAGTCCGCCGGAGAAGTGCATTCGTCAAAGGCAAAGATGATATCCGCTCCAAGGGCCTCTTGAGCCCTGATGGAATCCTCGGGAGTGATGCTTATGATGTCGCCATTGAAAGGAGATTTGAACACCACCCCCTTTTCTTTTATTCTTACCATTCCTTCCTTTCTTTCCGTGCTACTGCTTGCCCCCTTGTGCGGGAGTTTTCCGGTACTTCTTCCCCATCCCGCTCCCAAGCTGAAAACTTGAAACCCGCCACTATCGGTCATAAGAGGATGATCCGTCCCCAAAAAACGATGAAGGCCACCAAAGCGCTCTACGGTCTCATATTCTTTACTACAATAAAAATGAAAAGTATTCACCATGAATATCTCCGCTCCCAATGCACTTGCCTCATCAAATCCCATCCCCTTGAGAGCGCCCTTCGTAGCGACCGGCACGAATGCCGGAGTATTTATCTTCCCGTGCGGAGTACTTAAAACCCCTCTACGCGCTTTTCCGTATTCCTTTTTTATTTCAAACCCAAACATGAGGGAAATTATACAATAAAAAGAAGAAAGAGGCACGATAAGTGCCTCTTTTTTTCATTTTTCCTTTGAAACCAATCGCCAAGCACAAAAAAGTACTACAATAAGGAGTAAAAAAACCGGTACATAGAAAGCCGCCGCCTTAAAGGCTTGAGCCAACGCCTCAACCAAGGAAGATGCCCAAGGCGGACGATTCCAGAAGTTCAATCCCGGCGGGCCGGTTATTGCTCCTCCAAGATAAATGACTATCACTATCAACGCTCTTCCTATTCTGCCGTTCAGATTCTTGATCTTTTCCATTCTTGCTCCTTTTCCCTCCAAGACATCATCCCTCCTTTTTTTTAGTACTTAAATTATAAAACAAAAAAGGTGTTTAGTCAACTAACACCTTTTTCCTTTACTCCATAAAACCAAATAAGATTGTACCTATATTCCACAATTGTGGAATATAGGTACAAAATTGCTCTTATGTTTCTTGTGGGTTTGCTTTGGGTTTATTTTGCAAAAATAAAATCAAGACGTCTCGTTTCAATGCTCCCTCCTGCCAACTTAACCTTCAACTTATCTCCCAAAGCGTATCTCTTCTTCTTTCTTGTTCCTATAAGAGCATAAGTTTCTTCATCAAGAACATAGTAATCATCATCCATCTCGCTTACGGATATCATTCCTTCCGCCTTGGTTTCAAGCTCTTGAACAAATATTCCGGCATTGGTCACGCCCGATATGATGGCTTGAAATTCTTCTCCCACTCTTTCAAGCATATACTCCACTTGCTTATAGGCAATGGAAGCTCTTTCGGCATCCAGCACATCAAGCTCCCTGTTTGATATCTCTTTTGCCACCTTGTTATATTTCTTGGCACTAACATCCTTTCCTTGAAGTTTCTTTTTTATTATCCGATGCATCAAAAGGTCGGCATATCTTCTTATGGGAGAAGTAAAGTGCATGTACTCCTCAAGCGCAAGCCCGAAATGCTTCTTGTTCTCTATAGAATACATGGCTTTGGACATGGATTGAAGCACAGCTTTCTTTACCAAGAACTCCTCATCCTTTCCTCTTATCTTCTCAAAAAGTTCATTGAGCTCCGAAGAAGAAATGGTCTCGCCTTTCACCTCTATCTTGTAGCCAAATCCGGCGAGAAACGACAAGAGATTACTTATCATTTCCCGATCGGGAGGTTCATGAATCCTGTAAAGAGTGTTGAATCTTTTTGCAACCCTTCTGTTTGCAAGTACCATGAACTCCTCTATGAGATCATGGGTAAACAAGTGTTCTTTTTTAAAAACATAAAGGGGTCTTCCGTCGTGATCGAGATGAAAAAGAAGTTCCTCATCATCAATGACAAGAGCTCCTCTTTGCGTTCTCTCTTTCTTTAGATTCCCGGCCACTTTGGCAAGGCAAGACAATTCCTTTTGAAAGGGACCCTTCTTTTGATCCAGAATGTCTTGAGCTTCTTTATAATCAAATCTCTTTTGAGAACGAATAACGGTCTCTCCAAACCATTCTTCCTCTATATCTCCATTTTCATTCATCTTAAAAACAGCTGAAAAAGCGGCTCTATCCTCATTCGGCCTCAGGCTGCAAATGTCATTGGAAAGATTTTCGGGAAGCATAGGAATGGTACGATCAACAAGATAAATAGAGAAAGCCCTTTCGCGTGCCTCTTGATCCAATTTACTCCCCTCCTCCACATAGTGAGAAACATCTGCAATATGAATTCCTATCTCGTAGGACCCACCCTCCAGTTCCCTGAAAGAAAGAGCATCATCGAAGTCCTTCGCATCCTCCGGATCTATAGTAAAAGTGGGGATGCCTCGAAAATCTCTTCTTTTCTCGGGATGAAAAGGTTTCTTTGAGACCTTCTTTGCTTCCTTTTTGATCCCTTTGCCAAAATCCACAAAAAGCCCTTTTTCAAGGACGATAGAATGAAGCTCCGCTTCATTATCCCCCTTTTTTCCTATTTTTTTTATCACCCTTCCTTCCGGGTTCTTCTTTTGATCCTTCCAAGAAACAAGTTCTGCCAAAACTTTCTGCCCGTCCTCAACATTCCTGTCGGGTATAAAGAGGTCCTTGTACATCTTGGGATCGTCAGGAACAAGGAAAGCAAATCCTTTTCCTTTCTTTTTCTCAATAACTCCCACAAAGCGAGTTTTGGCTCTCTTTAAAACCTCAACCACCTTGCCGTGCTGTTTTTCACCTTTCTTGCGAGGAAGAAGTACTATCTCCACCTCATCTCCGTGAAGAGCGGTATTAAGAAGAGAAGAGTCTATTTTCACATCCTCTTCCAATTCATCACTCTTAAGATAACCCCATCCAAGGGAAGTGATGGTTATTATTCCTTTTATCCTGTTAGCCATAATTCCTTTTGTCCTTTAAAAATTTTGAGCAATAAATGCAACAAACTTCAACTAGAGTATAAAACAACTGTCTCTACAATCAAAAAAAGGAGTGTGAACCTCCTTTTTGGCCCAAAATGGAAACCCCCTCCCACAGAAGGGGATCTCTTTTTTAGACGCGAGAAACGTTTGCGGCCTTCGGTCCTTTATTGGACGAAGCCATTTCGAAACTCACTTTATCCCCTACCTTGAGATCGTCAAATTCTACATCAACCAGATCATTGGAGTGAAAAAAAAGATCTTCCTCTCCTTCTCTTTTGATGAAGCCAAATCCTCTCTCGGTAAGTGTTTTGATTTCTCCTTCCATTTAAGTGACTTTGTTATTTTTAAAAACTCGCTTCTTTAGCGAGGAAATGTGACAGAAACCGACCTCATTTCTCCACGCTGAAAAAAGAGTACACCAAATCATTACTTTTGTCAATTATAATCCCGTAAGAAGGGCTGAAACAACCCCCACAAGAAGGATCCCGTCGAAGATGCCTGCACCCCCGATCGACATTACCCCTCCTCTCTTTCTCATGATCCACGGGAGATGCAAGAGATCCGCTCCTATTATAACACCAAGAACCCCCGCACTAAATGCCACTTCTGCCGCCTGTTCGGGAGCAAGCATCAAAGAGAAAATTACAGCGAACAATACAGGAAGCAACATGGGTATCATTATTCCTCTTTTCTCAATAAAGCGAGCTCCCAAGAAAGAGAAGAAAGCCACCACTCCCGTGGTTATAAAAAGCTCTTTTAAAGGAAGTTCCGGCAAAAAATAACCCACTATCAAAAGAGGAATAAGCGCACCGCCAACATTTATGGAAACTCCTTGCGCTCTCCATACTACTCGTTTTAACGCCCCAAAAAAAGAAGTTTCCACAACACGCACAAACCTTTTTCTGGTAAGTGGTATATTTATGAAGGATGTTATGAGCATGACAAGAAGGATGAGCAACATTCCTCCCGCCGAAAGATCCAAAAAACCGAGACCGAGATAAATAACAAGAAAAGCCGCGATGGCAGGCGCAAGAATTATGAAAAGAAGAAATAGAAGAATTAGATATAAGAAATACATTTTTTATTTCCAGGTTACCGTAAAACGATGAGACTCGCCTCCATCAGAGAGACGACACTTCTCTTCCTTGCAGTCCGTATCCCTTCCGGTAACAAAGAACATGAGTTGAGCAAAATAACCTTCCAAGTATCTACAATGAATAGGATGCCCTACAAAATTGCAAAGATCTATAGTGGCCTTCCCTTGCTCTTCGTCAATAAGAACGCCGCGAATTTCACCCGAGCTCTTGTAGTACTTCTTCCAGGCGCGATCCGCATTCTCATAGAATTTTTTCACGGAAACAAGCAGTCTGCTTGCAAACCTCAAGAGAAAAGAGATCTTGGCCGAATCTCTCCCTATTTCTTTCACATCCTCATCATCGAGCTCAAAAACCCTCTTTTCCACAATGAGAAACGCAATATAGAAAGCAGTGGGAACCTCTTGAGTAGCTTTGAGACGAGAAAAATTAACCTTATAACCCAGGTCCCTCATTTCCTTTTGCATTTTCTCTTTCCCTTCTTCTCCAAATCTTTTCTCAATTACCTTCAAGTGGTCCAGCACGCCCCGCGCAGAAAAACTGCCTTCGGTATTCTCTATGGATTCTTTATCTTTTTCACTTAAATTTATCATTTGTAAATAATCTAGTATGATTTTCCTTTTAAGGCAAATTATGTATCATTAGGAAAGACTATAAGAAAATATCAATATTCTTCTCTATATGGAAATAGCCACCATTATCATCGCCATCGGAGTTCTTATTTTTTTGGCCCATTTCTTCGGTTGGCTTTTCAGCTTTGTCAGGATCCCGGATGTTCTCATGCTTATGGCAATAGGAATTCTTCTCGGTCCGGTGCTAGGCGTAGTTTCGCCCGATTTCTTCGGGAGAGCCGGAGATGCGATAATAATGATCATACTGGTAATGATCCTTTTTGAAGGAGCCATAAAACTCAAATTCAGCCACCTCAAAAAGGCAATGCTTGGTACGATCACTTTGGGAATATCCAGCTTTCTCCTGACCACTGCCGGAGTAGGACTTCTTCTTTCCCAGCTTGTCAATTTTCCGCTCGTCCCCTCTTTCCTTATCGGAGCCATCTTGGGAAGTAATTCCACAGCCCTGGTCATTCCCTTTATAGAAAAACTACGCATAAAAGAAGAGTCACGCACCACCCTGTTTTTAGAATCAAGCCTCAGCGATGTTTTCAGTATCGTACTTACTCTTGCTTTGATAGCTTCCATGGAGCTGGGAGTATTTCAGATGGAAACAGTGGTGCTCGATATAACCGCAAATCTTGCTTTAGCCACCATGTTGGGAGCATTCTTCGCTTTTGTGTGGTCGCTGGTCCTCAACAAGATACACAACATACAGAACTCGGTCTTTGCCACTCCGGCCTTTGTTTTCATAGTATTCGGAATAACGGAGATCCTGGGTTACAGCGGACTCGTGTCGGTAATAGCATTCGGAATAGTGCTCGGCAACATACCATTCCTTCTTTCTTCTTTGAGAGAGAACTACGGCACCTTGTATGACATGTTCCGCCCAAAACCACTTTCCAGTAGAGAACTTTCCTTTTTCTCGGAAATGGTCTTTATCATAAAGGTGTTCTTCTTTCTTTTTATAGGAATATCCCTCAATTTTGAGGACACCTCCATTCTCCTTCTTGCCCTTTTCTTGGGAATACTAATTTTCCTACTCCGTCTCATTGCGGTACTGTTTAGCATTCCCCGTTCAACGCCGAAATTTGATGCATCCATCATGTCCGTTACCGCTCCAAGAGGACTCGCTCCGGCGGTATTGGCACTTATACCCATACAAAAAGGTCTTGAAGGAGGAGAACTGATACAAGATATAACCTACGCGGTCATATTCTTTTCAATATTCTTCACCTCTCTTCTCATTTTCCTGCTCTATAACACAAGAACAAGAAAGGTGTATGAACTTCTTTTGCCAAATTTCGCCGACAATCCTCGAAACAATACCAAGGAATATCCAGGTAAAGAAAAAGAAATTCCCGCCCCATAAGAAGGGTGGGAATTAAAAAGGAGACCACGATCTTCATTTCTCTTTTTGTTCCTTATCCTCCTCGTCTTCCTTGGAGTGATAATTGGAATTCTCCTCTTTTAACTTCTTAATGATCTTTTTTGCTTTTTTCAGCTCTTTCTTCAATTCTACCATCTTCACCTCTCTTCCGACCATCAATTTGTTGGCCTTTTCGTACTCCTCCACCTGTCTTTTCAATTCTTTGGTCCTTTCGTCCACCTGTCTTTCCAGCTCCTCATTGAGTTCCTTCAATTCCTTGGTTCTCGCATTCACCCTTATTTCCAAAACCTGCTTTTGTTCCTCCATTTTCTCCTGATAACCCCTAAGTCTGCGCACCATTCTATTAAAAGAATGCGATATACTTCTCACCTCTTTGGTCCCTCTGGGTTTTATGGGATCGATCCTCAGCTTCCCTCTTCCTATCTTCTCCTGCTCTTTGCATATCTTTTTTATCGGAGAGATAACAGAAAAATAAAAAATAACAATAAAAACAAAGAAAATGAACAAAAGAGTGGAAAACACCCATGCATAACCCATATAAGCCAACTCTTTTGCTTCTTTCAAAAGATCTTCCACTGAACTTGCCAATACGATCACTTGCCCTTCTTTCCCCGGATGAACGATCTTCTTTACTCTTTCTCCTTCTATGATACCGTCTCTTACTTGAGTTTTGTCAGTGTCCAGAGCTGTCCTTGCAACATCAACTAATTTCTCATCAAACCCTCTCTCTTCTTCCAAGCTTGTCTTTTTTACACTTCCATCCCCTTCTATTACCTGAATATATCTAACATCCTCAATTCCCGCTATGCTTTCCAGTAAAACATCATCCACTTCTTCCCGATCATCGCTTTCATTATATTTAAACTGAGAAGAGTATAATAGTTCGTTTGCTATAATGACCAACGACCTCCTTTCCTCCACACGCCTTTCAATGGTTTCTTCTTGCCAAGCTTGCACTCCCAAAAATATCACTCCAAAGAAGAATAGTAACACTATTCCGCAAACAATAAATATTATGTGATGTAGAGAAAGTCTCCTCATTCTTTTTGACCAATCATTTAGGATGAGACATTTTCTTGCCCGATCATGGATTCATCATGATGCAAACAATCATCAAAGCCTTCATTTTCCTTGAAAAAAAGTATATTCTTTCAGTCTAGCACCTTTGATAGTAAAATAAAACATTGCTTGATGCTTTCGTTCATCGGTATGCCAAAAATGGTTTCAAAAAAGCATGTGTTTGAGTAATATTATAAGAACAAAAAGGTAACAAACAAGATAGGAAATTTATTTTGCCCTAGGTCAAAAAGACTTTGTCCTAACTGCTTCCCTTTTTGTCCTATTTGCATCTCTTGACATTCAATTGTCTTACCAGTAAAATGCTCACAAATCAATAAAGTTACATGAATCACTCGGTAAAAGCAATTAATGTAGTGGTGGTCGTGGTCCTTCTTTTAAAGAAGGGGGCTTTGTTGTGCTAAAAAAAGAATGTAAAAAAACAAAGCCTCCCGCAAAAAATCGGGAGGTTTTTCATTCTCCTCGTACTCAAGGGAAAATTTCCTTTGCGTACGGGGAGAATGAGGCGAATCCCTCACCGGGGCACCGAAATTCCGTTTGCGGGAGACCCCCCAAGCAGGATCATCGGTCATTCGCCTCTCTTCCCGTAACCAAAGGGAGGGAGCCAAAGCAAAAGACCCTTTTGAAAGGGTCTTTTTTTATTATCTTATTTCGTACTCTATTATCACACTTGATGTGATCTCGCTCTCACCGGGCTCTATGGGAACCTCCTCCTCGGCAACATCTTCCATGGCCACCTCTCTCATGTCAGCTTCCATAAAGGGAGTCCTGTAAAATGCTTTGTCCTCGGAGAAATCAAGTACCCTTCCCAAGGAGACCTCAAGAGAGGCAGCAATACTTTCCGCCCTATCCTCTGCTTCTCTTATAGCTTCTTCTCTTGCCTGTGATTTGTACTCCTCCTCATTTTCTATGGAGAAGCGAAGATTCTTCACCTCGTTAGCACCAGCTCTTATCGCACCGTCAATAAGGGACCCCACATCTTCCAGATCCTTAAATTCAACCTCCACGGTGTTGCGAGCCTCATAAGCATAGATGACCCTTTCCCTCTCTCCGGTTCTCTCATCTTCCCTGTGGTCATACAAAGGACGCATATCAAAGCCGGAAGTTTGGATCATGTCCTCTTCCACTCCCTCTTCTTTTAAGTAAGAAATGACGTTTTCCGTCTTCTCATTATTTTCATTTAGAGCTTCCTCGCTATCCTCTTCTTGAGTAATCACCGAAAGGTATATTTCCGCCACATCGGGAGCTGCAGACACCTCTCCTTCTCCGTGCACTTCAATAGTACGAAGGTGATCGCTCTCAAGGCCTATATAGCCCGCCCTCTTCACTTCGTTACTTATCAGGACAAAAACAAAAACAGCGAGAAGAGCCAAGAATACCGTTGCTACCACGATAAAGACGGATCTTATTCTTTTTTCTACTTCCATGGTTTTTTTGTTTATTGATTTAATTATACGACCATTTATATAAAGAAAGGATAGCACCTGAAAGAGTAAAAATAAAGAGAGTTGACTTTTGTGAGACCAAGTGCTAGGATACTGCCTTGGTGCGGGCAGGTTGTCGCCCGAGTTTGGTTTCGTTCATTGAATCCGAAGGAAATTTAACTGTAAAATCGACTATGCAAGACTCTTTAACACAAATAAAAAACGCGGAAGAAACCACCGAAAAGCAGTTGGAAGAAGTAAAGGATAGACTAGAGGAAGAGTTAAGAGAAAGAAACGAATTCTGGAAAAAAAAGAAAGAAGCAATGCTGGAGAACCACAAGAACTCCCTGAGGTCCTTGGATGAGAAGGTGGAAAGAAAGTGGAAAGAAAGAGAAAAGAGAATACTGGAAGAGAACGAAAAAGAAATAAAAAGAATAAAAGAGAACTATAAAAAGAATATTGACTCCCTGTCAAAGAAGGTAATTGAAGAGCTTATATGAATCTTCCCGCAAAAAAGGTTGAAATAATAGGATTGAAAGAAAAGTATAAAGAAATACTGGAAGAACTTCAGCTTACCGGAGTAGCAGAGGTGATCTCCGTAGATGCCGAAAAATCAAAGAAAAAGGAAGGTTTTCATAAAAGAAAGCAGCAGCTGGAATTTGAGCTCGCTCAAGCAAAGTTCGTTAAAACCTTTCTTTCCGGTTATGCCCCGAAAGAGAATTTCGTTACCGGTCTTATAGACAGCTTCTGCCCGGAAAAAAAGAAGTGCACATTGGAAGAGCTCCAGAACCTGGCCAGTTCCGAAACCACCAAAGAAACCACCAAGAAGTGCCAAGAAATAGAAAGGAGCCTCAACGAGATAATCTCCAAAAGAGAATCGCTACAAAGGGAGATCAAGGATGTTGAGAAGTTCTCGGGAATCTCTCTCATATCATCAAAAGGCCTGCAAAACTTTGAGATATTCACAGGATCCATCTCCAAGGAAAAGAAAGATAATCTATTAGATACTCTAAGAGAAAAGAGTATTTTCTTTTATATAGAATGGGGAACTCCAAAAGAGGGAAGAGATGCAGGATTTTCTATGGTTTACCCGAAAGGAGAAAAGGAATTTGTCAGGATCGCGGAAAGCGCGGGAGCTAAAAGCGAGCCACTTCCCTCTTCCGAAAAAGCGCCCTCTGTGGTGCTCAAAGAAAAAAAAGAGGCACTCAAGAACCTCAAAGAACAAGAAGAAAAAGAAAAACAAAGAGCAAGAGCGCTCTCAGAGGAAATACCGAAATTTGAAGCGTTGATCGATTTTTATACTTGGGAACTTGAGAAAACAGAGGTCTTCGAAATCAGCAAGGAAACCAAAAATTATTTTTACTTGAAAGCATGGATAAAGGGGGATGAGCTTGAGAATATAGAAAAAAGACTAAAAAAGATAACCCCTTATTTGACCATAGAAGAATTGGAGCTTGAAAAAGGAGAGGCGGCACCGGTCTTTGTAGAGAATGAAGGCATCATGAAGAGCTTCGAGGTAGTGACCAAGGTTTACGGATTCCCGAAAAGCAACGAACCGGATCCAACTCCTTATCTTGCCCCCTTCTTTGCAGTGGCTTTCGGGCTGGCATTATCGGATGCGGGTTACGGGATTCTTCTCATAGCATTCTCCCTTCTTATGAAAAAGAGGCTTGAAGAGGCCACGGATTTCTTCAATCTGTTCATGATCTCCGGAGGATTTACCATTATTGCCGGGCTTCTTACGGGAACTTTCTTCGGAACAGACCTTTTTCAAGGATTGAGAGTCATGGATGCAATGGAAAATCCCATACAAATAATGATCCTTGTATCCGTATTGGGAATAATACAGATAATAGCGGGGGTGCTCATAGGACTATTTTGGAACCTCAAGCAAGGAAGAAAAGACATAGCTTTTGGACCGAAACTGGGGTCTCTGGTCTTTTTTGGGGGACTAGGAATCTTTTTTCTCACAGAAAGTCTTTTTGCTCTCATCGCCTCCATAATCTTGATGATGGGACTAAACATATACTTCAAGAAAGCCGATAGCATACTTCAAAAAGTTGCCGGAGGATTCGGGTCGCTTTACGATCTCATAGGTTACTTTAGTGACGTCCTTTCCTATTCAAGGCTCCTGGCGCTAGGACTTGCTACGGGAATCATTGCCATGACCATAAACATGATAGCCGAAATATCAATGGAAATGATTCCCGTGGCCGGTCTAAATTTGCTTATAGCCGGAGCAATATTGATCTTCGGTCATTTTGCAAATCTGGCCATAAACTCCTTGAGCAGTTTCATACATTCTGCAAGGCTTCAATTCGTGGAATTCTTTTCCAAATTCATGGAAGGCGGAGGAGAGGAAATAAAACCACTTAGAAAACAAGGTCGTTTTATAAAAGTCGTTAACAAATAAATTATGGAAATAGGAATAGTATTGGCAATGCTTGCGGCAGGACTTGCAGTAACCTTGCCTTGTATAGGTTCCGCTGTAGCTCTTTCGCAAGTAGGAAGATCGGCTTCGGGACTCATTTCCGAAGAACCCGAGAAGTTCGGTAAAGCGCTTCTCCTGCAGGTGCTTCCCGGAACTCAAGGTATTTACGGTTTCCTTGCTGCAGTATTGATCCTTCAGGAAGTGGGGCTTTTCGCCGAAGAAATGCTGGAGGTCTCCGCGGGAGTGGGATGGCAAATCCTTATGGCATCCATACCGATAGCCTTTGCCGGAATAATGTCAAGCATTATGCAAGGAAAAGTTTCTTCCGCCGGAATATCCACTTTGGCCAAAAAACCCGAGGAAACAGGGAAAGCTATTATACTTTCTGCCATGGTGGAAACTTATGCGGTAATAGCGCTTCTTTTGACCATCCTCATCTTAAACGGAATAACAGTGTAAAAAAATGCCTTTGGAAGATCTAATAGCAAAAGTTAAAGAAAAACAGAAGGAGAAAGAGAGGGCCCTAAAAAGAAAACAAGAAAAAAAGATCAAAAACCTCGACGAAAAGTGGAGAAAAAAGCTTCGTGCCCTTGAAGATAAACTTCAAAAGAAAAAGGAGAAAAAGAAAGAGGAAGCTTTGCTGCAAAAGGAAAGAAAAAGGGCGTTTGAGCTCAAAATGGAAAGACTGAAACTAAAGAGAGACCTTTCCGAAGAGGCGAAGAAGAAAATATTGGAGGATATGGAGAACCTCTCTCCGGAGGAAAAAAGGAAGATCTTTGCTTCTTACCTGAAAAGGACGGAGAATTTCATAGAAGAAAGTAACAAGATAGTGGTACCAAGAGGAAAAAAAGAGGAAGCACAGAAGATTCTAAAAGAAGTGGGGATAGAAAGGGAGCCTTCGGAGGAAAGGGTGGATTTTTCAGAAGGATTTCTTTTCTTGGGAGATAATTGGTCCTTAAAGGTAACTATGGAGAAAATATTGCGAGAAAACCTTAAAAACAAAAAGAAAGAGTTCTCCAGAAACCTTTTCGGAGATCTATGAAGTATCTTTTCTTAAATTCCTATCTCGAAGCACGGGAAAAGCATATCGCGAATTGGACGGATTTTGACCGCATGATAAACAGCAAGGACAAGAGATCGGCCTTGGAGGTATTGCAGAACACGGATTACGGAATCTACGCTTTGGAAAGCGACTCCCCGGAAGAAATAATAAGAAAGGAGAAAGAATCCTTCAGGAAAGATTTGGTCAAAATGGGATATCAGCATTTGGCCGACCTTTATTTCTTGAAGGAAGACATAACGAATCTTCGAATACTGTTAAAGAACAAGTTGCTCGGGACAAAAACGGAGCTAAACCCCCTTGGGAAAGATGAGAGGAATCTAAAAAAAGAATTCGAGGAAGAAATGAAAGAAGCCGGAAAAATAAAAAGTTTCGCGCTACTCGACGATCACCTGACAGAAATTCATCTTAAAAGGATGAAAGAGCATGCCAAGGAGGACAACAAGACAAACAGCTTCATTAATGAATATGAAGAAGTCTTGAGAAATTCTTCGGGTAAAGCGCGGGAAGAAAGAATAAGAGAAATAGAGGAGGATTTCATGAGAAGCAAGAGAAAAGAAAATGAAGGTCTTGCTCCCGTCATCGCTTATTTCATGCAAAAGTGGAGAGCGGAAAAGTTCATCAAGACCATAATTTCGGGAAAAGAAGCGGGCCTTTTTCCTTCGGAAATAAAAACAGTCCTGCATAATCTAAGAATATTATGAGCAAAGCAGCATTCATAGCGCCAAAAGCCTACTGTCGTTCCTTTAGACTCTTAGGTTTTCATTGCTATGAAGCAAACAAAGAGGAGGAAGCACAAGAGCTTATAAAAAAACTTAAAGAAGAGGGTTATGTTCTTATCATGACCACCGAGGATCTGGTGTCAGATGCCGGCTATCAAGCGGTGGTCTTGCCGGGAATAAAGAAAGGAGACGGAAAAGAGGCTCTCAACAAGCAAATAGAAAAAGCCTTGGGAGGGGCAGTTTCCGCCTCCTTTCTAGATGCAGAATAATAAAAAAACCATGATGAGCACAAACAAAAATCCAAAATCGAAAGGAAAGGAGGGAGTGATCACCAAGGTTTCCGGCCCCCTTGTTGTTGCAGAGAATATGGAAGGAGCCAGTATTTACGAGGTGGTAAAAGTGGGAGCCGAAGGTCTTTCGGGGGAAGTGATCGAAATGAGAGAAGGAGTGGCTTCTATTCAAGTTTATGAAGAAACCACCGGGATCGGACCGGGAGAATCGGTAGAAAGAACCGGATCGCAGCTTTCCGTGGTTCTTGGCCCCGGGCTTCTCGGAGCAATATATGACGGAATACAAAGGCCTTTGGATTCCATTCATGAAAAAGCCGGGGATTTTATAACCCGCGGTATCGAAGTTCCCGCCTTGAGTAAGGAAAAGAAGTGGCTTTTTAAGCCGATAGCAAAAAAAGGGGATACGGTTACCGGAGGTGATGTACTCGGAGAAGTAAAAGAAACAAGTGCCATTTCACACAAAATAATGGTACCTCCCTCCGTAGAAGATGCGGAGCTGACTCACATAGAAAAAGGAGAATATAGCATTGAAGAACCCGTGGCACGCATCAAAACGGAAGAGGGCGAGGAAAATATAACCATGCTTCAAGTGTGGCCCATTAGAAGCCCGAGGCCCATAAAGGAAAAACTATTACCGCAGGAACCTCTCATTACGGGACAAAGGGTTGTGGATGCATTCTTTCCGGTAGCAAAAGGAGGAACCGCAAGTGTTCCCGGTCCTTTTGGGTCTGGAAAAACGGTGGTACAACATCAGTTGGCCAAATGGTCCGATGCGGATGTTATAGTTTTCATAGGGTGTGGAGAAAGAGGTAATGAGATGACGGAAGTACTTCAAGAGTTTCCCGAGCTGGAAGACCCGAGGACCGGAAAACCCTTAATGGAAAGAACTGTTCTAATAGCAAACACCTCCAATATGCCGGTTGCTGCAAGGGAGGCTTCCATTTACACCGGAATAACCATAGCAGAATACTTTCGAGATATGGGATATAAAGTAGCTCTTATGGCAGACTCCACTTCAAGATGGGCGGAGGCTTTAAGAGAGATGTCCGCAAGATTGGAAGAAATGCCGGGAGAGGAGGGTTATCCCGCTTATTTGGGCTCCAAGATCGCTGCTTTTTACGAGAGGGCAGGATATGTAAGCTGTAAAGGAAAGAAGAAGAGAGAGGGTTCTCTCACCGTGATAGGCGCCGTTTCACCTCCGGGAGGAGATCTTTCAGAGCCTGTAACGCAAAACAGCTTAAGAACCAGTAAAGTCTTCTGGAGTCTGGAAGATGACCTTGCGAACGCCAGACACTTTCCGGCAATAAGTTGGCTCAACAGCTACTCTTTATACACAAAGGACCTTTCGGAATTCTTTGAGAAGGAATTGGGTAAAGAATTCAAAAAGAACAGGGATCAGGCAATGAAAATACTTTCCAAAGAAGCGGAACTTGAGGAAATAGTAAGACTGGTAGGTTTTGAGGCACTCTCCGGGAAAGACAAGCTCACAATGGAAACAGCGAAGATATTAAGAGAAGACTTTTTGATGCAAGATGCTTTTGATGAGATCGATACCTTCTGTCCGTTAAAAAAGCAAGCGAAAATGCTCAAAGCGATCATCGACTTCTACAGGAAAGGAGAAAGGATGCTTGATGGTAACGAGGATGTAGAAAAGGTCCTAAACTTGGAAGAAAAGAAGAAAATAGCCGAATTAAAATTCGCCTCCAAATAAGTTAACAAGAAAAGAGGCTAAAAAAATATGTCTATCACCTACAAAGGATTAAAAGAAATAGTCGGCTCTCTTGTTCTGGTAGAAGGAGTAAAAGAAGTTAAATACGAAGAACTCGTCAAGATAAGGATGCCGGGTGGAGAAGAGAAGATGGGAAGGGTTCTTGAGGCTTCCAAGGGAAAAGCTCTTCTTCAAATGTTCGAGGAAACAAGAGGAATGGAACTAAAAAACGCGGAAGCCGTTTTCCTTGGAGAAACAATGAAGATCGATGCCAGCATGGATATGATGGGAAGGATATTTGACGGCTCTGCCAATCCGCTGGACGGATATCCAAACCCTATAGGAGAAATTTCACTGGACATCAATGGAAACCCCATGAACCCCTATTCCCGGGAATTTCCCGACGATTTCCTGCAAACAGGAATCTCGGGTATTGACGGGCTAAATACGCTGGTACGAGGACAGAAGCTCCCTATTTTCTCCGGAGCCGGTCTTCCCCATTCTCAAATAGCAACCCAAATAGCAAGACAAGCAAAAATAAAAGGAGATTTTTCCGTGGTCTTCGGAGCAATGGGAATCACTTTTGAGGAATCAAGATTCTTCATAAATGAATTGAAGAGAACGGGAGCTCTTGATAGATCGATACTCTTTGTGAATACCGCCGACGATCCGGTGATCGAAAGAGTAACCCTTCCGAGGTTAGCGCTTACCACCGCTGAATATCTTGCTTTTCACAAAGGACATGAGGTTCTGGTGATCTTGACCGATATGACGAACTACTGCGAGGCTCTCAGGGAAATATCCGCAGCAAGAAAAGAGATCCCCGGAAGAAGAGGTTATCCCGGATATCTCTACACCGATCTTGCAAGCATCTACGAGAGAGCAGGAATCATAAAAGGAAAACCCGGTTCCATCACTCAAGTTCCCATCCTCACGATGCCCGAAGACGACAAAACACATCCTATTCCGGATCTTAGCGGATATATTACCGAGGGACAGGTCATGGTATCAAGAAACCTTCATCAAGCGGGAATATACCCACCCATAGATGTGTTAAACAGTCTTTCAAGGCTAAAGAACAAGGGGATAGGAGAAGGAAAGACGAGAGAGGATCATAAGGGATGGGCCAATCAGATCTTTGCTTCCTATGCAAGAGGACAAGAGATAAGAGAGCTCTCCGTGGTCTTGGGAGAATCGGCACTTTCGGAGAATGACAAGAAATTCCTCAAGTTCGCATCCAAATTCGAAGAAGAACTCTTGGCACAAGGACAGGAAGAGGATAGAAATATCGAAGAAACGCTGGATATCGGCTGGAAACTTCTAAAACACCTTCCTCGCGAAGAACTAAAAAGAGTAAAAAAGAAAGAAATTGAAAAATATCTAGATGCAAAAGAAGATTAGCCCCACAAGACAAGAACTTCTCCGGCTCAAGAAGAAGATCAAAACCGCTGAGTCGGGGCATAAATTGCTAAAGAATAAGCTGGACAGCTTGGTGCAGGAGTTTCTTTTGTACGTAAGAGAGCTTCAAAGAACAAGGAAAGAGATAGATGAAAAAATGAACAAGTTCCTTCTTGACTATTTGGGAGCGGAAAGCAGTCTTGGGAAAGAGGAGGTAGAAGCGCTGATATCGCACATACCTTATGTAAGTATAGAGTTCAAGAAAAAGAACATTATGGGAGTGGAGGTGGAAGAATTTGAGGCAAACAACAAGAAGGATATTAAAAACACCACCCTTGGAGATCTTTCTTCGGATCACAATCTAAAAGAAGCAAAAAGGGAGTCTCAAGAGGTTTTACACTCCATAATGACATATGCCACTCTGGAGCAAAAAATAAGAAAACTGGCCGCAGAAATAGAAAATACCCGTAGAAGAGTAAATTCCTTGGAACACGTCTATATTCCAAGACTCAAAAAGAATAAGAAATATATTGATCAGAAATTGGAAGAAAGCGCAAGGTTCGAGAAAACAATTCTCATGAAAGTAAAAGAACTCTTGTCGGAATGATCACTTTATAAGCTTCTCCCAGTTCTCCTTATAATAATTGAACCTTCTTTCAAGTTCCTCTTTGGAGGTGGCTTTTATCCCGAGCTCGCTTAAAGTTTTTTGTAATCTTTTGTGCTCTCCCTCTTTTTCGTTCTCAGAGACCATTTTTTCAAGCTCAATGAGATAACCGAAACCTTTTGTAAAATCCAGACATACATTGATATCACGCCACTTGAATTGCACTCTTTTCCTTTTCCACCTTATTCTTGCTTTGTATCCCAAAGAGAGGAAAAGTTTTTCTACCTTCCAAAAATCATCCTTTTTTATTCCTATTTCCAGCTCTTCTCTGCAATCATCATGCATCCTTCCTTCTTTAAGCCATATTTTAGAGAAATGATCGCTCTTTTGTATTCTAAGATCCTTCTTGGAATCAAAATAAACGGTTTCTTGGAAATCCTCTTTTTGAAATTCGGCATTCTCCTTGAAGAAATCAAGGAGCTTTTCGTACTCTTCCTTGGAAAGAAAGCTTCTTACTTCCGCTTCAATATTTTTCATAAACTACCATTATGTTAAACTAGAAGAAGATTTACAACAAGTCACACTACTTTTATGATCATCGTTGCTCTAGGCGCGGGTGTCAATGAAAAGGGTTACCCCTCCGAAGAAACAAAAAAGAGACTCGAGGAAATAAAGACGCTCTACAAAAAATATGGCGCTCCCATTCTTCTCTGTGGAAAATACAGTTTTCTCTATGAAAAGAAAAATGCTCCCAAGAATACCGAAGCAAGATCCATGTATGAGTATCTTTTAAGGGAAGGAGTGAAAGAAGAAGATATGATGCTTGAAGAAGAATCGCAAGACACCGTTCTCAAAGCATATAATGCAAAAACAAGATATTTTCTTCCCTCTAAAGAAAATACTGGCGTTGTTGTGACCTCGGATTTCAACTTGGAAAGGATACGTTATATATTCCAAAAGATATTCGGAAAAAATTATGACCTTCACTATATAGGAGTCCCCTCCTCTCTCCCTTGCAACATGAAAGGGAAAATTAGAGCAAAACAGATAGATCTTATGCAGGAAACGGAGGATCTTCTGCGTGATGTTCCAAACGGCGATCACGAGGCTGCAAAAGAGAAAATGCTGTCCTCAGGATACCACCGAGAAAAAAGAAGTGTTAAAAAAGATCTCTTCAAAGCAGGAGGTTCTTCCACTTGTTAGCAGTCATTCCAACCCGTTCTTGTGAAACTTTTCCCTATAAGCTTTAATAGTGATTATGGGAGGTCTTTCTATTTCGGTGATATATTTCTTCCTGAGATTGTAATCACCATTATTCTTTTTACGGCTCACCACGTGATATCTTTTTCTTACATCCTCGCTCATAATGACCTTGCCCAGCATGTGAGCTCTCTTTGCAAAAACTTGCAAAACACCGAAAGAGGTGTTGCTCAAGCCAGAAAGGCTATGATGCCTGTGCTCTAAAGTCCCGAGATCCACTTGAGCTATGGAGTCAAGCCCGTATTTCTTATAAGTATCGATCAAAAGCCCTATATCAACCCCGTATCCGCTAAAATAATGTAATTGCTCAAGGAGACTCCTCCTTCCCGCCTTTTGACCGCTAAGAGGTTGTATGAACCCTACCAGCTCAGGAAAGTACATATTAAAAAGAGGTCTTACAAGAAGCTCTGTTATCCTTCCGCCTCCCAGTATCTCATCTCCGTTCTCGTCACTTTTTACAGGACGACCGAAGAACGACTTTACAAACCTTATCTTGTCGTTTGAAAGAAGCGGGCCCACAAGCCCACATATAAAACGCGATTGAATATTCTCGATATCCGCATCCACATAAACTATTATGCTACTCTCGGTGACATAAAGGGATTTCCACAGGTTCTCTCCCTTTCCTTTCTCTGAGCCATGACGCTTAAGTATTGTGGACGATCTATAGAATCTTCCTCCCGCCTTTTTCACCTCTCTTTCCGTATGATCCGTTGAACCACTATCCATTACCACCAACTCGTCCACCAAAGAAATCTCTTCCATGAGCTTCTCTTTGATGGTACTCACCACCTTTCCTATTCTCTCTTCCTCGTTAAAAGAAGGAATGACCACCGCTATTGTCTCTCCCTTCTTTTTCTTGAGACTCATAAGTCTTCCGAGATCGGAATAACTCTTTGCCTTAAAGCGTCTTTTTTGAAACCATTCACTTAAATTCATGATTTGAAGCGGTTAAAAATTAAATAAAAAATGGGTAAACCATAAAAAAAAGCCCTCTGTTTAAAGGGCACTTTTAGTTTATCACAACTATCCTTACTGTCAAGACTCGAGAGAGGAGTCCCAAACACCCTTTATTTTAAGGCCGTATTGATAGATATCGTACTTTTGCACTTCTTCCAGTCCGCCTACCATCAATCTCTTATACAACCCTTTTTCTTTTGTCAACCTCTCAATGCACAATGCAAGGGTTTTGTGGTCACGTGGAGGAATAAGAAGTCCCGTTCTTCCGTCATTAATTATCTCTTTAACTCCTCCGGAAGAAGCTCCCACCACAGGTACACCCATGGCCATGCTTTCCAGGGCCACGAGCCCGAAGCTCTCATTTAGAGAAGGAAAAAGCGTAATATCCCCCATGGCATAAATCTTGTACATCTCCCGGTGATCGAGATCCCTTGGGAAAATTATCAGGTTTTCCAAAATACCATACCTTGAGACCTCCTTTTTAAAACCATCTTCGATGGCCTTCATGCCCTCCTTGTGATAACCGCTCAAGTTTGCGGTCAAAAGAAGAAAATCGGAAAACGCCCCTTTTTTGAACAAAGAAAGCGCCTTGAGTACCGTTTTAAGTTGCTTTTGCTCCCCTATCTCTCCGGTGCTTATTCTTACGGGCCTTGAAGGAAAAAGAAAAACTTTCTTATTGTTGTCTATGCCCAATTTTTCTTTTTCTTTGATACCATCCCTTCTTTTTCGATAGTCAAAAAGTTCTTTATCAACACAGTTCTCAATAATACAAATATTCTTTTTATCTTCCCTTAAAGGAGATATTCTTTTATATGCAAAACGGCTCACCGTAATGATCTTATCCCAGTCAAGAGAAATGGTTCTTTCCGCAAAATTCTTTCTGTTTATATAAGCATGATGCGCATGCTCTATTACGGGGCATTTTTTCTTGAAGAATCCGTGTATCAGTTTGGTCTTCTCAGGATTAAAGGAATAAGACAAATTGTGCCCATGTACAATATCGGGCTCAAACTCCTCATAAACAATTCTGAGTTGTTTTTCCAGTTCTTCCAGATCCACTTTTCTTCCTCTTTTGAGCAAAGAGGAAGAAAAAACCCGGGTTCCATTTACATCCTTTCTTTTAAAACCCTCCTCGGAATAGCAAAGCACAGCGAACTGCTCATCATTGCAACTCTTTATGATCGATCTTGCCATGCTCTGAACTCCACCCGGAAGATCCAACCCGAAGTAAGTTATAAAAAGCACTTTTTTTGGTTTCCGCATAATTTTTCTTTCACTAAGGCACCATATGTATTATAATATTAACATTCATACAAAAAAATGCTTAGAGGAATAAACAAAATTACCGCTCTTCTTGCGGCAAAGATAATAAAAGTAATGAACCCCTCCAAGGGCAAGCATATTTGGGTAATGGGAGGGTCCGTGGGAAAGAGATATATTGATAACGGAGCTGCTTTGCACCAGTATATTTTAAAGAATCATCCGGAAATAGATGTGTATTGGATCATAAACAGGAATTCACCAGATGTCGCCAAAGCGAAAAAAGAAGGTCCCATACTCTACAGAGAAAGCTTTAAGGGGAATCTTTATACCCTTCTTGCCAAGGTTTTGATCTGCACACATGAACTTCCTTTTGATGTTTCAGGATACGGAAAGAGTAGATATAAAGAGGCTGTAAAAGTTTTTATTTCCCATGGAATAGAGGGCCTTAAAAGAAAGACCCCGGAGCAAGCAAAAGTGCATCAAATATACGATCTTTCCGTGAGCGTCTCAGATATTGAAAAGAGAATAAAAGTGAATGAATGGGGGCTTGATGAGAAGAAGGTCTGTATTACAGGGCTTCCGCGATACGATCTCTTGGAAAAGCATCGAGAAAAGAAGAAAGAAGAAGTAAAGAACATTTTATACATGCCCACTTGGAGAAAAGTGTGCAGAGAAACCTTCAAAAAACCACTCTATAGAATAACGGAAGAAGAGCTGGAAGAGTTCAAGAGAAGCGATTACTATCGATACACACAGAATCTCATTAGACATCCAAGGCTTCTCGGATTGTTAAAAAAGAAGGGAATAAGGATGCATCTCTTTTTTCATCCCAACACCAATGAATTCATGAAAGAAATAATTGACCTCCCTGAATCCCCCGAAATAAGGGTCTTCTCCATTCAAGAAGGTGTTCACAAGAATATAATTGAGAGTGATATGCTCATTACGGATTATTCCAGCGTATGCTGGGACTTCCTTTACCTTGACAAGCCCGTAATATTCTATCAATTTGATCAAGAAGAGTACTTGGAAGAAACAGGAAGTCACTTGAAACTTCCCGACGAACTCTTTGGGCCAGCATCCTACAATCCGGAGGAAACCATTGAAAAGATAGAAGAGATCATAGAAAAAGATAACTACGTACAATCAAGAAAGAGAGCGAGGGATAAGTTCTTCAAATACAAGGATAATAAGAACTGCAAAAGAGTGATGGACTGCATATTAAGTTTAAAAAGAGGAAATTTTCCTTCTTGACAGCCTCTTTTGCTTCTTCTTTTAATCAAGGTGAATCTCTCCCTTTTCTTTCTCCAAAAGATCGACTCTTACCTTCGCCCCGCACTCTTTTTCTAAAAAGTATGCTATTTCATCCCTCGCCTTCTTGGTGGTGTCAGAGGTTATGCTTCCTATTCCGTCAATGTTTATGATCATATCTCTCGTTCTCTCGGATATCTTGGTGTTTTCGCCATTTTTCCAATTCCATCTTCGACACATCACATTAAGACTTTCATCATCATAATAAATAACCTCTCCCTCAAACGGCCTCTCCGGATCTTTACCCCCTAACGGAATAAAATGTTCTTTTCCATTTGCAAAACCCAAGCGGAAATTTCCCTTGACCTGCTCCGCATCATCTCCTCCGCAAGGAATAAAATATTTCACGGAAATATAATTGAAAAGAGCTACCACAGAATTTATGAAAGGTAAATCACTTCCCTTTTCCACTCTTTTTAAGAGGGCTTTAATGGAGGGCGGAAATTTATTGGGATTGGATCCGAATTTCCGATGAGCTTCCTCCCATGCTTTCACCGAATCTTCGGAAAGCAAGTCCTTTCCGCTCTTTTCTTCCACCTCCCCCTTAAGGAGAGCGTTTATTCTCTCGTTTGAGGAATGATTTTGAGCATCCTTTACCAAAACAATTCCACGCTTAAAATCCGGGAATTTTTCAAATATCTCCCCTTCTATTACTACTTTCCTCATAGAGTTACTTTAAAAGAGATTGGTATCTTACTCCTCTTTCACGCAACGGACCGAAAAGCCCATCTCTTTATTGGTCACTACGTTGCGATTGATCTTAGTAAGATCGTAGTGGAAATAACGCCTCCAAAGGTTATCATTGTCATCCTTGGAAGCCCAAAAATAGCCTTGTCTTCCAAGTTCTCCGAAATGTCCGGAAACAACCATTCCTCCCGGAAGAACATTGAATTCCAAGTCCCCAAAAGCCTCGCTATTCTTTAATTCTCCGTCATCCCACAACTCCTCTCTTCCGGACAATTTGCTTCCCTCTTCCTCTCCACGCCATCCGTTGTGATTTACACTTCCCTCCTTCATTCCAATACTTGACTCCAAGTCTTTGAAGTCATCATCAGTGGCAAGCCTCCATCCTTCAGGACAAACCTCTTTAGCTGCCGAAAAATTATATAACACCCCGTAAGTGCGGTAATTATCCTCTTCTTTGGCATCATTTTCGTTCGTACCATCATATCCGTACACATAATACCTGGGCTCCTCTCTGCTCTCGTCTCTCATTTCATGAACTTCCGGAAGATATGCCAAGTTCTCTTGCATCCAGCAAAGATCCCCTATTTTGATGGTAGAATAAGTATTGTTGTCACGCTGATCGGTAAAATCTTCGCCACAAACCCGATGATCATCAGTGGTCACTATATCTCTCTCTGTCCCGCCAAAGAACCAAGCCATTGCCCCAATAAGAAGCAATGCCGCTACAACAATGATAACGATCGCTCTTTTTTCTTTTATTTTTTCTACTATATTGTTCCGCTCTTTTTCTTTTTTTCTCATAAAAATAGATCAATTATTTTTAAGACCGACCCTTTTATTATTTATTATTCCCAATATAGCATAAGCCGACAAGCGGCAACAGAAGCATGACTACCAACGCCCCTCTTTTGACCAAAGAGGAAAAGAAGATGAAAGACCTTCTTATTTCGTCCAAGAAACCACGTGGCCCAATATACCTACCAAGACAGCCAATCCTATAAAAAAGAAGTCATGCATCCATAGCCCGTACAAAAGGAGAAGAAATCCCAGTATGCTGGCCGCACAATTCACGGGTTCGGCATGCTCCAGGGCTCTTTTTTCCAAAAAACCGGGCTCCTCTCCGTTCCTATATTCTTCAATTCTTTTTTCTGCCCATCCCATATTTTTTTCTTTATTGTTTATAATAAACCTTTATTGCACTTCTTTTTCTATCATTTCCGCTACCATTTCCCCGGTAGCCACCGAAGTATCATGAGTAGGAAAATGATAGAAATCTCCACAAAGGTAAACCCCCTCCATATGGGTTTTAAGTTCGGGAATCTTTGCATTTGGGGGAACCACCGGCCAAGCCGGTTTCAGGTCTTTCTCGGATAATACCTTGCAGTCCTCGTATACACTGTTAAGATCCACCTCCTTTTCGGGATTTAGCGGGTAAAGACGATGCTCATAAGGATCCATTGCATTTATAAGGCAAAGATTGGACTTGTGTCCCGATAAGCCGAAAGAAACCTTTCTGTCATATTCCTTTCTTAGTTTGCCTTCCACCATTATACACCTTCCGTTCTTGTATTTGATATCATTCTCGATTCTCAGCTCGGGGAAGATTCTTTTTATAAAAAGCGGTGGAAGAGCAAGGACGATCTTGTCATACTCCCCTTCTTTTTCTACAAAATTCTTCTCATAGGAAACAAGAAAACCATCTTCCTTCTTCTCTATCTTTTTTACTTCCGCACTCGTTTCCACCTTAGAGCCAATGGAATTGATCTTTCTTGTTAAGACATTGGAAAGAACCATCATATTCTCTTCAAAAACATATGTCTTTCCGCTTGGCAAAGTAGTGAACATGGGAGCGATGCATGCCATTCCATATTCCGCAGAGATCTCATTCCAGTCCACAAGACGAATATTCGTTTCTATTTCCAGGAGAGGTTTTAGCACATAAGGAAAGTTCTCTTTTTGCATATAGTCGGCGAAAGATATATCCCTCAATTCCGCCATTTGAGATGTAATATTCTTTATATCAAGAGGATTCTCATTAAAGAAATTGCCCATTTTCTGAAAGAATTCGCTTTCTTTTGGAGAGAATCTCTCTATCATACTTGGAAGCTCCTCCATTTTCATAAGCCTCCCGTCCGGCATTATAGCGCCGACATCCTCCATTTTCATAGGTACTACAGCTGCCTCAAGACCCATCTCTTCGAGTAAGGAATAAGTATATGGGTGGACCTCTTTCCCGGAAACCACCGCGGACCACTGAAGTCTTCCGCCGGGAGTTATATCTTTTTCAAAGACTTTGCTTTTGATTCCTTTTTGGGCCAAACGATAAGCGCAGGACAATCCTGCAATCCCTCCACCAATGATTCCCACTTTCATGATCGTTAGAAAACCTTTTTTAAGGATTTTAAAATTATTTTAATGCTTATTTGATTCTAACAATTCTTACCCTTTCGTCAATTGTAAATTACACTCAAATACCCCCGATCAAAGGGAAAAGTATTACTAATAAAAAAAGTCCGCCTTTTTATCATATGGCGGACTCAGAATCTTCATTCTTCAGAGTATTGGCACATACCCGACAAACTTGCCCCGCACCCTCGATATAATTATTCTGCCTCCTGGGATCATTAACATGGCAATCTCTCGGTATTCCCGTGTCCTTGCGGCAAAGAGTACAAGTTTCCGTTCTTTTTTTTCTCTTTTTAAAAAGAAAGATCACCATCCTCCCTCCTTTTTCAAGGTTTGTTGTTATTTTTTATAAGTAATTATCCCCCTTGTCAATAAGAACTTGCCTCTTAAAAATAAAAACCGACGCTTTTGCGTCGGCAAAGATCGTTCTTATCTTACATTGTAAAGAAAACGGCCAAATTCTTCCGCGCTTTCCTGAAGCACCTTTGCCGGAAGGTTCTTTTTCTTGGGAACAAGACAAAGAGCTTCTTCTCTTTGCTTTTCAATCATCCAAGCGGGACCTTTATTAAAAGAATTATAAGTTTCAACGATCCTTTTTAGTTTGCGCAACTTTTCGTGGTCTTTCTCCGAGAAACCAAGCTGCACCCAAGGATAGCATTTGATATGACCTTCTCCGCCTTCATCAAAAGCCCTTGTTTCAATTTCAAAAAGCATCAATCCCGTCACAAGCGCCCTCAATTTTTCGCTTTTGCACAAAAAAGAGTCAAATGCTTTGTGCGCCACTTCCACTATTTCCGGCATATGACCGCACTCGGGGCAAGTGAATGCCCCCCGGTAGTTTTGACCACATTCCAAACATTTCATGCAAAACCCCTCCTTTCTTTTTGAATCCTCCTTGAAAATCAAGAAAGGATTTATATTCTACATTTCTTATCTTTGCGTGTCAACACACTTCTCTTTTTCAGAATGGAAGAAGAAAAAGGGAAATATTATATCGCTTAAACAGCAAGGAATTATTACCGCTACAAATACCACAAAGAACGCCCCAAGAAAATAGCTCAAACTGAATACTGCGGCAAAAGCGAGAAGATAGAAGATGCTGGCAAACACGGAAAGAAAAACATGCAAAAAGTGAGGATATTTGGTGATCTTCGTAGTTACGCCCAATATACTCCCAAATAGCGCCATGGAAAGAACGGGAAGAGTTTCTTCAATTAAGGGAAGATGAAAATGGATTTCCGTGCCAAGCAGGTTCCATCCAAGATAAGGAAAAATAATATCGCTAATACTTCCAATGATCACCGCTCCGGAAATCCCCACAGCCATGGAAAGAGAAAAGGAGGGTTTCCATTTGTAGAAAATGCCCGCGGTTACCATTCCGGAAACTATCACGTGCAAAAAATGAAACAAATGAAAAACATCCTCGGAGACACCTTTTTCCATAAAATAAACCAAGAACATTACCACTGAAACAGCAACAAATGTTGCAAGCGCAGCAAAGGGGACGTGTTCCTTTAATTCAAACAACAACTTCTCTCTTTTTTCTTTCATTTGGACAATCTTTGATAATTAATAAAACATAACCCACCTTCATCTGGGAGAAGGTGGTTCTAAAAAATAACAAACCAAAAGCAATCTTCTTAAAAAGCGGGTATATCGTTCATTTCAATATGAGGAGGAAGCTGAAACTCCTCGTCCGAGACATCCTCAAACTCAATATTACTCACCTCTATAAGCATCACTTCTCCATTCTTCTCTGCCTCCATTGCTATGGGCAAACCATGATCCTCCCATATCCACATGGACAACCTCATGTCGCTATGTCCATATTCCACAACAAAGCAATCTTTTCCATTTATGACCTCGGTTCCCGTTACAATGGGGTCAAGATCCAAAAGATCCGCTACCTGATCCTTTATGGACCCCTTTTTCAACTTTTCTACCTCTCCAAGTCCCACTTGAGTAGCTGCTTCTTGCTCGGGAAGATAAGCAATATAAGAGTTTTCCTCTTTATCCATTAGGATCACGACTTCTTCTCCTTCCGCTATTTCTTCTATTACTCCCTGTACCCTAATGTTGCTTCCTTCTTGCATGAAGATCGCCATAATAGTCCTCTCTTCCGTTTCCATCGTGACCTCATAGGTCAGAGAATCAATCTCCTCCGCTTGTGCCAGAATCTCCGCAAGCTCTTTTTCATCATTTTCCTCTTCCGGCACCTCTTCCTCCAAGCCGTCTCCCAAGAAGAACCATGTTCCCACGCAAACGATAAGTAGTGCAATCAAGATTATGATTATGTTTCTCATGAAATTATTCAATTATCTTCATTTCTCAAATAAAAGCACTTCTATCTTTTGTACATTTTCTCCTCTTTCTTCTTTCGTATATATCCTTACACGTAAATCACCTTCATAACCTTCTTCTTCCATTTTTCCAAGCAGCTTAAGTTCATAATAATCATCTTTTCCACCCACTCCTTCTATATTATAACCCTCTTTCATTTCAACAAGCCCCTTTATTCGGGAAGCATCATCATTTGTGATAGGTCTTTTCACTACGTAAGAGAGCAAGGTCATATCTCCCGTATCGGTAAGCTTGGGTTCCCCTTCAAAGACTTTTTCCAAGATCTCTCGGAAATCATTGTCCAAAGCAGTAGCCAAACCTTCTTCGGGGGAAACTTCTTCCGCCCCCTTGTAATAATCTTTTCTTTCTATCTTCTCTTCCTCTTCCGGTGACACAATATCTTCCTCTTTCTCTTTGGAGGGTTCCCCGTCTTCCGCTTCCATTTGAAAATAGTAATACCAACCACCCGCCAGCAAAAGCACTGCTCCTAAAGCAATTATCAATATTTTTTCCCTCATAGATCAGTAGTTTAAATTTTGAGATTCTTGGCGTATTGCCCTATAAGAGGAAGTTCTTTCTTTTCTCCCTTGAATACATTAATCAAACCTATAATGGCAAGAATAAGGCAGAACAAGCTCACAAGAGGAGCAAGTATCCATCCCAAAAACGGAATAGCACCTATGAACATGCCTATTATCCCCACAATGAAAAGCACCAACCCTTGCTTGGCGTGAAACTGGGCAAAATCATCATCTTTAGCCGCCAAAAGAGGCACCAAGAAAAGAATCCACAAATAGCTTAGAATAGCCATTGCATTTATCTTTCCTGAACCCTCCGTTTTGTTTTCTTCGTTTTTTTCTTCTTGATTCTTATTTTCTTCAGTCATAAATTAAATTTTACTTTTAAAAGCGACCTTTTTATTTTTTAAACACAAGCATACATTAAGGAAAACTAAAAAGCAATTACAGATCGTCATGGAAGATACCCAGATGCCCTTCATACAATTCCACTACCAGAGAATCTCCTTTCTCATTTGCCAAGAAATATAAATGGCTTCCCTCTTCAAAAAGCTCTTCCTCTAACTCCCACCCCTCATCTTTAAGATCTGAAATGTAAGAACTGCGTATTTCGTCAAGTTCTTCCTCGCTCTCAATAGAGTAGGTGGCTTGAAAACTATCTTCTGCGCTCACTTCCATTGTTTTTCTCAGTTTTACCTCGGGAAGCGGAACTCCGTGGATATCACTCTTTATCTTTCCCTCCTTCTCAACTCCTTCTTCCGGGAGAGAAATCTCCACCCCCTCTTCTCTCATGGCCTCCTCAATATGCTCCACTACCGAATCCCCGTCAAGACTTTTGAGCTTCTCTCTTCCCCACCAAAATAAGGCTCCTCCTATGATCGCAACAACTAAAAAGAAAACCACCAATATGATAAGAAATATCTTAAGCCCTTTGCTCATATTATTGCATGCAACCCCTTAAGTAAAACCCGTCCTAAAATGGGACGGATACTCTTAAGCCGCAAGCTGTTATTATTTGTTAATACCACTCTTAATTCCGGTTTTCTCATCTTAAGTGAGAATGCCACTTAATGTTTATAAAGTCAATAGATTTTTGACTATCTCTCAATGTTGTTATAATGAGCGGTATGACAGAAGTTTTTCCATTTTTCATAGTATTACTTGCCGGGCTTATATTTTCCCGAGTGTTTCGCAGCTTTCATGTTCCCTGGACAGTGGCTCTGATAGCATCGGGGCTGGCGATCGGACCCTACGGACTGCAACTTATAACCCCCGATCCCACATTGGAATTCCTTAAGTATCTAGGCCTGGTGTTTTTGATGTTCATGGCGGGACTTGAGACCCGTTTTTCCGGTTTTCGAGAAGTATGGAAGGAATCTTCTTTCATAGGAACGATGACAGGACTCATTCCTTTTGCAATAGGAATCCTGATAGGGCATCTCCTCGGATACGAGAGCCATACCATTATCTTGCTTGGAATAGTTTTTATTTCCTCCTCCATTGCCATAGCGGTGCCCGTGCTGGAAAAGGAGAATCTCTTTCATTCTCGACTCGGCAAGACAATTGTTTCTTCCATTGTATTGCAAGATATAGCAAGTCTTGTTCTTCTTGCTGTAGTACTGCAGTACCTTACTCCCGGAATGTTGCCGTTTCCCATGTTCGTAACTCTCTTTGTTCTTACACTCTTCATAGTAGCTCTTGTGAGGTGGGGAGTACCTCGGCTTCGCAAGATATTTGAAAACAAAAAGAGAAGCATGGATCGTTTTGAGCGAGACCTAAGAATAACCTTCGTGGTACTGATAGGTACAGTCATCATGTTCGAAATAATCGGTTTGCATGCGATCGTAGGCGCCTTCCTTGCCGGCCTGATATTATCCGAAATAATTCAAGAAAAGGCGCTAAAGGAAAAGATATACGTAATGGCCTACGGCCTTTTTATTCCCGTATTCTTTGTAATGATAGGAGTGGACATCAACATAGAAGCATTTCTCGCTGCACAAAATATAGTACTTCTCGTATTAATAATTCTCTTGGGATCTATGTTGTCAAAGTTTGCAAGCGGATGGATCTCGGGCAAAATAGTGGGATTCACTTCTTTGCAATCAACTCTTGTGGGAGGAACATGCATACCTCAACTTTCCACAACCTTGGCGGTCATTACCATAGGACAACAGTATAACCTACTTCCGGAAGAGCTGGTCACAACCCTTATCATCCTAAGCGTTGTAACCATATTTGTAAGCCCCTTGGCAGTGAACAGATCCGCGGAAAAAGTTAGAAAGAGCTATTTTGTTACCGATCCGGCAAAAGAAAATGATACGCCCAAAGAGACTCCAAAGGCGCCACCTTCTCCTCTCTAGAGAGAAGAGAAAAGCAAGTTTTGAAAACCCTCTTTTTTTGATTTGACATTTCATTTTAAATGTTATATCAATTAATCAGAAATGAATGCACCGCCATCTGGTAACAAAGAAGAATCCTTAAAAATAAAAAGTCTTTGTTGGAGGGGTGCTTTTTTTATTTCAAAAGAAGCAAGTGGAGCACAAATAGGACACATAGGACAAAAAGTGTGTCCCATTTGTGCTTCAATAGGAAGCACAAAAGGTCGTCAATTGTAATTGATCTTTACCTACCTATGCCTATAGGTAGGTCATAAAAAGGAGGAAAAAGGTCGAAAAAGTGAATTATCAACTTAAAAAAAGAATTTATGAACAAAAAAATATTACTTAGCCTAATTACAATTTTTGCCGTTGCGGCCGTTGTTGGTGGAATGACTTGGGCGCAATGGACTGCGGAGACGGAAGTGCAAGGTAGCACCATTATGACGGGAGATGCGGATTTGCAGCTTAGTACTCCTGACTGGAACAACTGGTATAGCACAATTGATAAAAACACCCCTTCTGGAGGAGAAGGAGTAGATTTACTTGGCTCTGAAGATATCTATCCTGGATGGAGCATAGCTCACGATGTTGACATCAAAAACTCCAGCTCATCCGACATTACAATGGCGCTTACTGCCGGATTGGAGTTTGAAAGTACAGATGATTCAGCAGACCTCAGAAATGTTCTTGAAATGAAAATATACAACGACGAGCAAGGAGTAGAAACAGATAGTAAAACTCTTAGAGAGTGGAGAAGTGAAGAAGAATATATAGGAGCTTTAGGTCAAGATGAAATTAGTGAGCTAATGGTTGAATTCAGTTTTCCTTCAGATGGTGATCAAGACGATCTTCAAAACGAAGAAATTTCTGATTTTGATTTAGTTTTTGACGGCGTTCAGATAACTGAAAATGTCTTGAATGTGAATACCGGCCAAGAAAATAGTACCATAGAATATGCACTTGGTAATGCCAATGAAGGAGATACTCTTGTAGTTTCTGCGGGAACATATGAGGAGAATGTAACAATTGACGTTGACGGACTTACCCTTAAATCCGCATCCAAGCATCAAGCGGTTATTGAGGGAGGCGTCGATGTTGAAGCAAGCGATGTGACGATTGAAGGGTTTAAGATAATTTCCGACGGAGTTGCTATTCATGTTGATGATGATGTAGTAACAAATGGACTTACTGTAAGAAATAATGAGATTATTTCTGACGGACACGGCATTCGAACTCATTGGCAACAATTTGATGAAAACGAAAACATAAAAAATCTTGAAATTACTGGCAACAAATTCTTTGGTGGTGACAGCAGCGATGGTGGAAATCAAGGGGTTTATTTGCAGGTTAAGTTGGCTGAAGATACTGTTGTAAGTGATAATTACTTTGATGGAAAGTATAATGGCATTAATATTGGGCATTCTAGTGCTGGGGTTGAAGATCATATTGAATTAGAAAGAAATACTGCAGTGAATTATGGTGGAGACAATCCGATTGCTGCATGGGTAAGATCGGGCATTGCTGACTATAATGTTGGAGATAATGACCCCGAAGCCCATATTGGGACATATTAAACCCTTTTCGTCTCCCGCTACATTGGTAGCGGGGGACTGTAAAGCGTTTAATTTATGAAAAGCAGTTTTAAAAAATACTTATCTTATTTTGTTTACGGAGTTCTTTTTCTCCTTATTATATTTTTCTTGGGCTCCGCTATTCCCGCATTTAATTACAACATAATGACAGTTATCTCGGGTTCTATGGAGCCGACCTTAAAACTGGGAAGCGTGGTGGTAACAAGCCCTGTGGAAAACTATAAGGTAGGAGATATCATTACCTTTAGAACCGGCGGAGAAGGAACACCTCCGACAACGCATAGAATAGAGGATGTAAGGGTGGAAGAAGGAGAAATGATCTATATCACCAAAGGAGATGCAAACCCAACAGAAGACATGACCGAAACAAGAGAAGAGAATATTATGGGAAAAGCGCTCTTTAGTGTTCCTTATTTGGGCCATTTGGTGGATTTTGTGAAAACGCCCATTGGATTTGGTGTTTTGGTTATAATCCCCGCGCTTTTAATTATCGGAGACGAGGTTAAGAAAATTTTCCAAAATATTGCGCAAAAAGATGAAACCTGATTTTCAAAAAATTTGCTTGTCGCTCTTAATCCTTCTAATGGTAGGCTTCTTTTCTGTAAGCAGTACTCAAGCCTACTTTACCGACAAAACGGAGGTTTTGGGAAATACACTTTCTACGGGAACATTGGAATTTGATATTAATGCCCAAGACTGGGAACCGGGTAATAAACTAGATCCTGAAAAAGAAATTACAAGGGAGGTGAATATAGAAAATACAGGCAGCTTGGATTTTAAATATGAGATGGGCATAGATATTATTGATGATGAAGATGATTTCTGTGATGAGTTTACTTTGAGAGTAAAACTGGAAGACGATAAAAAATATAATGGAGATTTTACGGAATTTGATTCTTTTTCTTCAGAGATTGAGAGCGAAGAAGAGGAAAATTGGGAATTTGAGCTTTCAAGAGGTTCTTCCGATCTTTCCGGTGTTAATTGCGACTTTGATATTGTCTTTGATGCGTGGCAGAAAGATTTAAGCAAAAACGAAGGGTTTACCTATTCTGGTGATTTTAGTAATAAGATAGAAAACTGCAAAGAGGAAGAAGAAAACGAGAATAATGAAGAAGGGAAAAATAGTGACGAGAACGAGGATAAGGACAAAGATGATGAGAGCACGGAGGATGACAATGGTGATGATGGTGGTAATAACAATAATAATAGTAATGAAGTAGTAGAGGACAATAACGATAACGATGATACAGAAAATAACTCTGATGAGGAGAATGACTATGACAATAACAACGACATAGATGGAGGTTCCCATAACACAGAGGATGATTCTGAAAGTGATGACGATGACAGTAACGGTAACAATAACAATGGCGATGATGGAGAGAACAATAATAACCAAGAGGATTCAGGTGGCGAAGCCAACGGCGGTGAAAGTAATGACAATGATGGAGATGGTAATAACGGAGATGAGGCGGGGGATGACGATAATAGCGATGAAGAATAAAATATGCGAAATTTGTTAAAAAACCTTCTGGTATTTATCTTTATTGCTCTTTTTCTGGGAGCACCCGCCCTGTCTTTGGCGGACAATGGAAAGCTTGAAGTTGAAGCCGAAAGACCCTTGTTTGATGTGGAAAACTTTTTTCCGGGAAAAAGTGAGTCTTCGGAAGTAAAAATAGGCAATAATACGGAAGAGGAGGCTAATATAAAAATAGAAACAAGAAATACTGACAACCATGGACTTGCCTCTTCTTTGGGATTTTCCGTTACAAGAGAGGGCGAGAAGATAGGTTGTGAGACCGTAAGCAGTTTATACTCTGAAAATAACGGATGGTGTGATATTGGAGCGCTTGATTCGGGAGAAAACAAGGATTTCGAGTTTGAAATAACCTTCTTGCAAGACTCGGAAAATGAATATCAAAACGAAATTATTGAATTTGATATTGCAATAGGACTTTTCTTGGATAGCGAGGAGGAAGAGGAGGAGGAAGAAGAAGAGGAGGAAGAAGAGCCGGAAGAGGAGATTGAGCTTCCCGCGGGAACAGCAAGAGCAGAAGAGCATGAGCCTTTGCAGATATTTGATGAACAATTACGATCCCTTTTTGAAACGGAAGCGCTGATCATCTGGAGTACCAATCACCCCTCTCCGGGGAAGATAATTTACGGAACTTCTTCCAGAGTTTTTGACTTTGAAGAAGGACCCCCTTCCTACGGATATGAATTTTATAAAGAAAGAGAAGAAGAGAGCACTTTTCACGAAATGACTTTGGAAGATCTTTCTCCGGAAACCACATACTATTACAGAATTGTCGCTTACTCCTCCGATCCGACGATCACCAGAGAATATTCCTTTACAACCCCGGAAGAAACCGAAGAACCGGAACCAGTTCCCGATCCGGACCCCGATCTCCCTGTCTATCCCGATCCGGAGGAAGCAGACCCCGCACCCGAACCCGATATTGACCCCACCATTTTTGAAACCCAAGAAGAATGTGAGGAAGCAGGTTTTTACTGGTATGAGGGAGTCTGCCACCATCTGCCGGAAGAAGAGGAAGAAGACGAGGATGAAAGAGAGGTGGTAGCTTTAGAGAGAGTTGTCCCGGAAGAGGAGGATACTTTCATAAACAACCTGCTTGCCGCTCTGGGAATAGCCCCCCTTCCCGCTTTGAATGTCTTGCTACTCCTTCTCTCACTGATCGTATTCTCTCTGCTTGTTTTGTGGATCTTTGAAAAAAGAAGGCAAAAAAGGATGGTTGCCAGCTGATTTACCCACCCCCGGAATTGTAGTAAAATAAGGTAACCTGACCCTGCTTATGGATTATTTGGATACAATAATATTCGTTGCTCTTGCCATTCTTCCGGGATTGATATGGCTTTTTTTCTTTTTAAGAGAAGACAAGCATCCCGAACCGGGAAGAATGATATTAAAGGTCTTCCTTTTTGGAGCCTTGCTTGCCATACCGGTCATTGCTCTTTTTGTCGTAATTGAACCCTTTTTAGAGGTATTGCTCAGTCTTGCTCTCGGTAAATTGTTGATAATCGTTGCCTTTGCTCCCATTATTGAAGAAGTAGCCAAATATCTGGCAGTAAGAACGTCTGTTTTATACCATCCCGAATGCGATGAGCCGGTAGATATCATGATATACGCTGTCACCGCAGCTCTAGGTTTTGCAACAGTAGAGAACATATTGTTTCTGCTTCCTTTGGGAGTCTCGTTTTCCCTGCAAGAAGTAGTAATGGGAAGCTTTATGAGATTTATAGGAGCAACTCTTCTTCATGCCATTGCCTCCGCAATAATGGGTTACTTTCTCGCATTGTCCGTCATGAAAAAGAAGAAAAGGATGCAGTTTGTTATTGGAGGTCTTGTTATAGCCATCCTGCTACATAGCGCCTACAACCTCCTTCTTGTAATCCAAATGGCAATCATCTTCATTCCCCTTCTTTTAGGGGTGTCTCTTGTTGTAGTACTTCTTTGCTTTAAGAAGCTAAGAAACTCTCCCGTTACCTCTTTTGATAATTCAGAAAGCTCATAAAAAAAGTCGCCCTTGAAAAGGGCGACCGAATACGGGGCTCCTTCGGATATCACAAGAACCTGACCTCTATTCTCTGGGATCTTTCGCCTTCCTCGTCCATAAAGAACCTAATATAGACATTCCGGTACTTTTCCCCTTCTATCTCCGCAAAAAGTTTAATTTCATATTCATCGCACTCATCGGTTCTTTCTTTTACCACCTCGTACTCAGGCATCTCATTTATCATACCACCAAAGATTTCCATGTCGCTGGGGGTAATATTCCTGTTTACCACGTAGAAAAGGGCCTCTCTTTCTCCCGTTTTGGTAAGTTTGGGCTCTTTTCCGAATACTTCCTTAGATATTGCCCGTAAATCCTTGTCCATGGCCATATTGCGAGCACTCGTGGGCATGACTTCCTCCGCTTCTTTATAGGGATCACCTGTATAAGTCTCTTTCATTTCTTTGCTTTCTTCCACTGTTTCCTCTTTTTCATTGGAAGTGTCGGCCCTCTTTGTTTCCTCTTTGAGATCAAAATAACAAGCAAAAACCAATGCCATGGAAGCAATAATGACAATAATTATTATCTTTTTTATCATACAAATATTTGGATCACGCGCTTATTCTTCTCTCAGTCTCACCATAATATTGGTATAATCTCCGGGAGTTATGCGCACAAAAAGGTTTCCTGTGAACACATGAACTTCTCCGCTTGGATCCTGCACTTCTTTCTCCTCCAAGGGAAAGCTGAGCGCTATTGCTTCTTCCGTAGCAGTCTCCATGGGATTCTCTCCATAATTCTCCTTATACCATTCTACCACCTCGTCTGCGCTGTCCGCCGTGCCATAATCAACCTCTGTAAAGAAAGCTACACCTTGCCCTCCACTCCTGTAACTTAGCATTACCGATCCGGGATAGCGAACCACCGGGTCTTCTCGATCTTTCTGATCTTCGCTTGGAAGCTCTGCAGGAAGATCCTTTTCTACATCCCTAACAAAGACATCTCCTTCTATAACTTCCACAGAAGGTCCTTCTTTCTCCTTGGAAGGATCCACTCTTCCCATCTCTTGAACAAAAAACCAAGCATAACCTCCTATTAGCACTAATGTTACCGCAATGAGAATAATAATAATGTTTCTCATAATACAAGTTATTTATGCTTTGCATTCGGCCTTTTGTGAAAGATTAGCACATTTAAGTGAGGTATAAAAGATTATTGTCGCTTTCTCCTTGGCAAGTACAAGTATTTGCTATGAATACACAAAAAAAGGAGAGTATAAGCTCTCCTTTCTTCTTTTCGTTTACAGACCTCTTACAGGAATCTGACCTCTATTCTTTGGGATTTCTCCCCCTCTTCATCAGTAAAAAGTCTGATATAGATATTATTGTTGTATTCCTCTCCTTCTATTTCCGCGGAAAGGTTTAGTTCATACTCATTCTCCTGAGATTCCGTTCCCACTACCTCGTAATCTCCGTGCTCGGCATCTTCTAGCATATCCTTTACTTCACTTACGTCATCGGAGGTAATATTTCTGTTTACCACGTAGGAAAGGGCCAATATCTCTCCCGATTCCGTGAGCTTGGGATCTTCTCCGAACACCTCTTCAAATATCTCTCGAAGATCCTTATCCATAGCCACGTTGCGATCACTCATAGGTGCAACTTCCTCCGCCACTTCATAAGGATCATCCTTTTCCTCCACATCCTCTTCTTTTTCGGCTACTTCTTCTTCCGTTTCTTCTTCTACAGGATCTTCTTGTTCATATTCATAGAAAAAATACCATCCACCAACAAGCAAAACAATAATGAGAAGAACAATAATTGTTATCTTTTTGCCCATAAAACAATATATTTTACTTAAAAGCGACCTTTTTTATTTGCTTACAATAGCATAATAGAATCAATAATCAAAAAAACCACTCTTGGTGGAGTGGTCAATATTCAGGTTTGCCCATGAAATGTAACAAGGTTATTCATTCTTATACTCAATATCATCCTCATTTTTCCCTTTTAATATTTTATCTACCATTTCAATTTCTTCTAAAAGCCCTTCTACTAAGTCATACTCTTTGGCCTCCTCGTAACTTACCCAAGCATAATCCGTGTTTTCTTCTTCCTCCAGCTTTACTTCACCCGATTTAAAAGGAGTATAAAAGCTTAAAATAATAGTTGGTATGCCGTCCGGCCTAATAAAAGCAATATCAACAAGATATTTCATTTTTCCCACTTCTAAATTGCATTCTTCCTTTATTTCTCTACGAAGAGACTTTTCAATGGCAAAATACCAATGGTCTTTTGTCGTTTTTGGAATATTGAGATAATCATCAACCTCAAGACCACCACCGGGAACGGTCCATTGTCCCGGAAAAGCCTTTTTATTCAAACTTCTTTTTAATAACAGATACTTGTCCTTTTTATAGATTATCGCAGTTGATGTGATCCTGTGCAGCTCTCTATTTTTGATCTCCATAATTACATTCTTAATTTATATTTCGAGAGTATAACATAAAAAATTCAAGAAAATAAAAACCACTCTTGGTGGGGTGGTGAATATGTGGAGGCGTCTTTCCGCCTTACACAAAAATCAGCTCACCGTAGTTTTGGTGACTCATAAAGAAAATAGAGTTAATGGATTGGGTTATCGAGAAGAATCAATGCCTAGAGAGCCAACTGACTAGAGCATTTCTTTAGAACCATGACTTTCCAGAGCAAGTCTATTTTTCTACATCTCTTATCAAGGGAATTCCCATCTCTCCTGCGGGAATATAGACAGTGGTATGATTAGGGCTGTCCGCCATCTTCTTTTGTGCTTGTATAGCAAGATATGTCAAGTAATTATCATCGATCTCTTTCTTGATTATCTCCATCGCTTCCGCTGCACCCCACGCTCTTTCAACCTCCGCTTCTCGTAAAAGCTTGGCTGCCTCCATTTCTGCTCTTGCCTCTTCTATGAGAACCTGTCTAGAGTACTCTGCCTCTCTCAGTTGAGCCTGTCCAGCCAAACCCTTGGACCAAACCCTGTATGGCGGTATTCCTGCCAAAAGCACTGCTACGAAAATAACTACGGCAATAATCGCCATAACAATAGTAGTGTTTTTTACTTCCTGTTTCATTTTTTTTAAATGTAAAATTAATTTTTACTTATTTTTTCTTCTTTCTTCCGAGGGAGAAAAGCAAAAAGGGCAAACAAACCGTACAACCCGAAAAGACCGTAATTTCCCATAGGAATTCCCAAAAGACCAAGTAGTCCCAAAAATCCTAAATATCCAATATATTTTTTCATAATAATCTGTTACACAATTTATCCCCGACCTTTGACTACGCTTGCTTATAAAGGAAAATATCTTCCATCTATAAACACATCTTCTGTATATAATGTCCTCCAGATCAGGCAATTGAGTTGTTTTCCCAAATATTTTGCAAGATTTAGAAAAGCCAACTACGTGCTTGTTTATTATTTTATCAACTTTACGTACTACTTCTTTTTGCCACTCCTGTATATTTCATAGATAGCAAAAAGCATAAAACCCACTCCCAAGCCGATAAAAAGTCCTGCTACAAGGTTGCCAAAAAGAAAACCAAACCCCATTCCGCCCAAAACTCCGGCGGGAATAAAAAGACCTCCGGGAGAATCATCATCTTCCTTGATCTCTTTCTTTATCTTTTTAATAACCTCTTCTTTTATTTCATTTTTCAATTTTTCTTCTTTTTCTTTTTCCATATAATTTTTTTCTTAGATTACTGATGATTATAGCACAAAAAAAACAAAAAGATGTCAATAAAAACCACCCTTGGGGGTGGTAAATGTATGGAGACGTACCAGACGGTACATCTCTGGCTTACCAGTCGTTTTATGTCTTTTTGCAAAGCCATGTGCGTGGCTCCGCGCATTAGACGACGCCTGTCCCGTATCGAATGGTATGGGATTAGAACCTGTTTGATAGAAAAATAAGTAATTACTTTATTTAAATTTACTTTTATTATTTTCTTCCGCATTGTCTTCGTGTTCAGGTATAAAAAAAGTTATATTTAAAATTTTCCCAAAAAAAGATGTTTTTTGCTACATCTAACAAAAAAGGGTTGTTATCAAATAAATTCAATTCACTGCAAGTGCATTCCCCACCAAATACTAGTGAAAAATACAACTCCCAATTTTAAAAATAAACTTCTTTGTTATAAATCTTTACAAGCCCTTGTCCTGTGATAGGGTTTTAAAAAGGTCGAATTTAAAAATGATTTAATAATTTATGAGCAAAACAGTAAAAATAATACTCATCATCCTGCTTGCTTTATTCCTCATTGTGGGCGGTTTGATATATGCAGGCTGGCGCTATGCGGGCGAACTCTTGGAAAGAGGTCCGGAAGCGCTTGTAGAATTATTTGGAGAATACGAAGAAGAGATTGATACAGAGATGATTGAAGATCTTGACCTTACAGATTCCGAAGAACCAGAGCATGTAGTGCCCGAAGAAGAAAATCCTTATGATTTGGCAGAAGAAGTAACTCCCATGACCGAGCAAGATATAGCAATGGATGAGAATATGCAAAGAGTTTTGGGAGAAGTATTTGAAAAAGATCCCAAATTAGTTGAGATAGCGTCGTACTATAATCTAACCTATGTGACAAATAGAACGATTACGGATCAAGATATTCAAGATGCAAGAGATATCTTTTTAGAGGACGGCTTCACATTAAGAGGAGAGACATTGGAAGTTGAATTAGAAAGCACACGTACAGACGATAAAAGATATACACTTGTTTTTAAAGAAATGGAAACCGGAAATGAAGCTCGAATAATATTTTCCACTGCCAAAGAAGGAGAAGACGCCCAGCTAGTAAGAATAAGATTTTAATACCTCTCTACTTCAGCTTGAACCAAACAATGCCCAGCCAAGCAGCTGGGCATTGTCCTTGATCTTCACTCTAATATCTTACTTTCTGGATTTAACAGCAAAGAAAATTACA
>PWHW01000012.1 GCA_003555075.1 Candidatus Nealsoniibacteriota bacterium
CGGGATTCATTTCCAGCACTGTGCCAAGGAACTCTTCCGCCTTTTCCGGTTCTCCTTGGTGATAGTGTTCTCTGGCGGAGGAGAGGTTCTCTTCCTCCTTCTTTCTTTGCTCTTCTCTTCTCTTTTCTTCCTCTGCTCTTTTTTTCTTTTCAATAAATTTATTCTTTAAAAAAGAGATTCTTTTCTTCTCTTTTGCAATAGAGGAATCAAGCTCCCTTATTTTCATGCTCACTCTTTTTTTACGATAATTTACAGACTTGGTTATCGTTCTTTCTTTCTTTTTTATTCTTCTGCGAAGCTCACTCACCTGATCCTCCGCCCTCCATATTCGGTCCTCGACCTCTCTTCTCTTGTCCTCAATCTTCCATCTCCTTCTTTCAACTTCTCTCTTTCTTTCAGGATCGTTCTCCTTCTTTTCTCTTCTTTCTGTATTTATTTTCTCCTTCTTGAGTTGAGCCTCTTTTTTGCTCAACAACAATATTCTCTTTTTAAAAGCTTTCTTTTTTTGAAAAAGAGCTTCTTTTTCTTTTTCCAGCTTCTCCTTTTCTTTGCAAAGCTTTTTAAGCTCTCCTATTCTTGCCTTCTTTTCTCTTAAATCCCTTTTTACATCCGCTACCGCCCTTCTTAACTCTTCTTGAAGGTTTTTTTCTTTTTCAAAATCTCTTTCATCAAACGAGATTGCTTTATTTTTTTTGCGGTCATCATTTACCATTTATAGCACCCTCCTTTTACTAAAAAATAATATTAAACACCAAACCTTTCTGCAGTAATACTCTTTTAAAACTAGTATATTCCTTGCGTTACTTCGTAGATCGGCATAATTATAGCACTCGCAATGAATGCCACGAAAATACCAATAACAACAAGAAGCGCCGGCTCCAGAACAGTAGGAAGATTTTGCGTCTTTTCGCTAACTCTCGAAGAAAAGAAATTTGCAAGATACTGGAAAGCATCACCATAAGAACCGGTCTCTTCTCCGGTAGCAACCACGGAAACAAAAACATCCGGAAAAAGTTCCGGATATTCCGTCATTGCTTCCGCAAGCCCCGTACCCTTTTCTACTCTTTCCCTTATTTTGTCCAAAGCTTCTTTGTAAGAAATATTGGTAACCGAGTCCGACACAATTCCCAGTGACTCATTGATGTTTACTCCGCTACCAAAAAGAGTTGCAATTAGTTGAGCAATAACGGTCAACTGATACTCTTTTGCAATATCCCCGGCTACCGGGATGCTGAATACCACTTGATGCCAAATTCTTTTTACAGATTCTATTTTTGAAATAAGCCAAAAGGCAACAGCTAGCACTGCAATACCACCAAATAGAAAGAGTCCGCTTTCTCTTACTGCATCAGAGATCCAGAGAAGGATTCTTGTGGTAATGGGAAGCTGGGTATCCAAAGTATCAAAAATAGGAACGATCTGCGGAAGAATAAAAACCGTCAGGATGGCTCCCAAGATAACAGCAAAAGTTACTATGATCTTCGGGTAAAGAGTGGCAGAACCTATCTCTTTTTTTAGTTTATTGTTCCTTTCAAGCCATTGAGCTAGATAATTAAGATTTTTTTCCAGTGTTCCCGATTCCTCTCCGGCTCTCACAAAGCTCACAAAAACAGTACCAAAATGAGGGCTTTCTTCAAACACTTCGTGAACCGAAGTTCCTTTTTCAACTTTTAATTTGGCATCTTCCAGTTCTTTCTTTAAGGTTGGAGAAGTAGCTTGCTTGGCAAGTATTCCAAAAGATTCATTGACAGGCTTTCCACTTTTTATAAGAAGTCCCAGATTCTTTATAAAATCCAATTGGTCTTGAGTAGTAATCTTTTGAAATAAGGACATAAGTACTTGCCGGTAGCTACTTTTTATTTGTCTTGAATATTACGCTTTGGCCGCTTTACGAATTTCTTCCAAGGTTGTAGTTCCATTAAGAGTCTTATTGACCCCGTCATATATCATGGTGGTCATACCCTCTTCCACTGCCCTTCTTTTGATAACATCTGACGCCTCCTTTCTCACGATCAAACTCCTGATCCCTTCGGTAACCTCCAATACTTCAAAAATACCTGTCCTACCCTCGTATCCGGTCTCGTTACAAAACTTACAACCTTTTCCATAATAGAATCTTATCTGCCTGAGATCATCTTCCTCGGAGACTTCCCTTATTACCGACACAAGATCCTCCTCTTCTTCCAGCTCTTTTATTTCTTTCTCGGAAAGATGATAAGATTCCTTGCATTCGTTGCAAATTGCCCTTACAAGCCTTTGTGCTATCGCAACATTAATAGAAGAAGCTACCAAGAACGGTTCGGCACTCATTTCAAGAAAACGAGGAAAAGTGGTAGCGGCATCATTGGCATGCATAGTAGAAAGGACCAAGTGACCGGTCATGGCAGAGTTAAGCGCCATATCAACCGTTTCTTCATCACGAATCTCTCCCACCATTATGACATCCGGATCCTGACGCACAATGGACCTCAATCCTTTCGGGAAAGTGATCCCTTTTGCCGGATTGACTTGCGTCTGTTGAACACCCTCTATCCCGTACTCCACAGGATCCTCAATGGTCATGATATTGACCTCGGGTTCATTCAATCTTTGAAGGATAGCATAAAGAGTAGTGGTCTTACCGGAACCGGTAGGACCCACACAGATCATCATTCCATAAGGTTTTTGCATTAATCTCCTCAATTTTTTGAGATCCGGTCCCAAAAGTCCCACTTCCTCCATGGAAAATCTTTTTCCTCTTTGTATCAAAAGCCTCATTACTATGGTTTCTCCCTCGGTAGTAGGCATTATAGAGACACGAACATCCACTCCGCCACCAACCGTCTGATATTGAAATCTTCCATCTTGCGCTGCCGACTTTTCGTCAGTACGAAGCTTTGCCAGTATTTTTATTCTTGAAGATATCCTGTCGTGGAGATCTTTTTTAGGATACTCTGCCACCTTATGCAAAATACCGTCTATACGAAACCTTATAATGGAAAATTCGGCCAAAGGTTCTATGTGAACATCCGAGGCCAAATTATAATAAGCATACTCCATAACAACATCCACGAATTCCACCACATTCTCTTCCCCACCAGTAGGAGATTCTTCCAATTTTTTAATAAGTCCCTTAACCTCCGACATGAGATCACCCTTATACTTTTTTAGCGCCTGCCTCATGTCAAAAGGAGTGGCATAATAAACCTCCACTCTTTTTCCCGTCTTTTGCTCCAAAGCCTTGAAGAAAGGATAATTATTGGGATAAGAGGTGGCTACCCGGACAACATCTCTCTCGTCTTCAAAGGCAACTACTCTTTGGGCAAAAGCCACTACTTCGGGAATATAAGAAAGCAACCTTTCGCCGATTTCAGCGATATTGGCCTTCTTTAGATCTACAAAATTGAACCCTTTTTCATCGGCTATTATCCTTCCCAGAACCTCATCTCTCACAAGCCCCTTTTCCACAATAAGCTCTTGCAGAGTTATATCTTCCTTGCCTGCCGCTTCTTTTTTGGTCATTTCAAACTCCTCCTCTTTTATATGGCCGGGATCAACCAAAAGTTCTTTAAGCTTTTCATCAGAGATCAACATATTAGTGATTCTTTATTTTTATTGTTCCAGTTTATGATATTTTTAAATAAGTTACAAGCACCCATCCTTTGACCGGAAAATTCAACTCTTAGCTTCTCTTTATTTTGGGAAAAAGAGTCCTTTTCTCTCCTCTTTCAACACCTTTCTTTATTTCTTCGGAACTCTCCGGAAGAAAAGGGGATAGAGTTTCGGATAAGAATAAAAGAATAAAAAGAAGATCCTCTATCGTATCCTCGCTTTTATCACCCTTTTTCCACGGTTTTTTTTCTTCTATATACCCATCAGCAAAATGGACCACTTCCCAGACAACTTCCAACGCATCATTTAGTTTACACTTTTCCATTCTTTTTTCATATTCCGCCCTTTTCTCCCTTATCATTTTCTCAATTCTCTCGCTTGCTTTTCCGGGAATCACACCTTGTTTCTTTGAAAGAGCTATTGTTCTTGATAATAGATTCCCCACTCCATCGGCAAGATCGGCATTATATCTTTCCATGAACCTTTTTAAAGAAAAATCGCCATCTCCGGTAGTGGGAATTTCTTTTAAAAGATAATAGCGCACAGGATCCGTTCCATGTTCTTTGATCAATTCAAGAGGATCAACAACATTCCCCAAAGATTTGGACATCTTTTTTCCCTCGCAAGTAATGTGACCATGTACCAAGATATTCCTTGGAAGTTCAATCTTTGCAGAGAGAAGCATGCCGATCCATATTATGGCATGGAACCGTAAAATATCTTTTCCCACGCAATGAAACTCAGCCGGCCACCAATCTTTAAAGGTCTTATCATCTCTTCCATATCCCACTGCAGAGATATAGTTCGTTAAGGCATCAAGCCACACATAAAGAATTTGCGAATCATCTCCGGGAACCGGAATGCCCCATTCCAAGTTTTCTCTGCTTCTTGAGACGCTTATATCCTCAAGCCCCTCTTTGAGAAAATTGATTATCTCCTTTTTTCTATTCTCCGGAATGACCTTTATTTTATCCTTTTCGATCAATTTCCTTATCTCTTCCGAGTATCTTGAAAGTCTGAAAAAATAATTTTCTTCTTCCACCTTCTCAGGTTCTTTTCCATGATCCGGACACTTCCCTTCAACCAGATCCTTTTCCCTTTTGAATACCTCGCAACCGCTACAATAAAGACCTTTATAGCTTTTTTTGTAGATATCTCCCGCTTCTTCTATTTTTTTCCATAAAAGATTCACCCCCGGCCAGTGCCTACTTTTGTCGGTAGTTCTTATAAAATCATCATTGGAAATATTAAGATCCTTTGTGAGTCTTTTGAATTCTTCTGATAGCTCATCAACGAATTCCTGGACTTCTTTTTCTTCTTTTTCCGCCGCTCTGGCGATCTTTGATCCGTGTTCATCTGTTCCGGTCAGAAAGTGTACTCTCAAGCCCTTTCTCCTTCTGTATCTTGCCAAGACATCGGCTTGGAGAAGCTCCAGCGCAAAACCTATATGAGGTTTTGCGTTGGTATAGGCAATACTGGTTGTAATATAAAACTTATCCATTTAAACAATTATTATATGAGCGCGACAAAACAAGAAGATCATTTTCATTGTTTTCATCCAGCAAGAACGACCCGCAAGGAAATGTTCATTGGGAAGAACAAAATTTGTCATTACATTCTAAGGCAACGCACCGAATAAGCATTGTATTTAAAACTCCTGTGGCGATTAACCATGGAATAATCCGCCCAAAGGACACGTCTCCAAGCTTTTTCATTATCCTCCTCATAAGAGTCAGAGGTCCAATAATGAACCCGCTCCAAGCCAAAATCATAATACCAATTATCTTCCTCATCATAACGTCCAAGACCCCCGGGAAGAGCATCAAATCCCGATTCTCCCACTTCCGGGTCATCCATTAGATCTCCATCTTCCCACAAAGGATCATCCGCGGCCATTTTAGAGCCCTCATTGGTTCCTCTCCAGCTTATATCATCCGCGCAACCGTCTCCGCTTGCACACATTCCCAGCTCTGTTTCCAGGTTCTGAAAATCACTATCGGAAGGAAGTATCCATCCCGAAGGACAAGCATTGAGAGCGGTATCCCAATCATAGAGCCGCCCATAATTATCACAATTGGAAGGATCGTCATCGTAACACCAACTGCTACCTGTCTCATAATTCATGTTCTCCTTCATCCAGCACTGATTGCCTATTTGAACAGTGGCATATTCTTGGCCGTCCCGTTCATCCGTAAAGGTGTCGCCACACTCCCATTCCCATCCTACACTTTCTATGTCCTCAAAAGCAGCTAAAAGATTCTCAGTGGTATAAAACTTTCTCTTGAAGGTCTCCTCGCTTCCGATAAAACTCAACTCCATCTCTATTCTTACCGTCTTTGCCGAATCGGGATAGGAAAGATTCTTGAAATTGAGATCGCTAAATTTGATATTCTCCGAGGCCGCTAAAGAGGCTGTCTCTCCCCCTCTTTCTATGAGCAGATTATCATTGGGACCCCTTCTGAACTCAATCGGGGCTCCGGTACCCATGACAAGAACCAAAGAATCACTCTCTCCTCCGGGCTGGGGAGTATCAACATCTTTCGCATGACGAATATAAGCGGTAATTCTGTTCATGGAGAACTTTCCGTAATGCCCAACCTCTTCCATCACATTCATCTTTTCTCTTGCTCCCATTACATTTACCGCTATAAGCACCAAAGCGACAAGTATAAGAGTTACTATGGCACCATAGATCAAGAATTCAATAAGAGTGAATCCTCGAAGACCACCCTCTTTATTCCTTTTGCCAAGGAATGATTTGATATTCATTTAAAAAACTTCTTTAATTATTTTTTAAAACCTTTGCAAACTACCAGTGACCCGCCTCTATCTCTCTTTCTCTCTCTGCGCAATCCGCTTTTACTCCTATATTCCCCGTAGTTTCGTCCTTTTTTACCAGATAACCCGTTGATTGCCCCTCCTCTCCACACGAAGGATCCATTGGAAGTTCTTGCAAATAATGAGGGACAAGATTGTTCTCACAATCGATCACGTCACTTGCAGTGGTATCAAGACAACTCTCCGGAAGTGTTCCCTCTTGAAAAATAGCTCGCTCCAGTGCAGCATATATTGATTCCACATGGGTAGTTCTTTGACTATTCCTCGCTTCGGCAAGTCTTTCCCCGGGTCTTATGGCCACAATAACCATGACCACCAAAAAAGCGATTATTACAAGGGCAATAATAAGTTCAATTAATGTAAACCCTTTGTTTATTGATCTTTCTTTCATTTTATTAACATTTCAAATTTTAACTAATATTCCTTGATACAACGAATACCAAACCCGAGTGACTGAGACGTCCTTTCGCGATGCACTCCCGTTTCCGAAGAACGTATGAGTCTTCTGTAAGCACTGGTTTCTCCTTCTGTTTCTGTAGAAAGCCAAATAAGCGCGTGATTTCCAAGATAATGGAAATACCCCGTGTACTCAAAGTTTTCGTGGCTATCATCAAATCTGGCGGCACTGGGTAGAATATCCAAATTGGAATCTCCCACGTTTGGGTGAGACATAAGATCTCCTCCCTCCCAAAGAACGGAGGTTCTTGCCCATTTACTCCCGACACCTTCCTCTGTTCCTCGCCAAGTATCAAGCTCATCGGCCTCTGCAGAGGACATCCCCAGTTGCATTTCCATTTCCTTGACTTCTTCATCGCTGGGAAGTTTCCATCCATCCGGGCAAGCATTCAATGCAGCCGGCCAATTATAAAGAGTTCCATAGGTATCATATACATTCACGCCGCCTTCTTCGTGATCTTTTGCATCTTCTACGCTTGTTCCGTCATACCCATATATATAATATCTGGGAATACTTGTGCTACTATCCTCTTTCCCGTGAACATTTGGAAGATAGGCCAAATTTTCTCTCATCCAGCATTGATCACCTATCTCAATGGTAGAATAAGTGTTTCCATCCCTCTCATCCAAAAACGAACTTCCGCAATCCCATTCTTCCACACAACGCACCGAATAACCATAATCTCTTTTCCTATCATATCTATGGACAGTGGTCTGATTCTCCCATAGATGACGCCTGAATGCAGTATTATCCTCCGAAGGAGTGGAGGACCAGAAATATACATCGGTTCTCAATCTGTCAAAAGCCCCCGATCCGTTCGCACTGAACCAACGACCGGCTGGAAGAGCATCAAAACCGGATTCTCCGAACGATTCATGATCCACTATGCTGTCAAACTCCTCTTGAGGGTCCCATA
>PWHW01000004.1 GCA_003555075.1 Candidatus Nealsoniibacteriota bacterium
GACGGCGATGATATAGATATAAAGGAAGTTGATGGAGTAAGCGATGAAGAATGGACAGGAACTGGTGATGATACAACTGGTCATGAAGTAGATGATCTTGTGTTCAACACATATGATAACAATACGTACACCGTTGATGATGTAGATGAAAATAACGGTGAAACGAGTGTTGTAGATGAGTCCAGTGGAGATTACTACTACTATGAAGGAGACGGAAACATTTATAAGCAAGGAGCTGGTCTGGCAGACTACGATGTAGTTGACGCTTACGAGTTCACGGTAGAAGAAGGTGACACTGAAACCTTCACTGTATACTTCGAAACTGCCGAGGAGCCTGCTGACAGACTCAAGGTCATTATCGAAGCTATTGAATGGATGGATGAAGAAGGAGACCTTCAAACCCTTGACGGAAAGGATGTTGAAGACCTCGAAACAGATTCCATCAGGCTTTACGAGACGATTGATTAAGGGATTTCTGAAAGCTAAAAGTGCACTTAGCTTGGCGGATTCCTAAAAGCTAAACGCCCCAAAAGGGATTGGGGTATCGGCCAAAAAGGCACTGCGCCTAATTTGGCCCCCAAAAACCCCCTACAACCAGTAGGGGGTTTTGGTTTCTCTAAACTCCCCAAACCTAAAGCCTTTTAAAACCCAAAACCCCTCTACCCAGCAAGAGCTTTGGTTTCTCTAAACTTCCAAAACCCAAAAAACTCTAAAGCCCCTTAAAACCCAAAAACCCCCATACCCAGCAAGGATTTTTGCTTTTCTATCTCCAATCACCCCATTTGTACCTATATTCCACAATTGTGAAATATATGTACTCCCAAGCTCCCAAACCCCTCAAAAAAAGCATTGTACCTATATCCCACAATTGTGAAATATAGGTAACTCTCTTTTTTCTTGACGGTGAGATGGCAGGTCGTATAATAAAAGAGGTATAAATAATAAAAAAGCGCTTTATGACTTTCCTATTTGCCGGATTTTTTGGTGGAGTTCTAAGGGGAGCGGTCGGTATCTTCAAATACATGACCTCTTACAAGGATGTTGAGATAAGGCCTTATTATTTCCTCGGAATGGCTCTTCTTACGGGTGTTGTGGGTTATGTAAGTGCTCATATAGCCCAAGATGCGGCCCAAATATTTTTGGAGGTAGAAGTTCTTCCCGTTTCTTTTGCTATTGTTGCCGGTTATGCCGGCGGGGATTTTATAGAAAACCTCTTTAAAATAGGAATGAAAGAACCCAATCTCTTTGAGATCGGGAAAAAGATAAAAAAGATCACTAAATAATAAATACCAACAATGAAAAACACTCTTCTTATTTTTTGCGAAGACATTATCATTGACGCTAGCACCGGACAATGGAGTTTTATAAAGAATATTGAGAAAATAAACATGGTCTTTCCTCCCGGGAAAAGAAAGGAGGGGCAGGCGGTATCGGTAAAGGGAAAGTTCAATCTTGCCGCTATGTGGAGCGTGGACGAAAGGGATGCCGGAAAAGAAAAGATGAAAATAAAGTACGAATTGACGGACCAAGGTGGGAATAAGCTCACGGAAAGTCCGGAATACGAGGTCCCCATAAAGAGGGACATCCCGGCGATAAAGCACAAAGTAACGCTTAGCAAAATAGCTCTCAAGGATTCCGGGCGTTACTATTTCAAACTCTTAAGAGAAGAGGAGGGGGGAAGTTATAGAGAAGAGAACAAGGTTGCCTTTGATGTTTCCATAAGAGAAAGCGAAGAAGGTAAGTAGAACTTCAAGATCTTATTGACAAGGCTTTTTTTGGTTGTAAAATAAAATTTATCCGAAGTACGTTTAAAAAAGGAGGTATGTGTAATTGAGGATTATCTTTTTTGGTGGTACCGGAGCGATCGGAAGAAGAGTGGTGAACGAGATCTGTAAATTTCCTAAAGTAAGAAGGGTGATCATAGCAAGCCGCAAAATGAAGAGCTATCAAAAGCTCTTAAAAGAAGTGGAAAGCGGCAATTCCGGAAAAGGGAATAAGCTAAGCTACTTGAATCTTGATCTTAGAAGGTGCTTCAATCTTCCGGAGATCTTAAGAAGCAATGATGTGGTGGTCGGAGCCATGGGTCCTTTTTACAAATACGAGGAGGTGCTTGCAAAAGCTTCTGTGAAGGCCAGAGTGCATTATGTTAGTATCTGTGATGATCATGATGTCGTAAAACGCGTTCTGGGGCTAAATGAGGCTGCTAAAAAGAAAGGTGTTTGCATTCTGACCGGAATGGGATGGACTCCCGGATTATCAAGTTTACTTGCAAGATCCGGAGCGGATCTCTTGGACGGGGTGGATAGTATTAGGATCTATTGGGCCGGAAATTCCAGTAATTCTATGGGAATTGCGGTGATTCTTCATGTTCTGCACAGTTTTACCGGAAAGGTTCCTGCCGTAAGAGACGGAAAAACCTCTTTTGTCCGCGCAGGATCGGGAAAAGAAAGAATCGATTTCCTGAATCCTTTAGGAAAGATAACTGTGTATAATATTGGTCACCCCGAACCGGTTACCATTCCTTGCCATTTTCCCGGCATCAAAGAAGTTACACTCAAAGGAGGCGTCAATGAGAATCTCTTAAACAGGATCGCTATTTTAGCAGGAAGGAGTGGTCTTAGCAGATCTTACATCATTCGTGACGCTCTTGCTCTTTTTTTCCAGAAAACATTACCTTTTTGGCGTAAGATCGCCCGCCCGATGCCCGAGGTTTCCGGGATAACGGTGGTTGTTGAAGGTGATTTTCACGGAAAACAATGCTCTTTGACCTATAAAGCTGTCGGGCCGATGGAAGTGCTTACCGGAATTCCTATGGCATTCGCCATAAAGGGGCTTGTGTCAGGGGATATAAAAGAGAGAGGAGTTCTTTCTCCCGAAGCTCCGGGAATGATAAATCCTTCAGAGGTCTTTAAAGAATTGGAAAGCAAAGGAGTACAAATAGAAATGGAAAAGGATCTTTTATAAGAAACCATTTAAAGCCAATTAAAAATTGGCTTTTTTCTTTTCTACCTACCCCCTCTCCCTTGCAAAAACCTTGTACCTATATCCCACAATTGTGGAATATAGGTATACTTTTCTCTTTCACCCCCTTTTTTTTGCTTTTAGTGTTGTGTTTTTGAAAGCTCTTAAGTCTTTTATTTGACGACATTCCTTTTGTTTTTTAAACTAAAAGAGTTATGGAAAAGTATATCCCTATAATTTGCTTGTTTTTCTTTTTCGCTTTTTTTGCGATGGGAGCTGAAAACTCCGTTTTTGCCAGAGAGGGCGGTGGCGTTTTTTCTTCTGGCATTGAAAATAAGATAAGCGAAGAGAGCGGAGAGGAAAAGATCGAAGTTATTATCAGATTAAAGACAAAGGAAGAGAACATTCATTTGCAAGCAAAAAAGAAAGAAGGGGGAGAGGCAGCAGTCAATGCGCTAAAAAGTGAGGCTGAAAGTTCGCAAGCAGGGGTGATGGCGGAACTTTCAAGAGGAGGTGCCAATATTAAGAACAGTTTTTGGATCACCAATGCTATTTTGGCGGAAGTGAATACAGATGATTTAAGAAGTATCGCCCAAAAAGAAGAGGTGAAAAGAATTCACGAGAACTTTGAGGTTAGCATTCTTGAGCATTCCAAAGAAGACCCTCCTTTTTCTTTAAAAGACGTAGAGGGATTTGGCAATGAAGAAGAGAAATATACATGGGGACTTGAAAGAATGGGAGTGCCGGAAGTTTGGGGCATGGGATTTAAAGGATCAGAAGAGATAAAGGTTGCTGTGTTGGATACAGGGGTGGATATTGACCATCCGGACCTGGAAGGAAAAATGTATACCGAAGACGAGGAAGATCCAACTTATCCGGGAGGATGGGCGGAATTCAATGTTGGCGGGAAAAAAGTGGGGTCCGAACCTCACGACACTCATTACCACGGAACTCATGTTTCCGGTACTGTTGTGGGTGGAAATGAAAGTGAGAGCGGCACTTATATCGGAGTAGCTCCCAATGCAAAGTTCATGCACGGACTTGTGATCCCCTATGGAAGCGGCAGCTTTGCACAGATCATCGGGGGTATGGAGTGGGCAACAGAAGAGGGAGCTGATGTAGTGAACATGTCCTTTGGAGCCGATGCAAAGGAGTATTATGATGAATTTGAGGAAGCCATACAGAGCATGAAGGGGGTGGGCATCTTCCCTGTGGCGGCGATCGGGAATGAAGGCGAAGGTACGGCGGGTACTCCGGGGGCGATACTTGAGTCGATCGGTGTAGGAGCTTCCACGGACGACGGCTACTATGAGTGGCCCCAAGGAGAGTTTAATGAATACAAAGAGAATGATATCGTGGGATTTAGCAGTGGAGATATAATAATAGATGAAGAATACAATAATTCGCCTGAGGAGGAATATGTGAAGCCGGATTTTTCCGCACCGGGGGTAAATGTCAAGTCTGCGGTCCCCGGAAACGACTACTATTATTTAAATGGAACTTCTATGGCCGCTCCTCATGTTGCAGGAATTATTGCTCTCATGCTTCAGGTTGACCCCGAGCTGGAAATTGATGATGCTTATAACATTCTCCGAGACACAGTGGATTATTACAGAAAAGAAGGAGATTGGCTTGATAGTGAGGAGAACAAGAACACAAGGTACGGATATGGTATCGTGAATGCTCATAATGCGGTCCAGCAAATTGCTGACGATGCTTATTTTGACATAAAAGAGATCAGTACCAATCAACCTGTTGTAGTAGGGGAAGTCTTGGAGGTAGAAGCTACTGTGACCAATACGGGGGACATCAAGGATACTCAGAATATAAAACTTCTTGATTTTGATTCCGAGAAGGTCGATGAAACAGAAATAACTCTTTACGGGGGAGACAGTAAAGAGGTTTCTTTGATATGGGAAACTGATGATACGGACGGAGGAGTGGACAACATAAAAGTGGAAAGCGATGACGATACTCTTGAGAAGGAGGTGGAAATATTAGAAGAAGCTTATTTTGAAGTAAATATCACGGGAGATTATCCCAGTGTGAACGAAGGCGAGACGCTTGAAGTTACTGCCGATATAGAAAATACCGGTACGGAAACAAGCACGGAGGATATTTATCTTTTGAACTTTGAAGATGAGATCGTAGATAAGCACGAGGATTTGGAAATAGAGGGAGAGAATTCGGAATCAATATCTTTAGAGTGGAATACTGAATATGGTGATGCTGATACCGGCAATATTACCGTAAAGAGCAGTATCAGTAAAAATAGTGACACCAAGGAAGTGACGATTGATGCAATAAGTTATTTCGACCTTGAAATTATTGGCACGAATAGGCCGGTCAAAGAGGGGGGCGATCTGGCAGTCGAAGTAAGAGTGGAAAATGTGGGAAGCGCAAATGCACAAAGCGGACAAACAATTGAGCTTTATATAGAAGGAGAGAGTCCGGAAGATAGCAAGGAAACAAAAGCGCTTGAATCGGGAGAAAGTGAGAGCTTGGAGTTGGTATGGTCCACAGAAGTGGGCGATTTTGGAACATATCTTGTAGAAATAAAGGGAGAGGATGAGGAGGATGAAAAAGAGATTGCCATAAAATTGAGTTTGGAAAATGATAATGTAGAACTTATTGATCTTTGGACGGAAAAAGAAGAGATTTATGCAGGGTGGGATTTGGAGATAGGAATAGAGATAGAAAACAACAATAGCGAGGAAGGAAAGTACAATGCTGTGTTCAAGGTGGGCAAGGAGGGTGAAGAAATGGAAAATATCGGCTCCAGCACAAAGGTAGTGCCGGGAGAGGGGAGCGAGGTATTTTCTGTTTTGCATGCCGGAAAATCGGCGGGAACATATAATGCAAAAACAGAAGAAGACGAAGCAGAGGTTTCTTTTGAGGTTTATGATGAACCGGACGTGATAACCGGCGAGGTTGAGGCGGGATATGAGTCTGCAATTTTCCACGGAGAGGTCACTGAAAAAGGAATGGAGAATGAAATAGAGGTCTTCTTTAAATGGATAAAAGAGGGCGATTTAACTTATGAGAGCACGGATCCTGTTTTGATAGAAGATCCCCAAGGGGATGAGAAGTTTCAAGAGGAACTAGGTGAGCTTGAGAGTGGAACTACTTACTCTTTCAGAAGTGCAATATCATGGGAAGAGGGGGAGCACAGAAATACCGGAGAGGAAAAAGAGTTTGTTACTGCCTCTTTTCCTGCGGTAGAAACTCTGGCAGCTAAGAACATATCTTATGATTCGGCAACTTTAAGCGGAGATCTCACGGAAATAGGGCTTGAAGATAACATTGATACGTTCTTTAGTTATCGTGAGAAAGGGGAAGAAGAATGGAGCTCTACTTCTTTGCAAGAAGTTTCAAATGAGGAGAGTTTCAATGAGGAAATAGACAGTCTTTCTTCCAATACGGAATATGAGTTCAGGGCTGAGATCGAATGGAACGGAAAAAGCGAAAAAGGGGAGGTATTGGAATTCTCCACCGATAGCAGGCCTACTACTGGTGGCGGGGGTGGCGGAAGATCTCCAAGGACCAGAGAATATGATATTAAGCTCTCTATAAACAAGGAAGATGCCGGAGAAGTTAAAGGAGGAGGGTCTTATGAAGAAGGTGAGGAAGTTACCATAGAGGCTGTTCCGGAAGAAGGTTATTATTTCCTGGGATGGGAAGAAGCCGGAGAAGTGGTAAGCAGCAAAGAATCTTTTACTTTTACCCTGGAAGAGGACAGGGAATTGGTGGCCCTATTCAGAGAAGAGAGTAGGATAGCCGAAGTAGAAGAGGTTCAAAATTTAAGAGCGGAACTTGATAAACTGGATGGGGATGAAAAAAGGATAAAGGGAGTTATTGATGTTGCAAACACCCTTCTCGAGGAAGCAAAAGAGAGAGGCGCAAAAGAGGCAGAGAAGGTTTTAAAAAGGCTAATAGAAAGAGCAGAAATATTAAAGGGTAAAATAGAAGAGAAGAAGGAGGAAAAGAAAGAAGAGCTTCGGGAGATCTTGTGGGAACATGAAGAAAAAGAGGAGATCATGCGAATAAATGAGGTGCTTGATGTAGTAATAGAGAGGGCAAAAAATCTTTTGGATGTGGCAAAAAGGAGAGAGAATAAAGAAGCTGAAGCTATCTTAAAAGAGATAATAAAGACGGCCAAAGAAGAAAAAGAAATTTACAAGAAAGAACTCCAAGTTGATATCTAGAAGGTGATACCTCGCTCTCATTGGCCGCAAAGACCCTTGTACCTATATTCCACAATTGTGGAATATAGGTACATTCTTTTGCAAAAAGTTTATTTAAAAAAATAACCCTCCTTGTCTGGAGGGTTATTTCAAGCAAGAGCTCCCCTTCTCTTGCTTCTTACAGTTTTTCCCATACTTTTCCTCTTTTCTTTTTTGGTTTTTTTGCGTTTCTGCGGTTCTTTTCAAAACTTCTCTTCAAGTAATTCTCTTGCATTATGTCCTCTATGCTGTTTACGCCTTTTATGGTTCGTTTATTATTCATAGCTATTTTTATTTTTATTAATCGACCCTTAAAAGACTTCCCCTTAGAGAACATAAGCCTCGAAACAGCCAAGAAAAGGGAAGATTTTGTTTTTTGGAGCTGTTTTCCTCGGGACTAATGAAGACGACTTTTGCTACGTTACGTTACACTTTCAAAGAAAACTTCCCCCTTGTGAGCGCTTATATGGGGAAAAAGAGGAAATTTTGATCTTTTTTGGGCATTACCTGTATTCCACGATTGTGGAATATGAGTAAAATGTGCTACTTTTAAAGTAAGGTATTCTTTGTATTTTTCCTACATGGATAAACCTACCATCACCAAGGAATTCTTATGGAAGCTTAGCAAGATCCCTGAGGCCGCCTTTGAAAACTACCTTATTGTTAGTCGTCGTGAAATGGGGAAAAAAGTGCTTCGACCGGAAATGGAAAGGATAAAAAAGGAATACGAAAAAAGAAATGCAAAAAAGAACTTCAATCAATTTCTTTTTTCTCTTAAAGAAAGGGGGTATATAAGGCCCATAAAAGGTAGTTCTGTTCATGAGGGCTTTGAGCTTACTACCAAAGGGAAGCAAAAAGCTTTACAAGGAAAAATGGCGATGGAAAAAGGTGAAAGAGAGCAAAGGAAGGACGGCAAAATGATCATGATCATGTTTGATATCCCCAAAGAGAAAGAGAAGGTAAGGTACATTTTTCATGATGCTTTAAGGGAGTTGGAATACAAAATGCTTCAAAAGAGCGTTTGGGTCTCCGATAAGGAAGGCAAGAAAGAAGAAAAGGAAAAGGAGTACGGACTTGAAAGATATGTCAATATTTTCATTATTGAAAAAGTGAACATCTGAGTTACCTATATTTCACAATTGTGGAATATAGGTAACATTTTTGTTTGGGTTGCGTTGGATTACGGGGTATACTTAATTTCATAGACCGAGAACATCTTTGGTTCATGAAAAAAGAGGATATCGGAAAAAAGGGAGAAATAATGGCAGAGAAATACCTTCGAAAAAAGGGGTTTTCCGTTCTGGAGAGGAATTACAAGAATAAATACGGAGAAATTGACATCATCGCCCAAAGTGGCGATGTTTTGGTTTTTGTAGAGGTAAGGAGTAGCTCTACGCAAAACTTTGGTTCTCCCGAAGAGACTGTGGATCACAAAAAAATGGAAAAAATGAAAAAGAACGCTCTTGCTCTTACTACTCTTTGGAAATGGGAGGGTGCCTGCAGATTGGATCTTGTTTGTGTTTTTCTTTATAAAAACGGCGAGTTAAAGAAAGTAGAACATTATGAGGATATAACAAACTAGCCTATGTTCATCAAAATACCTTCCGTAGCCAATTCCGGCCTGGAATCCATCGAAGTTGACGTAGAGATGAATGTAATGAAGCGCAAATTGCCTACTTTTGAGATAGTGGGGCTTCCCGCAAAAGCGGTAAGCGAGAGTAAGGAAAGGGTTAGGGCTGCCATAATCAATTCCAAAATGGAATTTCCTTCAAGAAAAATAGTTGTTAATCTTGCTCCTGCCGATATCCCTAAAGAGGGCTCTTGTTATGATCTTCCTATTGCCGTGGGAGTTTTATCGTCCGTTATGGATCTTAAGATACCCGAAAAAAGCCTTTTTTTCGGCGAGCTTTCTCTTGACGGTTCTTTGAGACACACAAAAGGCTCCCTTCTTCTTGCGCTCTTTGCCAAGGAGAAGGGTTTTTGCAATGTATTCCTTCCGAGTGAGTCAGCAAATGAAGCGGCCGTGGTGGAGGGAGTGAATATTTATCCCGTTAGTGGACTGAAAGAGCTTGTGGGGCATCTTGCGGGAAAGATACAAATAAAGCCTGCGGAGTACAAAAAGAACGAAGAAGAGGTTTCCTTTGATTTTGATATGAAAGATATTCTTGGGCAAGAAGCGGCAAAAAGAGCTCTGGAAATAGCTGCATCTGGCGGGCACAACGTTTTTATGGTAGGAGGTCCCGGGTCCGGAAAAACGATGCTTGCTAGAGCTCTTCCGGGAATATTGCCTCCTTTAAGCGAAAAGGAATCTTTGGAAGTTACCAAAATATATTCCGTTTCAGGAAGCATTCCTCCGGGAGGGTCGTTAATAGAGAAAAGGCCGTTCCGGTCTCCTCATCATACTATCTCTTCGGTGGGGCTCATCGGAGGAGGGGTGCACCCCAAGCCCGGTGAGGTTACCCTTGCTCACAGGGGCGTGCTTTTTCTTGATGAGTTCAATGAATTTCAAAGGTCCGTACTGGAAGCTTTAAGACAACCTCTTGAGGATGGCTATGTGGCAATTTCGCGGAGCAAAGATCGTGTTGTTTATCCTTCCGAGCATATGCTTATTGCCTCGGCCAATCCTTGTCCCTGCGGATATTTAAAACATAAGGAGAAGAACTGTATCTGCACCGAAAGGGAAGTGGAAAAATATCGCAAAAAGGTCTCCGGACCAATATTGGACAGAGTTGATATGCACGTAGAAGTGCCTGATGTAGAAACCGACAAGCTTTCCCTTTCTTCAAAGAGTAGCAATAAAGGGGAGTCTTCTGTTGATATAAGGAAAAGAGTTGAGGAGGCAAGAAAGATACAAAAGGAGAGGTTCAAAGATGAAAGAATACTAACCAATGCGGAAATGAGAAACAAGGATATTGAAAGATATGCGTTTTTAGGCAAGGAGGCGGAAGAATTTCTGATTCAAGCGGCATCAAAGATGAATTTTTCTGCACGGGCCTATTTTAAGCTTATAAAACTTGCAAGGACCATTGCCGACATGGAAAAAGAGAAGGACATAGGCACTTCTCATATTGCCGAGGCTTTACAATATAGAATACAAGATGTCGGGTAAATGGCTTAAAGGCATCAAAGAAACGATACTGGATATTCTTTTCCCCAAGTTCTGTTTTGGATGCGGAAAAGAAGGAGAATATCTTTGTTCCAAGTGCTTTCTCTTTCTCTCAGAGACGAATTTTATATGTCCTGACTGTGAAAAGACGGAGTATTTCGGGAGAAGACATAAGAATTGCAGAATAAGAAGGAGTCCGGATGGAATGGTTTCTTTGTGGGATTACGAGGGGGTGTTAAAGAAAATGATCCTGGAAATGAAATATGGCTTGGCACTTGATGTTTTAAAAGAGCTGGCTCCTTACGGAATTCATGTCATGGAGAAGGATGAGGTCAGGTTCTTGGAGTTTCTTTCGTTTTTACAAAAAGAGGGCACGATATTCACTTATGTTCCTCTCTTTACAAAAAGAGAAAAAGAGAGGGGATTCAATCAGGCGGAGTTAATTTCAAAACACTTTTCTCATTTCTTTAAAAAGGAAACTCTTCCCCTCCTCAAAAAAGAAAAAGAAACTCAGTACCAAGTTCTTCTTTCCAGAGAAGAGAGGTTCACGAATGTAAAGGGGGCTTTTACTCCTCTTTTTAAGAAAGATAACGCCCCTCAAAGGGTGATATTGGTTGATGATGTTTGGACAAGCGGGGCTACAATGAAGGAATGTTGCAGGATCCTTAAAGAAAATGGAGTGAAGGAGGTTTGGGGTTTTACTCTTTCCAAGACCAATTAGCTTTTAGTTAAAGAGGATAATATCTTCCTTTCTTTTTCTCCAAAAATCCTTTCAACTCAAGCATGGAAAGCCCGGTACTTACTTTTGAAGCGGGCAATTTTATTCTCCTTGTGATCTCATCGGGCTCGGCAGGCTCCTCTTCCAGTGCTTTAAGTATCAATTCTTCCTCTTTTGACAACTTCTCCCTTTTAACTTTAAGTGATTCTTTTTTGTCTTTTCCGAAAAAAGAGAGTATATCCAAAGAAGAGGTTACGGGGGTGGCTCCTTCTTTTATTAGTCTGTTGGTTCCTTGGGAGTTCTTATTGAAAATGGGTCCGGGAACGGCGAACAATTTCCTGTTGTATTTTTTTGCAAAGTCGGCGGAGATAAGGGATCCGCTACCTTCTGCTGCTTCCACTACCAAGGTGGCATCGGAAATTCCCACTACAATGCGATTTCTCTTTGGGTATGTCCATTTATCGGGAGGAAAATTGTCTTCAAATTCAGACAAAATAAGGCCGTTCTCTTCTATTTCTTTATAGAGATCTTTTTGGTAAGAGGGATGGATGACATTAACTCCGCAAGGCATGACTGCTATTGTATTCCCTCTCGCAGAGAGGGCTGCCCGATGAGCTGTGGCGTCTATCCCGTACATAAAGCCCGAAACAATGGTAATCCCTTCGCTTGCGATCTCTCTGACTATTTTCTCGGTGGCCTTTTTCCCGTAGGAGGTCATTCGGCGTGAACCGACAACCGCAAGGGTGTTTGAAAAGATTTCCTTTCTTAACTTTCCTCTATATTTTATATCGGGAGGTGCTTCCTCTGTTTTCTTTAGTTTTTCGGGATAATTATCTTCTTCTTTTTTGATAATATTGCCTTCTTCCATTAAAATAGAATATAATAAGATGAAAAAGTAAGAAAGATGCCACTTCTTTTAATGTCCCAAGAAGAAGTAAAGGTCGTTTAAAGATATAACCAAATAACTATGAAAAAAAAGATATTGATCGGAACCCTTGTTGTCGTTTTACTTCCTTTGGCGGTAATTATTGCTCAGCCGAGGCAAGAAGCCCCTGTTGAGGTGCCGGGTGCTAACTTTAGAGAAAGGGCGGAGGAAATGTCGGAAGGAATGGAAAATAGGATGAGAGAAAGAGTAGGTGAGATAACAGAAGAAAAAAGAGAGGAAACAGAAGAAAAAAGGAGCAGGTTTCGTGAGACAGTTTCTCGAGTACCGAGCGAAGTTCTTCAAGAAAGATTGACCGACTTTCAAGAAAGAATTGAAGATCTTGACGGGCGGCTTTCAAAAAGATACTACAATCATCTAAGAGCGGCGACAAGATCGGTTGAGGAAGTTTCAAGGAGGGTCCCCGATGACATACCCGAGGAGATAGAAGAGAAGATGGAGGAATTTTATGATCATATAGAGGAAATGGAAGAGAAGGTTTCCGAGCAGATCGTCAAGGATTATACTCCCGAAGCTGATTCCATTCGAGATATTGTTCAAGGATTCAGGGGAAGCTTGAACGATCTCCTGGAAGATCACAAAAGAATGCAAAAGAAGGTGATGAGAAGAACTCAGGAGATGAAGAGGGAATTAATGAAAGAGCTTGCAGGACTTCCCGGCATGGAAGACATAGAAGATAGTGAAGAAGAGGAGCAAGAGGAGGATGAAGAAAACAATGAAGAGTAGAGTTTTGGCAAAACAAGAGAGGTGGCAATAATACAGTGCCGTCCCGATTAAGCAAAATAGGGAGGTCTTACTTGTTACCTATATTCCACAATTGTGGAATATAGGTAATTGAAGGGGGTGGAATGTTTTTGTATTGTAAAAAAGTGTTTTGGATCTTCAGGAGAACTTTTTGGGTGTGAAGAAAAGGTTTTACAATTGCTTTATGTGTGTTAAAGTGAAATAAGGTAAGATTATTCGATCAAGAAAAAAATAAAAAAGGTCGGTCGTAACCAAAAAGTTAAAGTATGACCAAGAAAATACTACAAGTGATCGGAGTTTCCGTATTTGCAATGGCGCTTCTTTTCAGTTTTTCTTTTGTGATAGCGGAGGAAGAGGTAGATTTTGACATGAATGAAATGGAAGAAGCTCCCGCAGAAGAAGAGGAAGTAGTAGAAGAGGAGCCCTTAGAGGTTGATCCCTTCGAAGAGGATGTCGAAGAGGACGAGCTTCTAGACGAAGAAGTTGATGAAGAAGAGGAAGAAGAGGAAGAAGATGACATGATGATGTGGATCATTGTCGCTATTGTTGTTGTTGTGCTCGCTGTTGCAATCTACGCAAGCACCAAGAAGTCTTAAAATTGACATTCTTCCAAAAAAAGCCCGCTTTTCGAGCGGGCTTTTTTGTTGTCTTTACATAGGTTGAATGTGACAAAGAAACAAAAAGACAAAAAAGTGAGAATAATGGGTAATAAAAACAACAAAACGTGCCTCAAAGCACGTTCTTTTAATGTAACAAAGCCTGCAAAACTCCGTCTTTATAAGTGCAAAAGAGAAATAGTTAAAAATCATGAAAAAGGAAATAGAAGAGAAAATATGCACGCTTTCCAGAATAAGACCCGATGAGGAATTTAAAGAGAATTTTAAAGCAAGAATAATGAAGAGAGAAGACAGTTTCAAAGATGTTTTTTCGGGTATTCTGGTCTTTCGCGGCAGCTTGTTTACTGCCGGAGTGTTAGCCTTACTCTTTTTTATTCATCTTTTTACGCCATCTGCTTTTCCGAGTAATTACAAGGAGTATCTCTCGATCGAGAATGAAAAGAAGGATGAAGGTGTGGGCGTGAACAAGGAAAAAGTTGAAGAAATAAGAAAGGATCTTGCCACTCTTGAGAATGATTTACGCAGCAGTCAAAACGAGGTCTTGAGAATGCTTGTTGGCAGAGAGGGGGAAGGCTTGTCGGACGAGGAGATAATAAACCACCACCTTACAAAAATAGAGAGCAGCTTGACCATAGAAGAGGAAGGCAAAAAAGAGGAAAAGGTAAAAGAGGCGAGAAAAGCGCTTGAAGAAAGCAACAAAGGTGAAGCATTGGATAGCATAATAGAAATATTATCAGAGGAAAGTAGAAGCATTAAAAACTCATATTAATTATTTATTGAAATTATTACTTTAAAGCAGTCGTTTTTTAAAAGGTCCTCTGGAAATGGAGGGGAGATGGTCGACAAATGACAGATTATTATTAAATAACGTATTTTAACCGCAAACAGTATGAAAGTACTTTTGCAAAAGAAGATGAAAAGCTTAAAAAAGAAAGTCATTATAGGCTTACTGGCTTTTTCCATCATCTTTTCCGGAATCGGAGTAACTCTTGCCGATGAAACTGATGACATTCGCAAAGAGATGAGTGCTCTTGAGGAAATGCTTGCCGAAATAACGGAAAAAATAGGATTGAGAGGAGAGAATGATGATACGGAAGAAACAGTAAGTATTGAAGGGATACCGGCAGGTTTTACTTTTGGGCAAAACCTTAGGCAAGGTTCCAGGGGAACCGATGTAAAGTATTTGCAGATCCTGCTCAATGCCGACTCCGATACCAGGTTGGCAAACACAGGTCCCGGTTCTCCGGGAAATGAAACGGAATATTTTGGTCCCATTACGCTTAGTGCGGTCAATAAGTTTCAAGGAAAGTATTCTAGTGAAGTTTTAGTTCCCGCCGGAGCCTCGGCTCCTACCGGCTTTGTGGGCACTTATACCAGAGCTAAACTGAACAGCATACTTCAAGAAGGAGTTTCAAAGGATCCCGATGTGAGTAACGAGATAATGGAAATGCTCCAAGAGATATCAGAAAGAGTAAAAGCTCTTGTAGAAAGAGTTGAGGCTCTTGAAAAAGGAGAGGTTATAGGAGAAGAGGGTGATCTTAGTGTTTCTTTGAGATCCGACATAAGAAATGTGAGTGTAAGACCGAACCAGACCAAGGATGTGGCTATGTTCAGGCTTGAAGCGGAGGATTCGGATATTGAAATTCAGAGATTTGACGTCTATGTGGATGGAGCAATGACCGAATTCAGGGGAGACATAGATGAAATGGCTCTCAAGGTTGACGGCGAGGTCGTTTCAGAAAGGGAGATAAACAGAGACACAGTAGGGAGAGATGATAAGTATATCCGTTTTAGCGGACTTAACATTGAAGTTCCCAAAAATGGTCATGAAGACGTGGTGATATCAGTTACTGCTGCCGACAAGAGTACCTTTACCAATACCAGCTATATAGTAGGTCCCACAGGGGATAACGCTATAAGAGGAGTGGATGGTGCAAGGATAACGCTTTATGCCAGTGTTGCGAACGGAAGAAGCTTCGAGCTCGACGATGAAACCGCCGGCACCCTCGAGATAAGAGATAACGATTCTCCTGAAGAAGGCGTTGTCTTGATAGAGGAGGATGAAAACACGGAGGTGGAGTTGTTGGTGTTTGATGTGGTGGTCAAGGATTCCGATATAGACTTGGAGAATCTCAGGGTGGAATTTGAAGGAGATTACGATCTGGAGGAAATATTCGAGGATGCACTTCTTTACAGAGGAAATACTCTTGTTGACGTACAGAGCATAACCATTAAAGAAGGAACCGACAATAAAGAAGCTTATGTAGTATTTGAGGTGGAAATGGACATAGATGCCGGTGAGACATTGGTCTTTACGCTCGTTATTGATGTTTTCGGAATGGATATGGAAGATGATGGAGACAGGATCGGAAGCAAGGTGAAAGCGGAAATTCTTGCCGATGAGAACAAGAAGATCGCTTATGCCTATGACACTGACAAGGAAATAGATCTCAAAGGAGATCTCGAGGGCGAGTATCAAGCTCTCTATCCTTCACTTCCTGAGTTCACTCTTAAAGAAGCCGACATTGAAAGAAATGACAACAGAAGTATTGCAGATGCTTATTTAACGATCGAGGTAGAAGCGGTAGAAGGTGATATTGTTCTTACGGGTATTGATTATTTCAATTCTCACTGGAACGTAATAATGGAGCTTGAAGGAACGGAGGTCTATGATGGAAGCTCTTGGACGGGAACCACTTCTCAATCTACTATCAAAAAGGGAAGAACCGCTGAGCTTGAGATATTCGGTATCTTTGAGGCAACTGATACTGAGTATGGTTGGGTAAGACTTGCCGTGGAGTCCATAGATTGGGAGGATGAAGAAGGTAACGACTTCTCTTGGGACGCCGGTAACTATGAGTTCATCGAGGTCTTAAGAACAGAAAGAGTTCACCTTACTCAGCAACTCTAGTGTGTGAGATGATCTTGAAAGATGACGGGAAAGACCCCTTAAAAAGGGGTCTTTCATTTCTCATTGACCATTCTTTCTTTTTTATGCATAATTTAAAAAATTACCATGAAAAAGGAGGGATTATGATGGATCTGAGGAGGCGTATTAGGTTCTTTGGCGTTGCCCTCATGTTATGCTGGAGTCTCTTTGTCCTTTATCCCAATCCGTTAGATCTCGGGGTGAGCGTGTATCGTCTTTTTGATCCTCCTATTGAACCTTATCACGAAAAATTAGAGAAATTCGTGAATAATTCTAAAGGAGGTCATCTTGAAGATCCCGAGACGTTCGTTAGGAGCAATCTACCTTACAGATATGATTGGGAGGTGTACGGCATGCCCTGGTATTTTCCCACCGTGGAGGAGGTGCTTCTAAAAAGCAAAGGAGATTGTAAGGCACAATCATTGCTTATAGCTTCTTTATTGGAGCTTCAGGGAGCTCCGTATAGGTTTTTTGCATCTCCTACTCATATTTGGGTGGATTATGAGGGAAAGAAAGCAAGAAAAAACGAAAATTCGGAAGTTGCCTTGGTGGTTTTCGGAGAAGAGGATCTTGGGCTCAAAAGACCGGACATCAATTGGAGAAACACGCTTAATACTCTAAAGGAAGCTTTCTGGGATCATATGCCGAAGAAAAAGAAAACATCTTTGGTGGGAGGAATTGTCGCGGGGTTTTTATTCATAGGATTTCCGGGAATTATCAAAGACAGTTCTATAAAAGAGATGGAATGACCTTCCATCTCTTTTCCATTTGACAGGAGGCATGCATCTTGTAAACTTTTAAATAATTATTAAAGAATCAATGAAGCATAAGTTATGAATAAAAAAACCACTTGGGTAATAATTCTAATTGTCGTTGTAGCGGTAGCGGGGCTTTTTGCTTTTATGAACTATGAGCCCTATAAAGAATATCCCATGGAAGAGGATCTCGATACAAGAGAAAGGGAGATGAGTGACAGGGAAATAGGGGAGTTGCTTGAAAATTTGGGAGCCGTAGAAGAGGTTTTTGGGGAGTTTGAGGAAGTGATAAAGGATGCGCGGGAAATGGGAGTTGAGGTGCAGGAAGCGGAAGAAGAGCTTGAGGCTCTCAGAGATGATTTTCGTGACCTGGATGAAAAGCATATTGAAGGAGAAATTACCGACGAGGATTTTTATAAGGAGCTTGATGAGATAATCGCAAAGACGAAAGAACTAAAGGAGCAACTAAAAGAAGCCCTCCAATAATCTTTTTTATAAAAATAAGCGCCATTCAATAAATGGCGCTTTTGTTTTACTCTTTAAAGAACTGAAAAGCCCTTTTTCTTGTAAGCGGCTTGTCAAGACCAAAAGCTTTCCTGTAGAGTTCCGAAATTCTTGTTCTTGCATCTGTCTTGTTGAACCTCCTCAAATTGGAGAATTTGAACTCAAGCAATGTTACGGGCTTTCCCATGGCCATCCCTCTCAAACTTTCAATGCATTCTTTTTTCCGGCAACATGTGTACCCGCTTCCTACCGAGAAATCATTGAATGAGTAAGCCACAGAAAAGTACTTAACAGGCTCACTCTTACAGAACGGACAAAGCATTTTTGTTTGCCTTGTTTCTCCTTGCCTTAAGAGCCACTCCAGATGCAATTGCAATTTGTTCTTATTTTTTCCTCCTTTCAGCTTGTTCTCTTTGAACCAACACAGGAAGTGGTAGTCCTTGAACATTAAAAGTTCCAAGGCTTCCCCCTTCCTTTTTCCGCTTTGGATCACATACCACTGCGAAGGATCGTATGAATTTGACAAAGAACACCCTCCTTTCCGCTATTTTTTAAACTATACCATAAAATTACTTTTTTGTATAGAGTTTAAATTGACTTTCAAAGAAAATAAAAATATATTTTAAATAAGCAAAAAGGTCGAAAAAGATATTTTTAAAGATCTTGTTAAAATGAAAAAATTAATTTTTGCGGGACTTCTTGTTTTTCTATTTTCCTTTCTTCCATTTAACAATAATGCGCAGGCCATGTGCGCGGGAGCGGAGAATCAAGCCTGGTGTGCCTGGGTTCAGGATATGGCTACGATCTCCGAAGAGTGGGAGCAGATAATGCCCCAGTATGCAAGAATAAAGATGGCTGTTGAAGGAAGGGTTGCAGCCGACTTGGTAGAATATGATAGTGCCTTGATCAGGAGTTTTCTTTCTTTTTCGGGAATGCTTAGGAGTCTCCTCGGAGAGGCTGCTCCTCATTATGATCGGTTCAAAACAAGAATCTACTTGTGTGATTGTTATCCGGAGCTTTGTTATGAATGGTGTGACGAAAAGGAGGAATATGTATATATCGGACCTAAGTATCGTAACTTTTCTTGTGGGGATCAGTTCTTGGACAGAAGAGATTGCAAAGAATATGATACCGTTATAATAGGATATCAATGCTGGATGCAGGAGAATTTGGATTATTCAGATCATGAAGAGGGAGAGAGTTGGTGTTATTACGAGGATTCTTCGAATTGCAATACTTACGGAAGGTTGTACAACTGGGAGGCTGCAATGGAAGGGAGTGAGGCGGAAAGAACCACCGGAGTTTGCCCTGACATGGATGGTAACTGGCATCTACCCTCGGATGAGGATTGGATGGAGCTGGAATATTTTTTGGGAATGGATAAAGAAGACCTGGATGAATTCGGTCATTGGGAGAGAAGTTCGGGTGATCCGGGTAAGAAAATGAAAGAAAAAGGAACTGATCACTGGCGTACCAATGACTATGCAGAACAAAGAGAAGGCGCTATTTGGAGCTATTCTCTTTTTAATGCTTTACCGGGAGGATATCGACATCACTTCACTCCGGGAAGTTTTCTTGCCATTTATGATTATGGATATTGGTGGACTTCCACGGTTTATAGTGACTGGAGTGCCATGAGGAGAAGTCTGGGAGCTGACAGAGCAGGAATAAAAAGAGATGCGGAGGCCAAAAGAAGCGGATTTTCCGTGCGTTGTGTCATGGATTAAAAAAAGAGAGGCGGATAACCTCTCAAACTCTTACTATGACCGCCCCTATGGAAAATTCTTCTTTTAGAGTGGATAATAAATGCTCTTTTGAAGAGAGCTCCACTTCCTTGAAAAGAAGGTTTGTTTCAAAGAAGGATACGGGGTGTAAAGGGCAAAGGAACAGAAGTGCTATTCCCAGATCGTCTTTTATTCCTATCATCATCCACTTATCACTCTTTATGAGCGAATCCTTGTAATTTGCCAGATTGTTCAGGTCCCCGGCAGAAGGAGTTAGAGATGCTTCGTTCTTCTCGGGGTGAAAGTGAAGGGAACCCTCCCTTTTGCCCGGCAAGTAAATGGATGATCTTTCCGCACTTTCCGGTGGCCACTCCGATGTATTGCCGAGAGTTATCTTTCCATAATGCATTTTCTTGTCGCTTTTGTGAACTACGAAACCGGATTCATATCCGTAAAGAGCGGTCATTTTTCCTGCCTTCCTTACTTTTCTAAGGAAAACAACGTCCTTTAGTAGACGTTTCAAGGCTTCATTCATCGCTTTCCCTCCTTTAAGAGATGTTTTTACCATAACATCTCATTGCTATCTTGTAAATAAAAAGCCTCTTTAGAAGAGGCTTTTAAAGGGTCAATTCGGTATCTGCTTTTTCTCCCCTTATGAATTTAAGAATGGTCTTTTCTTTTAGTCTTATCCCAGAAATTCCTGCTCTTTTCACCCCTCCTTCAAGAGCAAGCATCCCTTCTCTTATTTTTGTATCTATTCCTCCCATTCCTGTTTTCGATTTTCCCGACACATTGGGTCTTTCAAGACCGTTTATCTCCCTGATCAGCTTAGCTTCTTCTTTTTCGGGATTTCTGTCGTACACCCCTCCTTGATCGGTGAGAAAGAGGATCGCGTCCGCCTCGATGAGTGCCGATATCATTCTGGCAAGCTTATCGTTCTCCGAAATACCTTGTTGCATCCAGCGTATCTCTTCATCAGAAACGGGGTCGTTTTCATTTACTATGGGGATCACGGGCAATTCAATGCAATCAAGAAGCCCCTTCCTTATGTTATTCCTCTCATTGCAGTTACTCCAGTTGGCATGAGTTACAAGCATTTGGCATGTTTCTATGCCATGTGTTTTGAATACTTCTCCCCATTTATTGAGAAGGTATCTGCCTCCGATCCCTGCCAACTCCTTTTTATTCAATCTTTCAATTACGGAATGGAAGTTGGGACGATCCTTTAGCGCTTCTTTTCCCGCTTGTATTGCTCCGGAAGATACTATTACGATTCCTACTCCTTCCTTTTTTGCTTCCGAGACTTGATTTGCCACGTGGTAAAAGATGTTGTTGTTTAGCTTTCCGTTCTGCTTGTTGGACATCAAGGATCCCGTGCCGAATTTCAAGACCACTTTAAACATTTTATCCCTCCCTTTTTTATTTTATAAAGAACTAATATAAAAATCGCCCTTTTGGCGATCTTGTCATGGAGAGTCAAAAAGTTTTGCCTTAAAGGGCAAAACTAATCAGACCCTCCGCATTAGGTGGTAGGATCGTGAAAACACCCTCTTTTGACTTTCTGATCTTCATTGGCGCAAATTATTACTCAAAAATAATGATCTGTCAAGGTTAAAAATAAAAAAAGGCACCAAAAGGTGCCTTTATTCCGCTTTGCAGAGAAGTTCAAAAATGTGATCTTTTCTTAGCTTTTCAAGACCAAAAGCCCGCTTGAAAAGAGAAACCACTCTTTTTTTCTCTTCTTTGTCAGAGAAATGTCCCAAAGTAGAGAGTTTGAATGGCAATACTTTTACTCCGTTCTTTGAGGGTTTTATACTTCTTATACAATTTGGATCGTCACATGCCGTATATTCTAAGGAAACAAACGGCTCCCCGTTACGGCGAGTGAACATGAAATTCCTTATCTTGCTTTGTTTGCACTGAGGGCAAAGCATTTCAGTGTCCACTTTTTCTCCTTGAGTTAGAATCCAATTAAGATGCAACTCAAAAGGACTTTTTCCGTTAGCCACATTTTTTGTTCTGCAAAGCTCCTTTTGCATTGACATTAAGCGACGATAATCAAGGAAGGCCAATTTTTCCATGGAAAGGCCTTTCATTTCTCTTCTCTTGAAAATATAGGGTCTAGAAGGACGATAATTGTCTTCCATTCCAGATAACCTCCTTTCTTTCATTTTGTTGAATTGCAAAGAGAGTGCGCAATTTCTTCTCACAAGTTTAATTATTATGAATTCCAACCTCACTTGCTCTTTGGATGCTCATAATCATGGCAGCAGGGCATTGCACCGTGCCTACCAAGGGAAATAGAGAACTCTTTTGGGTACTCAAACTTTGTTAATTTCCTGCTTGAATGATATGAGTTATTATTTTGAATTCTTGATCTGTAGTAAATCAACTACAAGAGTGAGGTTTCTTTTCCTTTTCTTCCTCCGACTTGCTCTTGCAAGGAGAGGGAGAGAAAGAAAAAAAACTGGGACTCTTGTGAGCATAAATCTCGGAAGATAGATCGCTTTATAAGCGAGCTTGCCGATCACTCTCTTTTAAATGAATCGCAAGTCAATGCTACATCCCTCCTTTTTGTCTTTTCTGTAAAGAACAAATAATCCAAGAAACTTATAGTATAAAAAGGTTTCTCTGTCAAGTAATTTTACATGATCTTTCTAATTAAAGGGTTAAAAGATGGTGATACCATTTTCAATCAAGAAAAAAAGGTGCTTTTGCAAGCACCTTATTCTTAGTCTCGAGATTTTTGATCTAATCGAGTACTTCGAGTCGAACAGGTCCTACTCCTCGACCCTTTATTCCAAGCTCTTGTGCGGCTCTCATTGAAAGATCTATAACTCGACTGGTGTGGGGGACCCATTCTCCGCCTGACCTTTCATACGGCCCCCTGTCATTAATTCTTACAATGATACTGTTTTTTGTTTCCAAGCATACCACTCTGACTCTTGTCCCAAAAGGGATATTATGCGCTGCCGCTGTCATTGCGTGCATGTTAAAGACTTCTCCCGAGGCGGTATTGCGTCCATGAAAAGTACCTCCGTACCAAGAAGCAAGCCCTTCCCGAGTTTGGGTTACAGGTGGCTCGCTAACTTCTTTTTCGTGCTCATAAGTGTAATCTTCCGGAGCTTTTTGAGGATTACTCCTTAGGGTTTTCAGCGTCTTTTTACCAACAACTCCGTCTACACTTATGTCGTTAACATCCTGAAAACCGAGCACTGCTTGCCTTGTCATTGGTCCGAATATTCCATCAATATCTCCTTCATAGTAGTGAAACTTGGCCAATTTTTCCTGTAAGGCTTTTACCACTTCTCCTTCAGACCCGCTTTTAAGCGGTAAAGAAGATGAGGAGATCTTCTTCTGGGGGGTAAGGGGTGGTTCGTCCGTTGCCTCGCTCTTTACTTCTCTTTTCTTACTCTCAATGCTTTTCTCTGCTGTTTTTACTTCGGTGATATCATCCTTTTCTTTCGCAACTTCCACTTCCTGCTTGATCAAAAAATCTTCTCCTTCTACCTTGACAACCCTTTCATCTTCATCCCAAGTAAGCTCGTAGTCAAAGAAATTTGCCAAATTTCGCAAAGGAACGAACAGCTTTCCTTCACGGTATTCCGGTAAAACTTCCAAGTCTTGCTCTTGATCGTCAACTTTGATTGTTTCTTTCGTGATGTGGAGCTCAGCTTGATCCTCGTTTTGCCCGTGGACAGCATTTTCCTCGTCAATCCACTTGAGCTTACCATCTTCAATCGAGAAAAAATCCTTCACGGATACCAAAACTCTTCCCTCTTTCAAGATGGGGGAAGATTCAAGATAGTACTCTTCCTTCTCTTCTTCGTGGACTATTTCCTCGTGGATCTTGTTTCCTAATTTTGTGAGCCCTTTTCCTTCTTCTTCCTCTTTTATGGTCTGCGTAGCAATTGCAGGCAAAAGAAGAAGAAAAACGAAAGTCATTACCAAAACGACTTTCCTCTTCACTTTGAAGACCTCCTTTCGAGTCTAGATAAAAGAACAAACTGTTTGCCGCTTTTCGGCCGGGAATTTACCTTTGAAACCCTCCTTTCTTTCAAAGTATGCTTAACTTTTAGCAAAAGCGGGAAAGGTTGTCAAGGGCTTTTTGCTTGTTAATTTCTTTATGTTATCATTAAAATAGGTTTTTTAACCTTCAAAAAAGGTCAATACAAAGGTTATTAAAAGTTTAAAAAAAATAAAAATGAGTACAAAAACAATTATTGCACTGGTGGTAATACTTGTCATCGCAGGAGGAGCTTACTTTCTGCTCCAAGACGAACTGCTTACCCCCGAACAAGAAGTTTTGAGTGCGATGAAAAATACCAAGGAGGCTGATTCTCTTACGATGGATTTGGAAATAAACGCTAATATGGTGGAAGATGGTGAAGAAGTTTCTTTTGTTCTCGGAATGTTGAGTGATATCGACAGAAGAGAGGAAGGGTCAATGAGTTCGGATATCAATGGAGAAGTTGTGGCAGAAGGGATGGCCGTAAATTTTGGAGGCGGTCTTACTTATGCGGATGACAACCTCTACGCAAGAGTGGATACCTTTCCTTCCGTTCTTTTTCCCGATCTACCCCAAGAGATAAGTGATCTCATTGGAGTGGAGATATTGGTGGTCGAAGAAGTGTCAGAAAAAGTAGAGGAGGGTCTTGAGGAAACGGATGAAGAATTGGCCAGGATGTTTAAGGAAGAAGGCGTGGACCCCATGACCATGAAAGAGCTCATGGAAGAACTTGAAGGTATATTTGATAAGGCCCTTGAAGAGGGAGTAGTGGAGGTAACAGAAGTGGAAAGTGATGAAATAGAAGGCGAGAGGGCTACCAAATACACTGTGTTGGTCAATTATGAAAAAGTTCCCGACTTTGTTCTTGAAGTAGTAGAAGAGCATGAGGAGATCTTTCCAGGGATTGGCAAAGAGGAGGTTGAAGAGAGCATGGAGCAGTTAAAAGAAGAAATAGAAGAAACGGAGGATCTTGAGAAGATGGAATTCTATATATGGACCGACGGAAGGTATGTAATAAAAGCTCAGTTCTCTCAAGATTTAGAAGAAGAGCTTTCTCTGGAAGTTATTGTTCGCTTCAAGAATTTCAACGAAGATTTTGACATTACAGCACCTGAAGAGTTTATGACCCTTGAGGAGGTAGAGGAGATATTTATGGAAATGCTCCATCCTTTCGGGCCTGCCCCCATGCCGGATTTTGAAATAGAGGAGGACATAACAGAGGATGAAATCATAATAGATGACATAGAAGAAATAGAGGAGGAAATGGATGGCATAGAAGATATTGAGGATATAGAGAATATTCTCTAGGAAGCCAGTGGAGTTTAGGATGTAAAGAAGAAAAGGGGTCTTGAGGTGTGAACTCTCTTAGGCCCCTTTCTTCATTTCCGTCAAAAAGGTCATATTTAAACATCAATAGAGCTTAAAAAAGATGAGTGCAAAAATAATTGGGGCATTGGTCGCGCTTCTTCTTGTTCTTTCGGGGATCTATCTGCTCTTCGGATCACCTGTTTCTGATGAGGAAAAACTTATGAGAGCGGAAAGAAATATGAGAGCTCTTGATTCTTATGGAGTGGACATAATGACGAGTACCGAGTTTGTTGGTGCAAAAGAGGAGGTGAAATTTCAAGGTAATGTTCTTGTTGATAATGAGGAGAAAGCAGGTCGAGGAGACGGAGAGTTAACGATCTTAACAGAAGGAGTAACAATGCTCTTTGAAGGTTCGCTAACCTATGTTGACGACAATCTCTACGCAAGAGTGGATACATTGCCTGCCGCTCCTTTTCTCCCTGTGGAGATAAGAGATATAAGAGGCAAGGAAGTATTAATAGTGGAGAATTTGATGTCAGAAGTCGATTCTCTTTTAGGAGAAATTTCGGAAGAAAGAGAGATAGAGGATTTAACAGTGGAAGGTATTATGAAGGACTTGGAAGAATATTCCATGGCACTATGGGAAGAGGGTGCAATAAAAGTAATGGACGTAAAGATTGATGATCTAGATGGGGAGATTGTAAGAAAATATGAGCTTGCGGTGGAAGGCGACGTGGTAAATGATGCCACAAAAGAACTCATGGAAACATATGAGGTTTATGAGATGCTTGAAAATATGTTGGGTCTTAAAGAGGGAGAGTTTGCAGAAGAGATGGAGAAAGAGCTTAAAGACGCTTATGAGGATGTAGAACTCTACGTTTGGTCTGATGGGGAGCATATCTTAAAGGTAAAAAGCCTTTCCACTACGAAGATAAGTAGCGAGGATCTTGAAGGGTTGGCAAAAGAGGATGACCTTCCAAGAGAAGCAAGAACGGTCACGGAAATACGATATCATAGCTTCAATGAGGATTTTGAAATAGAAGCTCCCGAAGAATACTTAATTCTTGAAGAGGTGTTGAGAGGTTTTTCATCTCCTGCTTTTGGTCCGCCTGAGAGGGAAATGATCTTTTAGACAAGGGTGAAGCACTTTATGGTGAAAAATAAAAAAAAGGCGTAAGATAATTTCTTACGCCTTGGAACAAGGAGAATTCTTCAGTTTTTCATCAATCCTTTCATAAAGAAGATCGATATCTCTTTCGGAAAAGACTTGTTCTTCGCGATCTCGCGACCCTCTTGCCCAAAGATTCAGTGCAAGGAATTCTTTTTGCGTGAGTTCCAGCTTGGAGGCAGCACTTTCCACCTCCTTGAAGTAAGGATTTCCAGCGCTATTAACGGAGCACCCTCTTCCTTTTTCTTTTTCAGTCTCGCTTTTTCGAAATAAAAGGAAGATCCTTATATAGCTCAGTAGATCTCTTTCTTTTTCATTTATTTTCTTTTTGTGAAGTATTCTTTCTATTTTCTCTTCCATTTTGGAGACTTTTTCGGAAGGGAAAGAGGAGTCGCTCGCGCGTGCACGAAGTTCGTTCTTGCCTCTTTTCATGGCCATCCCTCCCCTTTTAAATTCTCCTCGTTTTAAAAGGTGCTTCTTTTCAATATATCATAAAAAAAGTACTCGTTGTACAGTATTTTGCGTTGCTTATTTACTTTTTTTTGTTATAATGGTGAAACATTAGAAATTCATATTCTTTGCTGACTTATGAGCAAGAAAAAAGAAGAAATGAAACAAAAAATTAAGCTAATAATCATTGCTTTAATGGTGGTAGGAATGGCGCTTTCCGCCATTGCTCCTGCTTTTGCGGAGGAAAAGGAGAGGGTCGGGGATATCTCCGAAATGGATATGGAAGAAAGAATAAGAATAAAGGACAGGGAAACCGAAGAAAAGGAGATTAGGGTAGAGGCAAAAGAAATAAGAGAAGAGCTCAAGGATATATTGGAGACTGTAACCAAGGTTTCTCATGAAGAGAAAAGGGTGTATGCGGAGAGAGTCCCTCGAGGATTTTCCTTTGGTTACCAATTAAGAGAGGGGGCGCGAGGAGAAGTGATCAGGTATTTACAGATGGTCCTTAATCTTGATCCGAACACTGTTGTTTCTCAAAGTGGCGGAGGATCTCCGGGTAACGAAACCGAATATTTTGGTCCCGCCACTAGAAATGCATTGATGAGATTTCAAGGGGAACACGGTATTTCTCGTACCGGAATACTGGGTCCTCAGACCAGGCAAAAAATGAATGAGATACTAAACGATGGTCTGGTAATAAAAGAAGAGGTTGTAAGCGAAATAAGAGAAGATACAAGGGAAAGAGTGAGGGATTTGGTAAAAGAAGTAAGTGCCCTAAGAGAAAGAGTGGAGAATCTTGGCAATTTTGAAGACATCGATTCGAATGTTGTTCAAGAGTGCAGAGAGGATATCAAAGAAGCTCATGAGTATGCCCTTGGAAAAATGTGCACAGATCAATTCAAACAAATGACATGCGAAAATGTGGTTGTTTATGGAGCTCCGAATGGATGCGTCATATCCTTTCTTGAGGAAAGGGGATGGGAGTAACGGGATTTGAAAAAAATTCCAAAGTTGCTATTATTCCCAAATATTTTAAAGGAGGGGTAAGTGGTGGTTCATCATTTTTCCAAATTGGAAAGATTCTCGTTCTTTAGAAAAAAACCTGATACTTTCAAGGAAGCTTTTGTAAATGTTTTTGGGGAGGAGATAAGAGACGAAACAGATATATTTCGTCTTACAGGTGAATTTTGCGACATAAAATGGAAAAAACTTTGTAATGGCAGGATCATAAGAGCAAAAGAGATTCATGACTTGAGAGGAAATAATAAAACCGCATTAAAGACCAGTTATGAAAAACATCATTGGCCTCCGGTCAGTGTGGGTGGTATGGAAACCGTAAAAATTCCAAAAGATTTCCATAAAGGGTGGCACATAATTTTTTTGAACTTATACAGAAAAGAAGATATTTATGTTTTTTTGGATAGAATGTTTTTACTTGATGAACTTGACAGTATCGGTGCTTTATATGAAGCAATCTATAATCTAAAGAAGGAGATGATGATAAGGGCCGATTAATCGGCCCTTTTAAGTTGATCAATTTATTGGAAAAGGTGACTGTGACACCTTTTTGTGGTATAAAAAGAGGCAGTGAGCAAAAGATCACAAGAGGTATTGAATCAAATTAAGAAATTTTGACCCCATATAAATAAAATGAGAGTAATGGCCTGTGCTTTGACATACCCTCTTCCGAATGGTGTTACGGTGTCCTTGGATATTTCTGCTGACGGAATCTTGGAAAGAGGACATGATATTAAGATAGTATCTCCCGATTATGAAAAGGGAAGAGTGAGGCCGGAGCATGAGCCGGTCCCTTCTTCGATTTTGGCAAACAAGGCCGCGGAAAGCCTTTTGGGGAGAAAAGAGAGAGTTTTTGGAGTAGGAGCGGGAAAAGAAATAAGGAAGATATCAAAAGAGTTCAATCCGGATCTCTATTGGCTTCATACAGTGACCTGGAGTTCAAACGCGTTTGAATCTCATATGTTAAGATCGAAAAAAGGAAAGATCCTTTTCTATCATACGTGGGTTGAAAAGTATGGCGAACTGTATGCAGGTGATGCAGGAGCTTTTTTAATGAAAAAAAGAACAAAGCTTCTATGCAATAACATGGATGCTGTTATGGTACCCAGTGGCGTGGTCAAGGAAAAGTTGCTAGAGTATGGAGTAAGGACTCCTATGCATATTGTAAGAACGGGAGTGGAGCCTCCTAATGAATCCTTTAAAAGGGAGGACCTTGAGAAAAAATTTGGTATTCCCAAAGAACAGAAGATTCTTCTTTATGTTGGAAGAATCTCCAAGGAGAAGAATCTCATGGTGCTTCTTGATACTTTGGAGTATTTAAGAGGCAAAAATGAAGAGGTCTCCTTGCTCCTTGTGGGTCCCGGAGATCTGGACAAGATGACGGAAGAGGCAAAAAAAAGAGGAGTTGAAAAGATGGTTTTTTGCACAGGTCCTTTGAAAAGAGAGGAGGTGAAAAAAATATATGGAGCGTGCGATGTTTTTGTTTTTCCGTCAAAAAGTGAAACGCAAGGAATAGTTCTGGAAGAAGCAATGGCCTCCGATATCCCGGTGGTAGCCCTTGATTCCCTAATAAGAAATGAGATTTATCCGGAAGGAAAGGCGTTGGTAGCGAAGGAGGACAGTAAATTCAAAGAGAAAGTGCTGGAGATCCTAAAGGATAAAGAAAAAAGGGAGGATATGGTCAGAGAGGCCAAGAAATTTGTACTTGATAATTTCAGTAAAGAGGAGATGGTAAAAAAACAGATGACCATTTTTGAAGAAGTATTAAAAAATAAACTAGAAAAAAATGAAGAATGAAATCTATGAACTTCCCGCTCAACTTGAGTTCCTCCCGAAAATAGAAAATGAGGACAAGTGGGGTAAGTTTGGTAATTATTTTTTGGCGGGAATGGGAGGTTCTCATCTTCAAGGCGGTATCTTGAATTCGGTTCTTCCGGAGTTTCCCCTTTTAACCCACAAAGATTACGGATTACCTCCCTTGACCGGAAAGGATTCTGCTATTATAGCGGCTTCTTATTCCGGTAATACCGAAGAAGTATTGGATGTCTTCAAAAAAGCTCTTTCTCGAAAAGTTCCCCTTATTGCAATATCCAGAGGGGGAAAATTACTTGAAATAGCAAAAGAAGAACGTGTTCCTTATATAAAACTGCCCAATAAAGATATTCAGCCGAGATTCGGAACGGGTTATAGTTTTAAAGCTCTTTTAAAGGCGCTGGGGCTTGAAAGGGAGCTTGATGAAGAGGTTAAGGAAGCGATAAATTCTCTGAAAGAAAAAAGAGATGACCTAATGAGCATGGGTAAGGAAAGATCATCTTTCTTGGAAGAGAAGATCCCTGTCATCTATGCCTCAAGTAAAAACAAGATAATAGCTACTTTTTTTAAGGTCAATTTCAATGAGACCACCAAGATACCTGCTTTTTTCAATGTTGTTCCGGAATTGAACCATAATGAAATGAACGGTTATGATTTGATACCCGAAACAAGGAAAATAATAGAAGGAGTGGGTTTTGTTCTTATTTTTGATAAGAATGATCACCCTCAGAACATAAGAAGAATGGAAGTTCTTGAAAGTATGCTAAAAGAGAGGGGTTTGAAGACGATAAGCTTTGATATGAGTGAAACTAACCCGATAGAAAAGGTTTTCTCTTCTATTATCCTTTCCGGATCGCTTTCTTTTCATATGGCGGGAAGCTATGGCACTGATCCCGAAGGAGTGCCGATGGTAGAAGAATTCAAGAAGAAGATCAAGTAGCGAGGTAAATGTTTTTCTATGATCTACATTGTCATACTTCTCAAGGATCCGCAGATGCTCCGGGTAGACTAAAAAGTATCGTTAGAATGGCCAAAAGAAGGGGTCTTGACGGGATTGCTGTAACTGACCACAATAAAGTTTACAAAGGTCCTATGCACATGGAAGGTGTTGATATTATTCCGGGCGTTGAGGTTACTGTTGATGAAGGACAGCATTTACTGGGTTATTTCGTGGAAGGGGAAGTGGAAAGAGGAAGAAGTTTTAAGGAAACCGTTTCCGATATTCATCGGAAAGGAGGTTATGCGGTATGGGCTCATCCCTTGAGAAAAAGAGATCTCTTTGAGCAAAAGGGCGAAGAGATACTTTCTCTGATTGATGGTATAGAATCGGGTAATGCTATGACTGATGAGATGGATAGAAGAAAACTTTCTTACGTCGGAGAGAGGTACGGACTTCTTCAAACTGCCGGTTCTGACGCGCACACTGAAGGACAGATAGGAATGGCAGTGATTGCGACCACTGAGAGGATTTCTCGGGATAATTTTACAGAGGTGATAAAAAAAGGATCCATTGTTGTAAGGGAAGAAGTTAAAGGTTTCAAAGAAAAGAATGACAAATGGAGAGAGGTGATGAAAAAATGCAAACCTTTCTTGGGAGCAACAAGGAGTCATTTCTTGAAAATGGTCTTTCATAGAGTGGTTGTTAGGAACTACTTGAGAATAAGCAATATCGGGCTAAAGAGAATAAATTTTAATCACAAAGAGGACTTCAATGGAACATAAAGAGGATCTAAAAAGGGCGATAAGGAATTTTCTTGATGTTCCCCGAAAGGCGAGGGCGGGAGATGAGAATGGAGATATAGAGAGAAAGTTGGGTGATTTTTTGGTGGAAAGAGAGCGCATAAAGGGAGTGGGAGAAAGGAGCGAGGATTGGGGGTTCGTATATTACAGTATTACTTGCAAAATATTTGTTTCTGAAAAAGAGATGCCTCACAATAAATGGGAGGACTGTATTTTTAAAATGGGCGTTAACACGGAAACGGGAGAGAGTCTTTTCCCCGAACCCGGAGCAGAGACCGACAAGTACCGTTTCTTGCATGAAGCAAATCATGCTTATCAAGATTATTTATGTTCCAAAGAAAGTCCCAAAGAACCCGCTTTGTTTTATCAGAAATGCTTGAATAATGAGATAGTATCATCTTATGCAGACCTTTTTAGGTTTTGCTTTCGCAAGAGAAAAGAAGAGAAGATTAGCAACAAAGAAGGGAGTCCTGTTAAGGGCCTTTCTGTTTGGGGAAATGCTCCGAATTATAAGCACCAAGGAAATGAAGGCATTCCCAATGAGGATTCCGAGATAGCGATCAGGGCTCAAGAGGATGCAAATGAACTTGTTACCATGTTCTTGTGGCATCCCGAGTATTTCAATATGTATCTTGCTTATATTTCACTTGACCATGACAACTTCAAGGTAAGGGAGAAAGAGTTGACAAAAGAGGATCTCGAAAGAAAAGGGCTTATCAAACTATCAAAAGAAGAAGCTGCTCTATTAAAAAAAATGGTAGATTCTTACGTAAGGGAAATGAAAGAGGATCTGGGGTGATTTTGCCCGAAAGAGTAAATTATTGTATAATACTGTAATAAAAGCAAAAAAGGAGGGAGAAAAATGGACAAGTGCAATGTTCTTTGCGAGAAATGTGAAAAAAATACTCCCTATCAAGAAAATGAGAAGAATAGGTGTGTTTTTTGTGGAAATGAGTTGTTGATAGACAGGGAGATAGAAAGTCTCGTGGTAGCTTTAAATAAAGTGGGCATTATCACTTTTGCGTCTTGTGCAGGAGTTCAGGATGGTTTTGATAGAGGACTCAGAAGTTATCCCTGGGTAGCCGTTTTAAATGATGATAGGAATACGGAATCCGTGAAAAGGATCTTGGAAGGATATAATGAAAGAATCGGAAGGAGGGCAGACAAGGAATGGGAAGTGGAGTTTCAAAAGACCACTATGGGGATTAGTTGGTTCATTGTTCCCAAGGGAAAGGAAAGAAGTATAGAAAAATTATGGAGAGAGGCGGACTTGCTCTCAAAATATATCCGTGAAAGCTATAAAGGAGCTTAAAAGCTCCTTTTTTCTCTGATCATTTTAGTTGTTTTTTTGCCCAGTTGTAGTAGAATTGTTCCAGATATTCTCTTAATATCCCCCTAAAAATGAGTTTTTTAAAAATAGTGCAAGGATTTTTACTTCCCAGTGCTTTTGTGGCCCTTTTCGTTATTATTGGGTTTATTTTGCTTCAAAAGAAAAAGAAGAAATGGGGTAAGGGGCTTATAATTGCCGGGTTACTTTCTTATTACCTTTTCTCTATCACGCCTGTAAGCGACTTCATTCTAATGCCGCTTGAAGAAAAGTATAGTACATTAAAAAAAGAGGATATAGAGAAAGCCGACAAGGCTGTTTTGCTGCTTGGAGGAAGAGAGAGCAATGTCCTCAGGGGAAATGAAGCACTCAGGATTTGGCACCTTTCCGGAGGTGAAATTGAGCTTATTATTTCAGGAGCCGATCCGCGAACAACCGTGCCGGAAGAAGCGAGAGCTTTGAGGAATTTTTTCATACATCGAGGAGTTGAAGCGGATGATATTACCATAGAAGGAGAGTCCAGGAACACGAGAGAAAACGTTTTAAAGATAAAGGAAATGGTGGGGGAGGAGCCATTCTTTCTGGTTACTTCCGGTTATCATATGGAGCGATCAATGAGAGAGTTTAGAAGAATTGATGCAAACCCCATTCCTGCTCCTACTGACTTTAAACGAAGAAGAAATGCAGAGTACGGTTTTCTTGATTTTGTGCCTGACGCGCAAAATCTCAGAAACTCCGACCTTGCTTTTCATGAGCATATTGGCACCTTCTATTATCGATTGATTTTTCTTTTAAGGTGAGAAGGATTATAATAAAAGGATATGAGAAAACTACACAAAGTTCTTCCTTTTGCTTTTGCAATCCTCTTTGTCCCGCTTTTTGTCGGAGCTGTTTCCATAGGGGAGGAGGAGAGGTTCTTTATAGAATCTTCCTATGATCGGCAAGAAAGAGAAAGTATTACCGCCAGTCTTCGGGTAGTAACCGACGACATTCAATTTTATATTGAGAGCGACTGGTGGGAGGATCTTTCCGAGAACGAAAGAGAGGGCCGTGAAAAAATACTTTACAATCTGGGGAAAAAATTCAAGGAAGAGATTCATCCGGAAGTTTCCGAGAGCTACGGTGATATCCCGGACAACGAGATAACAGGAGAGGATCATATCGTTGTTCTTTTTCATTCCATGAAAAGGGATGCGGGTGGATATTTCAGAACGGGAGATCAGTATTCCCGTTTTCAGTACTCTCGTTCCAATGAAGGAAATATACTGTATCTGAACGCTGATTTTATGAACGATCCCAATATATCGGGCTATTTGGCTCATGAATATATTCATCTTATAACTTTCAATGAAAAAAATAGGGAGCATGGAGTAAGTGAAGAGGTTTGGCTCAATGAGCTTCGCGCAGAAATGATAATTTCTCTTTTGGGTTACAATGATGATTATGAAGGAAGTAATTTGGAGATGAGAGTGAGAAATTTTCTTCGTGATCCCGATTTTTCTCTAACGGAGTGGACCGAGCAGGCGGCTGATTACGGGATTGTCAATCTATTCGGGCATTACTTGGTAGAACAACACGGGGAAGAGATTCTCTATGATTCGCTAAGATCCCGGCTTGTGGGAATTCCCAGCATTTCTTATGCCCTCGACAAGAACGATGAGGAAAGAACATTCTCCGAAGTGTTCACTGATTGGACAATAGCGGTATATCTAAATGATTGTTCTTACGGGGAGGAATATTGCTATAAAAATGAACACCTTAAAGATGTAAACGTTTCTCCTTCCACTGTTTTTGTTCCTTCGGGAAGAAACGAAGAGATTCGTGTGGAATACAAAACAAAGAATTGGGCTGGTAATTGGCAAAAAATAATAGGCGGAGAGGGAACATTTCATTTGAATTTTAAGTCTCGCAGCGGTTTTGTGGTTCCTTATGTCATTTGCAAGGAGGACGGAGATTGTGAAATTGAATTTATGGAGCTTAATGAGGAAGGGGGTGGAAAGCTGAAAATAGAGGACTTCAGTTCCAGATATGAATCAATTACTCTCATACCATCTCTTCAGGAAAAGTCAGAGGGATTCAACGGTCCCGAGAGAAGCTTTGCATTCAAGTGGGAGGCTTGGATAGAGAAAGAGCTGTCTCCGGAAGAGAGGCAAAAAATAAGGGATAAGCTGAGTGAATTACGAGAAAGACTGGAAAGCCTCATCAAAACTCTTAAAGAGATCAAGAGGGGAAGCGGTAATGTTTTTAAAAGAGATCTTCATTATGGCATGACGGACTCAAAGGACGTGGAACGTCTGCAAGATTTCTTGAAAAGAAAGGAAGGTAATATCTATCCGGAAGGGTTTGTGACCGGAAATTTTTACGACCTCACAAAAGAAGCAGTCATTCGTTTTCAAGAAAAGTATAAAGAGGATATATTGGTTCCCCACGGACTCAAGAGGGGGACGGGTTATGTAGGAGAGCTTACGAGAAGAAAGTTAAACGAACTCATTGAAAAATAAAAATGAAAGCTTTTATCAAAATCGTAATAGCTTTTTTGGTGGCGCTTGTCATTCTTGCCATAACGGTAGAAAGGGCAGGAATTGAAACTCTCGAGATCGCGGGAAGTATTATTTTCAGTTATCAAGGATTATTGCTTTTTCTTTTAACAGCGGGAATATGTCTTGTTTCCATCTTAAGATGGAGGAACGTAATGAGAGTTCAGAGTGGCAAGAAGACGTCCCTAAAAGAGACGGGAAAGATATGGCTTACGGGGTATGCGGCTGATCATGCTACTCCTGTGGAGTTCTTGGGAGGAGGACCCATAAGGATCTTCCTTGCCAGGAAAAAACTAAATGTTACTTATGGGGATGCTATTGCTTCCATCATAGTGGATAAGGTTGTTGATGCCACCTTTTTTGCCTCCTTTCTCGTGGGAGGTGTTTTTACATTCTTTATGCTTGGAAACGAGTTAAGCTTGATATATATTATTTCCGGAATTCTGATCCTGAGCTTGGTAGTTCTTCTTCTTGCTTATTTTTATATGCGTGTTCTGGACAATAGGAGCGTTTTTTTGTGGGTCTTTAAGAGGTTTGCAGGAAAGAAATATGAGAACAGTAAGAGTGAAAAGTTAATAGAAGAAGTTGAGAAGAAGATAAAAATATTTTTCAGTAATAAGAAAGAGGTCGTAAAAACCTTTTTTTACAGTCTGACAAGAGAGCTCTTGAGATGGGGAAGGGTGCTTTTGATCATTTTCATTTTAATAGGTGCTTGCGAGATAGAGAAAGGATTGGCTGTTTACGGACTGGCAAATCTTTCTATGATACTTCCTGTTCCGGCGGGAATAGGAACTCTTGAGGCAATATCGGGGTATGCTTTTCATTCCTTCAATTGGGGGTTTGATATGGGAACAACCTTGGCTTTGGTTTGGCACGGCGTGGTGTTTGTCGTTGTACTTCTTGGAGCTTTTTTGGGCGTGAGATTTGCCGTAGAGCTTGTTCCTGAAAGGGTTGAGGATGCCCTGGACAAGATAATTGGGAAGCGTAATCGGGAGTAAAGGGTTGTAATATCGTGTTTGCTATTGCATAATTTTACAATTATGGTGTATAATGCCGGCAGGTATTATAAATAAGGTCGATTAAAAATATTTAAATTAAAAATTGATCATGAATAAAAGCGAACTTGTAGAAAAAATCGCCCAAAAAGCTGACATCAGCAAAGAAAGGGCGAAGCAAGCGCTTGATGCTACAATGGATTCCATTACTTCTTCTTTGAAGAAGAAGGAATCTGTTACCCTTCCGGGATTTGGCACTTTTGATGTGTCAAAGAGAAAAGCTCGTGAAGGAAGGAATCCTGCGACAGGGGAAAAGATCAAGATCCCTGCCACCAAGGTTCCCAAATTCAAGCCTGGCAAGGGACTCAAAGACGCCGTAAAATAAAAAACGGCATTTTTCCATAAAGAAGGAGGCGGCATCAAGGCCGCCTCCTTTGGTTTTATAATTGACAATATGTGTTTTTAAGAGTAAACTTCTTCTCCAAAACAAAAAAGGGAGGGATGTACCTTGAAAATCTTTACAGGGGTCCTTGTTCCTATGCTTATACTTGTTCTTTTCTTTGGTGCTTTAAAAATACAGGAAGAGAATGGGAGTATTGTGATCAAGGAAGAAGCGACGAAAGATAGTAAAACGGAAGGTGAGACTCTAGTATCTGAAAGTGAGGAGGTAGAGGAAGAATGTGTAAAAGAAATTTGTCAGGCGGATAAGGAGAGTGTGAAAGAAAAAGAAAACACAAAGAGAGATCCGGAAGAGAACATCGTTCTTTATGCTCAAGAGATATTAAAAGAAGAAGGTTATCTTCCCGGGCCTTTGGATGGTATATATGGTCCGAAAACAAGAGCTTCTTTGTTTGCTTTCCAGAAAGTGCAAGGCCTTGGGGTTACGGGAGAAATGAACGCTGACACCAAAGAAGCGTTAGGGGATCCCAAAAAACCTGAACCGAAGCATGTGATAAAAGGAACCTATTTGGAAGTTGATATTGATAAGCAACTTGCATATTTGGTAAGGAGCGGCGAGGTGAAAAATATTTTACATGTTTCCACGGGAAGAAAAGGTTTTACTCCTCATGGAACCTATGAGATTTACGCTAAGGAGCTTAAAGGTTGGCGAAATGCTATAAACAGGGAAGGAAAGGTGATAGGGCAGTTATATAATCCTATCAAATTCTACGGACCCTATTATGTTCACGGCTCGGACTATATTCCTTTGTATCCTGCCAGCGCAGGATGCGTAAGAACAATGCCCCATCACACCGATCATCTTCATGATCTCTTAGAAGTGGGGGATAAAGTGATAATCTACTAAAGAGGGGATTGCGTCATACCCCTCTTTTTTATATGGTTTTAGAAGATACTCGTTCAGGATATAAGTTTTATGGAAAAAAAGTTCAAGGAAAAGGACACAATAGTTCTCTTTGACGAGAAGAGGGGTAAGTATCTTTTGCTGACCTTGAAAAGTGGGCTTGTATTTCATACTCATGCAGGATCGGTAAATCACAATGATCTTATAGGGAAAAAAGAAGGGGAAGAGATACCAACCAGCACAGGAAAGAAGTTGTTGCTTTTCAAGCCTCGCGCCTGTGATCATATGGTAAAAGTCAAAAGAGAGACACAAATAGTTTATCCGAAAGACGCGGGATGGATGTTGCTTTTCATGGATATTTTCCCGGGAGCACAAGTAATTGAAATGGGCATTGGATCAGGAGCTTTTACTATTGCCATGGCTCAAGCGGTAGGAGAAGAGGGAGCAGTATATTCCTTTGAAAAGAGAAAGGATTTTCTGGAGAATGCTTTGAAGAATGTAAGGCGTGCCGGGTTGGAGAGCAGAGTAAAAGGAGATATACTTGAGGCGGGAAAAAGCTTCCTGATAAAAAATGTTGATGCCGTGTTCTTGGATCTTCCCGAGCCCTGGAGTGCTATTCCTGCGGCATATGATGCCCTTAAACCGGGAGGGGTGTTGGGAATAATAATACCTAGCGTGGAACAACTCAAAAATTCGGTGTCCAGTATGAAAGAAAACAATTTCTCTTTCATAGAACCTGTGGAGATTCTTAAAAGAGGAATGCTCGTACGACAAAAAGAAGGGGTACGTCCTTCAGAGAGAATGGTTGGTTTTACCGGTTACCTTATCACGGGAAGAAAGAAAATATGAAAGAAGTTAAATTAAAGGAAGCGGCCGAAGAACTTGCTTGTGGAAAAGTGGGAATTGTTCCCACTGATACTTTATATGGGATTTTGGGGGTTGCCCAAAGAAAGGATGTAGTAGAAAGAATATACAAAATAAAAAAGAGGGATCCTAGCAAACCTTTTATTGTTCTTATTGATAAGGTGGGCGAATTAAGTATCTTTGGGGTGGATATTGAAAGAGAGGGGGTGGATCCTTGGAAATATTGGCCGGGAAAGGTAAGTATTATACTACCTTGCAAAGAGCAAAAATTCGATTATCTACATAGGGGAAAACGTAGTTTGGCCTTCAGGTGTCCAAAAGACAAGAATTTAAGGGAACTTATAAGTCAAACAGGTCCTGTGGTGGCTCCTAGTGCCAACTATGAAGGAGACCCTCCCTTAAAGAGCATGAGAGGGGTAAAGGAGTACTTTGAAGGAGAGGTGGATTTTTATGTTGACGGAGGAGAGGTAAACTCAAGCCCTTCTACTCTTATTTCCGTAAAGAATGGGAAAGTAAGTGTAAAGAGGGAAGGAGAAGGATTAACGCGCTTGTGAAACTCCAACTCTTACCATACAGCTTTAAAAAGAGTGCTATTGACATATAAAACAATAAAAGGTATAGTAAAAAAACAATTTGCACTTTTAAAGAGAAAAAGGAGGAAGGAGTATGAAAGAGAGTATTGAAAGATCCATTTTTTGGGTAGGCTTTGTGGCAGAGGAGAATTTATACAATGCTTTGGAGCAGATCAAAGAATTTGCCAAAGAGGACAATAATGCTCCCATCAAGCTTTTTATCACTAGCTCGGGAGGGGCATTGGAGCCGGCAATAGCATTGTATGATTTTATCGTCATGACAGGCATTGAGCTACATACGATAGTAATAGGCGAAGCCGACTCAGCTGCTATTGTTCTTTTGGCTGCCGGGAAAAAGCGCTCAATGGGTCCCAATTCCAGAATGGGACTTCACAAAGGAAAAGTGCTTGAAGGAGGCGAAGCTTTCGAAACAGAGAATGCAGAACGAGAAAGATATCTTCAGATACTCTCAAAAGCAAGCTCTACTTCTTTTGAGGAGTGGAAAGAGTTTTTAAAAGAAGAGAAAGAGGTGGATCCTCAGGAAGCTTTTCGTCTGGGGATCATAACAGAAGCTTAAAGTCAAGGAAAACCCTTGACTTTTTTCTTTTTTTTGTTATAGTATAAACAGTTCTTTTGAAATCAAGATCATTCGAAAGGAGGTTAATCTCTTGGAAAAAGAGTGTCCAAGAGTAGAGGTTCTTATGTATTTGGATGGGGAGCTGGATGGCGAAGAAAAAGAAGACATCGAGAACCATCTCAAGGAATGTGAGACTTGCAAGGAGCATAAGGAATTTGCGGAAGCATTAAGTGTGATAATGCCCACTATTCTCGAGCCTCCAAAAGAGGATTGCCCTTCATCCCTCATCCTTTCCTTGTATGCCAACGAATGTCTTGATAAGGAAACCAAAAGAAACGTTGATGCTCATATTCTTTATTGTGATGAGTGCTTCAAGGAGCTGCTTGTTTTCGAGAAAATAGAAGAAGAGCTTAGGTCCGAAGGGCGATTCAAAGAAGAGTAGGAGCGGCGGCGATCTTTTAAAATATTCAAGAAAGGGGGGTTTCTGTTGTTTATAAGAAGAAAAGAAACACGTAATTGTCCGAGATGTCACACGAAGTTCAATCCCAGAACTTCGTACGGATGTCCAAGCTGCGGGAGAACTTTTAACGCTCAAAAAAGATCGATCTGCATGGCTTGCAATGGTCCTATAAGTTATACAGGTCATTGTGGATGTTCCCGCTGACATTTAAAGAGCTCTTTTAAGAGCTCTTTTTTCTTTTTCAGGGGAACAGTTAAACAAAAGACCCTCAAAGATAACTTCTTGTGGAAAACTTTCAAAAAGAAAATAGTTTCTTGAATGAAAAGAATTATTGTCTCAATCCTTTTTTGCGGGGTAAGCGAATCGTGTCTCGAGGCGGACATTGGAGGGTTGACTTTTTGTTTCCATTTTGTTAGTATTCAAACTAATGAGTGCGTGAGTAAAGTTAGCTCCAATCGGCAAAAGACCTCACTCGAGCGAGGTCTTTTGCTTTCTGAAAAATTTTTAATATACACTTACTGGTTTTGGAAAAAAGATTGTTGATCCCAAGAGGTGTTGACAGCCATTTTTCCTTTGCTAGAATAGCATCGGGTCGGAAGGCACGCACTCAAGATTGGAGTTAACGCTTCCGGCCCTTTTTATATATAATACAAATACAGATTGATCAATCCTTATATCCATGATAAAAGAGGATTTTTTAAGAAGAGTAGAAGAGGATGTTTCTCTGAGAGAATATAACACGATGCGTGTAGAATGTAGTGCAAAGTTTTTTGTAAGGGCGAGTAATGTGGAAGATGTAGTAAGGGCAGTGAAGTGCTCCCAAGAAAAAGGACTTCCTTTTTTGATCATGGGAAAAGGAAGTAATATCATTTTACCCTCTGCCTATGAGGGTTTTGTTATTTTCATGGACATGAAGGAGTTATCCTTGTTTGAGGAGGATATGTTAAAAGTTAATTCCGAGGCAGGAGTCTTTTTGCCCGCTATGGCAAAAGAAGTTACCGAGAAGGGGGCTCACGGAATGGAGTGGGCGGGAGGAGTTCCCGGAACGGTAGGGGGAGCGATAAGAGGGAATGCCGGAGCTTTCGATTGCTTTATATCGGATTTCCTAAAAGAAGTTACAGCTTTGAACATAGAAGAGGATTTCAAAAAGGAGGTCTTTAAGAAAGAAGAATGTTTTTTCGATTATAGAAACAGTTTCTTCAAGAGAAATAATAATTACATTATTCTTTCCGCAAGCATGGAATTTCCTTTTAAGAAAGGAGTTGATGACAAGTTCAAGGAATACTTGAGATACAGGAGGGAAAATCATCCCTTGGAACCTTCCGCGGGAAGTATATTTAAAAATCCTTCCGTAAAAGAAGAGTTCTATTTAAAGCATCCGGAAATGGAGAAATTCAGAGATCTTGGTTTTATTCCGGCAAGGGTGCTTATAGAAGAGTGCGGATTAAAAGGAGCTAACAGAGGAGGTGCGCAGATCTCGGAAAAGCATCCCAATTTTATAATAAATAAAAACGGAGCCAGAGGAGAGGATGTAAAAAAGCTTATAGAATTGGCAAAAGAAGAGGTAAAGAAGAAATTTTTCATAGAAATGAAAGAGGAAGTTACGATAGTAAAATGAAGCTTTAAATAAACCATTAATTTTGTTATAATAAAAAGCACTTATTAGTTTAATGATATTGAAAAAATATGGAGGTGATCATTAAATCTCGTAACATTGAGCTTACACCACACTTAAAAGATTATGCGGAAAAGAAACTTCGTTCTGCTTGCCGTTTTGTACCGAGTATCCTGGAAAAGGAAATGGAGGACAAAGAAGAGGTTGGGAAAGAAGTTGATAGAATAGTTCTTCAAGTGGAGATTGAGAAGGTCACCGGAGAGGAAAAGGGAAGAATATTCCGCACGGAGGCGCAAATGATTATTCCCGGAAGAACGATAAAAGCGGAGGATACCGCGGAGACCATTAAAGCTTCGGTGGATGAAGTGAAGTATGAGCTAGAGAGGCAAATAAAAGAACATAAGGACAAAATGGAGACAATGAAGAAAAAGGGAGGGCAAGAAGCGAAAAGAAAACGGGGATGACCGCAACTTTTGTTTCCATTATCGATTTCAATTTGCCTAAGCCGGAAAGGACGGCAAGGTTGGAATGTTTGGGGTTTTTCCATTAAAGATGAAGGGCCTCAAGGAAGCAATGAGATTATTCAGGAATAAATGAAAAGTTATCGTGTCTTTTTTTCAGAAGATTTTCGGTGATCCGAATCAAAAATATATAAAATCTATAGAACCTCTTGTCTCGAAGATAAATGAGATCGAAGAGAGCACAAAAGAGCTTTCGGATGAAGAAATGAGGGAGAGGTCATTGAAGCTTCGTGAAAGGTCTCAAGAAGAATCGCCAGATGATCTTTTGCCGGAGGCTTATGCTTTGGTACGGGAGGCAGCAAAGAGAACTTTGGATCAGAGACATTATGATGTCCAGTTAATGGGAGGTATTGCGCTTCACCAAGGAAGAACTTCCGAAATGAAAACCGGAGAAGGGAAAACTCTTGTAGCTACTTTACCTGCTTATCTGAACTCTCTTCCCGGAAAAGGGGTTCATGTGGTGACGGTGAACGATTATTTGGCAAGAAGGGATACAGTATGGATGGGGCAGATTTACCATTTCCTGGGTCTTTCGGTAGCCTGCATAAATGACAGGCAGTCCTTTATATATGATCCTGATTATAAGTCGGGCGAGGAGCAGAAAGATGATGCGCGAGACGCCTTGGGCTCTTTTTATGTAGAAGAGGACTTTTTAAGACCCTGTGAAAGGAAAGAAGCTTATGATGCCGATATCACTTATGGTACCAATAACCAGTTCGGATTTGACTATTTAAGAGACAATATGGCATTAAACCTCCATGACAGAGTTCAGCGAGGTTTCAATTATGCCATCATAGACGAGGTGGATTCCATATTAATAGATGAAGCAAGAACTCCTCTTATTATTTCGGTACCTGAAGAGGGTGAGGAATTTGAGGCAAAGAAGGGTATGTATAGGGAATTTGCATCCCGTATTGTACCTCAACTCAATTCCGGGGAAGATTATGAGGTGCACGAAAAAGAGAAAGCCGTAACTCTTACCGATAAAGGAATAGAAAAAGTGGAGAAGCTTTTGGGAGTGGAGAACATATATGATGAAAGAGGAATGAACGCTGTGCACTATCTAGAGCAAACCTTGAAGGCACAAGCAAAACATCCGAACACGGGAAAACCACTTTACGAGAGAGATGTGAATTATGTCGTGAAAGAAGGGGAGATTATAATAGTTGATGATTTCACAGGAAGGCTTATGCCCGGAAGAAGATGGTCTGGTGGTCTACACCAGGCAATCGAGGCAAAGGAGGGAGTGACCGTGAGACCCGAGTCAAATACGATGGCAAGCGTTACCTTTCAGAATCTTTTCAGAATGTATGAAAAAATATCCGGCATGACTGGTACAGCTACTACTTCCTCTGAAGAGCTTTTCAAAGTTTATGGAATGGAAGTGGTGGTCATCCCCACGAATAAACCTCTTATCAGAAAATCGCTTCCCGATCTTGTGTACAAAACGGAAGATGCGAAATTCAGAGCGGTAGTAGAGGAGGTGAAAGGAAGAAGCGAGAAGGGGCAACCCGTGTTAATAGGGACTGTCTCCATTGAGAAAAATGAAGTTCTTTCCAAGATGCTTAAGCGTGCCGGAGTTCGTCATGAAGTGCTTAATGCCAAGAATCATGAAAAGGAAGCGGAAATTATTGCGCAAGCGGGAAGATTGGGGGCGGTAACAGTGGCAACCAACATGGCCGGAAGGGGAGTGGATATAGTTTTGGGAGGAAATCCTCCAGATAAAGAAGAGGCAAGAAAGGTCAGAGAGCTTGGAGGACTTTTTGTTTTGGGAACCGAAAGACATGAGGCGCGCAGAATAGATGACCAGCTTCGCGGAAGATGTGGAAGGCAAGGAGATCCCGGGGAAAGTCAATTCTTCGTATCACTGGAGGACGATCTTATGAGGATATTTGGAGCGGAAAGAGTCCAAGCTCTCATGGAGAGATTCAATCTTCCCGATGATGCTCCTATCGATATAGGATATGTCTCAGGTATAATAGAGTCAGCGCAAAAGAAGGTAGAAGGACATCATTTTGATGCGCGTAAACATATATTACAATATGACGAAGTTCTTTTTAAGCATCGTGAGAAATTCTATCAACTACGAGACGAGGTGCTAAAAAGAGCGGAAGTTAAAGAAAGAGAGTCGGAAGACGGCTTGCGCGCTTTCATTCTGGACATTTTGGAAAGACAAGGAAAAAGTAAAGAGGAGTATTACAAGAAAGAGGAAGAGCTTGAAGAGGAAGATCTATACAATATAGAAAGGATCGTGGTTCTTCGCACCATGGATTTTCTTTGGAAGGAGCACTTGACAATGATGGATGAACTGAGAGAGGCTGTTCGTCTTCGTGCTTATGGGCAAAAGGACCCCCTCATGGAATACAAGAGAGAGGGGCATAAGGCATTCAAGGATCTTATGGCTACCATAGATGCGGAGATCGCCGATAGGATCTTGAGGGTGAAAAGCGCCAAGAGTACTTCAAGTGGGGTGCGGAGATTCGTTGTAACAAGGAATAAAGCCTCTTATGGAGGTAAAGAGCAATACAAGAATGTGGGAAGAAACGATTCTTGCCCTTGTGGAAGCGGGAAAAAGTATAAGAAATGCCATGGTGCGTAAAAGGCGATTTTTCTTGACAAAATAAGGATAAAGTGTCATGCTATCCAACATGAAAATAAACAGTCTGTCGCTATATTTACTTATATTGCTTGTTATATTTACTTACGTTTTTGTATTCCCCGCTCATTTCAATCGGGGAATTGACGTTGTAAATAAGAATACGGGCCTCTCTCTTCCCAAAATAGAGGAGCGTGGCTTTACGGAGGGTCTTGAGTTGCAAGGAGGAGCTTATTTATTGTATGAAGCGGATCTTGAAAAGATTCCTCGGGGAGAGCGCCCGCAAAGAATGGAAGGGCTCAGGGATATTATTGAAAGAAGAGTGGATCTTTACGGGATAGCGGAGCATTCTGTGCAAGTGAGAGGAGAGAGGCTTGCCGTGGAGATTCCTGGGGCTCACGACCTAGAAGAAGCAATAGATATCATAGGAGAGACTCCCTTTTTGGACTTTAGGGAGATCTCTGAAGAACTTGTCAAAGAACAGGAGGAAAAATGGAAAGAGATAGAGGAGCATCTCGGAAAAAAGAAGTGGGAAATAGACAGAGAGGAATTGGTGGAATTGGAAGGAGAAGTGGAAGGATGGGAGATAGTGCTTCAAGAGCCTTATGTAAAAACGGATCTTACGGGAGAGCACCTTGATAATGCGGGAGTGGTCGCTGACCCCGTAAGTCAAGATCCTGTCATTACTTTAGAGTTCAACGAAAAAGGGGAAAGGCTTTTTGCGGAGATAACTTCGCGGAACGTGGGGAAATCACTTGCCACCTTCCTTGACGGAGAAATTTTACAGGAAGCGACTGTTCAAGAAAAGATCACGGGCGGAAGAGCTCAGATTACGGGAGATTTTTCCATGGAAGAGGCTTATGAGATAGCAAGGGACCTTCGTATAGGGGCTCTTCCTGTTCCCATAGAACTTGTAACTCAAAGAAGCATTGGACCCACTCTGGGAGAAGATGCTTTGGATAACTCCATACAAGCGGGCATATATGGATTTCTTTTGGTGGCTCTTTTCATGATATTGGTTTATCGGTTACCCGGTCTTGCCTCTGTTATATCTCTTGCCATTTATATGCTTCTTGTTGCTTTCCTTTTGAAATATATTCCGGTAACCATCACTCTATCCGGAATGGCTGGTTTTCTTTTGTCGGTAGGAATGGCCATTGATGCGAACATACTTGTTCTCTCACGCATGAGAGAGGAAATGAAAAAAGGAAAAACAATAGGAGAGAGCATAGAAGAGGGATACTTGAAAGCTTGGTCGTCCATAAGGGATGGCAATTTTACCACCCTCATGGTTGCTATCATCCTTTTCTTTATTACTACCAGCTTTGTAAGAGGATTTGCCATCACCTTGATACTGGGTATTGTAGTAAGCCTGTTTTGTGCCATGATAGTGAATCGCATATTACTATCCTTTTTTAACGATAAAATGTCAAAAGCAAGAAAATTGTGGACATAAAGAACATGAATTTCGAATTTCTTAAACACAGAAAGATATATTATATAATTTCTTCAATATTGGTGCTTGCAAGCATTGGTTTTTTGGTTGTTTTCGGAATAGTTCCCGGTATAGAATTCGCCGGAGGGAGTGTATTGGAAGTAGAATACGAAGAACGTCCCTCTATGGAAAAAATATACGAGGATCTGAGAGGGGTCGGTATAAGAGAGGCTGATGTGCAACCTGTGGGAGAAGAAGGGCTGCTCATAAGGACGGAACGCACTGATGATGAGGTTTATGAGGAAGTAATGGGTGCATTGGAAGGTGCGGAAAGTAGAGATTTTGAGTCAATAGGAGCGCAAGTGGGAGATGAGCTCAAAACGATGTCCCTTGTGGCTATTATTTTGGCATCCCTTCTTGTAATAATTTATATTGCTGTGAGTTTCAGGGATGACGATGGCTCGATAAGTTCCGGTAAATACGGAATAATTGCCACAGGAGTTGCATTTTTACATGATATGCTTATTGTCCTGGGAATCTTTTCGGTTCTTGGATATTTGTATGGAGTGCAAGTGACCATTCCCATTGCAGTTGCTCTTCTCACTACCTTGGGTTATTCCATTAACGACACAGTGGTCATTTTTGATCGGATTAGAGAGAATTTGATAAATAGAAAGGAAAGAAACGAAAAGGTGGATTTGAAAGAAGTGGTAAATAATAGTTTGAACGAGACTTTTGGCAGATCGGTTGGCACATCCCTGACGACCTTGTTCATTCTTTTATCCCTTTTAATCTTGGGAGGAGCAACGATATTTTATTTCATTCTTGCTCTTATTTTTGGAATAATACTGGGAATGTACTCTTCCATCTTTCTTGCGGGTCCTTTAGTGCTTGACTGGAACAGTTTGACCAAAAAGGAAAAGTGAAGTATAAAATAATAATAATATATCTTTGCTTAACGGAAGTTAAATGTATACCATGTTTAATTACAAAGAAGCTTGTCGGGACATAATAAGCTCTTTACCCGAAAGAACCAAGGATATAGTTTCTCGAAGATTCGGACTTTTCGGGGGAGAAAAGGAAACCCTTGAATTCATAGGAAAGAACTATGGCGTTACAAGGGAAAGGGTTCGGCAAATTGAAAAAGACGGGGTGAGGCAGGCAAGAAACAAATCGGAGCAATACTCCGATATTTTTAATTATTTTGAGAATAAACTAGAGGAGTTCGGCGGCTTGAAACGAGAAGATGTATTTTTGAACATATTGTCCTACGAAAAAAATGACAAGAACTGCATAAATTTTCTTTTAAATATTAGCAATTCTCTTTATCGTTTTTCAGAAAATACTGAATTTCATGCTTTTTGGTTGAAGGATCAAAAAGTATTCTTTAGAGCCAATGAAGTGATAAATGAAGTAAAAAAAGAGTTGAAGAAAAAGAGGAAACTATTATCCGTGAAAGAACTCAGTGCTAAAAAGGATATTCCCGAAAAGACCATTGTTTCCTATTTGGAGATCTCAAAAAGGATAGTACAGAATGAAGAGGGTAATTTCGGTCTCTTCGAATGGCCGGAAATAAACCCAAGAGGCATCAAAGATAAGGCGTATCTTGTTCTCAAGAAGTTCGGAAAACCTCTTCACTTCAAAGAGATAGCTTCTCACCTTGGAGATGATGCCAATCCACAGACCACTCATAATGAACTCATAAAGGACCCCTCTTTCGTTCTTGTGGGAAGAGGTGTTTATGCCCTTGCAGACTGGGGTTACTCCCCTGGAGAGGTAAAAGAAGTGATACGGGATATACTAAAGAAAGAAGGAGCTCTCCCGAAGAACGAGATCATAGACCGGGTATCAAAACAAAGAATAGTAAAGAAGAATACTGTTATACAGAATTTGAGCAATAAAAAGTATTTTGTAAGAACTCCAGATGGAAAATACACTATTGCCTAATCCTTTCGAGATGATTCTCCAGTACGCCAAATTTATTGAAGATTTGGCACCTTTTTTAGGACTTTTGACAGAAATTCTTTGGGGGTGGATATGGTTCTTTCTTCCTTTTATTTTATGGCCCATAGTAAAAGAGAGATGGCTCTTTTGGCGCGAGGAGATAAGAGATGATCCGTATGTTCTCCTTGAAATAAGGATTCCCGGAGAAATGACGAAACCCATAAGGGCCATGGAAACCGTTCTTTCCGGTTTTTGGCAAATATACGGTCCTCCTAATTGGTTTGAACAGTGGTGGGAAGGAAAATCCAACCCGGACTTCTCGTTGGAGATAGCTTCCATTGATGGAATTCCTCATTTTTTGGTACGTGCTCCCGCAAAGCAAAGAGTTGTTTTCGAACAACATATTTATGCTCAATATCCTCAAGCGGAGATCAATGAGGTGGAGGACTATACGACCAAGGTTCCCAAGAACATCCCCAATGAGAAATGGGATATCTGGGGCACGGACTATAAGATGATTAATGATTGTTTTCCGCTAAGAACTTATCGTGATTTTGAAACGGAGCGAGAAGCTACAGAAGAGAAGAGAATAGATCCCATAGCATCCCTTCTTGAGGGGTTGAGCAAATTGGAAAAGGGCGAACAATTATGGATTATCATAAAAGCAGAGCCTGTGACTGACGACGAAAGTGGTTTCATGAAAAAGGCCAAAAAGGAATATCAAAAGTTGGCGGGAAGAAAAGAGAAACCTCCTCCGTTCTCCTTCCTGGAAGATTTTTTCAACACTCTTACCGGATATCCTCCCAAAAAAGAGGCTCCGGAAGATGAGGCTTTTCCGGAGATGAAACTTACTCCCGGAGAGAAAGAGAAAGTGGCTGCCATAGAGAGAAAGATGTCCAAGCAATTTTTTAAATGTTTCATTCGCTATGCTTATATAGCAAAGAGAGATAAGTTTTCCGGTAGCAGAATAAAAATACCCATGAGTTATTTCAATCACTTCAATATTCCGGGAATGGGAACCATAATACCTCATGCTGAAACGATCACTAAAGTGAAGCAGAATTGGTATGATTGGTTCTGGAAGATAGAGGAAAGACTTTATGTTAAAAAAAGAAGAATGTTTCGCAACTTTCTAAGGAGGGTGCCTGCCTTTTTCCCTGTCAGCAAGGGTGATGAAAAATTTATCTTGAATGTCGAAGAGCTTGCCACTATTTATCACTTTCCATCCAAGGTATCTGCTCCTCCCTCTGTGATCCAACGCGTAGAAGCGAAGAAAAAAGAGGCTCCTCACGATCTTCCCACCGAATGATGCTTTACAAGAGATTATAAAATCTTCACAATTAAGAGAGTAAAGAGTTAAGCGTAATCTATGGAAAAAGATGACATCACATTTTTTGGAGTAACCAATTTTAGGAATCAAAGGAAGAAATTCGGCATCAAAAGGGATGACAGAACCAGGCATTTCTACACCATAGGTAAAACCGGGATGGGTAAGACGGCCATGCTTGAAAACATGGCAGTGCAGGATATTCAAAGAGGAGAGGGGGTGGGCTTTATAGATCCCCATGGAGAGGCAGCTGAAAAACTCTTAAGCTTTATTCCCGAGCACCGCATAAATGATGTGGTGTATTTCAATCCGGCCAATCTGGAGAGGGCGATTGGATTCAATGTAATGGAAAAGGTGGATCCGGATTATCGTCATTTGGTTGCTTCCGGACTTATGGGTGTTTTTAAGAAAATATGGCCTGATGTCTGGTCTCCAAGAATGGAGTATATCTTGAATAATACCATTCTTGCACTTCTTGATTATCCCAATTCCACTTTATTGGGGATAAATCGAATGATGTCCGATCCGGACTTTAGAAGAAAGGTGGTGGACAAGATACAGGATCCGGTAGTGAAGTCGTTCTGGACAAAGGAATTTGCTTCTTGGAGCCAACAATATGCGACCGAGGCGGTTGCCGCTATTCAGAACAAAGTAGGTCAATTCACTTCTGCGGGAATTGTAAGGAATATTGTGGGGCAAGTGAACTCCACAATAAGTATGAATGACATAATGGACAATCAAAAGATATTTATAGCAAATCTTTCGAAAGGAAAAATAGGAGAGGACAATTCTACTTTATTAGGAGCTTTGATCATTACGAAGCTTCAACTTGCTGCCATGGAGAGGGTTAATTTCCCCGAGCACGAGAGAAAGGATTTTTATCTTTATATTGATGAATTTCAGAATTTTGCCACAAGATCCTTTATAGGCATACTTTCCGAGGCTCGTAAATACAGGCTTAATTTGATCTTGAGCCATCAGTATATTGGACAGTTGGACGAACAGGACACAGAAGGAACTCATATGAGAGATGCCATCTTCGGGAATGTGGGAACTATAGTCACTTTTCGCTTGGGAGCCAAGGATGCTGAGCTTTTGGAGAAGGAATTTACTCCTGAAATTGCCATGGAAGATCTTATAAACCTTCCCAAGTACAACATATATACCAAATTAATGATAAACGGGATAGCGGGAGAACCCTTTTCGGCAGAAACCATGCCTCCTCCCGATATTCCTGAAAAAAATATTGCGGATAAGATTATTCGTGTTTCGGGAGAACGTTATGCCGCTGACAGGAAAAAAGTTGAGGAAAAACTTTCCAGGTGGTTGGGGGAATTCAAGGAAGCGGCGGAAACAAGAGAGAACATAAAAGGAGAGCCGAATCAAGAGCTTTTTGATGCTAATTGTTCGGCCTGCGGAAAGAAGACAAAAGTTCCTTTTTTACCGGACGGAAGTAGGCCCATATATTGCAAAAGTTGCCGTAAAAAGGCCAAAAGAAAGAAAGAGGCCGGTGAAGAAATGAGTGAAGCCAAAAACGAGAAGAATGAAGGTGAAAAAAAAGAAGAGAAAGGAAATATCACCACAGAGAAGGAGAACAAAGAACCCTCCTCAAAAAAGAATGTTTCTTTAAGGGAGGCCCTTGAGGAGGCCAAAGAAGAGGATGAAACCGAAAAAGAGAAGCCCGAGGGCTTGAAAAAAGCTCTTCGGGACGCTTTTAAGAAAAAGAGAGAGTGATCTCTTGTATAAAAAGGGGCGAGGTAAATACGGAGGAGAATCCTTTGAGAGTCTTCTTCTTATAGAATGAAAAAAATAAATGACATAAAAATAAAAGGGAAGCACGTCTTGGTAAGGTGTGACCTCAACGTCTCTTTGGACGAAAAAAAAGAAATAAAGAATGATCTTCGTATTCGTGAAGCTCTTCCCACTATTGATTATCTTGCTCGCAACGGAGCCAAAGTCGTTTTGATCAGTCATTTTGCGGAACCGGAAGAAAAAAAAGATATGGAGGAAAAGGAAAGGACAGAAGTCGGAAAAGGAACTATTTTGCCTATAAAGGAGCGTATATCAAAACTTATGGGGAGGAGGGATATTCGCTTTGTCCCTGATTGCATCGGAGAAGGAGTGGAAAAAGAGGTGAAAGGATTAAAGGAAGGTGATATATTGCTCTTGGAAAATGTGCGAATTTATAAGGAAGAGAAAGATAACTCAGAAGAGTTTGGAAGAGAACTTTCCAAACTTGGAGATATTTTTGTAAATGATGCTTTTTCAGTGTCGCATAGAGCTCATGCCTCAGTAGCGCGAATCCCTTCTTTCATTCCTTCTGTGACCGGGATGCTCTTTGAAAAAGAGAAGAAGATACTTGATAGAGTGCAAAGAGCTCCCAAAAGGCCAATAGTGGCAATAATAGGAGGGGCAAAGGTTGAATCCAAAATACCGGCTGTTAATTTCTTTCTTGAAAAGAGCGATCATGTATTGCTTGGAGGAAAAATAGCAAATGCTCTTCTTGCAGCCCGAGGAATTGCCCTTGATCTTCCGGCACCAAAGGATGGACTTATGGACACTATCAAGAAAATGGATTATACCTCCCCAAGATTACATCTTCCTGTCGATGTAATAACTTCTTATGATAATGAAGGAAGAAGCGGCTTGAAAGAGACGGCTCCCGGGAAAATTGGAAAAGAAAAGGATGTTTTTGATATAGGAAGCGAAACCAGGAAACTTTATGGCAACATCATAAGGCAAGCGGGAACAATAATCTGGGCAGGCCCCTTAGGTCTTTCCGAAAAGGAACCCTTCAAGAAGGGAACCGAGGAGGTAGGGCGTATGGTGGCAGAAAACAAGAAGGCGCTTAAGGTGGTGGGTGGAGGTGATACCGGTGAGGCACTCATGAGATTCGGATTCTTAAAAGAAATGGATCTTGTTTCTTGTGGTGGAGGAGCTATGCTCACTTATTTGAGCGGAGGAAGGATGCCGGGGATAGAGGCCTTGAAAGCCTCTTGAATGGCTGTGGTTACGGCTAAAGGAGGCCCGGAGAGAAATATTTAAATCTTATTTTTTTATTCTTATGACCACCGAAATGAAAAACCTGGAAAAAGTAGCGGAACGCTTAAAGAGAGCTGCAAAAGAAGGAGAAAGGGTCATACTTTTCGGTGATTCGGATCTTGATGGCATAACTTCCGTAATGATGGTAAAAGAGACAATAGAGTTTTTAGGGGGTGCAACTCCTTCCGTATATATTTCTGACAGGGAAAAATGGGGATATGGACTTAGTAAAGAGGCTGTCTGTTCCATAAACGAGAACCCCCCCGCTCTTATTATTTCCCTTGATTGTGGAATAAGTAATTTTGAAGGAGCAAAGGAGGCTAAAAGGAGGGGTTTTGAGTTGGTGATCGTTGACCATCACAAGACCTTCCCGGAACTACCCGAAGCTTCTCTTATTTTGGATCCCATGCAAGAAGGGGATGAGTACCCTTTTAAAAAAATGGCGAATGGCGGAATAGTATATAAACTCTCGGAGAAGATGCTCGGGAAAGACTTCAGCAAGACGGAGAGAAGGTTTCTTGAACTTGCCACTCTTGCTACTCTTGCAGATATGGTTCCTCGAAAAGAAGATAATCAGAGGATATTGGAAAAAGGGATGGGCTTTTTGAAGGATTCGAGCATATTCCCTTTGAAAGTCCTTAAAGAGGTGATAGGAGAAGATAGTTTTTTAGAAAAAATGATCTCTCTTTTAAACATCACAAGTCCTTATGGAAATGTCAATAGTGCATACTTACTATTGGAAGCGAAAGAAAAAAGCGAAGCAGAAAAATGGATCGAAAAGATAAAAAAAGAAAACGAGGAAAGGAGAGAAGAAATAAAAAGAGAAGAAGAAAAGATAGTCGGGGAAGTGAGCAATGAAGAGATGATAATATTCAAAGAAGGATCCTTTTCCGCTCCTTTGGCGGGAACCCTTGCATCAAGAGTAATAAGAAAGTGTAAGAAGCCGGTATTCTTGTACACAAAAGAATCGGGTATTGCCCGCGGATCTGCGCGAGTTCCTTCGGGGCAGGATGCGGTGGATGCAATGCGCCACTGCAAAAGATATTTGCAGACTTTCGGGGGTCATCCAGAAGCTGCCGGATTCATTCTCAGGGAAGAGAATGTTAATGATTTCAAGAAGTGTCTTTTGGAGTATTTTAAAGATCAAGAAGAAGAGTCTTGCAGGGGCGAGGCATCTTAGTCATTTTATAAATTAAGAACATTAATATTCTTAAAAGATGAAGAAAATAATAATTTGTACTGATGGAGGATCAAGGGGAAATCCGGGAAGGGCGGCTGCAGGAGCGGTATTTTGTAATGAAAAAGGCGAGAAAATGAGTGAATATGGGAAGTATCTCGGTGACAGTCTAACAAATAATGAAGCGGAGTACATGGCCGCCATTCTTGGCCTTGAGAGGTTCAAGGCCAAGTTCGGGAAAAGGCTTGCAAAAGAAGCGGAAGTAACTCTTTGCAGTGATTCCGAGCTTCTTGTAAGGCAAATGCAAGGAAAATATAAGATTGAGAACGAGAGACTGCAACCTCTTTTTTTGAAACTTTGGAATTTATGCTTTGATTTCAAGAAAGTGAAATTCAAGAGTGTTCCTCGTGATCAGAACAAAGATGCTGATCGATTGGTGAACGAAGCCCTTGATAACGAAGGAAGAGAGGAAAAACTTTTTTAATTCACTCTTCTTACGTACTTTCCCGTTTCCGTGTTTATCTCTATTGTTTCACCTTCTTCCACAAAAAGAGGAACCTCTATTTCTTTGTTCGTTTCCAGTGTTGCTGTTTTTGTTCCACCCTCGGCAGTGTTGCCCCTTATTCCCGGAGGAGCTTCTTTTATCTTAAGTGTGACCTTTGCGGGGAGGGATATACCGATTATTTTTTCTTGAAACAAAAGGGCTGTAATTGTTGCTCCTTGAGTAAGATAATCTCCTTTCTCTCCCAACTGATCTTTGCTTAGCTTGAAACGCTTGGAAGAATCTCCTTCTTCGTGAAAAATGTATTCTCCTCTGCGAGAGTAAATAAAGACAGCATTCATTTTATCAATATCTGCTTCTTCTATCTCCTCGGAAGGATGAAAATTCCTCTTTAATGTTGTTCCGGTACGCATATTTCTTAACTTTGTTTGCATTACTGACCTTCCTCTCGCTTTCACCTTATGAGAATGCTCCAGCACTTCGTAAGGATCGTGGTTTAGTTCGATCATCTTTCCTTTCTTGATCTCGGTATGTTTAAGCATAAATATTTCTTTTTAATATTGAAAATTTTTTAATTTGGGGTATAATATAGCACATTCAAAGGAAAGGAGGGAAGTAGTGTGGAATATATGGTTCTTTTTCTGGTAATATGTCCCTTTCTTTTTATAATTTATGCTTCTTATAATAAGGAAGAGGCGAAATATAGAATAAGGAGGGGAGAGTATGAGCAGGGTGTTGATGCCGCCCTAAGAGGAATGGGTATTGTTCAAAGAGATTTGCTTGAGCCCGTGGAAAAAAAGTTGAAAGAGACAGACATCTTTGAGGTAGATCATCTTTCCAGGAAAGAAAGAAGAGTGATAATGAAATATATGCTTTATCTTTGTCGCTTTCATGGATTTTGCTTTGACAACAAGTATTTAAGGGTTTTGGCAAACAAAGCGATAAGTGAAAGAGATGTCTTTCTCCTAAGATTAGCAGCAAAGATATCTTCTTCAAGTGCTTATGAGAAGATTTTTTTGAAGGAGGCGGAAGAAATTAGCAGAAACAAAAAAAGGGGGAGGTAAGAAGTGAGGTACAAGAAGATCGTGACTGCGGAAAATTACAAGAGGGAACTGGAGGGAGTAAAGAAAGATATATTGGAAATGGTCTCTATCGAGAAAAGTCTTTATAATCTGGGAGCAATGAAAAGATTTACAAGAAAAGCAGAGTGGTGGATTCCGGGAGCTTTGATAAGAATCGAGAAAGCTGTTCCGGAAGAGGACTTCTACTTAGTTATTCTTCTCATTATTCCTGCAAGGGAGACTGAAAATAAAAGTAAGGGACTTTTACTTGGTTATGTACAATGTGTGTACAAAATAGAAGGATGGAGAGTGACAAGACACTTTCTTCCTACGCCCAATGGTCCTGATATTAAAAAAACAGGGAGGGAGGCGCTGGAAGAGGTGGTCAATCTCTTTTCACAGAGATTCAATTTACACCTTGAACTTGATAAAGATCAATAAAGCGCCGATTATCGGTGCTTTTTTTTAGTAATGAATGAAAAAAATAACAAATTTGATATTGCGGTTATCGGAGCGGGGCCTGCGGGGATGATGGCTGCCATAAAAGCTTCTGAATCAGGAGCTCGAGTGGTGGTGCTTGAAAAGAACAAGAAACCCGGAGTAAAACTTCTTCTTACTGGCAACGGGATATGCAACTTAACTAATGCAAGGATTAAGCCCACCCATTTAAAACCTTTTTACGGGAAAAAGAGCGGTTTTCTCTTTCATTCGTTCAATGTCTTTGGACCTGAAAAAACAATGGAATTCTTTGAATCACGGGGATTGAAGTTAAAGAGGGAGAGGGGCGACAGGATCTTTCCTGTTACCGACAAAGCAAGCAGTGTGCTCAGTGTTCTGCTCAAGGAACTCAAGAAAAACGGAGTTGTTTTGATCTGTAAGGCGAAAGTTCATCGCTTCAAAAAGGAAGGAAAGAAGATCAAAGGAGTTATTCTTTATGACAAAAGCGAAATCCTCGCAGATGATTTTATTATTTGCAGCGGAGGCAAAGCTTATCCCTCTACCGGATCTGATGGAAGCGGATTTAGGTGGGCTACCTCTCTTTCTCATACGGTAACAAAGGCTTACCCTGTTCTAACTCCTCTGAATGTAAAAGAGGAATGGGTGAGGGAATTGGAGGGATTGAGTTTAAAGAATGTGGAATTTATCATAAAAAGCAAGAAAAAATTTAAGGCACTCGGAGAGTGTGTATTTACTCGTCACGGAGTAAGTGGACCTCTTGCCTTGTCAGCAAGCGAGAAAATAGTAGAGATTCTTGAAAAAGAAAATGTTAAGATATCACTAAATCTGAAGCCCGGCCTGGATCGTTCCAAGCTTGACAAGAGAATAAGAAGAGACTTTGAGAAGTATTCCAATAAGGCCTTTAAGAACGGACTAAGAGATCTCATTCCATCAAAAATGATACCGGTAATAGTAAAGCTTTCCGGGGTGGATCCCGAAAAAGAGGTCAACAAGATAACAAAAGAGAAAAGGAAAGCAATAGTAGAATTATTAAAGGACTTGGAGCTAACAATAACCGGCACTGCTGGTTTCGATATGGCTATAACAAATAGCGGGGGAGTCTCCTTGTCGGAAATTGACGAAAGAACCATGAGATCAAAATTAATGGACAACCTCTTCTTTGCAGGGGATATATTAGATATTCATGGTCCCACAGGAGGATTTAACTTGCAAATATGTTGGAGTACAGGTTATCTTGCGGGGAAAAATGCCGCAAAAAAAGAGTATGACAAAGCTTGAGAAATTAAGAAGATTCTACAATCGATATGAGAGGTACCTTATACCCGGCGCACTGGTCTTCGGATTCATTACCGATGTATTGACCTTTGATTTTTTGGACTTTAACCTTGCTATGCTTTTACTCCTTGGACAACTACTTCTTGTGGGAGCTAATATTAGCGTTATCAATCTTTATGAAGAAAAAGTTGTCTCTGGAAAAATCTTCTCTTACTGGAGAGTGTTAGCTCCCGTTCTTTTGCAATATTCCTTTGGAAATCTCTTTAGTGCATTTTTGATATTTTACTCTCATAGCGGCTCCTTATTTGCCAGCTGGCCTTTTATCGTGATCGTTGTCTTTTTGATGATCGGGAACGAGGTTTTCAGGAAATACAACGTCCGTCCTACCATTCAAATAGGAGTCTATTTTTTTGCAATTTTTTCTTATTTGAACATTCTTTTACCTCATTTATTGAAGGACCTTGGTGCAGGAATATTCATAGCAAGTGGCCTGATTGCCCTTTTCTTGGTTACGCTCTTTATTCATATTCTTTCTATTTATACGTTCAGAGTAGATGATAAAAAAAGAGCACTCTCCTTTTGTATAGGGGGTATTTTTTGTTTGATGAATTTTCTTTATTTCTTTAATTTTATACCTCCCATCCCTCTTTCCATGAGAGAAATAGGAGTGTATCATGATATTGAGAGGGTTGATAGCGGATATAGAGTAGTTACGGAGAAAGATGATCCTTTATGGAGATCTTTGCTCTTTTATGAAAGGAGGCATATTCCTTCGGAAACTCAGATCATATATGTGTTCAGTGCTGTTTATGCTCCCGAGGAAATGGAACTTGAAGTGGCTCATGAATGGCAAAGGTTTAATGAGCAAAAAAGAAAATTTGAGACCATTGCGGAAATTCCCTTTACAGTCAGAGGGGGGAATGATGAGGGTTATAATTGGTTCACTTATTATAATGCTTATCCCGGGAGATGGAGGGTTAATGTAAGGACAAGGGAGGGGCATATCATAGAGCGAAGGGACTTTTATGTGATCCGGGAGCAGGAAGTGCCAAGGATTATAAAAGAAATATAATAGAAAAATGAGCAAAAAAGAAAAATTTTTCACAGAAAGGGACAAGGTACTTTTAAAGATATTTCTTCTTATCTTTCTTTTTTTCGTGATAATTATCAACTGGAAAGAGGTTTCCGCATTCTTTAATTTGAGGATTGCTTCCCATACTCTTCAGAATAAGTTTCAGGAATTGATCCTTTCTCCCGAGAAAGATGTTGTTGAGCATGATGATGAAATGAGAGAATACGAAGAACGGGAAGAGGATGTTGAGAGGTGCGAAGGAGGGGATAGAATAGAGGTCTCGGCAATAGAAATAGAAGCTCCCATTGTGGAAACAGAAGGGGTTAGTGAAAAGGAGTATAGAGAAGCTCTTGATAGAGGGGTTGTTCGTTTTCCTGACGGATATTTTCCGGGAGAAAAAGGACTAACTGTTCTTTTCGGACACTCCGCTCCTCCCGGTTGGCCTGATATTAATTATGACAGAGTATTTACAGAGATTGATAAGCTGCAGGAAGGAGATGAGATAGAAATATGCTACGACAATAGATTTTATACTTACAGAGTTATCGAAGAAAAGGAGGAGGAAAAGGTTTATGAAGTGGGTGAAGATGTTCCTCCTCTTTATCCCCAAGCAGAGAAAAAGGAGCTTGTGCTCATGACTTGCTGGCCCCCCGGAGATGCTGAAAGCAGAATGGGGGTGAGGGCAATAATAGATTAACGCGTAATTGTAAAAAGTTTTCTTGCTTGCCTCGGGAAGTGATTTTTCATTTTCCACAGAGATATCTTTGAAAAGGGCTTAAAGGGTGATGGATGAGCCTACAGTAGGTAGCGCTGACTCTTTTTTGTTTTTTTCTCTCCTTGTTGCTTGATCGATATAGAGGTGTGTGCAAACAAAAGTTTTTTTTGGAAACCCTGATCATGGGTATTTCTTTAAACGAAGCTTCTACCCTTCTTATCATGAAAACTCTAAAGGAGGAAGGTCTCTCTATTGTGGCTCTGATGACCATCTTTACACTCTTATTTGCACTTATTACTTCTCCTTTAATATGTTTGCGATAGCGATCTCAGCGGTCTTCTCTTGAGTTCTTGACTAAAAAAGATTATTATTTTATAATATAGACGCTTCTCAAGAAAGAAGTGTGGTGTACCTTGAAAATCGCCAAATTCCATTTTCGGAACAATAATCTTTTAAAAGGAGGGATGAATGAATGAATATCGAGAAAGTGTCAAAAGAGAGGACAAGTGAGGAGAAAAGAAGAGAAGGAAGAAGAAAGAAAAGGAACAAGATAATAGCGGTGTCCTCGGTAGCCCTTGTTATTTTACTTGTTTTCCTTTGGGTTGGTTTTCCGGAAGACATCTTCAGGGAAGCTACCAAAGAAAAAGAGTTTGTAACAGAAGAAGAGGATGCAACGGAAGAAGCTGAAGATCCTGAAGAGTTTGAGGCACCTGAAATAGTGGATAGAGATGTTATACCTCTTGAAGAAGCAAAGGACGGGAAACCTTCTGTTACCTCGAACGATGTCCCTACTATCGTAGATGATGATGTGTCCTCAAAGCATAATGATGAATCAAAGCCTGAAATAACTGATAAAGATGTCAAGAAGAAGGACGAGGATGCCCCTACTATCGTAGATGATGATGTGTCCTCAAAGCATAATGATGAATCAAAGCCCAAGATAGAAGATGAGGATCTGAAAGAAGAGAAGAAAGAAGAGAAGAAAGAAGAAAAACAAGAAGAACCTACAATAGTTGACGAAGACGTCTCCTCAGAAAACAAAGAGGAGTCCTCAAAGCCCAAGATAGAAGATGAGGATTTGAAAGAAGAGAAGAAAGAAGAAAAACAAGAAGAACCTGCAATAGTTGACGAAGACGTCTCCTCGAAAAACAAAGAGGAGTCATCAAAGCCCGAGGTAGAAGATGAGGATTTGAAAGAGAAGGAGGAAGAGGAAAAGCAAGAAGAACCTGCAATAGTTGACGAAGATGTCTCCTCGAAAAACAAAGAGGAGTCATCAAAGCCCGAGGTAGAAGATGAGGATTTGAAAGAGAAGGAGGAAGAGGAAAAGCAAGAAGAACCTGCAATAGTTGACGAAGATGTCTTCTCGGAAAGTAAGAAGGAACCTTCAGATCCTGAAGTAGAAGAAGATCTCGAAGGGAAGAAGGAAGAAGAAGACGAGAATGAAGAGGAAAATGAACCTCAAATATTGGATCCGGATGTGGAATAGTTCTTTTAAAAGGAAGAAGCTTTCTTCTTCCTTATTTTTTAAGGTTTTGAAATATCTCAAAGCTTTAAAAGACAAGGAAGATATTATTAAAGATTAATAATTGTTTTTAAGAATATGAAAAAACAAAAGGAGGGTAATACCACCATACTATATATAATTATTGCAATTCTAGCCATTGCGCTGGGTTTTGCCATCTTGAACGGCATAATGGAAGAACGAGAACCTGAAGAAGAAATAATGGAAGAAGATGTCCTAGAGGAGGGTCCTGAGCTTATGGATCCTGATATAGAGAGGTTGGAAGAGTAAAATCCTTGACGAAACATAGAAAGTATTATATAATATAAACATATTAACAGATTGCTCTTTTTTACATTGTTTTGTCGGTTCTTGGTGCTCGGTTCTTTATAAATAAAAGGATAAAGACCTGCGTGCCGAGAATCGGCAAACCTTAAAAGGAGGGAAGTAGAATGGGTGAAGAGAAGAAAGGGCAGGAGCAGCAACAAGAAGAAAGACAGGAAAAACAGAAAGCGCAGGGCAGAGATTGGTTCAGGATTTTTGTTGCAGGAGGAATTGTTGTAGCGATCCTATTACTTGTTTGGATAGGAATTGGTTTATTGCAACAACCGGCTGAAGTAGACAGAGGATCTCCGGCAAAACAGACAGAAGGAGATATTCCAGAGATTGTAGGAGAAGACGTGGTAAGAATCGAAGACCCGGGATTATCAATGATACACACCAAGAAGGTAGAAAAAGAAGGTAATAAGTTGATAGTGTATTATGAATGGCAGAAAAGACCGGAAAAAGGAGAAGAGTATATTTTTGCAGCAGAAGGATGGGACAATAGTGTGCAGTTTAAAGAAGAGAAAATGGCAAAAAGCCAGAAAACAGGTGGAGATGAAAGTGATAGAGGAAAAATGACGATTGAGCTTTGTGCCGATCAACACGAAAGAACAACACATGCACGGATCGTCGCTACCGGAGAATGTCAGTTATGGGAGAGCAGCGGAGGATTTGTTCCTGTTGGAGGCAGACGATGAACTTGCTTGTTCTTTTCAAGGAAGGGGGGTGAAAAAAACTTCCTTCCGCTTTTCTAGATTTTTTAATTTTTAGATTGAAAGATCTAAAAAGGCGGAACAAACAATAAAAAATAAAAAAATAACAATGAATACCAATAAAATGAAAAAAGTTGTTCTTTGGGCGTTGGCTGGACTTCTTGCTCTCGGAATTTTTGGTTTTGGAGCCCAAGAGGTCGAGGCCAGCTCTTCTAGAGGAAACATCTCCTGTAGCACGGTTGATGAAAACAATATCAACATCTCCTATCAAGCAGAGAATTTCAGTAACGGATCTATTTACAGGAATTCAAGCAAGATTGTGACCGGCATAAGAGGTGATTACTCCGACGACCTCAGAAATCGCAACCTTTCTCCCGATACCAGCTACACTTTTGAGCTCAGGGACGAAGGAACTTTGGTAGACAGGGTTACCTGCAGAACATCCGGTAAAACTGCTCCCAAGCAGGCTTACGGAAACATCTCCTGTAGCACGATCGACAGGAATACCATCGATATCTCTTATGAAGCGGAGAATTTCAGCGACGGAAAGCTCTACAGGGATTCCAGTGTCATTGTGACCGGCATAAAAGGTGATTACTCCGACAATCTCAGAAATCGCAAC
>PWHW01000010.1 GCA_003555075.1 Candidatus Nealsoniibacteriota bacterium
GAATGGTATCACAAAGGGAGCGATACTGCAACTTTGATTTGAGAATATATTTTGGCACTGTTTTTAGGGGTAAAAAGCCTATTATTGGATCGTAGTTTTTGTTGTCTCAATAATTATCGTTATTGACAATGGAGAGAAGTGTGTTTTGGGTCGCAAGATATAGTTAATGGTTACCTGCTTTTTGACAACATGCTTGATATTTTCCTTGGCGATCGCAATAATATTTGCCCTACATTGTACAAAAACGATGAACATGAATGCAAGACAAGCATAGGGTGACTATCGGAGGTTGATTGCCAAATCTAAGCTCCAGGGTCTCGCTCCCTTAAAAGAGTGATGTTTTACAATATGTTCTATTTATACTTGAAGATCTAAAATCGCTGATAATCAAATTTAGTATACTCGCGCTTAAAATATTTAAAAGACTTTGGTCGCACCTTAGGTTTAACTCCTAAAATATGTTCAGCTTGGACTTTTTCAGAAAAATCGATTAATGCATTTTTTGAGCAAAAGATGTCGATATGCCCGACAATATTAATAAACAAGTTCAATAATAAATCATCCGAAAAAAGAAGGTCGTCTATTAATATGCTTTCCCTATCACCTTTATGTACAAGTTCGCACCTTTTTTGATAGAGGTCATTAATTTTGAACTCGTAATCATCGTCACTCCAGTAATTGACCCATCCGAGCAATGCCTCTGCACGCTTCGGTAATTCTTTTGCATATTTATCGTTTTGTTGAATCAATAGTAATTCTAGTGCTATCATATTCCACAAAAACGCTTGAGGTAGATCTATCATACACTGACTTTGGCCGGCCATTATTGCAGCGTTACGTAAATCGATTTTCCATTGTTTTGCGACTCCTATTTCACCGCGTATAATTTTTAACAAATTAAAATAGAAGGCTTTCTGTTGGAAGTGTTTCCACCGCTTATTTAAAACTAGGGGGCCAACTTTCCCTCTCAAACTAAAACTTGACATGAGTGATGAATCTTTTGAGTTTACTACAATGTATTCTGTAACCCCAACACTATGCTCCCGGGCAATATTGGGGGCAAAACTACTCCTTCGTTTTGCATATCCTAGTTGGGAAAGGGAAAGTATGGATAATTCTTCTCTAATGCGAGTTAGAATTTTTACTTCTTCAGCTTCAATGCATCCATTAAAACGTATGATGGCATAGGTGTTGTTTGTTTTTAAAATATTATCCACTATTGATTTATATTTATTCTGAATTGTAGATATTCTCATGGGAATGCCAAGCTTTTTCCTTTTAAAGGGCAGTTTTGCTGCACTAATAAAAGTGACACGATCTACTTGATGTTCTTGATCTAACCCATCTTTTTCAATAGACATATTAGAAATCGGAACGCACATAACCCATGGGCCGTGTTTTTTTTTAATATCCATCTTTTTTACCCCCAATTCTAAAAAACTATAAGTGAAGCTTAATTCTTTGTGATCGGGCAGACATACCATGATTTCAAATCGTAGTTGTAAGAAGTTTTAGGATTGCATCTCCTTGCAAAGTTTTCGTGTGTTACATATAACGACATTGGCGTAGTGCTTGTGTCTACAATCATACAATTAGCCTGGTTGTTGGTAATGATTGGTAGGTTTCGATTATACCAAGCATCATAAGCCAAATGTTCGTGTCGTGCATTCCCGAAGAAAGTAAGGTTTGGATTTAGAATATCAAGAAAATCATATGACCGGTTGGATTTACGACCATGGTGAGGAGCAATAAGTAAATCAACGTTCGTAACATCTTCTCTATGTTTGCTGATAATGTGTTCCCATGTTTCGTCGTGAGAATCTCCACCAAAAACTATACGGTTACCACTGCTAGTCAAATAAAGAATTACATATGAGCAGCGGTTGTAATCCTCATCAACCTCGTTAGCTTTTGCAACAAGCTTTTTAGTTGGCGCCATTACATGTAACCCATCTCCACCATGGTTATTGTTTACACTTCGATTATAATATTGACCTTGTGCGCCAGAATGAAGTGCTAATCTCTTAGGGCTGTAATCTGGATCGGAATCACGTAAGCTCTTATAAAAATGCCAATCCTCTACAATATAATGTGAGCCTTGCCATTTTGAATCTGGTATTTCCTTAGTGTTGTTTGTATCCCAAAAATTAATTGGATTAAAATTGTCGAATAATGTTTTTATGCCATCCATGTGATCCATATCGGGATGTGTCTGTATATAACGAAATATTCTATTTATATTCCGAGCCTGCATATAAGAAATAGGATTGACGGGATATTTCTTCTGCTGAAAGTTTCCGCTAACCCCTCTTTCTTGGGAAGCTTGTTCAGAAAAAATAAACTCTCTTAAAAGATCTTGCCTTGCATTGCACACATCTATAACAGTTATATTACCTGAGTTATGCTCGATTATCGAGCAGTCACCATCCTGAACATTAAGGAAATGGATCGTAGACATAATTATTTTACTCCCTTCTTAATGCAGCCTCGAGTAAGAAGCGGGCATAGCGGTTTGCGGCTATTTTTACCGTTCTTTCCGTGACCCACGTTAACCATACAATAAGAAGTCCCGCTGTAGTAAGGCCTGAAATTATTGAAGTTGCATGCAGCTCGTTTGTTATTGACAACGTAGAGTAAGATGACCAAATAATAACAATAAGACTTATAATAGCAAGAGAAACTCCTATTGGTTTCAATCCTAAGAGATTTCTCCGGAATCCATATTCAATGAGCCCTCTAAAAACAAGAGGAAATTTAGTTTTATCCCGCGTTTGTCGTATAAGTTCTTCAGTGCATGATTCAAAGTGGCTGTCGGCTGCCTTCCAATCATATTTTTGTTCTTCTTCGGTTGGAACGTGAATCCCCAACTTACGGAGGCCTTCATGGATGCGAAGGCGCGTATTTTCGTTAAACTCGTTATTTCCATGACGCAAGAAGCGTGTTGTTGGTGGTCCATCCCAAAGATTCCAAAGTTTACTTTCAAGGTGTTTCCCTAAATCTGCTCCAAACTGGCCAAGTAAAAAGGATAAAGGCATTGAAATAAAAGCTGCTGAACCACCAATTGGCAGTTTAAGCCCCTCCGGAAAAACAGTAACAAGCATTAATATTAATGGCATAAGTGACAAATAAGCTGGTAAAACACGGGCTTGAAGGCTATAAGGATCTAAAATGTTGTTCATTGCATATCCTTTCTATCGGTGAGGGGTCTCAAAGTTTATTTGTAACCATTGACCTATAGTTGAAAGATTTTAATTGAAGGAAGTTACAGCACACAAGAGCTAAACACTGAATATCAATTCAAACTACACACTAGTTTAGCCTGTTGTATTAGCTTTATATTCTTCGATATATTTATAAAGTGTTGCCTGCTAACCTCAACCAGCTTTGCAAAATCAGTAGCCGTTATTTCTCCATCTTTCCACATCGGGTAATATTTCTTAAAGCTTGCTGGTATTTGCCGCGCTGGTCTGCCGATTGGCCGGCCTGATCTGGTGCCGTATTTTTTTGCTTTGGCCACGCCCTCACGGATCCGCTCCACAGTGAGCTCTCTTTCCATTTCAGTCACTGCACCCAGTATGGTCAGCATAAACTTAAACATGTTATTCCCGTTCCCGGTATTAAAACCTTCTTTGATGAAGTGAACGGTCACTTTTTTCTCCTTAAATTCCTGGACAATTTGCCTTAAGTCGTCTACATTGCGGCCCAGCCTGGATATGCTTTCAACATAGATGCTGTCGCCCCTCTGAGCTTCAAGCCTTAGTTTGTTCAGTTGCGGCCGGTCCGCTTTTGAGCCTGTTAGTTTGTCGCAATATTCCTGGTCGATTTTTATTCCTTTAAAAGCTTCTTCCTGGCGTCTTAAATCCTGCTTCTCAGTGCTGACTCTTTTAAAGGCAAAGTTCATAACTGTCCCCCTTTTCTGTCAGAATTGTAACACTGTTAAAATAGACATGCAACAATTATTTTACAGGATAAGAAATACTAGAATGCTATAAAATAAAGAATTTATGGAGTGAGGGAGAGGTGGTTTTCAGTGTTAAAATTAACTAAAGATAAATTAACACTGGTTTCCCTATAAGCTGGCCAAATAACCCAATCACTTGAACTGTTTTTAATTTTTAAGTCTAAACATCTGTAGCGCAAGCATTGCTTTCTGTGAGAATCAAATATTTTGATAAATTAATAAAAATTTTAGAATGAGAAAAGGATTTTATATATAAGGCGAGAATTAGACTTGCAGTAAAAAACAACAAATAGTTTCGACCTTTAACATGTTAGCATCTATGTCTTTAAGGTAGAATATTTCTATTACCCCAAGAAGTAACCTCACCAATTTCCTGTTGATAGTTTGAGATGTTAACTCAAGGTGTTGTTTAACCATGGGGTAAAAAGCATGTACTTTTTCAAGCTTAAAAACTAAAAGTGGGAGCGTTGGCATAAATGAATAAAACACATTTAGCTTTAGGAATGTTGGCAGTAGGGTTTGCCCTTGTTTTGGCTGCTCCAATCTACGCCATTGAGCATTCAGCGAATTATGAGTGGCAAGGTGAAGCTTCCATGGAAAAACAAGCAGGGCACCTCTGCAA
>PWHW01000002.1 GCA_003555075.1 Candidatus Nealsoniibacteriota bacterium
CTGTACAGGAAAAGAAGGAAGAAGAACCTCAACAAGAACCTCCCAAGGAAGAGGTGCCTCAGCCGGAAGAATCTCCCGAAGCTCCTCAAGAACCTCCTCAAGAAGAACCCGAACCTCAAGAGCCTCCTCAAGAAGAAGAGGACACCTTAAAGGAACCTGTACAGGAAAAGAAAGAGGAAGAACCCCAGCAGGAACCCACCGGGATTCCGGAAGAGATAAGAATGGAAGGGGACGATAAGGAGGGAAGAAAGAAAAAAGGAACCTTAAAGGAGAGATTCAAAAGAAAGCAAGCATCCTTAAAGGGTTCACGTTTTTTCAAGGAATTCTTTGCAGCTACAAGATATCTTCTCGTGGGAGTGGATATCAGTGATCACTCCATTGAAGTACTTCTTCTTGATAAAGATGGAACAGTTTCCTCTTACGGGAGGTCGTTATTGGAAGAAGGGATCGTTCACAACGGGGAAATATTGGATCAAAAAGAACTTTCAAGAGTGTTAAGGAGAACACTTGAGAACACTAAGCCTCAACCCATGGATGTTCCTCATCATGGGGAGGAGAAAAAGGTGTTCTCAACAAAGAAGGAACACAAAGCGATAGTGAGCCTTCCCGAGTCAAAGGTTTATGTGCAAACCTTTAATTTCGACAGCAAACAGAGCATTTATCTAAAGGTAAGAGAGAAGCTTGAAAACACTTTGCCTTTTGAAGGAGAAGATTTTTATTGGGATTTCATGGAAGTTCCCACAAATGGAAAAGGGGTAAAAGTAGTTTGTGTTGCAACCCTGCAAGATTTTGCGGATGCCTACATCCACTTCTTCAAGTCAACCAATATTAATCCGGTTGCCTTTGAGGTGGAAGGAGAGGCCATAGGAAGGGCTCTTCTTCCCCTTAAAAGAGTAAAGAAAGGAAAGGGTAATAAAAAAGAGAGAAAAAGCGAAACGGAAGATGTCATGGCTGATGGAAGAAGTAGGATGGTGCTTGATATGGGGGCGAGAAACACTATTTTGAGCATCTTTAATGAAAAAGCGATCTTAGCACTTTCCGTTCCTTTACCTTATGCGGGAAATTATTTTACAAAGAAGGTTGCCAAAGGGCTTGATGTTCCCATGGAAGAAGCGGAGAGAATAAAAAGAGAAGAGGGTTTCAACAAGGATGGAAGGACATACGAAGTCTTAAGTGAACATGGAAGAAAGATAGTGGAAGAAATAGAAAATGCCAGACGCTACTACAAAGAAGAGTTTGACACGGATATAAAGGAAATATATTTGGCAGGAGGTACTTCCCTTTTGCCCGGGATTGCAGATTTCTTCAATGAAGAGATAGAGGGTGTGGAAGTAAAAATAGGAGATTCCCTTAAAAGAATAAACGACCTCGGGATGTTTGACAGAAGAGAATCTCTGCTTTATGCGAATGTTATCGGGTTGGGCCTCAGATCGCTAAAGAAGGATCCCATAGACTCCGGAATAAATCTTTTACCTGAAGAAGTGAAGTCGCAAGCTAAAAAGGAGCAACAAGAAACTCAGCGATCAGTGATGTTCGTGGCTTTGTTCATTACTATTGCCGGAGTGGTGCTTTTAGGACTTGCCGTTTACTATCTTATATATCTACCGGTTCCTCCCGCTATGCAACCTCTTAAAGATAGGGTTCTTTTGGTGACGGATCCTACTGTCGAGGAGGTAGATGTAACGATCATAAAAGAAGACCTGGAAGAAGCTCCTCCCGTGCATGAAGGACCGGGAGCGGAATCGGAAGTTGTTGAATATGCGGAGCCGGGAGAGACCTACAGGATCATTGACCAAAGAGGAGGATGGGCGAGAATTGAGATAAGGGATATCACCGGATGGGTGCACGGAGAGAATTTGAGCGAAATAAAGACCATGGAAATGAAGGAGTTTGAAGAAATAAAGGAAGAAGAAGGTGAAGAAGAGGAAGCAAATTGACAAAATGCCTCAAAGGTTTATTATTAAGAAATAACCGTAAAAGAAATAAAATGGCAATAAACGAAAGATACTTAAGATATTTAACGGGTTTTCTGATAGGTCTTGCAGGACTGGCACTCTTGTTCTCAGCTGTTTATTATATTGCTTATCTTCCGGTTCCTGCCGCGATGCATCCTTTGAAGATGAGAGTGTTAACGGCTTTGCAGCTTGAGGGAGTTTTGGAAAAAGAAGGGATTTTCTTGATCTCTTCTGAGGAAGAGATGGAGGTGTATCTGGAACCGGATGAGGGCTCGGAAGTGCTTTTTCATACAAAACCCGGCAAGGCTTATGAAATTCTTGAAGAGGAAGAAGAATGGACCAAGGTAAAAGTGGAAGGGGAGAAGGGGTGGATAAAAGAAAACAGAGAGAGTAATAATTAAAGTAAGGAAAGCAAGAGGTTTGCATTTTTTTGTGATTTTTGTAGAATGTTTACAGTTAAGTTGTTGACTTTTTAAAGGTCGGAAGGTTTTAATCAATAAAAGTATTTTTATGTCAATGAGAAAGGATAAAGGTTTTACTTTGATAGAACTCTTGATTGTTATCGGTATTATTGCCATTCTGGCCGCGGCGGTGATCATTGCCATTAATCCCGGAAGGCAGTTTGAGCAGGCAAGGAACGCTTCAAGGTGGTCTCACCTGAATTCCATTGTCAATGTTATTTATGGCGAGACTGTGGATCAGGACGGTGTTTTTCCGGAGTGTTTAACTGATGGGGAGTGGGTAGATGCTTCAGTGTGTGATGAAGGAGAAGCTGATGGAATTGATGGCTTTACAGCCCCTCGAGACCCTCAAGCAGGAGATGCAGAGGGTGATTCTTGTTATGCGATCAAGTTGGATGGCAACACCCTCACAGTTGCGCCGGCAAGTGAGGATGCGGGAGTAGACTCAGGTGATCCGGTTATTTGTGAGGATATTGGTGATAATGTTGAAGGTATAAGCGTGACCCAGTAAGCTTTGAAACAGCGCTGATCATAATAGTTAAACCCCGAGGTGTTCCTGCCTCGGGGTTTTTGTTGACAAATTCCGGAATTTCGTTATATTCTTATTGGCCTTGATAAGGGTCAATACATAAAAAGGAGGGATAATGTTGCGCCTGAAGTTCTTTATTTTAAAAGAAGAAGGAATGGAAGATCTGGAAGAAATGCTCAAGATGGCATTCAATGTAAGAACGGAAGGAGAAGCTTTTCCACACGAAATAGTTTTTTTCAAAGGAAAGGATGGCACTAAAGGATTCAACTTCGTTGCTCATCGGGTCATTGAAAAAGGAGTTCCTCAAAGGGTTTCCTCTTCTCCTTTTGTGGTCAAGGTAGGTGAAAAATGGAAAAAAGAAGGGCTTTTCAAGGTTCTTGCGGGGTATGCCGCTTTTAGGCTTCCCGTTCTTTCCGGAAAGAACGATTTGGAGATACTTAGGCTTTGCGAGTCTTGCGTGAACCTACCCTGGGGAGAGTTCCCTTCCGGAGCAAAGAATAAAAGACTCCTTGTACGTTGGTTAAGAGCGGCTGACAGATGTTTTCCCAGAGACAGTGCGAGTGGAGAGATAGAGGTGTACATGGCACTTAAGAGATTGGGAAACCTCCTTCTTGCGCAATAAAAAAAGACCCACCTTTTTCAAGGTGGGGTTTTTCATTTACAATAAAAATTATATATTTAAGGATAGCCGAGAGAAAACATAAGGTCTCAATGATATGTTTTTTGACACGCATGCCCATCTTAATTTCAAAGATTTTTACAGCGACAGAGAAGAGGTCGCAGAAAGATGCAAGAAAAAAGGAGTTCATGTGTTAAATGTTGGTACGGATCTTGAGTCAAGCAAAGAAGTGGTAAAGATGGCCAAAGAGCACAAAGGGTTTTACGCATCTATCGGTCTTCATCCTCTTTACGTGAAGAGTGCTGATTTCTCCGGAGAAGATTACAAAAAGATCTTTTCCCGTGAAGTTTTAGCGGTGGGAGAGACGGGAATTGACAAAAAGGGAGAGAATATAAAAAAACAAGAAGAGATTTTTAGAGAGCAGATCGATCTTGCACATGAGTTGGGTGTTCCTCTTATTTTGCACTGCAGGAGGGCACACAACGAGATCACAGAGATCTTGAAAGAAAAAAAAGAGAAGCTTGGCGGCAAAGAAAGAGGGAGTGGAGTTATCCATTGCTTTACGGGAGGAAAGAAGGATGCTCGGGAGTACCTCGAGTTGGGTTTTTATATTGGCCTGAACGGAATAATTTTTAAAATGGACCTTGAAGGAGCAATAAAGGAGATTCCTCTTGAGAGACTGCTTCTTGAGACCGATTGTCCTTTTCTCTCTCCCCGTAGCGACATCAAAAGGAATGAACCTCTTTTTATCGAGTATATTGCAAAAGAGGTTGCGCGAATAAAAGGGATTTCCAAGAGAGACATGGCCAATACTACCACGGAGAATGCAAAGAAACTTTTCGGAATTAGACAAAAAACGTCTTTATTAGTAAAATGATTCCCATGGATCGTAAAATGAACATAAACGAAAAGGAGTGGCAAGAATTTTGGAAAAAAGAAGGAGTATTCAAAACAGAGAATACCTCTGAAAAGCCTAAATTCTATTGCTTGGACATGTTCCCCTACCCTTCGGGAGAAGGCCTTCATGTGGGGCACCCCAGAGGTTATGTTGCCACCGACGTTCTTTCGCACTACAAAAGGATGCGTAGCTATAATGTCCTTCATCCCATGGGATGGGATGCTTTCGGATTACCGGCGGAGAATCATGCCATAAAGACAGGAACTCATCCCAGAAAGGCAATTGAAGAGAATATTAAACGTTCCAAGGAGCAGCTTGGGAAAATGGGGCTTTCTTACGATTGGGACAGAGAGATAAATACCACTGATCCGGAATATTTCAAGTGGACCCAATGGATCTTTCTTCGGATGTTCAAAGAGGGTTTAGCATACGAAGACACCCTTCCTATAAATTGGTGTCCTTCTTGCAAGACCGGTCTTGCTAACGAAGAAGTAGTAAGCGGTCTTTGCGAAAGATGTGACGCAGGGGTAGAAAAAAAGAACATAAGGCAATGGGTGTTAAGAATAACCGAATATGCCGATAGATTGCTTGACGACCTGGAGGAACTTGAGTGGCCCGAACCGATAAAAGAAATGCAAAGGAATTGGATAGGAAGGTCGGAAGGAGCGATAATCGAGTTCTCAGTTCCCGACTTTCGTGCTTCCGTAGAAGTTTTCACCACCAGACCCGATACGCTCTTCGGGGCTACTTTTTTGGTGTTATCTCCCGAACATTCGTTGGTCGCAGAAGTACTAAAAAGAGGAGAAGAGATCGAGAATATTAACGAGATAAAGGATTACGTGGAGAGAGCGAAGAATAAATCCGATCTTGAAAGAACCGATCTCTCAAAAGAAAAGGAGGGAGTGGAGATCAAGGGGTTGGTAGCGGTCAACCCCTTGAGCGGAGAACGGGTCCCTGTTTGGGTGGCCGACTATGTGCTTGGATTCTATGGAAAGGGCGGCATCATGTCTGTTCCCGCTCACGATGAAAGGGATTACCAAATGGCCGCCAAATACGGATTGAAAATAAGAGAATTTGTCAAAGGAGGTGATCTTCCTTATGAGGGAGAGGGTAAGATGGTCAATTCGGGAGAGTTCTCCGGCATGGATTCACAAAAAGGGAGAGAGAAGGTTGTTGACAGACTTGAAGAAGAAAAAAAAGGAAGAAGAGCGGTTAATTATAAATTGAGGGACTGGGTGTTCTCCAGGCAAAGATACTGGGGGGAGCCTATGCCCATTGTTTTTTGCGAGGAGTGCTGTGACAGAATAAAGAGGTATAGGTCGGATATAATGGAGTATAAGGACGCGCAAGGATCAACTTTTGATATAGAAGGTTTTCAGTACAATATCGGGGAACTTCGTAATCCCGGTTGGATATCTATGCAAGAAGATGATCTTCCTCTTGCCCTGCCGGAAGTTGAAAAATACGAACCCACCGGAACGGGAGAATCCCCCTTGGCTCTTCAAAAAGAATGGCTTTCTACTGTATGCCCGAAGTGCGGAAATGAAGCAAAAAGAGAAACGAACACTATGCCCCAGTGGGCGGGTTCGTGCTGGTATTATCTTGCTTATGTCATGAAAGGAGAGTCGGAAACATTGGAATTTCCCATATCTCGTTATAAGGAGAGATTCAAGGAATGGATGCCGGTGGATATTTATGTTGGAGGAGCGGAGCATGCGGTTTTACACCTTCTTTATGCGAGATTTTGGCACAAATTCTTGTATGATGTGGGAGCGGTACCTACCAAAGAACCCTTTTTAAAGCTCAAGAATCAAGGGCTTATTATGGGAGAAGGAGGAATAAAGATGTCCAAGTCCAAAGGTAATGTCATTTCTCCCGATGAGGTGATTGAAAAATACGGAGCCGATGTATTAAGGCTTTACGAGATGTTCTTGGGAAGTTTTGAAGATGATGTCGCTTGGAGCGAGGACGGAGTGAACGGAATGAGAAGATTTCTTGACAAGGTATGGACTCTTTCTGAAAAAGTAGGAGATACCAAAAAGGATGACCATATGGAAAATTCTCTTCACAAGACCATAAAAAAAGTTACCGATGATATAGAAAATTTCAAATTCAATACTGCCATAAGTGCATTGATGAGCTTGGGGAATGAAATGAAAGAAAGAAGAAGTATTCAAAGAGAAGCATTTGAAGATTACATAAAACTTCTCTCTCCTTTTGTCCCTCATTTTTGTGAGGAGCTTTGGAGGAAGATCGGCAACAAGCCTTCCGTGTTTTATAACGAGTGGCCTCAATTCAAAGAAGAAAAAGCCAAAGATACTCTTGTTACTTTGGTGGTGCAAGTAAATGGAAAAGTGAGATCTCAAATGGAGGTTGAGTCCGGAACAAATAAAGAGGATGTACAGGAGAGAGCAAAGAAGGAGGTTGAGAAATGGATAAAAGAAAAGAAAGTAAAAAAGACGGTTTTCGTGAAGGACAAGTTGATAAATTTCGTAACAGAGTAATTTCTTATGTGCGGTATTATAGGATACATCGGTCCCAAGGATAATTTGGAACTTGGAATGAACTCCTTGAAGAGATTGGAATACAGGGGGTACGATTCCGCGGGAATGGCCATAATTGAGGAAGGTAAAATCTCTTCGGAAAGAGTGGCGGGAAAAGTAAATGAATTAAGGGAAAAATTAAAAGAAAGGGATTCGGAGGGCACTCCCTGTCTCTTTCATTCGCGGTGGGCCACTCATGGGAAGCCCACGAAAGAGAACGCTCACCCGCAATTTGACTGCAAAAGAGAAGTGGCTGTGGTACATAACGGAATAATTGAGAACCATAAAGAATTAAAAGAGATGTTAGAGAAAGAGGGTCACGAATTCTCTTCCGAGACTGACACGGAAACTATAGCTCACCTCGTGGAGAAGTTTCAAGGAGAAGGGTCATCCTTGGAGGATGCTGTACGCAAGACGATGGAACTCATCAGAGGAGCTTACGGGATCGCTGTTATTTCTACAAAGGATCCGGAAAAAATAGTTGCCGCAAGAATGTCCAGCCCGGTTATTGTTTCTTCCAACAAGGAAGGGGGTTTTGTTGCTTCCGATCCCGCGGCGATAGTGGAGCATTCTTCAAAAATGATCTTTCTTGAGGACGGCGAGCTTGCGGTAATAAAGAGAGGTGGAGTGGAGGTTACCGACATGGCGAAAAGGAAAAAGGAAAAAGAAGAGGTGCGGATTGATTGGGACATTAAGGAAGCACAAAAGTCGGGATATCCCCACTTCATGATAAAGGAGATAATGGAGCAACCCGAGACAATAGAGAACACATTGAGGGGAAGAATCATAAAAGAAGATGGGGATGTGAAGTTGGGCGGTCTCGAACAAGTGAGAGAAGAGCTCAAAGGAGTTGAGAAGTTGACTCTTCTTGCTTGCGGAACTTCTTATTATGCTTCCATGATAGGGAAATTCCTTATCGAAGAGATTGCCGGGATCCCCACGGAAGTGGACCTCGCCTCTGAGTTTCGATATCGGAAAAGACCTTATGGACGAAGAGAGGCCTTTGCGTTCATCTCTCAATCCGGAGAAACCGCGGATACTCTCAAAGCGCTGGAGGAAGTAAATAACAAAGGGGCCTTGAGCCTTGGTATCGTTAATGTGGTAGGATCCTCTATTTCCAGATATACGGATGCGGGAATCTATAATCATGCCGGTCCCGAAATAGGGGTGGCATCCACCAAGGCCTTTACTTCTCAGCTTGCTGTTTTAACCCTCTTTTCCGTTTTTTTGGGAAGGCAAAGGAATCTTTCTTTGAATGAGGGGAGGGAGATTCTTGAGAAATTGGAGTCTCTTCCGAGTAAAGTGCGAGAGGTGTTGGAGAAAAAGGATGAAATAAAAGAGGTGGCCAAAAAGTACGGAGAGTATGAGAACTTTCTTTTCATGGGAAGAAGGTATAACTTTCCTACAGCTCTCGAAGGAGCTCTTAAGCTAAAGGAGATTTCTTATATTCATGCCGAGGGGTATTCCGCAGCGGAAATGAAGCACGGAGCCATAGCTCTTATTGACGAATCTTTCCCCGCCTTTGCTATTGCCCTTTCCGACAGCATGAGAGAAAAGATGGTATCCAATATAGAGGAAATAAGGGCGCGGAGCGGACCGGTGATCATTCTCGGCACAGAAGGAGATGAGGGGATAAAAGAATATGGAGAGGACTCCATTCTCATCCCCGAGGTAACCGAACCTCTTTCTCCTCTTCTCTCGGTCGTTCCACTTCAACTATTTGCTTATTATGTGGCGGTTTCCAAGGGCTTTGACCCCGATAAGCCGCGTAATTTAAGTAAAGTCGTTACTGTAGAGTAATAAATATTTATCATGGAAAACAAAGAAAAAGATATTCAAATAATAATTGCCGGTGCTGCCGGGCAAGGATCAAAGAAAGCAGGTCACCTTATCGGAAAATTATTCAATTCTTATGGCTTTAGAGTGTTCATTCATGAGGACTATGAGTCGGTGATACGCGGCGGACATAATTTTTCCCAGATTTCCGTTTCCAAAGAGGAATGCAATGCTATAAGCGATAAAATAGATTTTCTTCTTGCCCTCAATAAAGATGCGGTTGAAAATCATTCCCGGAAAATGAAAGAAGAAGGGGTGCTTATCTATGATTCTGATTCCATAAAGGAAGAAGATCTTCCTTCCCGAGCGGATCTTAATATTGTTCCTGTTTCTCTTAACGAGATCATCAAAGAAGCTGAGGGAATAGATCTTATGAAGAATACCGCCCTTGTATCATTATTCATGAAGGTTGTGGGAATGGACTTTGAAAAAGCTTCTGCAGCACTAAAAAAAGAGCTTCCCGTAAAAACAGAGGAGAATATGAGGGTCGCCAGAACAGCCTTTGAAAAGGTTGATAAATTGAGAGAATTGAAAGAAGGGGGTTCTCATTCTCTTCCTCTTTTGGCGGGGAATGAAGCTGCAGCTCTCGGGGCCATTAATGCGGGGCTTGAGAGCTATTTTGCGTATCCCATGACCCCTTCTACCGGGATTCTTAATTTTCTTTCCAAGACAAAAGGTGTGAAGACCTTTCAACCGGAAAGCGAATTGGCGGTAATAAATATGGGGCTTGGCTCTTCCTATGCGGGAAAGAGAACAATGGTGGGAACCTCCGGAGGAGGTTTTGCATTAATGACGGAAGGAATAAGCTTTTCCGCTCAAGCAGAGATTCCGATTTGCGTTGCACTCAGTCAGAGAATGGGTCCTGCCACAGGCGTACCTACCTATCAAGCTCAAGCCGATCTTCTTTTTGCCTCAAGTTCCGGGCATGGCGATATGATGCGCTTCATAGTAGCTCCCGGTGATGCCGATGAGGCATATGAGCTTACGGGGAAAGCGTTGAATATTTCCTGGAAGTATCAACTTCCTTCCATAGTTCTCCTTGACAAGGAATTATCGGAAAATACATATGGATTCAAAGGAGAGAGCGAGGTATTCAAAGAGGATGTTGTAACGGAAGATAAAGAAGATTACGAGCGTTATGCGGGTGAAAGTATTTCCCCTTTGGCTTTTCCGGGAGGGAGAGCAATGGTCAAGGCAACGGGTTATGAACACGACAGTAAGGGGATCGCGGTAGAAGATGCGAACAAAGTGAAAGAGATGCACGAGAAGCGTCTCCGAAAATATGAAAACCTAAGAGAAGAGTTGAAGCGAACGGATACGGTAAGGACTTGTGGAGAGGGTGATGTGGCGATAGTTTTTTGGGGGTCCACAAAAGGGGTTGTAATGGAGGCTACAAAAGGAATGGGAGTTAAGATTGTCTGGCCGCTTGTAATACAACCTTTTCCCGAAAAGAAAATGAAAGAAGTCCTTTCGGGAACAAGTAAGATAATTTGTGTTGAGACCAATGCTACCGGACAACTTGCGAAGATGCTTAGATGTTACGGGACAGAAGTTGAGGGTCAAGTATTGAAGTATGACGGAAGGCCGTTCACAATTGAGGAGTTAAAGGAAAGAATAGAAAGTTTGTTGTAGGCATTCGTGCTTTAAATCAAGTAATAAAATAATAAACTTATTTATGGAGAACTTGATCTTATCTACCAAGAACACCTGGTGTCCGGGTTGTGGCAATTTCGGGATACAAAACGCCTTCAAGGAGGTCTTGCCGGAAGTGGGCAAAGAAAGAGTAGTACTGGTGACCGGCATAGGATGTCACGGAAAGATGGCCGATTATATCAATGTAAGCAGTTTTTATGCTCTTCATGGAAGGACGATCCCCGTGGCTACAGGAATAAAGAGTGCAAATAATGATCTACAAGTAATATGTTGTGCCGGGGACGGGGATGTCTATAACGAAGGGATATCCCATCTTCTTCATGCGGCAAAAAGGAATTCCAATATAACTGTCATAGTGCATGACAATCATGTCTTTTCTCTTACGGTAAAGCAACCCACTTCTACCAGTCCGGAGGGTTTTACCGGAAGCTCTACTCCCGAGGGTCACCCTGAAAGACCTTTAAACCCGGTTGATCTGATGCTTTCTGTCAAAGCTTCCTTTGTGGCAAGATCTTTTGTCGGCAAACAGGGGCATCTAAAAGAGGTCATCAAAGAGGGTATTGAACATAAAGGATTTTCCTTTATTGAAGTTTTGCAGCCATGTGTTGCTTGGTACAATACTTTTCCGGAATATGCAAAAAGAGTTTATGAGATGAAGGAAATACCCTCTTCTTTCAAGGAAGCAAGAGAGAAAGCTCAGGAGTGGGATTACAGCAATGAGGCGGATATTCCCCTGGGCGTTTTCTATAAAGAGCAAAAAGAGGTGCTTGAGGATAAACTTGAAAAAACGACTGAAGTGGATATAGGAGCAATACTTGAAAAAAGTAAATAAGTTTTCCTATGAAAAAAAAGCAAAAAATAGCATGCCTTGGAGGAGGTAATGCCATGCCAAAAGGGCTTCTTGAAGGATTAAAGAACTACGAGGAAGTGGAGATCTCTGTAATATGCGCTATGCTTGACTCCGGAGGCTCTTCCGGCAGGCTTCGTGAAGATTACGGAATACTTTCCCCGGGTGACATAAGAAGAGCTTTTATTACACTTGCTAATACCTCTCCCGTCATAGAGGAACTTTTCAACTATCGTTTTGAAGCCGGGGAGTTCAAAGGGCACAATTTTGCCAATCTATTCATTGCTGCTTTGGAGCTTTCTACCAATGATTTCGAAAAAGCATTCAAGGAACTCAATAAGATACTCAACATTTCTCATCAGGTATTACCGGCTACTTTGGATAATTCCAAGGTTTGCGCGAAATTGGAAGATGGAAGTATAATAGAAGGAGAAACGAACATAGATATTTGCAAGCACGATGGAAATCTCAAAATAGAAGAAGTGTTCTTGAAACCGAAGGCGAGAGCTTACTCCAAAGCTTTAGAGGCTATAAGCGAAGCTGATAAGGTGGTCATTGGACCCGGTGACCTTTATTCCACTCTTGCTCAGATCCTTCTTGCCGAAGGTATGAGTAGCGCAATAAGAGAGGCTAAGGGGCAAGTGATATATGTTTGCAATCTGATGACAAAACACGGAGAGACCAATGGCTTTCATGTGGAGGATTTTACAAGGGAGATAGAGAAGCTCTTGGAAGGGAAAGTGGACAAGGTGATCTATAACGATGCGTTTCCGGAAAAGGAAAGAGTTGAGGAGTACAAAAAAGATCACCCCGAATTGATGGAAGTGGTCAAGCCGAAGAAAAATGAAGATAAAAAGCTCCTGGGAGCTGATGTAATTCTTTCAGAAGGCGGAATAGCACATGACCCTTACAAATTGTCAAAATTAATCGTAAGAATATGACCAAAGCAGTTATTTTAGCGGCCGGATGGGGAACACGAATGAATCCGCTTACCTTTACCAAACCCAAGCCTGCTCTTTCGGTCGCGGGGAAGACCGTTTTGGAGCATAATCTGGAAGAACTCAAGGGCTTGGTGGAAGAGGTGGTGATAGTAGTGGGATACAAAGAAGAGGTCGTAAAGGAGACCATTGGAGAGAAATATGACGGAATGAAGATAACATATGTTCAGCAAGAAAAGCAGCTTGGTACTGGGCATGCTGCAAAAGTTGCGCTCCCCTTTTTGGAGGAAAAATTCTTAGTGCTGAACGGAGATGATCTTTATCTTAAGGAGGACATAAAAAAGGTCTTGAAGAATAATCCTTCCATTTTGGTCAAGGAAATAGATGATCCTACGGGTTATGGGCAAATATCGGTAGAAGGTAAAAAGGTCAAAGAGATAGTTGAAAAACCTCCGGAACCTGTTAGTAACCTGATAAATGTGGGTTGCTACCATTTAAGTAAAGAATTGCTTGAAAAAGAGATAGAGAAGTCTTCTCGAGGAGAATATGAAATAGTAGATTTCTTAAGGTTCTCCATAGAGGACGGTAATAAACTTTATTTTGCCAAGGCAAAGAATTGGCATCCCATTACCTATCCTTGGCATCTTTTGGATGCTAACGAAACTCTTCTTGACGAATTAAAAAGAGATATTAAGGGGAAAGTTGAGAGTAATTGCTCCATTAAAGGAAAAGTGAGAGTGGAGAAGGGAGCTACGATAAAATCGGGTACTTGCATTGAGGGACCCGTCTATATCAAATCCGGTACTATTGTCGGTCCCAATGCTTTTATTCGTGGAAGAACGGTCGTCGGAAACGATTCCAAAATAGGTCATGGGGTTGAGGTGAAAAATTCCATCATAGGTGATGAGGTCTTCCTTTCCCACCTTAATTACATAGGAGATTCCGTTATTGGTAATAATTGCAACATAGGAGGAGGGGTTATTGCGGCAAATCTTCGTTTTGACAAGAAAATGATAAATGTGAATGTGAAAGAAAAAAAGGTTAATACCGGCAGAAAAAAACTGGGGGTCATTATGGGAGACGGAGTTTCCGTGGGTATCAATGCCTCCCTCATGCCGGGAGTTGTAATAGGAACAGGAGCGATAGTGGGTCCCCACATGATGGTGAAAAAAGATGTTGGGGAAGGAGAGAAGTTGTTATAGTTTTAGTTACTTATTTTATCTTCGACCATGTATGTTATTGGAATAGACGGAGGTGGAACAAAAACTACAGCGGTTCTTGCAAATGAGAATGGTGATGTTGTTTCCGTGAAGAAAGGCGGGTCTTCCAATATAAGGAATGTGGGGACCGAGGAAGCGGCCAATGTTGTTATCGACCTGATAAGAGGGTTGAAGAAAGACAGGAAGGAGAGAGTCGCCTGTATTTATGTTGCTCTTGCAGCGATCAAAGAGGAATTGAAGGACCAAAAAGAAGAACTAAGAGCGAGAATGGAAGAAGAGAAGGTTGGTGAAAGAGTTATTATTGGGAGTGATCAAATGGCCGCTTTTCGTGCGGGAACCAATAAAAAGAATGGAGCCGGGATCATTTGCGGCACGGGAGCAGTAGCCTTCGGTTTCAATAATGGAAGAGAAGAGAAGGTCAGTGGATGGGGATATCTTGGAGACGAGGGGTCCGGATTTTATGTAGGAATAGAAGGTTATCGAAAATTGCAGAAAAGTTTTGACGGGAGATCTAAGAGGACCGAGATGGAAGATGTTCTTCGGGAGAGATGGGGAGTAAATGGTCCCGAGGAATTGAACAAAAAGGTTTACGATAATTTCTTGGAAAGTATTCCCCGTTTGTCCATTATTGTAAGTGAAGCGGCAAAAAAAGGTGATGAGATCGCCATTGAAATACTCCGACAAGCGGGAAAAGAGCTTTCGCTCGCCTTAAGCGTGGTAGTGGATAAACTGGAGCTTGAAGGGAAATACCCCGTGGTCTTATCGGGAAGTATGTTCAATTCAAAGATCCTTCTTTCTTCTTTTGAAAAAGAGTTCTCAAAAAAGGAGGCGAATGCTCGAACAATGAAACTTGAAGAAGACCCTGTAAAAGGAGCTGTGAAACTTGCCTTGGAAAATATAAATAATGAATAACTCAAAAAATGGAACACAACAATATAAGAAAAAATGACAATGAGGTTTACGAGATAATAAAAAGAGAGGAGGAAAGAAAGAGAACTACCCTTGAAATGATACCCTCCGAGAATCACACTTCTCCTGCTGTTCTTGAAGCGCTTTCAAGTATCTTCAATGATAAATATGCCGAAGGGTACCCCGGAAAGAGGTATTACGGGGGGAACGAACATGTGGATGAGATGGAGAATCTTTGCATGGAAAGAGCAAAAGAACTTTTTGGGGTTCCATTCTGCAATGTTCAGGGTTACTCCGGATCTCCCGCCAACATGGCAGTTTATTTTGCCACCCTTTCTCCCGGAGAAAAGGTGATGGGAATGCATCTCAATGCGGGTGGACACCTTACTCACGGATGGAAGGTCAATTTTTCAGGAACATATTATGACTCTGTATTCTACGGGGTAAGCGAAGAAGATTCTCTCATAGATTATGAGGAAGTGAGGGAGATTGCCATGAGAGAAAGGCCGAAATTGATATTTGCGGGGACAACTTCTTACCCTCGTGTTTTGGACTTTGAGAGATTCAGAGAAATAGCCGATGAAGTGGGCGCTTATCTTTGTGCAGATGTCTCTCACATTTCGGGATTGATAGTTGCGGGAGAGCATCCGAGTCCGACAGATCACGCTCATATCATTACCACTACCACTCATAAAACGCTTCGCGGACCAAGAGGTGCTCTAATAATGGTGACCGAATCAGGAATGAAAAAAGACAGCGATCTGCCTGAAAAAATAAACAAAGCGGTGTTCCCGGGACTTCAGGGAGGGCCACACCAACATCAAATAGCGGCAATAGCGGTTTGCTTGAAAGAAGCAATGAGTGATTCTTTTAAGGAGTATGGAAGCCAAGTGGCAAGGAATGCAAGAATGCTTTCCGAGGAGCTGTCGGAAAAAGGTTTTAAGGTTGTTTCGGGAGGAACCGACAACCATCTCATGCTTCTTGATCTAAAAAGCAAGGATACTACAGGAAAAAAAGCTCAAGAGTTTCTCGAAAAAGCGGGTATTATTGTCAATAAAAATGCTATTCCGTTCGACCCTCTTCCTCCTGCCACCTCTTCGGGCATAAGACTAGGGACTCCCGCTCTTACTACCAGAGGAATGAAGGAAGAGCAAATGAAGGAAGTGGCAACTCTTATAGATGAGGTGATCAAGGAACCTGGTGAGAAAAAAATTGCGGATATCAGAAGCAGAGTAAAGAGTATCTGCGAAAAGTTTCCAGCTTAATGATCAAAAATCATGATGATAATGGATGGTAAAAAGATAGCACGAGAAAAGTTTTCGGAACTTGAAGAGAAAATGAAAGAAAGGGTGAACCCTCTTTCTTTGGCGGTGGTTTGCGTGGGAAAGGATCCAGTGTCTTCTGTTTATGTAGGAAAAAAGGAGAAGGAGCTTTCAAAAAGAGGTGTTGTTGTTTCTGTCTATAATTATAAGAAAGACATACAAGAGAAGAGGTTAAAAGAGGAAGTCCGTTCTTTGAAAGAGAATGGGATCATTGTGCAACTTCCTTTGCCGGAAAGCCTTCAAACTCGTGAAGTACTTGATTCTATCAAGAAAGAAAAGGATGTTGACCTTCTTTCTTCCGTTTCTTGCGGTGAGTTTTACACAGGGACCGCAAAGACCACCCCTCCCGTGGTGGGTGCGGTAAGCACTCTTCTTGAAGAGTATAAAGTAGAGTGTAAGGGAAAGAATGTGGTACTTATCGGAGGAGGAGCGCTGGTCGGAAAACCTTTGGCAATTCATTTCATAAAAGAAGAGGCTACCGTTACTGTTGTTAATAGATACACGAAAAATCTTAAGTTATTCACAAGAGAAGCAGATATTCTGGTTTCCGGAGCGGGAAAACCGGGGCTCATAAGGGGTGATATGGTGAAAGAAGGATCAACGGTCATTGATGCGGGCACAAGCAGTAGCTCGGGAGAATTAAAAGGAGATGTTGATGCGGATTCTCTAAAGGATAAACCGTCACTTTTTTCACCTGTTCCCGGAGGGGTGGGACCTTTGACGGTCTATCATTTGGCAAACAACCTAAGATTATTGGAAAATGATAATAGATAAAAATGCATTGTTTTTATTGAATGAGCTAACGGGAAGATATTTCTATCTAGATTTCTTCTTCTTTTTTCTGGCGGACATACTTCCTTATCTCCTTGCTCTTCCGTTCTTATATCTTCTTTTAAGGAATATGAAGAAACATGGGTGGTTTGCAGGAGAAGCTCTTTTTGCAGGATTCTTTGCAAGGTATGCTTTGGTAGAACCAATTCGTCATATATTCCCCAGAGAGAGGCCTTATCAAATATTTGAAGAGATCAACCTCATTCTCCCTTTCAAGGAAAGTCTCTCTTATCCTTCAGGGCATATGGCTTTCTTGTTCGCACTATCCACCATAGTGTTTTCTCATAATGAGAAATGGGGAGTATTGTTTTATGTACTTTCTTTCATTTCGGGTTTTTCCAGGGTGGTCACAGGCATTCATTGGCCCCTTGACGTACTTTCCGGGATGCTTCTGGGTATTTTGGGCGGAATGATCATAGAGGGCATGGCAAGAGCCATTAAAAAAGAAAAAGAAAAGGGGGATTGACAGCAAGGGGAATAATTTTATAATTGCCGCAAAAATTTTGAAATAGGAGGGATAAAGATGGCGGACCTCACTCTCTGCCTGAGGATCATCGACAAACTTACAAAGGAGATGAGGTATGTTGATGCTCCGGTGAGAGAGCAGCACAGAAAAAAAATAATACAGGTGCACGAAGAGATATACCATATGCTGTGTTCGGGGGGTTGCTCGTAATCCACTTTAAAACCCGGTTTTTTGCCGGGTTTTCGTTTGGTGCCGAGGGCGGGATTCGAACCCGCACGGGCTTGGGCCCACGGCATTTTGAGTGCCGCGTGTATACCAGTTCCACCACCTCGGCTTTAAAAGCTTTTATATTCTACCAAAAAAGCTTCTCTTGTAAAATACGAAAATTTTGTTATACTCAATCCCGACCATAAAAGGAGGAATTCAGTGATAATTATATGAGAACCACCAAGAAGACCCAATATGCTCTACGTGCAATGATATTGCTTGGAAAGAAAGAAGAGTCAAGACCTTTGAGTTATATTGCAAAAAAGGAAGGTATTTCTGTTCATTATTTGGAAAAGATTTTTTCTAAGCTTGAGGAGAGCGGTCTTGTGGAATCCAAAAGAGGAACTAAAGGGGGTTATTTCTTAAAAAAGAATTCCAGCAATGTAACATTGGAAGACATATTCAACGCTGTCGGAGAAGATGTCTCTGTTGCTGATTGTGTGACAAGCGGTTGTTCACGCAACAAAAAGTGCAAAGCTGCCAAAGCTTGGAAAAAGATAGATGAAAAAATAAAGAACGCACTTTCTTCTATAAAATTATCAGATTTATTGGATTAAAAATGAAAAAAATATATCTTGATTATGCGGCAACTACTCCTGTTGATAAGGAGGTTTCCCGGAAGATAGAAGTCTTCTCGGAGGATAAGTTCGGGAACCCCTCATCCCTTCATTCGTTCGGGCAAGAAGCTCTTTTTGCCATGGACCATTCGAGGGAAGTGGTCGCTGATTTTCTTAATTGTAAAAGAAAAGAGGTTTATTTTCTTTCTTCTGCAACAGAGGCCAATAATTTGGCAGTGTTTGGGGTTTTAAAAAAAAGAAATGATCCTCATGTTATCGCCTCTCCTATTGAACATAAGGCGGTACTGGAGCCGATAAAAAGAAGCGGGGCGAGCTTTGACCATCTTCCTGTTTCGAGTGATGGAATTGTTAAAAAAGAAAAATTGAAGGAATTGATAAGAGAGAATACAGTCCTTGTTTCCATAGGGTATGCAAACAGTGAGATAGGAACGTTACAACCCTTAAAAGAGATAAGTGAGATCATCAGGGAGGAGAACAAAAAAAGAAAAGAAAAAATAATTTTCCACACAGATGCCGTACAAGCAGCGAATTACCTATCTTGCGATGTACAAAGTTTGGGAGTTGACCTTTTGACGATAAGCGGGCACAAGATGTACGGACCAAAGGGAGCAGCGGCACTTTTCATTAAAGAGGGCGTTGATGTTTCTCCCATTATTTATGGTGCTTCTCAAGAAAAAGGATTGAGGCCCGGAACAGAGAATGTTTATGCGATAGCCGGATTGGCCGCTGCTATAGAGGTCCTGGATAAGAATGACAATGAAAGGACCGAGGAGTTGAGGGACAGGATTGTAAGAGGAGTTTTAAGCGAGTTACCCGATGCCAAAGTGAACGGAAGCATGAAAGATAGGCTTCCCAATAACATTAATTTTACTTTCAAAGGAGCAGAAGGGGAAAGTATAATGATCGCCTTGGATAGAGAGGGAGTGGCCGTATCGACCGGTTCGGCATGTGCCTCTAATTCGTTATCCCCCTCTCATGTACTTCTTTCACTGGGGCTTTCTCATGAAGAGGCGCACGGGTCCATAAGAGTCTCCTTGGGACGCTTTACAACCAAAGAGGAGGTTGATTTTTTCATAGAAAAATTGCCTTCTATAGTTAATAAATTAAGAATGATCTCGGGAAAATGAAAAACAAAGGATATTATTCAGAGGAAACAATGAAGAGATTTTTGAACCCCGAGCACTTTGGAGAGATGAAGGATGCAAACGGAGTGGGTAAAGTGGGTAATCCTCGTTGCGGAGATGAGATGACGGTTTATATAAAAGTAGAAGAGGGAATAATAAAGAAGGCATCCTTCCAGACCTGGGGCTGTGCGGCTGCAATCGCTACTTCTGATGTTGTATGTGAAATGGTCAAGGGTAAGCATGTTAAAGAAGCACTTTCTCTCACCGAGAAGGAGATGGTGGAAAAGCTAAAAAAGCTACCGGCGCTTAAAGTGCATTGCGCCTCTTTAGCCATAAAAGGACTTAAGGAAGCTATTGATGATTACGGAAAAGAGGGCAAATAAAAAGAGAGTGTTAGTGGGTCTTTCGGGGGGAGTAGATTCCTCTGCGGCTTCCGTGATACTCAAAGAGAAAGGTTATTCGGTAACAGGGATCTTCTTGGAATTCTGGGAAGAAGGAGCGTGTTGCAATTCTCAGGCTCAAGAGAGAGCGAGGGATGTTTGCAGGAGACTTAATATTCCTTTTTACGTATTGAATGTGAAAAGGGAATTCAAAGAAAGAGTTGTAAATTATTTTTTGGAATCCTACAAAAAAGGGGAAACTCCCAATCCTTGTGTGGTCTGTAACAAGGAAGTGAAGTTCAGGACCCTAGTGGAAAAACTTATTTCCTTTGACTCCGATTATATTGCTACGGGCCATTATGTACGTAAAGATGAATCCGGCGATGATGTGCGTTTATTGAAAGGAGCGGACAAAAAAAAGGATCAATCTTATTTTCTTTGGAATATTAAAAAAGAATGGCTTCCTTCCATTTTATTTCCCTTGGGAGAGCTCAAAAAAGAAGAAGTAAGGAATATAGCGAGAAGACACGATCTTCCTGTCGCAAATGTAAGAGAATCTCAAGAAGTGTGCTTTGTGGATGGGAGCATGAAAAGATTCTTAAAAAATAATCTCGGAGGGGAGTCGGGTGATATTTTTGATAAAGAGGGGAGTTTTTTGGGAAGGCATAATGGTCTTTTTCATTATACTATTGGCCAAAGAAAGGGTCTTGGGCTTTCCGGCGGGCCATATTATGTCCTCTTCAAGGACCTTAAAAATAATCAATTGGTGGTTACAAAAGATGAAAAAGATATTTGCAAAAAAGAACTTTTCTTTAAAGATGGTAACTTTATTAGAAGAGAAAGATTTCCTTTTGAGGCAGAGGTGAAAATAAGATATAACACCCAGGCTTCCAAGGCAATTGTTGAAGAAGAAAAAGTGACATTTCTAAAACCGCAAAGAGCCGTAGCAACCGGTCAATCAGCGGTATTTTACAAAGGGGAAGAGCTTATAGGAGGAGGAGTGATAAAATGATCTTAACTCATAATAAAATTGAGATAAAAACTATGTTCAATGAAAATAGTAAATTATCGGAAATAATAAGAACAGAAAAAGGGAGGGAGATTCTGGAAAGGTATGGAGTTCCCTGCCTTTCTTGTGCGATGTTCTCCAGCGAGGCGGATCAGTTAAAGATAGGAGAGGTGGCCGATATATACAAACTTGATAAAGATGCCATATTAAAGGAATTAAACGAACAATGATCTTATGCAAAGTAATATTTGCGCAATTTGCCATTACGGTGAAATAGGGCTGAAAGGAAAGAACCGCCGGTTCTTTGAAAGACAGCTGGTATCAAACATCAGGGAGTTACTGCCCGATTCGGACGTTTCCGCTCCGCGAGGAAGAGTGGTGGTGTCAAGCAACAGAAAGGATCTAAAAGAAATTCTTGAAAGGATCCCCGGAATTGTTTATTTCTTTTTTGCGGAAGTTGTTAATTCTTCTATTGAAGATATGGAAAAAAGAGCAGTAACTCTTTTGAAAGAAAGAAACTTTGAGAGTTTCAGGGTTACGGTGAAGAGGTCGGACAAATCCTTTGAACTTTCTTCTTATGAGATTGCCTGCAAACTGGGAGAAGTAATAAACAAAGAAACGGGGAAGAGAGTGGATCTTTCTAACCCTGATATTACTTGCTGGGTAGAGATACATCCGAAGGTTACTTATATTTATGTTGAAAAGATGAAAGGAGTTGGAGGCCTTCCCGTGGGAACAGGCGGAAAGGCGGTATCTCTTTTATCGGGAGGTATAGACTCACCTGTCGCATCCTTTAGGACAATAAAAAGAGGGGTGAAAAATATATTCGTTCATTTTCATGCTTATCCCACTACTTCCAAAGAATCAATTGATAAGGCAAAGAGCATTACGAGCAAGCTTTCTTCTTATCAAGGAGAAACAACGCTTTACCTCATTCCTTTTGATGAATTGCAAAAAGAGATAGTTCTTGGAGCAAAGGAAAGCTTAAGAGTGCTTTTATATCGTAGGATCATGGTGAGCATTGCCTGCGAGATTGCTAAAAAAGAAGGTGCGGGAGCATTGGTGACCGGTGAAAGCTTGGGGCAGGTCGCCTCTCAAACAATGGAGAATATAAGGGTGACCGATGATGCTGCTGATATTCCCATTTTTCGTCCTCTTTTGGGTTATGATAAAGAAGAGATCATAGAAGAAGCAAAGAACCTGGGTACTTATGATATATCCATCCTTCCTGAGGATGATTGTTGCGTCAGGTTCCTGCCCCATAACCCGGAAACCAAAGGAGAAATACATGTCACAAAAACGGAAGAAGAAAGGATTTTAAACAAGGACTCCGTCATAAGGGAGGTGATTGAGAATTCCGAGAGAGAAATCATCAGACCACGATTTCTATGAATAATAAAAAATTCAAAAAAAAGGTTCATGAAGTGGTCAAAAGAATTCCCCCGGGTGTTACTTTCAGCTATAAAGAGGTTGCCAAAAGAGCGGGAAATCGCAGGGCTTGCAGGGCGGTGGGAAAAATATTGAGCAACAATAAGGATACCTCTATTCCCTGTCACAGGGTTATAAGAGCGGACGGATCCATCGGAGGTTATAACGAGGGGATGAAAGAAAAAATAAAAAAATTACGAAAAGAGGGAGCGATGTAGGTTGAAAGACCTTCTTCTTTTTTGTATAATCTTTAAGCTTTCAAAGGTCATCGCAAAAATAACGACGACAAATTTTTATTATTTTTATGAGTGAAGGTTATTGCGTAAAGTGTAGAGAAAAGAGGGAGATGGAGAACGAGGAAGAGGTAGAAATAAGAGGAAAGGGGGACACAAAAAAAAGAGCTCTTACCGGCACCTGTCCTTTTTGCAAAAAAAAGATATTCAAAATACTGGGAAAGGCGAATTAATCCTTTCTTAAATAAGGCTGCCCTGAGAGGCGGTTTCGGCATTCTATGAAAAAAGAGCTCGTTTTGGGGTTGGCGACATTGATCCTTTTTGTCTTAAATCTTTTTTCTTGGAATTTTCTTTTATTCCTAAACGAAAATGAATTCAGGGTTATTTTCTTTGATGTGGGGCAAGGGGATGCCATACTTATCAGAACGCCTCAGAATCATCATATTTTGATCGATGGCGGTCCGGGGGAAAAGATCTTGGAAAAGCTGGAAGATGAGATTCCTTTTTTGTATAAACATATAGACCTTGTTATCTTAACCCATCCGCATTATGACCATGTTTCCGGTCTTTTTGGAGTAATAGAATATTATGATGTTGAGGAGATAATTTGTACCGGAGTGACGGGGGAAGAAAGGGTTTCAAGAAAATGGAAGAAGTTGTTGAAAAAGGAGGGGTATAAGAAGGCCATGGCGGGAAAAAGAATATCTGGAAATAACTTTTATCTCGATATCTTGTATCCTGAAGAAGAATTGAAAGGAAAGAAAGTGAGTGATTTGAACGAAGCTTCTGTGGTTTCTCGTTTTGTTTTTGATGATAGCTACAGTTTTCTTTTTACAGGAGATGCATACAAGAAACAGGAAGGAGAGATATTGGATAGTTGCAACCAAGAATGCGATCTTGATACCGATATTCTAAAAGTGGGGCACCACGGATCTAACACCTCTACTTCGGAGAAGTTTCTTCTTGAAACTTCTCCCAGTGAAGCGGTGATAATGGTAGGAAAGGATAATCCTTATGGGCATCCGCACAGAGATGTTATCAGGAGACTCAAGTCATTTGGGGTGGAAGTGAGGAGAACTGACAAAGAAGGTGATATAATCTTCAAAAAGGAAATGTAAAAAAGTGAGATTTGTAGTTTAACGTTTTTTTTATATAATTATCCCAGGAATTTAAAAGATAAAGATAGAAAAAAATGAATAACAACGAAGAGTTCGATCTATCGCAACTTCCCGACGCGGAACTTCCTCCAACAAAAGAGGATTTTCGGGAAACCTTCCAATGGAGGATCTTTCGGATCATGGCCGAATTCGTGGAAGGTTTTCAATTCGTTACGGATTTTAAGAAATCGGTAACCATATTCGGTTCCAGTTCTTTCAGTGAGAATAATGAGAACTATGAAAAAGCGAGGCTTTTGGGGCAGATGCTTGCTAGGAATGATTTTGCTGTGATCACAGGAGGGGGGCCGGGAATAATGGAAGCGGCAAACAGAGGAGCGCACGAAAAAGACGGAGATTCGGTGGGTATAAACATTCAAATAGAAACAGGAGAAAGAGCCAATAAATATTTGAAGCACTCCATAGGATTCTATTATTTCTTTACTCGTAAGGTCATGCTCTCTTTTTCTTTCTCGGGGTATATATTTTTTCCCGGAGGATTTGGAACCCTTGACGAATTCTTTGAAATAATTACTCTTGTTCAAACAAAAAAGATTCCCAAAAAGGTTGCCGTGGTGGCGGTGGGAAGAGATTATTGGGAACCTCTTTTTGAGTGGATAAGAAATGATCTTTGTTATAAGTATAAAACAATAAAAGAGGAGAATTTGGAGATATTTCATTTGGTTGATACGCCTGAAGAAGCTTTGGAGATCGTGAAAAGGACCATTGAAGAAAACAATAATTAATTTATGAATTTTAGGAGGTCTGTTTGAAATTGAGGAAGGTGATCATATAAGAACAGACTCATGTGCAAAATGAAGGATCTGGAATTTCCCATCTTTAAGACAAAAATGGATAACGACCGAAAGTTCGATCTTTCCGATCCCAAAGGAAGAGAGGAATATTTTTCATTCAAAGCGGGAAACGAAATAGAGAAAATAAGGAGTTTTCTCGATCAAAGCGCCTTTATTATATATCTTCTGGGAAAGAAAAGTGCCGGAAAAGGTACATACTCCAAGATGTTCTCTGAAGTGATAGATCCCGAAAAGATAGATCATTTTTCCATAGGAGATATGATCAGGGACCTTGATAAAGAGCTTGAAGACGAGAAAAAGAGTGAAGAACTTTTTGATTTTTTGGAAGAAAATTATAGAGGGTGGCACTCTCTGGAAGAAATAAAAGATATTCTCAAAGGAAGGAGCACCTCAAAGCTTCTTCCCACAGACCTTATTCTTACTTTAGTAAAAAGGGAGATCGCAAAAAGGGGAAGAAAAGTTATTTTTATTGATGGTTTTCCGAGGGACATGGATCAGATATCCTATTCACTTTTCTTTAGGGATCTTATCGGATATCGTGACGATGCGGATTTCTTTGCTCTTATTGATGTTCCCGAGCAAGTGATTGACGAGAGAATAAAATGGAGGAGAATTTGCCATAAGTGCAACACTTCACGAAACTTGAAACTACTCCCCACCTCTAAGGTGGAATACGATAAAGAGACAGGTGAGTTTCATCTTGTTTGTGATAATCCCGGTTGCGATGGTGGAAGAATGGAAAGGAAAGAGGGGGATGAGAGAGGGATTGCTCCCATCAAGGAAAGACTTGATATGGATGAGAAGCTCATAAAACAAGCGTTCAATCTTTATGGGATTCCCAAGATCCTTCTTAGAAATTCTGTTCCTGTGAATAAGGCAGAAGAATATGTTTCCTATTATGAGCTTACTCCGGAATACAACTATCATTTCAATGAAGAAAAGGGGGAAGTGGAGATAAAAGAAACGCCTTGGACGATAAAGGATGAAAACGGTGTGGAGAGTTATAGCTTATTGGCTCCTCCGGTAGTAGTTTCTTTTATAAAGCAGCTTGCAGATCTTCTTAAGGTGTAATAAGTATTGACCCTTTTTTAGTAGAACGATATAATTGTAAATACCCGCTCGTTAAAAAAAGAATCTGACATTGCACTTTTTTAGGGAGCCGCAAATGACCCTTGTCCCGTGGGGCAAGGCTGAGGCACCCACTTGAGTATATTCTCAGATTTCTTATGACGAGCGGGCTTAAGATCACCTCCTTACACGGAGGTGATCTTTTTTTGACAAAATTCTTTTGGAAAAAATAAAGATAAATTTATCCTATATCGACTCTTGTTTTTTGACGAGGGTTTGTTATAGTTCAACTGTTGTTATAAAAATTAATCACCAAAGAGCCATGTGGGATCAAATAAAACAGGCCAAGGAACTTCAAAGATTACAAGGAGAACTCAAAAAAGAGAAGGTGGAGGTAAGCGAAAGTGGTGTGAGAATGGTTGTGAACGGAAAGATGGAAGTGGAAGAGGTAGAATTGAGCGAAGGGGTTTCAAAAGAGGAGCAAGAAAGAGCAGTCAAAAAATGTTTCAACGAAGCAATGAAAAAAGTGCAGATGGCGGCTGCGCAAAAAATGCAGTCCATGCGATGACATGAATCTTGCAGAAGATAGACCCCTCTTTGCAGAAGAGGGGTTTTTATTTTATAAGGAGAGGAGTTGCTATTTTGTTCTTATATACTTATAATAAAGGCAATAAATTCAAATTTATCTATGTCCCAAGAAAGAATAGGAGAAATCAGCAAGGAAATAGTGCAAGAGTGGTATAAAGAGAAAGGTGTCTCTCCGGAAGAAATGGAGGGTGAGAAAGAGAAGGAAAAAAAAGAGGAAAAGGAAGAACAGGAAAGACTGTCCTCCTTTGACCCCCCTCCTCCCAAATTCACTCCCTTAACAGAAAAAGAGCAAGAAGAGGTGGAAATGAGAGAGAAGGAAAAAGAGTTGCTGGTAAAGGATAAGATCAAGAATCTTTTGAATTTAGCAGAAGAGAAAGGGCTTGAGAGATCCATAAAGGAAGCGGAGAAGGAAAATGATCCTTTTTTACTTGATGTTTACCATGATGTGCTTGCAAAAGAAGCTGCTTATAAGAGATTCTTAGAAAAATGAAAAAATGAATATTCCTTTGGATCAAATTCTTATAATAGTGGGTATCGGGGTGGTCTTACTATTGGCCATTTTTTTCTTTGTAAAGAAAAGAAGAAAGGGAATGCTTGACAGGAGTCTTGATATGACTCTTTTTCTTGTAAGGTTGCCAAAGCACGAAGAGGATGATGGGAGCGGAAAAGAGGAGGAGAAGAAAAAGATATCCAAAATGGAACAATTTTATTCCAATTTTCTTTACCTTGATAAAGGAGAGAATTTTTTTTCCAGGATCATTCATGGTTTTCCGAGAGTAGTGTTGGAAATAGCGTCAGAGGTTGGAGAGAGGGATATTTCTTTTTATGTTGCCGTTCCCTCAAGATATGAAAGTGCTTTAAACAAATATGTTCAAGGAATTTATTCGGGTGCCATTGTCGAAAAGATTCCCGGAGACTACACTATGTTCGAGCCCGAAGGAGAAGTATCCGCATCCTATTTGACACAAAAGAGCAACTTCTTTCTTCCTCTTAATACTTATGAGGACCTAGCAAGAGATCCTCTTGAATCAATTGTCAATTCTGTAACCAATATAAGCGCCGATGAGGGCTCGGCCGTACAGATAGTTATTCGACCCACTTTGTTCGATCTAAGGAAGAGAGGTGAGAAAGTTCTTAAAGAGATCACTGAAAACAAGAAAAGTTTGAACGAAGCAACGATCAAAACAGAAGAAAGTTCTTTCAAGAAATTCTTAAGAGATATTACAGGAGTTCTTTCAAAAGAAAGTAAAGAAAAGAAAGAAGGAAAGGATCTTCGTGTGGACGAGGCCACCATTGATCTTATAAGAAAAAAAATAGAAAAACAGGGCTTTGAGGTGAATATACGTCTTATGGCAGCGGCTAAGAGCAGAGAAGACGCAGACAAAGTTCTCTCTAATCTTGAAAGCAGTTTTTCTCAGTTCACCTCCGGAGTCAACAGTTTTAATATAAAGAGGGTCAAAAGAAAAAAAGCTCTAAAGAGAATGGTGTATGATTTTAGTTTCAGAGAGTTCAAAAAAGGCCAGTCTTGCATACTGAATTCTACTGAGCTTACGGGAATTTATCATTTTCCTCTTTCTCACATAGAAAGTCCTTATATAAAATGGGTAAGATCCAAAGAAGCTCCCCCTCCTTCCGAACTTCCTAAAAGCGGACCCGTGCTCTTGGGGGAAGCTGTCTATAGAGGCGAAAGAAAGGAAGTTTATATAGCTTCTCGGGATGACAGAAGAAGGCACTTCTATATCATAGGACAGACGGGTGTTGGTAAAACATCGCTAATGAAGGAGAAGATCAGGCAGGATATGAAGAATGGGGAGGGGGTAGGAGTGATAGATCCTAACGGAGATCTGATAGAAGATACCTTGGCAAATGTTCCCAAGAACAGGATTGACGATGTAGTGCTTTTTGAGCCTTTCGACAGGGAAAGGCCTTGCGGATTGAATATGCTTGAATGGGAAACTCCCGAACAGCGTGACTTTGCGATGTCCGAGATGGTAATGATCTTTAATCAACTCTTTGACCAAGCAATTGTTGGTCCCATGTTCGAATATTATATGAGAAATGCCATGGCGGCGTTGATGGCGGACAAAGATGACCCGGGCACGGTGGCCGAGATCCCAAGGATATTTTCAGATGATGAGTTCATGGAAAAGAAGCTGAGAAATGTTTCCGACCATATGGTAAGAAACTTTTGGTTCAGGGAGTGGAAGCAAACCACAGGGCAAACAAGATCCGATATGCTCGGGTATGTAGTTTCAAAGATCGGAAGATTCGTTACTGATGAAATGATGAGGAATATTATAGGCCAACAAAGATCAAGCTTTGATCTAAGTAAAATAATGGATGAAAGAAAAATATTTCTAGCCAATTTATCCAAAGGGCTTACAGGAGAGATAAACAGTTCTTTGCTTGGAATGATACTGGTTTCTAAAATGCAAATTTCCGCTTTTAGAAGAGCGGCTCTTCCGGAAGAGGAAAGAAAAGATTTTTATTTGTATGTTGACGAGTTTCAAAACTTTACTACCGATAGTGTGGCCACCATACTTTCGGAAGCTAGAAAATATAGGCTCAACCTTATTCTTGCACACCAATATATGCCGCAACTCAGGGAAGAGATAAAGAATGCGGTAATGGGCAATGTGGGGACTGTTGCTTCCTATAGAATAGGAGTGGATGATGCGGAATTCATGGAGAGGCAGTTTTCTCCCAATTTCTCTAAGTTTGATCTGGGAAATATAGATAATTATCAGTACATAATTCGAATGCTTATAAACAACCGGGTCACATCTCCTTTTAAGATAGCTGCTCCCAAACCCTCTCCCGGGGATGCCGGTGTTGCTATGAAGGCTAGAAAGATATCAAAAGTGAAACACGGAAGACCGAAAGCAATAGTGGAGAGAGAGATAAAAGAAAGAGCAAAATTATGACTTTACGTAATTCATTAATTATTTTATAGTTGAATAAAAGTAAAGATCTAGTTTTTAATATGGAAAAAAAAGAAAACAGGGAAAAGCAAGAAGAGAAAGGTTTTTACACAAAAAAGATAGAAGAGATAGAGAATGAGTTAAAGGAAAAGAGTGATAACATTGATTCTTTGCAAGGAAAAGCAAAAGAAAGAGCTCAAGAAGAAGTGAGTGTGTTAAAAGAGAATTTGGAAAACGTAAAAAAGGAGGCAAAAGAGTTGGAGCTAAAAGAAGAGGAGCAAGAGGGGGAAGTTTCTGCAAGGGAGTTCCAGGAAGGAGAGAAGCACGAGGAAGAGCAAAAAGAAGGAATTTATGAAGAAGAACCCTCTTCGGAAACTGGAGATGATCTGGAAAGAGAATACGGAAAGAAGGTCGTAGAGAAATGGATGGATACGCGTGAGATAACGCCCACCATCAATCCGGAATTAAGAAAGAAATTATCAGGTGTTCTGGAAAATGAACAGGTAGAGAGTTCCGCACGTTTGGCAAAAGAATATTTGGAAGAAAAGAATTATAATGTAGAGAATAAAAATGAGGAAGAGTTGTTGAGCCTGGTATATGGAGATGAGAGCTTTAAAGAAAGATTGAAAAGCAATAAACATGCTGCAAGACTGGGAATGTTAAAGGAGGCGATCGAGAGGTCGAGAGGAAAAATGACATACAACGAGAGATTACTTGCCTTCAATGAGATTGCGGAGGGTGATTTCCAAGGAATGCCGGAGGAAAAGAAGGATGTATTAAAGGAATTATATGAGGCGGTAACAGGAGAAAGGTTGGAAGAAGAGGCGCAAAGAAATGTGAAAACAGCGGAAGATGAAGTATTTAACATGATGGGAGTTGAAGTTACTGATGAAGAATTACTTCAAGCGGAAAAGGAGAATCGAGGAAGGGTGGTGCACGGAAAAAAGAAAGGAAGAGAGGTGGATGGAGAAAGGTGGGAAGATTTGAGCAGTGAGGAAAAAAGAGAGGTGCTCAAGGATGATAAAATAGAGGAGATCAAAGGAAAAATATCGGGAGCTGCTGGAAGTGAACCTAGTCATGCGGAGCTCATCTGGCTCTCCAGGAAGGGCGTGGATTTTGAGGACATTGAAAATATCAGGATGGAAAAAAGAAAGAAAGGAGAAGGATTTATAAGTAAAATACCTTTTTTGGGAAAAAAGGAGAGAGTTCTTGTTGTTGAAGGTAGCGATGGCAAAGAAAGAGAGATAAATTTAGAGGAACCCTCTGAGCAGGGAAGGAAAGAGATAGAGGAGCACAACAGAAATGTGAAGGAAGAGGGCGCCGGAGTGTCGATGAACAAAGAGGGGGAATTGGAAATGGTAAAGAGTTATCTTAGTAAGCTGAGTGAAGAAGAAAAAAAGAGGGATATTGAAAAAGAAGTGGAAAGAGAGAAAGAGAATATACTGGAGAAGTATTGCAATGACCAAGAAGAATTCGTGGAGTTGGCTTATGAAAATGTAAAAAAGAAGCTGGCCTCGGTTGAAGAGATAACCGGCGGAGATAGCAAGGAAAGGGTCATAAAAAGAGAAAGGGATCCTTTGCATGAAGGGGGAAAAAGTCTTAACTTTGAAACTTCAATGGAAGAGTTTGCACAACTATGCAAGGACCCGAGATTTAAGGAGGGTATGAAGGAAATAATAGAAGCGATGAAGAAAAGAGGTATGGATACGGAGGAGATCAAGGAGTTGGTCAAAGAGGATGAAGAAAAAAAGGGGGAGAAAAAGGCTGAGACCGAAAAAGAGAAAAAACCTGAAGAAAAGAAAGGAACACCGGAGTCGAAGGGGTTCTTGGAAGGTAAAGCCAAAGAGTCATTGACCTTTTTTGTCTTTATTGCTCTTGCCGCACTGATGATGATCGCTGCGGCAATGGAAGGAAAGGGAAAGAAAAAATAATAATCATTTATTGATGTAGAATATGGATCAGAATGAGCTCATAAAAAACAATCCTCTAAGTGAAATGGTCCGGGCGGCCCCTATAAGTGATGGTCAAAAGAATGAACTTTTGGAAGTCATTCCTCATCTCAATGAGGAAGAAAGAGTAAAACTTCTCGAGAATCTTAAGGATATATTGCTAATGGAAACGGAAAAAAGAGATACCTTAAAGGATATAAGGAAGTAATTTATACTCTTTTCTCTTTAGCCTTCTTTCTCAGATTCTCCGCTTTATCGGTCTCGTCTACGACACTTCCTATAATTTGCTCTAAAACATCTTCCAGGGTCACAACACCTGCGGTTCCCCCGAATTCATCAACTACAATTGCCAAATGACAGCGTTGCTTCCTAAAGACGGGTATTAACTCGTCTATTTTTTTATCCTCAGGCACTGTAGTTACTTCAGGATCGGCGAAATTAGCCACTTGCTCCTCTTCTTTTCCTTTTGTTAAGGCTATAAGTAGATCCCGTTGGTGACATATTCCTATGATATTGTCGAGATTTTCGTGATATATTGGTATGCGTGAATGACTTGAAGAACAGATATCATCTTTTATATCTTTCAATGCTCTTTTGCTACTAAAAGCTGTTATCATGATCCTCGGAGTCATTATATCTTTTGTCTTCAGGTCGTTGAGCAAAAAAACTCTATGTATCATTTCTTTCTCATCTTCTTCGATCACTCCTTCTGCAAAACTGATGTTGCTGAGAGTGCGTATTTCTTCTTCGGATATGGTTTTTTTCTTCTTTGGGATGGGTTTTGTAAAAAACTCGATCAAAATTATCAAGGGAGAGAACAACTTGGTTCCGTAAAAAAGAGGTTTTGCCAAGAGTAGACTTATGGGTGTTGCAAAAGTCTCTCCAATGGTCTTTGGTATTATCTCTGCGAAAATTATCACCAAGAATGTCAAAATGGCGGAAAATATTCCTATTTTTGCACTTCCAAGAAATTCCGCAGCAATGTTTCCCACTAATACACTTCCTGCGATGTTGAAAATGTTCGTAAAGACGACCAAGACGGTAATGGTGGGCCTCATATCCTTTTTGATTCTCAAAAGATACTCAGCGCCCCTTTTCTCTTTACTTTTAAGTATCTTTGCTCCATTGAGAGATGTACTAAAAAGAGCCGCTTCGGTAGCGGAGAACATTCCGGATCCAATTAGCATGATCATTACGGCGAATATAAGATTCTCCATGATTCTTTATTCAGATTATAAGAGTAAAGAATAAAAAAAGGCAGGTTTCCCTGCCTAAACGAACCTTTTCCCGAACTTCACATAATTGAAGGCCATTTCGAGTATCGAATCTTCTTTTAACAGATCCCAGTTTGGTTGGTGAGTGGTGTAAACAAGTTGACATTCGACGAAATTATAGGCCTCTCCGTATCCAAAACAAGAAGGTTCCGGTATTGGATGCGGTGAAAGTTCCTCTCTTCCTATTTTCTTTCTTTCTCTTTGCTTTTTTACGTACCTTCTTATTCTTTCGATCTTTTCTTCACGGGAAAAATGATCTTTTTTCAACCTCTATCCCTCCTTTGTTCTATTGAATCCCAGTCAATCGGTGTTATTAAGGATTCATAATTGTCGGGCCGGCCGGATTTGAACCGGCGATCTCACGCACCCCATGCGTGCGCCCTAAGCCTCTAGGCCACGGCCCGCTCACTTATTCTTACTCAAGGTCTTGATACACCTTGTACATGCAACCACTTTTTTTCCTGCAAATTCCTTTAGTTCTTTTTGAGAAACACTATGAGGAACAACAATCCTTTGCAAATTAGGCTGCTTCTTTCTTTTCGGGGTTGGATTGTATTTGGACATCAACTTCTTTCTTCCTCTTTCCATTGCAGGTGATTTTCCGCAAACATCACACTTTTTCGACATCTTATTTTAGTGAAATTATCTTATAACGCAAGCTACATTATAAAGGAAAAAATATTTTTTTCAAGGAAAATAAAAAAAGCGGGTTATAATTATACCCGCTCTTTAAAGGGTCTATTTTTCATTATCTCTTCTATCGTTTCAAGATCATGCTGGTCATCCACATCCATTCCCAATTCGAAAAAATGAGAAAAGATCGGCTTGGCACTTATATTGTAACGATTTATACGGTCCAATATTTTGTCGATGGAAAGCCCTCCTACAAGATAAAGGAACGGTATCGCTATCCCAAAAAGGGAAGCCATTTTCAAAGGACGCTTTCTTGACATCATTATCTTTTCTGTAAGATCCCCGAATTGTTGTAATTTTTTAGGATTCAAACGAAAGATATTTCCTCCGGCAAAAGTACCTTCCTTTAGAGTTACGAAAGTCTTCTTTATTTCCGGAGGAAAGCACTCCTTGCTTATGAGAGGATAATAAAAATCATGATCACCGGGATATGATCTTTCCAGGAAATCGCTAATTGCTTCTTTGGAGATAAAGGGAATATCCGAAGAGCTGACAATGATACTCTTATCTTTCTGGAACACCTTCGAGCCCTTTATGATATTATCGGTGATACAATCTTCTTGGATGACGAATTTTGCCCCGTAATCGCTTGAAATATCCTGTAGTTCCTCAGGCCCTATTACTGTTATTTCTTTCAATTCTTTCAATTCTTGCATTGTTTCTATTATGAAACGAATCATTTCTCTACCATCTTTCATCTTGATAAGCGCTTTGCTTGACACGCCTCCCCTTTTTTCAAGGGGGGAATCTCCGCTTCCACCTGCAAGCACAAGACAATTCACTTTTTCAAGGTTCATTTAAGATCCTCCTTTCATTTTTTTATAATACTTCTTTTCCTCTTGAATGTCAACGAGTTTGATTTAATGCAAAATTCTGTTATCATTAGTGGCGTATGGAAATCTGGATGCTTATCTTTATTGTTCTTATTTTTTCGGCCATATTTCATGAGTATGCGCATGGTTATGCTGCCTACTCTCTGGGAGATCCCACGGCGAAGAATATGGGAAGACTTACATTAAATCCCATTCCTCATATAGACCCCTTTTTTACCATACTTTTGCCACTGATAATGATCGTTTTGCCAACCAATTTCATTATAGGGGGAGCAAAACCGGTTCCTGTAAACCCTTTTAATTTGCAAGGAAAATACGCTCAATTGAAAGTTGCACTTGCAGGTCCGGGTTCAAACATTTTTTTAGCCTTTCTTTTTGGGATGTTGATTCGCTTTGTTCCTGCAATAAGCGCCAGTGAGCCTTTATTTTTCGCTTTTGCCTCGGTGGTTTTCATAAATCTTTTACTTGCTGTTTTCAATCTCTTGCCCATACCTCCCCTGGATGGATCTTATATCATTTTTACGCTTTTTCCTTCTATTTCGGAAAAAATGAGGGTTTTCTTTGCAGATTACGGCTTTTTCATTTTAATAGCTGTTCTTATTTTATTTGCCAATGTATTCTTTTATATACTATTTTTGATAATTTCCGTGTTGTTTTATCCCATTACCGGAATTCCTCTTGCCGAATTCTTTGCTTTGCTCTGATGTCGGGAACATTGATGATTTGTGTAAAGAGTTTTATTTGGGTCTTTGGTATGCGGGGTTGACTTTGATAGAATTTTGTGTAATATATGGCAGAGTAAAGGCCATTCTCTGGTCTTTGCGATTTATTTTTGAAAATTATATGCCGACAATAAATCAACTTATTAAAAAAGGAAGAAAGAAACAAAGGAAGAAGGATAAGTCTCCTGCGCTTTCTTATGATTTCAATAATGTAAGAAACAGAAGGTCCTATTATCCCTCCCCGTTCAAGAGGGGGGTTTGTACCAAAGTTACTACCATTACCCCCAAGAAACCAAATTCGGCACTTCGTAAGGTGGCGAGGGTTCGTGTTTCGAACGGAGCGGAGGTTACCGCCTATATTCCCGGCGAAGGACACAAGCTGCAAGAGCATTCTGTAGTTCTTATAAGAGGTGGAAGAGTAAAGGATCTTCCCGGTGTAAGATATCATGTGGTGAGAGGGGCTTTGGATACTACCGGAGTGGAAGGAAAGAAGGGGTCTCGAAGTAAGTATGGAACCAAAAAGGACCAAAAATAATCATAAAAATAGAAATGTTTGAAGAAAAAGGAAAAAAGAGCTATAAGCTGCAACCGATAAATCCGGATCCCCGATATGAGAGCGTCATGGTTTCCAAGTTTATAAACCATGTAATGCGGAAAGGTAAAAAGGATACTGCAAGAAAAATAGTTTACAAGGTCTTTGATAAGATAGCGGAAAAGGAAAAGAAGGACCCTACAGAGGTTTTTGATAATGCCATTTACAACGTTTCTCCGAATATGGAGGTTCGTCCAAAGAGGGTAGGGGGAGCTACTTATCAAGTTCCCATGAAGGTAAATAAAAAAAGGGCTGTCAGCCTTTCCATGAGGTGGATAGTTCAAGCTGCAAGGTCGAAAAAAGGAAAAGCGATGCACGAAAAGCTTTTCGAGGAAATTTTAAACGCTTCCAAAAATGAGGGAGAGGCGGTAAAAAAGAAGGAAAACATGCACAAAATGGCCAAGGCCAACAGGGCCTTCGCATATTTGGCCAAATAATCTAATGACTCTTTTTAATTTTTAGCAAAATATGCCCAGAGAATATCCCATAGACAGATACCGAAACATAGGAATCATCGCTCATATAGACGCGGGAAAGACGACTGTAACGGAGCGTTTTCTTTTTTACACAGGAATCTCTCATAAAATAGGGGAAACACATGAGGGGGAGGCGGTCATGGATTGGATGTCCCAAGAAAAAGAAAGAGGTATAACCATTACCTCGGCGGCAACTACTTGTTTTTGGGTTCCTTCCGGACTGGAAAAGAAGAAAGAGAATGAATATAGAATAAACATAATTGATACTCCGGGACACATTGATTTTACTGCCGAGGTCCAAAGGTCTATGAGAGTTCTTGATGGAGCCATTGTCGTCTTTGACGGAGTAGCGGGAGTGGAGCCGCAATCGGAGACTGTCTGGAGGCAAGCGGATAAGTATAATGTTCCTCGGATTTGTTTCATAAATAAGATTGATAGAACGGGAGCTTCTTTTGAAGATTCTTTTCAATCTATCAAGGAAAAACTCACTTCTGATGTGGTTGCTGTGCAGCTTCCCGTGGGGGAGGAAGAGAGCTTTCAAGGAGTTATAGATCTTATTTCTATGAAATTCCTTAAGTTCGAAGGGAAGTTCGGAGAAGTGATAGAAGAAAATGAGATACCGGAAGAGATGAAGGAAAAAGCAGAGAACTGGAGGGGAGAGATGCTCGAAAAGATAGTTACTGAAGATGAAAAGCTCTTTGAGAAGTATATGGAAGGTCAGGAAATAGAAAAGGAGGAGATAAGGAATGCTTTGCGCAAAGCAACTCTGAATTACAAAGCCGTTCCTTTATTCTGTGGCACTGCTTTGAAGAATAAAGGGGTTCAGCCGGTACTTGATGCAATTTGTCATTATTTTCCCGCTCCTACTGATCTTCCTCCTGTGGAAGGGGTTCACCCAAAAACGGGAGAAGAAATGGTGCGTAACTTGAATGATGACGAACCATTCTCGGCCCTGGCCTTTAAACTCGCAAATGATCCATATGTCGGGAGCCTTACTTTTATGAGAGTTTATTCCGGGAAATTATCGGGTGGATCCTACATTCTTAATGCCAATAACGGAAAAAAAGAACGTATAAGCCGTATTTTAAGAATGCATGCCGATAAACGTGAGGAGCTTGGAGAGATATATGCAGGTGATATTGTGGCAGCAGTAGGATTAAAGGAAACTTATACCGGACACACCCTTTCTGATGAGAATGATCCCATAATACTTGAAGAAATAAGTTTTCCTGAGCCTGTGGTGTCTATAAGGGTAGAGCCCAAGACCAGAGAGGATCAAGAAAAAATGGGTATTGCGCTAAGGAAGCTTTCAGAAGAGGACCCCACCTTTCGAGTATATGGGGATGAAGAGACGGGGGAAACAGTGATCTCCGGAATGGGAGAGTTGCACCTTGATATCATTATCGACAGACTAAAAAGGGAATTTAAAGTAGATGCTCAAGTGGGACAACCTCAGGTAGCTTATAAGGAAGCAATAAGAAAAGAAGCGGAAGCAGAAGGAAAATATGTCAAACAAAGTGGCGGAAGAGGGCAATATGGACATGTCAATCTTCGTATTGAACCTCTCAAGGATAGTGATAAGCGGCTTGAGTTCGTGGATGAGATAAAAGGAGGTGTGATCCCTCAAGAGTTCATTCCGGCAGTAGAGAAGGGAATAGAGGAAGTAATGGACGAAGGAATACTTGCGGGATGCCCCATTGTGAATGTAAAAGCCACGCTTTATGACGGTTCTTTTCATGAAGTGGACTCTTCCAAGATGGCTTTCAAGATAGCCGGCTCTATTGGATTCAAAGAAGCTTACAAAAAAGCAGATCCCGTTGTTCTGGAGCCCTATATGAAAGTGGAAGTTATCATTCCTGCCGAATTTTTAGGGGATGTCATGGGTGATATTTCTTCAAGGAGGGGCGAAGTGGAATCCAGCGAGGAAACAAAAGGAAAGATAACTCAGAAAGTCATCAAGGCAAAGGTACCACTTGCAGAGATGTTCGGTTATGTAACCACCTTGCGTTCTCTTACTAAGGGGCGAGGAAATTATTCCATGGAGTTTGACAGCTACAGAGAAGTTCCTTATAATATTGCGCAGGAAATTATGCGTGGTGAAAGGTAGTATGTTTAGCTGTGGACTTTTTAAGCAAAATAAGATAGTATTATTTATCCAAGCAAAGAGAAAAAATTTAAATCATTATTAATCTTTTAAGTAGGTGCAAAACCAAAAAAATATGGCAAAAGAAAAATTTGAAAGAGGAAAACCTCATTTGAATGTCGGAACCATTGGTCATGTGGATCATGGTAAGACTACTCTTACCGCAGGCATAATCAATGCTCTTCATCTCAAGGGCTATCTTGATAAAAAGGTCAGTGTGGAAGAAATAGATTCTGCTCCTGAAGAAAAGGCAAGAGGGCTTACTATTTCCATCTCCCATAGAGAATATGAGACCGAAAATAGGCATTATGCTCATATTGATTGCCCCGGACATGCCGACTATGTTAAGAATATGATTACGGGTGCGGCCCAGATGGACGGCGCCATTCTGGTTGTTTCTGCAACTGATGGACCCATGCCTCAAACCAGGGAACATCTTTTGCTTGCAAGGCAAGTAGGACTTCCTTCACTGGTCGTTTTTCTTAACAAGGTTGATATGGTTGATGATCAAGAAATGATTGACTTGGTGGAATCGGAGGTAAGAGAACTTTTAAATGAGTATGAATTTCCTGGAGATGAGATTCCTATTGTAAAAGGTTCTGCACTGAAGGCTTCGGAAGCTAGCTCTGCGGATGATGAATCTCTCAGTCCCATCATGGAGCTTGTAGAAGCGATGGATTCTTATATTCCTGCACCGGAAAGGGATGTTGACAAGCCCTTTCTTATGGCAGTGGAAGATGTTTTCTCTATTGAAGGAAGGGGTACGGTAGCTACTGGTAGAATCGAAAGAGGAATAATTAAATCGGGTGAAGAAGTGGAGATAGTTGGTCTGCGAGACACTGCGAAGACCACTGTTGTTAGTATCGAAATGTTTAACAAGAGTCTTGACGAAGGACAAGCGGGAGATAACGCGGGAATCCTTCTCAGAGGAACAAAGAAGGATGATATAGAAAGAGGACAGGTGCTTGCAAAACCAGGATCCATTACTCCTCATACGGAATTTGAAGCTGAGGTTTACATTCTTGGAAAAGAGGAAGGAGGAAGACATACACCCTTCTTTAAAGGATACAAGCCTCAATTTTACATGAGAACCACTGATGTTACAGGAGAGGTTGATCTTCCCGAGGGAACTGAAATGGTGATGCCGGGTGATACCGCCAAGCTGAAAGCAAAGCTTATTGCTCCCATTGCGATGGAAGAAGGTATGCGCTTTGCAATTCGTGAAGGAGGAAAAACCGTAGGAGCTGGAGTGGTAAGCAAGATCACAAAATAGTTAGCAAGTAAAATACCAATGATAATTGTTCTTGGTAACATCCTTATGCTATAAGCATAAGGATGTGCTGGGAACATGGCAGTTTTAAAAAAGAAGGAAATGGCAAAAGAGAAGGATGTAAAATCGAAAATTCGTATTCGTCTTCGTGCTTATGATCATAAAGTGATCGATACCAGCGCAAGGCAAATCATTGATACTGCTTTACGACACGGGAGTGAAGTGGCTGGACCCACACCCCTTCCAACGGAAATAAAGAAGTATACCGTAAATCGTTCGACTTTTGTTCACAACAAATCGAAAGAGCAGTACGAAATCCGAATACACAAAAGGATAATTGATATCCTTAATCCTGGTGCGAAGGTTCTTGATGCATTGCGCAATTTGACTTTGCCTACAGGAGTGAATATTGAGATCAAGATGTAGGCGGGTTTCTTGAATACGATGAGGGTTGAAGGTTTTCGTAAATGAAAATATCGAGGAAAACCTCGGTATTTAGTTTCGTCAAAAAATAAAAGCAAAGTATGAAGATGAATTTTATTCTTGGGAAAAAATTAGGAATGACTCAGGTCTTCGATGAAAAAGGAGGCGTACTTCCCGTGACCTTGGTTGAGGCTGGGCCTTGCGTGGTAACGGATGTAAAAAGCAAAGAAAGAGATGGCTATGATGCGGTGCAGCTCGGGTTTCTCAAGATCAATGAAAAAAAGATTGAGAAATCAAAAAAGAACAAACCTTATCGTTACCTAAGAGAAATAAGGGGAAATTTTGATGTTTCCCCCGGAGAAAATGTTTCCGTGGAAACCTTTTCAGAGGGTGACAAGGTAAAAGTGGAAGGGGTATCGAAAGGAAAGGGTTTTGCCGGAGTAATGAAGAGATGGAATTTCAGCGGTGCAGGGAGTAAGACCCATGGCACTAAACACAATGAAAGAAAACCCGGTTCTATTGGTTCAATGTTTCCTCAAAGGGTCTTTAAAGGAAAGAAGATGGCTGGAAGAATGGGGACGGACAGTGTTACGATGAAGAATCTTCAAATAGTAAGCATTGATCCTGAAAAGAATATTATGGCAATCAAAGGAGCTCTTCCTGGAAAGAATAAAGGGCTCTTAAAGATAGAAAAGTATGATGAAAGTTGATTTGTACAATAAAGAAGGAAAAAAGACAGGAAAGAAGGTAGATCTTCCTGAGGAAGTGTTCGGATTGAAGGTTAATCCTGATCTTGTTTATCAAGTGATTCGTGCACAGCAGATGAGAAGAAGGCAGAATACTGCCCATACCAAGGAGAGAGGAGAAGTTAGGGGTGGAGGAAGAAAGCCTTGGAGACAAAAAGGAACCGGAAGGGCGAGACACGGATCTATACGATCTCCCATTTGGAAAGGAGGAGGTGTTACTTTCGGACCTCGCAAAGAAAGAAATTATAAAAAAAAGATCAATAAGAAAGCTAAAAGGAAAGCTCTTTCCATGGTGCTTTCTGCAAAAAGGGAAAATGGCATGATGATCTTTATTACTGACTTGGATATAAAAGAACCCAAGACTAATGAAATGAGAAATTTACTGGAGAGAATGCCCTGTGAAGGAAGTACTTTAATACTTCTTCCTCAAGTGGATAGAAATATCATTCTTTCTGCGCGTAATATCGAAAAGGTTGATACCATGCAAGTGAGTGATGTAAATCCGCTGGATCTTATGTCTTATAAGAATATTATAGTTCCCAAGGAGTCACTGGAGATAATGAAAAAGAATCTTGCAAGTAACAGTGAAACAGAAAAAGAAAAAGTCACTCAATAATATTTAAAGAAGAGATGTCCAAAAAGAATATTACAACCACAGAAAGAAGAAGCGAGAGTAAATATGTTTTAATAAAGCCTCATATCAGCGAGAAAGCTACGGATCTTTCAAATGAGGGCTTTTATGTTTTTATAGTAAAAAAGGGCGCTAACAAGAGAGAGGTAAAAGATGAAGTGGAAAAGAAGTACAAGGTTAAAGTAGAGAAAGTTATGATGATCAATGTACATCCCAAGAAGAAGCGCATAGGAAGAACTGAAGGAGAGACAAAAGGATACAAGAAAGCTATTGTAAAATTAAAAAAAGGGCAAAATATTGATCTGGCCTTGGTATGATGATCCAAGGCGGCAAGGTTGACCTTATTATGATTTTGTGTTATGAATTCAAGGGCTAAAAAACGGAAAAATTTACTCACTCCTTTGAAAAAGAGGGCTGGAAGATCCCATCAGGGGAAGATCACGGTAAGACACAAAGGAGGAGGTGTGAAACGCTTGTATCGCGTGATCACTTTTGGCCAAGAACCTTTTGAAAAAGAAGGGAAGGTGATTGATATCGAGTACGACCCGAACAGAAGTGCCGACATTGCGCTTGTTGAGTATGAAGGAGGAGAGTGCAAGTATATCTTGGCTCCTCAGAAGCTAAGGAAGGGCGATAAGATCATTGCTTCCGAAGAAGCGGAAGTGAGACCCGGCAACAGAATGCGACTGAAGAATATTCCCGTGGGAACCATGGTTTATAATATTGCTATTCATCCTGATGGAAAAGGAAAGTTAGTTCGCAGCGCCGGGTCGGGCGCGCTTATTCTTGCCCACGAAGGAAAGATGACTCATTTGAGAATGCCTTCAAGAGAAGTAAGAAAGATACTTAGCGACTGTTTTGCGACCGTAGGAGAAGTTTCCAATCCTGAGCATCGTTATAGGAATCTTAAAAAGGCGGGAATTTCAAGAAAGAAAGGAGTAAGACCCACTGTCAGGGGTTCGGTGATGAATCCGGTCGATCATCCTCACGGAGGAGGAGAAGGAAGGCAGCCCATTGGCATGCCCTCTCCCAAGACGCCATGGGGTAAGAAGGCTAGAGGCGTACGTACAAGGAGAAGAAAATACACTGACAGATATATTATAAAAAGAGGTGGCAAGAAGAAAAAAGGAAAGAAATAGTATAATCACTTAATTAAAAAAGGAGAAATATGCCCAGAAGTATCAAAAAAGGCCCCTTCATTGACGAAAAGCTGTTAAAGAAGATCAAGGATGTAAAGCCCGGTGATAAAAAGGCGGTAATAAAGACGTGGTCAAGGAATGCCGTGATCACTCCCGATATGATCGGTTACACTTTTGGGGTTTACAACGGAAAAGAACATGTAAAGGTTTATGTTACCGAAGAGATGGTGGGCCATCTTTTGGGAGAATTTTCTCCTACCAAGAAGTTCGTGAAGCATGGTGGTAAGATGCAACGTGAGCTTGAGAAGAAGAAATAATTTAGAAAAATAACATGTCCGTAGAAGCAAAACTTAGATATTCCAGAATCTCTCCGAGAAAATTCCGACTTGTTGCGGATCTTATTAGAGGTTGTCATGTAACGGAAGCGGAAGAGGTGCTCAAGTTCACCACCAAGCGTCCGGCGCAACCGATGCTGAAATTATTGCGATCTGCTATTGCCAATGCGGAGCATAATTTTAATTTCAAAAAAGAGAATCTTTATATTGCGGAGGTTAGGGTAGATGGAGGACCTATTATGAAGAGGTTTAGGCCACGTGCCCGAGGAGCTGTTTTTCCGATCCATAAAAAAACCTCTCACGTTTCAATAAAATTAAAGGAAAAAGAAGGAGGAGAGATAAAGAAGAAAGGAAAGAGAGCCAAGATCGAGAAAGTATATAAGACGGAGAAGCCGAAAGAAGAAGATGCTCCGAAAAGAAAAAAGAAAACTTCTGGAGAGGAGCAAAAGCAGAGCGAAAGCCTGAAAGATACTAAAGGAGAAAGAAAACAAGTATTTAGAAGAAAATCAATATAGTAAATAAACAAAATGACACATAAAGTTCACCCAAAAATTTATCGTATAGGAGTTACGAAGAGCTGGGATTCCAAAGGTTTTTATGAGAAGAATTTTTCAAAATTCCTTAAGGAGGACAATGAGATTCGGGAGCTTCTGCGAAAAGAGCTTCGAACTATGGGAGTCGAAAAGGTGGAAATAGAACGCTCTGCTGAGGAAGTGGGAGTTTTGATCTACAGTTCAAGACCCGGTCTTATAATAGGAAGAGGAGGAGAAGGAGTTAAGAATTTAAAAGAAAAAATTGAAAAGAGACTTCGAAAAGTTTCCGGAAATGAAAAGAAAAGTATTCGTCTTGAAATAAAGGAAGTTAAGGATCCTTGGATCTCTGCCTCTCTTGCTGCGAGCGAAATTGCAAGGCAACTTGAAAAGAGACTTCCTTATAGAAAAGTAGTAAAGCAAGCTTTGCATAAAATAGCTATGCACAAAGAGGTTAAGGGCGTTAGAATCCAAGTAGCCGGAAGACTTAATGGGATAGAGATCGCACGTAATGAATTCTTTCAGCAAGGACAGCTAAAACGAGCAACAATCCGGGGTGATCTTGATTATGGTTTTGATATGGCAAGATGTCCTTACGGAGCAATAGGCATTAAGGTTTTTATTTATAAAGGTGAGAAGTTCTAGATATGCTTTTTCCAAAGAAAGTAAAACACAGAAAGCATCGAAAGAAGGTTCCCAAAGGACCTGCCAGGAAGGGTTGTTTTGTTAATTTTGGAAGCTACGGATTGAAGGCGGAGCAAGGTGGTCTTGTGAGTGCGAGGCAAATAGAGGCCGCAAGAAGGGCCATAATCAGATATCTGAGAAAAGGAGGTAAGATGTGGATAAGAGTCTTTCCGGATAGACCTGTTACCAGAAAAGGGCAGGAGGTGCCAATGGGAGGAGGAAAAGGTGCCGTGGATCATTATGCGGCTCCGGTAAAAAGCGGAAGAGTTATTTTTGAAATAGATGGTATTCCCGAGGAAAAGGCAAAAGAAGCTTTAAGAAAGGCGGGCGATAAATTACCTGTAAAGTGTAAGTTTGTAAGAAAGTAAGGTGCAAAACCATGAAACCCAAAGAGATCAGAAAAAAATCTGCGAAGGACTGTTTGAAGCTTTTAAAGGAAAAGCAAAAAAGATTGCATGATATTAAATTTTCAGGGGCGAGTGGTAAAGAAAAAAACACCAAAGAAGCTTCCAATTTGCGCAAGGATATTGCAAGGATAAAAACCATTTTAAAAGAGTCAGAAAACAATTATGAGGAATAAATTACAAGGCATAGTGGTGTCCGATAAGATGAATAAGACCGTTGTCGTAGAAGTTCAGCGAAGGAAGGAGCATCCTCGTTACAAGAAGAGGATCAAAGTGCATAAGAGGTACAAGGCTCATGATGAAAACGAGGAGTATAAAGAAGGAGATAAGGTTGTTATTGAAGAGTGTAGACCTTTGAGCAAAGATAAGAAATGGAAAGTAAAAGGAAAAATGGAAGAAAGGAAGAGTTAATTTATTTAATTTAGACTTTGTACCAAGGCTTATGATACAAACAGAAACAATGTTGAAGGTTGCCGATAACGCGGGTGCAAAAGAGATACAGTGCTTTCGCGTACTTGGAGGGACAAGAAAGAAATATGCGCGCATAGGAGATGTAGTGGTTGCTTCCGTAAAGAAGGCGGAACCGCAAAAGGCTGTTAAGAAACATGATGTAGTAAGGGCGGTTATTGTAAGGCAGAGGTATAATTATCGCAGGAAAGATGGGTCATATGTCAAATTTGATGAGAATGCTGCGGTAATACTTGATGGTAAAACAAATAAGCCCAAAGGAGGAAGGATATTCGGTCCCGTTCCTCGCGAACTTGCGGAGAAGGGTTTTAAGGAGATAACTACCATGGCAAAGGAGGTGGTATAAAAAAGGATACTGTAAAAATATTAGAAGGTAAAAATATTCGGGAATGAAGATAAAAAAAGGAGACAACGTTTTAGTGATAAAAGGAAAGGATAGGGGAAAGAAAGGTAAGGTCTTATATGCTTTTCCGAAAGAAAAGAGGGTTTCTGTTGAAGGGGTGAATCTTTTGAAGAAACACATATCCCCTCAGCAACAGAAACAAAAGCAAAAGGGAAAAGAAAAGACAGGACAGGTAGTAGAATTTCCTGCTCCCTTATCGGTCTCCAATGTTAAACTTTTTTGTGCTAAATGTGAGAAAGGAGTGAGAGTTACGAAAAAAGAAGGAAAGAGAATTTGTAAAAAATGTAATCAAAAAATATAATGCAGGACTTAAAGGAAAGGTATAAAAACGAGATAGTTCCGGAATTAAAGAAAGAGCTTGGAGTTGGAAATGTTTTTGATTGTCCGAGGGTAGAGAAAATAGTGATCAATGTTGGAGTGGGAAGATGGGTGACCAAAGACCCTTCTCGCAAAGATGAGATACTGGAAAAGATCTTTCACGACCTTTCTTTGATCACGGGTCAAAAACCCCAAGTAAGGAAAGCTAGAAAGTCGATATCCGGTTTTAGTGTGAAGGAAGGAATGCCGATCGGTGTAAGAGTGACGCTTAGAGGAAAAAGAATGTATCAATTCTTGGAAAAGCTGATAAGTATTGTCTTTCCTCGTATAAGAGATTTTAAAGGTATTAAAAGATCCTCGGTGGATCAAAGTGGTAATCTCAGCATAGGGATCAAGGAGCAACTTGTTTTTCCCGAAATATCGGCTGATGATACGAATTTTCTGTTTGGAATGGAAATAACGGTTGCAACAAGTGCAAAGAGCAAGGAAGAAGGAGTGACTTTACTCAGCAAACTGGGAGTGCCCTTTGAAAGCAGCGAGAAAAAATAGATTTCAATTTACTTAGAGTTAAGATAATTATGGCCAGGAAATCAAAAATAGAAAAATCCAAAGAAAAACCGAAATTTATTCCCAGAAAGGTTAGGAGGTGTTTTAAGTGTGGAAGAGCGAGGGGTTTCTTGAGAAAGTTCGGTCTTTGCAGGATATGTTTTCGTGAAATGGCAAACAAAGGGGAGGTGCCTGGAGTAAGAAAATCAAGCTGGTAAAGAGAACAAATTAAAAATATTCCATTTGAATTCATTTTGAGTTTTTATAATTATGTATACAGATCCAATTGCCGACATGTTAATCAGGATCCGCAATGCGCAAGCGGTGGGAAAGCAAACAGTGGACATTCCCTTTTCTTCGATAAAGCACAGCATTGCTTTATGCCTTGAAAAGGAGGGTTTCATAGAGAAAGTCTTGAAGAAAAGAAAAGAGAAAAAAAGGTTCTTTAGGATAGTCTTAGGATATGATAAAGAGGGAACTCCTGTAATAACTCAAATAAAAAGGGTTTCTTCCCCCGGGCAAAGGATCTATAGAAAAAGCAAAGATATGAAAAGAGTGAAAGGAGGAAGAGGGATCTCCATTATTTCTACATCAAAAGGAATAATGACGAACAAAGATGCCAAAAGCAAAGAGCTCGGTGGAGAGGTTATTTGTGAAGTGTGGTAATCTTCTTTGAAGCAGAAAAGGAAAAAAATTATTATAAAATTATGTCCAGAATAGGAAAAAAACCGATAAATATTCCTCAAGGAGTGGAGATTAAGAAAGAGGGAGAAATGATAACAGTAAAAGGCCCCAAAGGGGAACTTTCCTTGGAAGTTCCCGCGGAGATAAGCGTAGAGATCGGGGAAAACGAGATCAATGTGTTGGAAGGAAAAAAGAGTAAAAAAAGCAAAGCAATGTGGGGAACCTTCAGGTCTTTGATAAGCAATATGGTAACGGGAGTCAAAGAGGGGTATAAAAAAGAACTTCAAGTAAAAGGAGTTGGTTACCGGGCAGAGATGCAAGGAGAAAATTTGATTTTAAGAGTAGGTTTCTCACACCCGGTGGAAGTGAAAAAGGAAGAAGGAGTGGATTTTTCCGTCAACAAAGATATAATAACCGTCTCAGGAACCAAAAAAGATCTGGTTCATAGAATTGCGGCGGAAATCAGGAAAATAAGACCCCCTGAACCCTACAAGGGTAAAGGAATAAGATATAAAGGTGAGGAGATTACCCTTAAGGAAGGAAAGAAGGGGGCTGGAAAATAAATTGTAAAATATGATGATGGGAAAAAAAGAAAAACTAAAAAGAAGACACAAAAGGATAAGAGCGCGTATTTCTGGTACGGAAGAAAGACCTCGGCTTCAAGTGTTTCGTTCCTTGAAGTATACTTATGCACAACTTATTGATGACGAAAAGGGAATGACCATTGTTTCTGAAAGTGATGTGGGAGCAGATAGCAAAGGAAAATCTTCCAACAAGACAGCCAGGGCTTTGGATGTCGGTAAAAGAATAGCAAAAAAAGCCAAAGAAAAAGGAATAGAAGAGGTAGTGTTTGACAGAAAAGGATATCTTTATCATGGCCGTGTTAAGGCTGTAGCCGAGGGAGCTCGCCAGGAGGGATTAAAATTTTAATATTAAATGGGAAGTATGAAAAAAACCGAAACAAAAAAAGAGTTTGATAGCGAGGTTCTTAGTATAAGCAGAGTAGAAAGAATGACCGGAGGAGGAAGGAGGTTGAGATTTAGAACGCTTGTTATCGTTGGCGATAAAAGAGGGAGAGTCGGTGCCGGTACGGCAAAGGGAGGAGATGTGCAGGAATCCATAGAAAAGGCGACCAAGAAGGCCCAAAGATCGGTGGTTAGGGTGCCTATTTCCGAAAGCGGTACCATACCGCACGAAGTAAAGGCTAAATATGGGGCTGCTACGGTGTTGCTAAAGCCTCAAACTGAAGGAAGGGGTCTTGTTGCCGGTGGAACAGTAAGGACCATATGCTCTATGGCCGGAATAGTGAATATTTCAGGAAAGATTTTGGGAAATACAAGGAATAAACTGAACAACGCCAAGGCCACCATAAAGGCATTGGAGGAACTCCGAGTTCCACAAAAAAGCGAGAAGGTTGAGATGGAAGAATACACAGCGGAAGAAGAGAAGAAAGAAGAAAAGAGTGAAAAAAGTGAAAAAGAAAATAAGGAAGAATAAAATATGCAAATACACGAGTTAATACCTAAAAGAAAGAATAAAAAGAAAAAGCGCATTGCTCGAGGAGGAAAGAGAGGAACTTATTCGGGCAAAGGAATGAAGGGACAAAAATCTCGTGCGGGAGCTAAGATGCAGCCCATGATAAGGGAGCTCATAAAGCGCTATCCGAAGCTCAGGGGTTATAAGTTTTCTCCCCTTTACAGGGTTCATGTCATAAACATATCCTTTCTTGATAAAATGTTTGAAAGCGGGGATAAAGTGAATAAAAGAGCACTAAGAGAAAAGAAGCTTATAAAAAAAAGCAGCAAGCTTCCCGTGAAGATCCTGGGTAACGGTGAGACACAGAAAGCATTGCACGTGGAGGGGTGTATTGTCTCTTCTAGTGCAAAGGATAAAATTAAGAAAGCGGGAGGGAGTGTAACGGAAAATCCAAAGAAGGAGGAATAATGAATCCATTTTTTAAATAAAACCCATGATCAATAAGTTCATAAAAATCTTTCAAGTTCCCGATCTTCGTAACAGGATACTTTTCATCCTGGGAATTTTTGCTTTGTTCAGGTTCATGGCCAATATTCCGATGCCCGGATTTGATCCGGAAAAAATGCAAGAACTATTTGCTAGATTTGAAATGTTTCAATTTGCCGATCTTCTTGTAGGGGGAACTCTTGATCAGTTTTCCATTGTGATGCTGGGTCTTGGGCCATATATTACTGCGGTAATTATTATTCAGTTGCTTACTCTTGTTTGGCCACAACTTCAGAAGATGTATCGCGAAGAGGGAGATGCGGGAAGGCAAAAAGTCAATCAATACGGGAGAATATTGACCGTGCCCTTTGCGTTCATTCAGGGCTACGGGATGCTTGTTCTGTTTCAAAATCAGCAAGTGCTTCCTCCTTTGGGAGCTTTGGAGATAATTAATATTTTGATGGTAATTGCCGCAGGAACAGTGTTCTTGATGTGGTTAGGGGAACTTATTTCCGAGAAAGGTATTGGAAATGGTGTCTCTCTTTTGATCTTTGCAGGTATTATTTCCGCCCTTCCGGCGAACATCGGACACATGATAAGAGAAGTGATGTTTGACCCACAAGCGGTTCCCATGTATCTTCTTTTCTTTGCACTGGGAATTCCCATTATCATGGGAGTAGTTTATGTAAATGAAGCAAGAAGGAATATACCGGTTTCTTATGCAAGAAGGGTTAGAGGAAGAAAGATCTATGGGGGTGCTTCTACTTATTTACCATTAAGTCTTAATCCTGCCGGAGTAATTCCCATTATTTTTGCCATGTCCTTAGTAGTTCTCCCTTCTATGGTGGTTGGCTTTCTTGCTGAAATGGGAGGCACAATAGGAGATGTGGCGAGTACAGTATCCGTATTTCTGGAAACCACTTGGGTGTACGGAGGATTGATCTTTATTCTTGTATGTCTTTTTACCTATTTTTATACTGCTGTTACCTTTGATCCGAATAATGTTTCCGAGAATTTGCAAAAAATGGGAGGTTTTGTGCCGGGAATAAGACCCGGGAAGCCCACTGCAAACTATTTGAGCTATATTTTGAATAGAGTACTTTTTCTTGGAGCTGTCTTTTTGGCAACGGTAGCTGTGCTTCCCATGATCATTTCGGGTGTTACCGATGTGGAAGCCTTCGGTTTTCTCATAGGAGGTGCTTCCCTCATCATTATTGTGAGCGTGGTACTAGAGACCATAAGACAAATAAATGCACAGCTTCAAATGAGAGAATACGAAAGCATATAAAATTCTCACTCATACTACTATAAAAAGCATCCATTTTGCGTTCTTGCGCTCAACATGTCACCAAAGATAATTTTTCTCATAGGAAGGCCCGGATCCGGGAAAGGGACTCAGCTTGATTTTCTTATCGAGGATACCGGATTTGAATTTGTAAAAACAGGTGTGGAGCTTCGCAAAAGAGCCAAGAAAGATGACTTTATAGGAAAAAAAACAGAAGAAGCTCTCTCGCAAGGAAAATTAATTCCCACTCCGCTTGTGTTTTTGATATGGATGCCTTTGCTCATTGAATTTCATGAACGTGGAGCAGAAGGTATTATATTTGATGGAAATCCTCGTAAACTATATGAAGCAAAAATGCTTGAGGAAGTTTTTGAAATGTTTGAATGGAAGGATGTCATAGCTTGTCATATAAAGATAAGTGAAAAAGAAGCTTATCAGCGCTTGAAGAAAAGAGGAAGAAGTGATGACACAAAAGAAGATATAAAAGAACGGCTCAGTTGGTTTAAGGAAGAAGTAGAACCGGTCATTGAGTATTTTCATAAAAGAGGATTGCTCTTGGAAATAGATGGGGAACAGTCTGTAGAGGATGTCTGGAAAGAGCTTAAAGAAAAAGTGGAACCTTTTTTGAATGAATGACAAAAAAGAGGAAAAACCTCTTTTTTTATTCTCTTATCAAAAATCTTTTTAAGTATCATTGTTTTTTAATGCTTTTGCTGTCATGTTCCATCTAAAGTCGGAAGAAGAAATCAAGATAATGCGAAAAGGGGGAAGATTGCTTGCGGAAACAATGGAAGAGATAAAAAGAAGGGCTTTACCAGGGGTTACTACTCTTTCTTTGAATGATCATGCTCAAGAGCTTATTCTTAAAAAAGGAGGTAAGCCGTCCTTCAAGGGGTATAAAGGTTTTCCGGCAGCACTTTGTACTAGCGTCAATGAGGTCATTGTGCATGGCATTCCTTCTAATTATAGATTAAAGGAAGGAGATATACTTTCTCTTGACCTGGGATTTTTCTATAAGGGGTTTCATACTGACATGGCTGTCACTGTTCCCATAGGGGATTGCCAAGGAGAGGTATTGCGTCTGTTAAGGGAAACCAAGAAATCTCTCAAAAGAGGGATTAAGAACTCTCGAGAGGGCAATACTTTGGGAGATGTTGGAAATACAATATCAAGACACGCAAAAAAAAGCGGTTTTTATGTGATAAAGGGACTTTGCGGGCATGGAATAGGAAAAGAAGTTCACGAGGAACCTCAAGTGTTGAATGAAGGGAAGAGAAGAAAAGGAGCGAAACTGGTAAAAGGGGCGGTTTTTTGCATTGAGCCGATGTTCTCAACAGGAAGCCCTTATATAAAAGAGCATGATGATGGCATGGCGATAAAAACGGCGGATGGCTCGCTTTCAGCTCATTTTGAGCATACGATAGCCATAACAGAAAAAGGAACAAAAGTCATAACAGGAATCGACTGATCGTTTGAATTTAAATTTTCATTTTGTATAATGAAGCTATGAATGAACAAAGCGGGGATTCAAAAAACAAAGAAGAGAAAGAAGAATTTCCTTCGCAACTTCGTTATGATATTTCTTCAGGGGAGTGGGTAGTGGTAGCTTCCGGGCGTGCCAAGCGTCCCGAGATGTTTCAGAAGGAAAAAAGAAGCAAAGAAGAGAGTGCGGACAAGGATTGTCCTTTCTGTGATTTCAATACCATAAAGAACGCTCTTACTGTTTTTGAGAATGGACAAAAGGTGGAAGAGGTTACCGAGAACTGGAGTGCTGTTTCCATTCCCAATAAGTTCCCGGCATTTCTTCCTTCCGATGACTTGAACAAGAGGTACGAGAACAGCTTGTATCTTACAATGAATGCAGTGGGATACCACGAAGTGGTGATCACGCGTGATCACCATAAGTCCATGGGAGAATTACCTGTTGACAAAGTAAGAGAGGTGTTTGCGCTTTACAAGGAAAGATATTTGGAGCTGAAGCAAAAGAAGCATGTAAATTATGTTTCCATTTTTCACAATCATGGAGCAGAAGCGGGCGCTTCTATAACTCATCCTCATTCCCAAATAATCACTACTCCACTCATAGATGTTGATTTGAATAAAGCGCTCTCAAAAGTGAAGAATTATCACAGGGAGAAGAAGGATTGTATCTATTGTCAAATGAACGAATGGGAAATGAAAAGAAAAGAAAGAGTGGTTTATGAGAATGATCTTTTCTTGGTAGTTTGCCCCTTTGCCTCAAAAGCAGCCTTTCAAGCGATCGTATCTCCCAAAAAACACCTTGCCTATTTTGAGGAGATCACAGATGAGGAGCTTGATCAATTGGCCGATGCTTTCAGTAAAATACTTTCCAAGCTCTATAAGGGCTTGAATGATCCTCCTTATAATTTCTATCTTCATTGTGCTCCTCATGACGGAATGAATCATGATTATTATCACTGGCACTGGACAATACTTCCCAAAACAGATGTTTGGGCGGGATTTGAGCTTGGAGCCAGGATGGAAATATCCACTATCAAACCGGAAAAAGCGGCTGAATATCTTAGGGAGCAGTAAAATGAGGGAATAAATGTTTGTGGCGTCATGAGTTTCGGGTAAACTCCTCTCTAATTATTTGGGTTTTCACATGATCATCTTTTATGAAAAGACCACTTGTAGTAGCAAACTGGAAAATGAATCCTACTTCTCTCCATGAGGCAAGAGATATATCTCTCTCATCGGATGAAAAGGGAGTAGTCATTTGCCCTCCTTTTGTTTTTATGGAGGCTGTAAAAATGAATATCAAGAATGCAGAGCTCGGAGCACAAGATTGTTACTTAGAAAGCAGCGGATCATTTACAGGAGAAATATCTCCTCTTATGCTTGGTAATGTCGGTTGCCGGTATGTAATAGTGGGACATTCTGAAAGAAGAAGAGTTTTCAATGAACTACCGGGTATTATCAAAGATAAATTGAAGGCTGTTCTTGATGCCGGGCTATCCCCGATATTGTGCGTGGGAGAGAATAGTAAAAAGGATGACGCCGAGAGAGTGTTAGAGGAGCAACTTGGTGATATAGTGGAATATTTGGAGGATAATGTGATAATAGCCTACGAACCGGTTTTTGCGATCGGAACAGGGGAGGCTTGTTCTCCCGGTTTAGCAAAGAAGAGGAGAGAGCATATCAAGGAATTCATAAGAAGCAAGAGATCGAATATAGTCCCTTCTTTTCTTTATGGCGGAAGCGTTGGACCGGAAAATGCTGCTTGCTATATTGAAGAAGCTGGTTTTGACGGTCTTCTTGTCGGAGGGGCTTCCCTTGAAAGTGATAAATTCAATATCATCTTGCAAAAACTGGGCTGGTAGTTATTATTGAAGAGAGTATGGAAATTTTGATAAACTTGTCTTTATGAAGAAAGATTTTTTTAATCCAACAAAAGGTTTTCTGAGCTTTAAAGAAGTGGCGAAAGAGATTCTTGATTACATGGAAGAACCTGGAGAGTACAGTATAATAGTAGGCTCTGACTCACCTTCTTCCGGCACTCCGCATTTTCCGGTTGCGGTTGTTGTGCTTAGGATTGGAAGGGGAGGACGTTTCTTTCTCAGGAAGACCAGTTATTCCCGCAAAAGGTTTCATAACACAAGGGAAAGGGTGATGGAAGAGGTTTTTCTTTCTTGTAAGATGGCTCTGGAACTAAAAGATGCCTTGAACTTCTCCGATGTTTTTTATATTCATGCTGATATAGGTGAGAATGGAAGAACTAAAAGCATGATAAAAGAGGTTACCAATTTCATTCGAGGCAACGGATTTGAACCCAAGATCAAACCGGAAGGGTTTGTGGCCTCTAATTTGGCTGATAGATATACATAATTTATTTTATGAAAAGCAAGGAAATAAGAGAAAAGTTTTTGGAATTCTATAAGAAAAAGGATCATGCTCAGATCCCGTCCGCTCCCCTTGTTCCCGACAAAGACTCCACTCTTCTCTTTGTTAATTCGGGAATGTTCCCTCTTGTTCCTTATTTATTGGGAGAGGAGCATCCCGAAGGAAAACGTTTGGTTAATTATCAAAAATGTTTCAGAAGTGATGATATAGAGGAAATAGGGGACATGAGGCATACCACTTTTTTTGAGATGCTTGGAAATTGGTCTTTGGGAGATTATTTCAAGGAAGAGCAACTCAAGTGGGCTTTTGAATTTTTTGTTGATGAGCTTGGCTTGGACCCCGGCAGACTTTATGTTTCTGTGCATAGAGGTAACCCCGATACGGGAATAGAGAGAGATAAAGATTCGGTCAGGATATGGAAGAATATCTTCAAAAAGAGGGGTGTGGAAGCAAAAGATGTTGATTTTGCCGAGAAAGAGGGAATGAAAGGAGGGCGAATCTTTTATTATCCTGACAAAGAGAATTGGTGGTCTCGAGCGGGTGTTCCGGAGAATATGCCACCCGGAGAGCCTGGAGGGCCGGATAGTGAGGTATTTTACGACCTCGGAGAAGATCTGGGGCACCACAAAAGATCCCCCTTCAAGGACAATCCTTGTCATATAAATTGTGATTGTGGACGTTTTATAGAAATAGGGAATAGTGTTTTCATAGAGTTTATCAAAAAGGAGAATGGCTTTGAAAAGCTTCCCAAGCAGAATGTTGATTTTGGAGGAGGCCTTGAAAGGCTTGCTATGATAACTCAGGGTAAAACAAGTATTTTTGAAGCGGACATTTTTCTTCCCATCATTAAAGAGATCGAAAAGCTCTCTTCTTGTAACTACAGAGATATGGTGCGATCTTTTGAGATCATTGCCGATCACATCAAAGCGGCAACTTTCATCCTGGGCGATGAAAGAGGTGTGACTCCTTCCAACAAGGAACAAGGTTATTTTGTAAGACGTCTTATAAGAAGAGCTATCAGGCACGGAAGACAACTGGACATTACTTCCGATAGGTGGTTGAGTGCGGTTGCGGAAAGGGTTGTTGAGGTGTATAAGGATATCTACCCGGAAATAGAGAAGAATGCTGATCATATCTATGAGAACCTGGAAAAAGAAGGAAGTGAATTTCAAAGAACATTAAAGAAAGGGCTCAAGGAATTCCATAAGTTAAATGAAAAGAAAGAGATAAGCGGTGAGGAAGCGGCTTTCTTATATCAAACGTATGGATTTCCAATAGAGCTCACAGAGGAGATGGCTCTGGAAAGAGGCCAGGGAGTTGACAAGGAAGGATTCTATCGGGAAATGGAAAAACATAAAGAACTTTCGCGGGAGTATTCTGCAGGATCTTTTAAAAGCGGACTTGGAGAAAATAATGATGAGACGATCAAGCTTCACACCGCTACCCATCTTTTGCTTGCTTCTCTGAGAAAGATTTTAGGCAGTGATGTATATCAGGAAGGAAGCAATATTACTTCTGAGAGGTTGCGATTTGATTTTTCCTTTGACAGAAAAATAACAGAAGAGGAGAAAAAACGAGTGGAGGAGCTGGTCAATGAAATGATAAAAAAGGATCTGCTTGTAAAAAAGGAAGAAATGAAGCTTGACGATGCTTTAGAAGTGGGAGCGCTTGCCTCTTTTAGAGAAAAATATCCCTCGAAAGTATGGGTTTACTCTATTCATGACGAAAAAGGAGATGTTTATTCCAAAGAGATATGTACCGGGCCTCATGTGAAAAGAACCTCTGAGCTTGGAAAATTTTCAATAAAGAAAGAGGAGGCTTGCTCTTCAGGAGTAAGAAGGATAAAGGCAGTACTTCTTTAGAGATTCTTTCTCTTAAAGCGTTACAATTGCCATTTTAAACCAAATGATGTAGATTGTTATTACAAGCATAATCAAAGGACAAGGAAAATGAGAAAAAAAGTAATTGATATATATCCCCCCTCCGGAGAAGGGACGGTAACAGGGAACGTTCATGCGAAAGAAAAAAGAGAAAGAGGTGGTAAAGGAAAATGGATCCTTGGTTTACTCTTTTTATTGGTGATTGTTGGAGGTTATTTGTATTATTCTTCTTATGGAACGGTAGTAGTTGCGAGTCCTTCTACTGTTACTATTGAGGAAGCAAGGGAGTTATTGGTGCGCGGATCCGGATCAGTGGGAACCGGCGAGGTTAGAGGTATATTGTTGAGTGAGACCTTGGAAGGGTCAAGAGAATTCCCTATAGAAGAAACAAGAACCATGGAAGAAAGAGCAGAGGGAGAGATAAAAGTTTGCCAAGATTACTCAGATTCTCCGAGGAAGTATGTAGAAAGAACAAGATTTATCTCCGACGAAGGGAAGTTGTTTGAAGCTACCGAATCCTTCGTGTTACCGGGTGTTCATGAAAATGACGGGTGTGCATGGGTAGATGCAATTGCGGCAGAAACAGGGGAAGATTACAATCTTTCGGAGAACTCCAGCTTTGCCCTGCCGGGACTTGAAGGAACCGGATTGTACGGAAGAGTTAAGGGTAAGTCCTTTAACTTGAAGAAGGAAGGTTTCTCAAAAGAAGTTCCTTATTTGGATGAGAGGACTATGGAAAATGCGGAAAAAGAAATGTTGAACGAACTTTCAAGTAGGGGAAGAGAAAGGATAGATGAAGAATATGGAGAGAATTACTATCTTGGAATGGATGCGCAATATACCGCGGAAGTTATAGAAAGAGATTTTGAGGAAAAAGAGGATGAAGACACTTTCGACTTCAAGTTGAGGATCAGAGTAAGGGCAATGGGAATAGAAAAGGATAGTGTCTATGATTTTATCTATGAAATTTTGCCGGAAGATCATACTTGGCGCAAAGAAGATGACAAAATTTCTTTTAACCTTAAAAGAATAAACTTTGAAGATAAAGAAGGGGATGCTACCATGAATTTTTATGGTGAAATTTATAAGGATATTGACAGGGAGAGGGTAAAAAGAGAGATAATCGGTCTTGATTTCAAAGAAGCGGAGAAGGTACTAAGAGAAGAATTGGAAGTGGATGATTTAAGCATAAGGACTTTCCCGTTTGGACTTTCCAGAGTTGCGAATAATCCTGATAGAATAAGAATAGAATTGGATTTTTGACCATAGAACCTTATTGCCAATAAGGAAAGCATATTTGTTTATCAAGCGGGTTTGACAAAATTTTAAAAACTTGTTATTCTTTCAGACTGTAAATGAGTTCTACCAGTAAACAAAAAGGAATTGTCTTGGAAGCTTTGCCAAATACACATTTCAAGGTTAGGCTTGATGATGGCACGGAGATCAATGCGCATCTTGCAGGAAAACTGAGGGTGCACAGAATAAAGGTGCTTCCCGGAGATAAGGTTACGGTAGAGATGAGCGATTATGACAACACCAAGGGCAGAATCGTTTATCGTGGGTAGAATCTTCTTGCTCAAATCTCATGCAAGAATTTAAAATGCGTTACGCAGGATTTTTATTTTTCTATGGAATTCTGCGTTGTTTTATGAAGCTTATCTATGAAAGTCCAATCTTCAGTAAAAAGAATTTGTAAGGATTGTAAGGTTATCAGAAGAGGTAACCGTGTTTATGTTATCTGTAAGAATAAGAAGCACAAGCAGAGACAGGGATAAATTTCTCACGAAAGAAAAATCATCTAAATAAAATCAAAGAACATGCGAATTGCCGGAATAAGCATACCAAAGGAAAAGAGAGTGGTAATTTCCCTTACCTACATTTACGGTATTGGAAACTCGCTTAGCAAGAAAATCCTGAAGGAAGCAAAGATCAATGAATCAAAAAGAGTCAGTGATCTTACTGATAATGAGACAAAGAAATTGAGAGAAGCTATCGAGAGGAAATATAAAACAGAGGGAGAGTTAAGAAGAGAGAGAAGGGAGGCTGTTGACAGGTTAAGACGTATTGAATGCTATCGGGGCATGCGTCATAAAAAGAGTCTTCCTGTCAGAGGTCAAAATACTCGTACAAACAGTCGAACAGTAAGAGGGAATGTAAGGAAAATCGCGGGTTCCGGAAAGAAGGCTCCTCCGGCTCCTAAATAAACAGGTAAATTGAACGTAATTCATTTCTATATAGAATATGGGAAAAAAAAGAGTAGTTGAAAAAACAGAAAAAGAACTTCTTGAGGAAAGGGAAAAAATAGAGGAAGCAAAAAAGGAGAAGAAAGGAAAGGTAAAAAGAAGAAAGAGTATCGATTACGGTTGTATTTATATATCTGCTTCTTACAACAATACGATGATGAATATCACCGATAGAGAAGGGAGGGTTTTAGCATGGGCCAGTGCCGGCAGCTTGGGCTTTAAAGGCACCAAGAAAGCTACTCCCTTTGCTGCTTCGGAAGTGGCTGGTGTAATTGCGGAAAAAGCGGAAAAGCTGGGTGTAAAGGAGGTTGATATTTATGTCAAAGGTGTGGGAACCGGAAGGTCTTCAGCGCTTCGTGCTTTGGCGTCAAGGAATATGACCATTAATTCAATAAAAGATATTACTCCCATTCCTCATAATGGATGCCGTCCGAGGAAGGCAAGGAGAGTGTAGTTAAAAATTCATAGAATATGAAAAAAAGTCCAGAATGTAAAAAATGTCGTCGGGTCGGGGCTAAACTTTTTCTAAAAGGGGAAAAATGTGATTCTCAAAAATGTCCGATGATCAAGAAACCCTATTCTCCCGGCGAGAAACCAAAAAGAAGGAAAGGACCTTTGTCTCAATACGGAAAGGAGCTTACAGAGAAGCAAAAGTTGCGTTATTGGTATGATCTCAAGGAAAAGCAGCTTCTCAAATATGTTAAATCGATCATAAGAAAGCAAGAAAGGTCAGAGGCAGCGGGAGATCAGTTATTGAAAAAATTGGAATCCAGATTGGATAATACAGTCTATCGTGCTGGATTTGCGGATTCTAGGTCCAAGGCAAGGCAGATGATAAATCACGGATTCTTCAATGTTAATGAAAGGCCCGTGGATAGACCTTCTTATCAATTGAAAGTGGGAGATGTTATTTCTGTACGTTCCGGAAAAAAGAACCGAAGGGATTTTGAGGATTTTGAGGAAAGAATGAAGAATTTCACGCCACCTTCTTGGATTTCTCTTGATAAAAAGAAAATGGAAGCCAAGAAAACTGGTGAAGCGGTGGTGGAGGATATAGCTCCTCCCGTAGAAATATCATCTATATTTGAGTTCTATTCACGATAGTTTTAGAGCAAGTTTATTAAAATATCTAAATCATACTTATGATGATTCCGTTACCATCAAAACCTAAAATTGTAGAAAAGAAGGCAGAGAATAAAGCCCTCTTTAAAGTGGAATCTCTTTATCCGGGGTATGGTGTTACCGTAGGGAATAGCATGCGTCGGGTTCTGTTGTCTTCTTTGGGAGGTGCTGCAATTACCAAAGTGAAGATAAATGGAGTTAATCATGAGTTCTCTACCATATCGGGAGCAATAGAAGATGTTATCACAGTGATTCTTAACTTGAAAGAGCTTCGTTTTCGAGTTTACTCCGATGAGGAGCAGGTTGCAAAGCTGAAGGTTAAAGGAGAAAAAGAGGTAAAGGGGTCTGACTTCAATCTCCCGAGTCAGGTGGAACTAAAGAACCCGGATGCTCACATTGCAACACTGACAAGCAAGAACGCTTCTTTAGAGATGGAAGTAGGAATAGAAAGGGGAATAGGGTATTCTTCCGCAGAAGATAGAAAGGAGGAGAAATTGGAGGTAGGTCAAATACTTATTGATTCTATCTTTACCCCTGTTAAACGTGCCAGTTTTCATGTGGAAAATATGAGAGTGGGAAAACGAACCGATTTTGACCGACTGTACATGGAGGTTGAAACTGATGGAACGATTGCCCCCGAGGAAGCCTTTTCGAGTGCAGCGGATATACTTTCCAGACATTTTTCATTGGTCTCTTCCTTTGAAGAAGAGGAAGTCAAGAAAGACGAAAAAGAAGCGGGAGAAGTACCCAAGGAAGCTGGTGACTCAGCAATGGCAATAGAAGAATTGGGCATTTCAACTCGCATAACCAATATTTTAAAGGATAATGGGATAAAAGAGGCGGAAGACCTTTCAAAGTTCACGGAGGAAGGACTTTTATCTTTCAAAGGAATGGGAAAGAAGGGAGTTGAAGAAATAAAAAAAGCTTTAAAAAAGAAGGGATTTCAACTTAAAATAAAAGAGTAATCGGTTATTGTATGCCAAGAATAAAGAACAAAAGAAGATTTGGAAGGAAAAGGGATCAGAGGCGTGCTCTTCTCGTTTCTCTCTCGCGAGCTCTTGTTATGAATGAAAAGATAAAAACTACGGAGGCTAAAGCCAAAGAGCTTCGTTCTTTCATTGAGAAACTTATCACCAGGGCAAAGGAGGATAATATCAAAAACAGAAGGGTCTTGGCCAGTAGGTTGTCTGACGAGATTGCGGAGAAGTTGATAAAAGAGATAGCGCCGAGGTACAAGGAGAGATCAGGGGGGTATACAAGGATAATAAAGGCCAATCCTCGCAAAGAGGATGGAGCAAGGATGGCCATTATTGAATTCGTGTAAGTAAATATTTAGAAGGGAAAAATATGGAAGAAAGAAAAGTACATACAATTGACGCTTCAAAAAAACCCTTGGGAAGGCTTGCCTCTCAGATTGCTGTCTTGCTTATGGGAAAGCATAAGGAGGACTATGTTCCCAACAGAGACAAGGGGGACTTTGTAAAAGTTCAAAATATAGAGAGCATGACCCTTACAGGGAAAAAGGAGGAAGATAAGATATATTATCATCATACGGGATATCCGGGAGGTCTCAAGAAGACGCCCTATAATAAGCTTATCGAGAAAGATTCCGGTGCGGCGCTTAAAAAGGCTGTTTATGGGATGCTTCCCAAGAACAAGTTAAGGAAGGAAAGAATAAAAAGACTTAAAATCGAATAAATTATGGCTACTAAAGAGAAAAAATCCTCTGCTAAGTTCTATCAAGGAGTGGGAAGAAGAAAGACCTCTACTTCCATAGTTCGGTTGTATGAAAAAAAGAAGGGAGGCTTTTCGGTGAATGGCCTTGATCTTGATAATTATTTTTCCGAGTTCAGCTTAAGGAAGACAGCAAGCGATCCTCTTGAAAAACTTGGTCTTTCGGATAAGTTTCTTGTTTCTGTAAAGGTTTTTGGGGGAGGAAAGAAGTCTCAATCGGAAGCTGTGAGGCATGGGATAGCAAGGGCACTAATGAACTTTGATGAAAATTTGCGAAAGCAACTGAAGACAGCTGGTTATCTCACAAGGGATCCGCGAATGAGAGAGAGGAAAAAGCCCGGTCTAAGAAGAGCAAGAAGAGCTCCTCAGTGGAGGAAGCGGTAGTTTTTAAGTTAGAAAAAAAAGTAAAGGAACGATGAACGGATATTGTGAGCGTTGTAATGCCTGGTGCTGCAACGCTTTTTTCATCCTTCAGTTGCCATTTGGAATGCTCTGTAATATAATAACAAAGCAATAATTGACCAATAAACCAGGGCAGGCTTTGTCATTCGTTTGTCCGTTTGAATTTATTATGGCTGACAAATTAATTATTGAGGGAAAAAGTAAACTGAAAGGATCAATAGATGTACGAGGATCAAAGAATGCTGCTACCCCTATTATTGCTGCCACCCTTCTAACCTCTTCTCCCTGCACTCTGGACAACATTCCTCTTGTGGATGACGTAAAGAAAATGCTCGAGATCATTGAGAGACTGGGTGCGGAAGTAGAGTTCTTGGAAAAGAGGAAAGTAAGGATCACAGCCAAGAATATAAGACCCGAAAATCTTAATTTTGATCTTGTCAATAAGATGAGATCCTCCATTCTTCTTGTGGGGCCGCTTGTTGCACGCTTTGGATTCGTAAAGATTCCTCAGCCGGGAGGTTGTGTTATTGGATCTCGTTCCATAGACACTCATCTCGATGCTTTTTCTGAAATGGGGGTCAAGATCACGGAATTCGGCCTTAAAAAGAATGGATCTAGAAGCTCCAATGTTTATCATTTTACTGCAAATGAAAGAATTAAAGGAAAAGAAATAGTTCTTGACGAGTTCTCTGTAACAGCAACGGAGAATGTGCTTATGGCTGCTACCTTGGCAAAAGGAGAGACTGTTATAAATATAGCGGCTGCTGAACCTCATGTTCAGGATTTGGCAAGATTTCTTAAAAAATTGGGGGCGGATATAAAAGGAGAGGGAACAAACATCATTGAAGTAAAAGGAAAGGATCGCCTTGGAGGAGCGCAGCACTTTATCTCTTACGATTATGTGGAGGCGGGGACTTTCATACTCCTTGCTCTGGCTGCCAAGGGGGAGGTAAAGATCAAAAATGTTCCTGTTGAACACTTAAAACTTTTTATATCAAAACTGAAGAGTTGCGGAGGAAAAATAAAGGTCAAAGGAAACGACGTTGTCGTTTCACCTTCCAAGCTTTGTATAAACAAGATCCAAACGCTACCTTATCCGGGCATTCCTACCGACCTGCAAGCACCGTTAGGAGTTCTTTCTACACAGGCTGAAGGACTTACTCTTATTCATGATCCTCTTTATGAAGGGAGATTGAAGTACTTGGAGCAACTCAATAAAATGGGAGCGGAAATAGTGGTTTGTGATCCTCATAGAGCTATAATAAACGGTCCTACGAGATTGCACGGTGTAAAACTTGATCCTTTGGACCTTAGAGCGGGTGCGGCTCTTATTATTGCCGGACTAGTTGCGGAAGGAACCACGGTAATACGAGACATTTCTCAAGCTGATAGAGGTTATGAGGAGATAGAAAAAAGGCTTTGTGAGTTAGGAGCCAAGATAAAAAGAGTCAAGAATTCTTAGCAATGTGCTCTTCTTGATTTCCTACTTTGGTTAAAATATTGAAAATCTTCCAAAAATTGAAAATTAACAAATTATGTTTTCACGTAAAATAGGAATAGATTTAGGGACCTGCAATTCACTTGTTTTTGCCCCCGGGAAAGAAATAATTTTGAACGAACCTTCGGTGGTGGCGGTTAGCGTTTATGAGAACAAGATACTTGCTGTAGGAAAAGAGGCTAAAGAAATGACGGGAAGAACTCCTGATGAGATAAGAGTTTATCGTCCTCTGCGTGACGGGGTTATTGCTGAATACAGAATAACGGAGGCCATGCTAACTCATTTTATAAAGAAGTCTCCTGGCCTTAAATTCATCAAACCAGAGCTTATGATCGGTGTGCCTGCCGGGATCACTTCTACGGAAAAGAGAGCGGTGGTCGAAGCGGGGGTTTCTGCAGGAGCGAGAGCCGTGTATGCTGTCAAAGAACCTATTTTGGCAGCAATTGGAGCGGGAATTCCCATTGAATCTTGTGCGGGGCATATGGTGGTTGACATAGGAGGGGGAACCACGGAAATAGCAGTAATCTCTTTGGGAGGTATCGTTGTTGCGCGTTCTTTGAGAGTGGCAGGTGACAGTATGGATTTCGAGATATCAAATTACGTGAAGAATAAACATAATGTTGCTCTCGGAGAAAAAAGTGTAGAAGAAGTTAAGACTACTATAGGAACGGCTATTGCGGAAAACGAGGAAATGGAGATGGAGGTAAGAGGAAGAGATCTTGTTTCCGGATTACCCAAAACCATCAAAGTTTCTTCGGGAGAAGTTTATGAGGCCACTTTGGGCACAATGGAGGAAATAGTAAAAGTTATTAAGCAGGTTTTGAGAGAAACTCCTCCCGAGCTATCGGCGGATATCATGGATAAAGGAATGATATTAACGGGAGGAGGAGCACTTCTTAGAAATATAGACGTACTTATTACTGAAAAGACGGGAGTGCCTTCTTTTGTTGCAGAAGATGCTCTTTTGTCCGTGGCAAAAGGGGCGGGAGCGGTGCTTGATAATTTGGATGCTTATAAAAAAAGCATGATGAGCAAATAGTAGATGATTATTGGCCACAAAAAACAAATCCAAAGATTGCAAGCTTTACACAAAAGAGGTCAGATTCCTCATTCCCTTCTTTTTTCAGGTCCCGAGGGTACGGGAAAGAAAGTGGTTGCCAACTGGTTCTTGAAGATGATAAATTGCCTTAAGGAGGCTTCCTGTGGAATATGTGATAACTGCAGGGCAATAGAAGAGAATGTGCACCCCGATGTGTTCCGCGTAGCTCCTCAAGGCAAAGAGATACATCTTGGTCAGGTAGAAGAAATGATGGAGAGAATTTCCCATAAAGGAGTTAAGGCACGACTCAAGGGGGTCTTGATAGATAATGCTCATCTTATGAATCTTCAAGCACAAAATTCTCTTTTGAAGGTGCTTGAAGAACCCCCGCAGGACACCTTGATAATTCTTATTACAGAGTATCCGCGAGTATTGTTGCCCACTATCACTTCCAGAACTTTTTGTTTCAAGTTCTCCTTTGTTCCTCAAGAGGAGATTGCAGAGTCTTTGTCAGACAAGGAGGCGGCATTTCTTTCTGTGGGAAGGCCCGGATTGGCGATAAAATGCAAGAATTGTTCCCGGGAAAAAGAGAGAATGGAATCAAGAAAAGAGGAGGCAAAAAAAGTTGTGGAAGGGGATATTTCAGAGCGTTTTTCTACAATAAAGAAAGTGATAAAAGAAGAAAGAACGGAAGAATTTTTATCGCACCTCCTGAGGATTACTAAAGATGGTATGAAGAGGAGCTTAGAAGAGGGGAAGTGCACTGATAGTCACAGAGAGGTTATAAAGGAAATAGAGAGAACACTGTTTCTCTATTCAAAAACAAATATAAATAAGCAACTTGCTCTTGAGAGGATAGCAATAAAATTGCAAACTTGCTGATGGACAGAGGTGATATCCATTAAGAATGAATTTATTTTTAAAATCATTATAACAAAAGACCAAATATGTCTGACTACAAAAAAATCATAGAGGAAGTAAAACCCGAAATGCAAAAGGCGGTGGATTATTTTACGGAAGATATAAAAAGAGTGAGAACCGACAGAGCAACCCCTTCTTTGGTAGAGGATGTAGTAGTAAATTGTTTTGATCAAAAAATGCCGTTAAAGCAACTTGCGGCGATCTCTTGTCCCGAGAAAAGACAAATACTTATTCAACCGTGGGATAAGAGTTATACAAAGGATATTGTGGCAGGAATACAAAAATCGGAAACCGACCTCAGTCCCGTGGTAGAGGGAAATCAAATAAGAATAACACTTCCTCCTCTTACAGAGGAGTATAGAAAGGAGCTTTTAAGGATCCTTTCGGGAAAGAAAGAGGAAGCAAGAGTTGTTTTAAGGAAGGCGCGAGAAGAAGCTTGGAAAAAGATACAAGATGGTTGCAAGGACGGGGAAATAATGGAGGATGACAAGTATAAGGCAAAGGATGAACTTCAAAAGGTGATTGATGAATATAATGAAAAACTGGAAGAGGTCGCCAAAAACAAAGAAGAAGAAATAAAATCATGAATATAGTGATAATCATTCTTAGCTTAGTACTCCTTATAACCCTGCATGAGCTTGGGCATTTTATTTTTGCTCGCAGATACGGAGTCAAAGTGGAGGAGTTCGGAATAGGAATTCCACCAAGGGTGTTGGGAAAGAAGTTGGGTGAGACGATATATTCTTTGAATTTAATACCTCTTGGAGGGTTTGTTAGAATGAAAGGAGAGGAGGAGAGATCAGGGGAAAAGGGTAGTTTTTCTGAAAAACCCATTTGGCAGAGGGCGATCATAATTGTAGCGGGAGTGGTTAGTTTCTGGGTGCTGGCAGCCCTGATATTTAGCCTTGTATTCTTTTCCTGGGGCAAGGCAGCTTTAGTGGAGGAAGGTTCAAGCAAGGAGGGCACTGTGCTAATAGTGGCAGCGAAAAGCTTTGATGTAGAATCTTTTGACGATATGAGGGTCGAAGAGGAGGTGGTTGAAGTGGATGGAGAAAAAGTTGTCCAAGGAAGTATTTTAAAAGAAAGGATAAAGGAGGGAGCGGAAACTATTACGGTAAAAAGAGGCGAAAAAAAGGAAGTGATCTCTCTGGACGGCAAACAAGAAAAATTCTTGGAAAGTTTTTTTGTAGGGAACTATAGAATGGAAAGAATGAGCCTTTTTGCCTCTCTGGTGGAAGGACCAAAAGAAACGTTCCGTGTCAGTGCTTTTCAAGTGAAAGGGCTTGGTTTGCTTGCCCAAGGAGTGTTTTCCGGCGAGGGATTACCTGAAGGGATGGAAGTAGGGGGACCCGTCATGATAGGAAGTATGGCACTTGATGCTATGGACAGAGGTGTTGGAGATTATCTTTACTTTGTGGCTGTAATAGCATCTGTACTTGCGGTGATAAACATACTTCCCATTCCGGCGCTTGATGGAGGCAGGTTGTTCTTTTTACTCATAGAAAAATTAAAAGGCGCTCCTATTCCTCAGAAAGTGGAGCAGGGGTTGAATGCAGCTTTTTTTCTTTTGCTCATCAGTTTTATGATCTATATAACCTATGGGGATATAGTAGGACTCATAAATTAAACAAACCATGAGACAATCATCATTTTTTATCAGAACCAAAAAAGAAGAAATAAAAGGAGAGCCTTCACTGAACGCGCAACTTCTTTTAAGGGGTGGATTTGTTAACAAAGAAATGGCAGGGGTTTATTCTTATTTACCCATGGGATTGAAAGTTTTAAAAAAGATAGAGAACATAATAAGAGAAGAAATGAGAACAAAGTTAGGAGCCCAAGAGGTTCTTATGCCCGCTCTTCATCCTTTGGAAAATTATAAAGCTACTGGAAGGAGCGAGATGGACGTTCTTTTTCATACCGATCTTAACGGCGGGGGGAAACTTGTCTTGGGGCAAAGTCATGAAGAAATAGTTGTTCCTCTTTTAAAAAAATTTATTTCTTCTTACAGGGATCTTCCCCTGGGAGTTTTTCAAATACAAACAAAGTTCAGGAACGAGTTACGAGCAAAGTCGGGAATACTCAGAGGAAGAGAATTTTTAATGAAGGATCTTTACTCTTTCCATGAGGACGAAGAGTGTCTTGCGGAATACTATGAGAGATCCAAAGAAGCATACCATAGTATTTTTAATAGACTTGGGATAGGTGACAGGACTTACCTTACTTTTGCATCAGGAGGAACTTTTTCCGATTATTCCCATGAGTTCCAAACGATTACTGAATCAGGAGAAGATGACGTTTATCTTTGTAAGGAATGTAATGTAGGGATAAACGAGGAAATAATAGAAGAAAACCCCTGTTGTCCTTCTTGTGAGAAAAATAAAAATGAGTTGCGAAAAGAAAGGGCGATCGAGGTTGGTAACATCTTTCCTTTGAATACCAGATTTTCAGACCCCTTTTCTTTGACTTACAAGAGCAAGAATGGTGAAGAAAGACCGGTATTCATGGGATGTTATGGAATCGGAGTTAGTCGAGCAATGGGAGCGGTGGTTGAAATTCTTTCCGATGAAAAAGGTATTGTTTGGCCCAAGGAGATATCCCCTTTTTCTGTTCATATTATTTCTTTGGAGAAGAATGAGGAAGCGGAAAAGATATATCAAAAGTTGATTGATGCAGGAATGGAAGTGCTCCTTGATGATCGTGATAGTAGTCCCGGAGAAAAGTTTGCAGAGAGTGACCTGATGGGTATTCCTGTTAGGATTGTTGTTAGTGAAAAAACTTTACGAAGTGATTCAGTGGAATTCAAAAAAAGAACAGAGAAAGAAGCAGAGCTTATTAAAATAGAGGAAATAGTGTCTTATGTTGAACAAAATATTTAATAAATTTTCCATGGATATTGGCATTGATCTTGGAACGGCCAATTGTTTGGTTTATGTAAAAGGAAAAGGGATCATTCTTTCGGAGCCTTCTGTGGTTGCCGTTAATAATAAGACAGGACAGGTTTTGGCCATAGGAGAGGAGGCACGAAAGATGGTTGGAAAGACTCCGGGGCATATTGTTGCAACCAGACCTCTTGTAGCGGGAGTAGTTTCCGATTTTGATGTCACTGAGCACATGCTTCGTTATTTCATAGAAAAGGCAAGTGACGCTCAAGGATTTTCATTCCATCCTCGTCCCAAAGTGGTAATAGGAATCCCTTGCGGTGTTACGGAAGTAGAGAGAAGAGCAGTAGAAGATGCGGGAAAGAACGCGGGAGCTGGAAAGGTTTATTTGATCGAGGAGCCTATGGCGGCAGCCATCGGAGTGAGGCTTCCTATTCAGGATCCGGGAGGAAATTTTGTGGTTGATATTGGAGGAGGGACAACGGAAGTGGCAGTAATGTCCTTGGGAGGGATCGTAAGATCCAAAAGTTTACGAATTGCAGGTGATAAGCTCAATGAGGATATAATAAATTTTGCGGAAAAGGAGTATAAATTATTTATTGGTGAAAGGACTGCGGAAGAAGTCAAGATGAGAATAGGATCTGCAATTCCCATGGAAGAAAAAACAGAGTCTTCTATAAAGGGAAGAAATATGGTTACTGGTCTTCCTGAAGAAGTGACTGTTACAGATGCCGATATAAGAAAAGCTATAGAAAAATCGGTTGGTGAGATAGTAAGTACCATAAAAGATACGATAGAAGAAGTTCCTCCCGAGCTTCTTTCCGACATTATGTCCAAGGGAATATATCTCCTGGGGGGAGGAAGTTTACTCAAAGGACTTGATAAGCTTATTGAGGAAGAAACAAAAGTAAAGACGCAAGTCGGTGACGATCCTTTAACAGCGGTTGTGAGAGGAGCCGGGTATGCTCTTGAGCACCTTGATGAACACACAGAGATATTTCTGGAAACTGAGGATCTTGAACCTCCCAAGTAAAAATTTTTTAATTGAGAACTATGATCGAAAAAAGAGAAATAGAAAAACTTGCCTTTCTCTCCAGAATAAGACTTGACAATAAGGATGCCAAGGAGATCAGAGAGGATTTGGAATCTATTTTAGGGTATGTGCAAAAACTTAAGAACGTCAATACTGAGGACGTGGAACCCTTGTTTCATTTTCCGGAATTGAAGAATGTGGTAAGAGAGGATAAGCCGTGTACGGTAAACAGAGAAACTCAAAAAGAAATGATGAGAATGGGCAAGGACAAGGATGATTATTTAAAAGTTGAATCAATACTGTAATAAAAATATGGTTGCAACAACTATCAAAGAAACACAAGAAAAACTGAGAAAAGGAGAGATTTCTTATAAAGAGCTACTTTCCGGATTTTTGTCACGTATCAAAGAAAGGAACGAAGAGACCAACGCGCTACTTTCCGTTATGGAAAAGCAATCCGAAAAAATAAAAAATGTAAGCAGCGAACTTCCTTTATATGGTGCTGTTTTTGCTATAAAAGATAATATTTTGATAAAAGGAGAAAGTTGCACTGCGGGGTCTAAGCTTTTGGAGCACTATAGGGCGCCCTTTGATGCTACGGTAATTGAAAAAATAAGGAGGAATGGTGGAGTATTCATAGGAAAGGCGAATATGGATGAGTTTGCAATGGGTTCTTCTAGTGAGAATTCCGCTTTCGGTGAAATAAGGAACCCTTATGACCTTGAAAAAGTTCCCGGCGGTTCTTCAGGTGGTTGCGCTGTTGCAGTAAAAGATGGGATGTGCAATGCCGCTCTTGGTTCTGACACGGGAGGTTCCATAAGGCAGCCCGCGGCATTTTGTGGAGTAGTGGGATTTAAGCCCACTTATGGAACTGTGTCGCGTTATGGAGTTATCAGTATGGCCTCTTCATTTGACCAGGTAGGACCTTTTGCTAATAGCGTGGAGGATGCGCAACTTATATTTGAAACCATAAGAGGGAAGGACGAAAAGGATTCGGTGACCAGTAACTTCGAGAAAAAAGAAGCACCAAAGAGTATAAAAGTTGGAATTCCAGAAGAATATTTTGTTGAAGGGATGGAGAAAGAGGTTGAGGACGCTATCAAGGAGGCCATATCAAAGATAGAGAAGAATGATATAGAAGTAGTTAATGTTAATCTCCCTCATACGGAATATGCTTTGCCTGCCTATGAGATCATCATGGCTTCCGAGGTTTCGGCAAACATGGCACGTTATGATGGTATCAGATATGGACTGGAATTTGATAGGCCTGCGGCAAAGAGTATAGAGGAGGCTTATCTTAAGAATCGCGGAGGAGGCTTTGGAAAAGAGGCGAGAAGGAGAATAATATTGGGAACATATACTCTTTCTGCTGGATATTATGATGCTTATTACATAAAGGCACAAAAAGTAAGGAATCTTATTGCAAGTGATTTTAGCGATGCTTTTAAAAAGGTGGATGTCATACTTGCTCCGGCAACTCCTACTCTTCCCTTTAACATAGGAGAGAAGGTGGAGGATCCGCTCTCAATGCATTTATCTGATATTTTCACTGTTACTTCCAATCTTGCTGGTCTTCCGGCTCTTTCGATTCCATGTGGGGAGAGAAAGGGGCTTCCTGTTGGCATGCAGGTTATTGGTGATAGATTCAATGAAGATATTTTATTTCATGTATCCAAAAAACTTGAAAAAATATGGAAGAAATGATCACAGAAATAACGGAACATATTGAGGAATTCCTCATACATATTGCCAATCCCGAACTTATTTCTCCGGACTTCTTTATTGTATGGCAATCATTACGGGTGATGTTTATCGTTGTTACCTTGTTTTTTGTAGGTATTCTTTTATACCTTCTAATGAAGAGCGATTATTTAACATATCGTTTCAAAGAGGATTTTGTGGAAAGAAAGAAAACCAAACCGTTTTTGAATGTTAAGATAAAAAAGGATTGGGGGGAGATAATGTCTCATGCCAATCATGAGAACGAATCAGAACGAAAACTTGCGGTTATCGAGGCTGATGATGCTTTAAACGACGCTCTTTCTCAGCTCGGGTATGAGGGAGAGGATCTTTTGGAGAAACTCAAGGGATTAACGGAAGAGATCGTGCCCAATATCAAGGATTTGCAAGAAGCTCACAAAGAGAGAAGAGATATTGTATATGACCCCAATAAAGGGCTTTCCAAAGAGGAAGCAAAGGAACTTATTGCTGTTTACGAAGAGACCTTTCGTTATTTCCAGATCTTTTAATTATTGACAATTTCTTTTTAATTTTGTAGCATTACGCTGTAGTTCCCTTGATTGATTACACAGCGGGGTAGTGAAATGGTATCATTTAGGGCCCATAACCCTAAGTTCCAGGTTCGAATCCTGGCCCCGCAACATTCTTATAAATATGTGTTCCAGAGGGTCAGGGTAGCTCAGTTGGTTAGAGCGAGGGACTCATAAGCCCTAGGCCGTGGGTTCGAATCCCACCCCTGACACATTGTTCATTTCAAGAATGATAAAGCAACATGCGGCCGTAGCTTAGTCCGGCTTAAAGCGCCTCCCTGTCACGGAGGAGATCGTGGGTTCGAATCCCATCGGCCGCGCCCTCGAAACCTCTTTTATCAAGGGGTTTCTTTTTTTAAATAAGTTTGATTTTATTGCGTTTTTGAGCTAGAATTAACGTACAGTTTCCTTTTGGTATTTCACATTCTTATAGGAGGAATGTTTCCGTAAAAGGGTATTAGATTAAATGGTAAAAAGAATGAAATCGGAAGATATAGACCAACTAAAGGATCGTTTCTTGAAGGAGGTCAAAAAAGAAAATAGTTCTAAAGAAAGGAAAAAGATCTGCAAAAGATATATAGAGGAGGAATTATCCTCTGTTTTTTGTTCTTTGAAGAATTTGTCCGGGGAAAGAAAAGCCGAGATCGGAAAAAAGGCCAATGAATTAAGAAAACTTATCTCTGACCTTTTGGAGAACGAAAAAGAAAAAGTTTTTCAAGCAGAAAAAGAATTTGATATAACTCTTCCCGGAAAAAACGTGGAACTGGGGAGTATTCACCCCATCACTAAGCTTCAAAAAAAATGCGAGAGAATTTTTCTTCGTATGGGCTTTGCCATTGCCGAGGGTCCGGAGCTTGAGAATGAATGGTATAACTTTGATGCTTTGAATTTTGAAGAGGACCATCCTGTAAGAGAGATGCAGGATACGCTTTTTGTAAAGCAAAAGAACAGAGAAGAACTTCCTTCTCAGGAACGGTTTTTAATGAGGACTCATACTTCTCCGGTACAAGTGCGATACATGAAAGACAGAGAGCCTCCTTTCAGGATTATTGTTCCGGGAAGAGTATTTAGAAACGAAGCTACCGACAGCTCTCATGAGATAAACTTTTATCAATTGGAAGGGCTTATGGTAGGCGAGAATATATCAGTGGCCAATTTTAGATCTGTTGTCGGTTATTTTTTCAAAGAACTCTTTGATGCTGATGTGGGTATACGCTTAAGACCATCCTTTTTTCCTTTCACGGAACCTTCTTTTGAAGTGGATGTCAGCTGCTCTATTTGTGAAAAGAAAGGTTGTTCGGTATGCAAAAAGACGGGTTGGATCGAGGTGATGGGAGCGGGAATGGTTCATCCCAACGTTCTAAGGAGTGCGGATGTCGACCCTTCTTATTTTAATGGATTCGCTTTCGGCCTTGGAATTGACAGAATAGCAATGATCAAGCACAAGATAGATGACATAAGGCTTTTTTATAGTGGTGACCTGAGATTCTTAAGGCAATTTTAAGGAAAAAAAGCATGAAATTATCTTACGACTTCATACAATCTTTTTTTAAGGAAAAACTTCCTCCTCCCGACCAACTTGCGGACCTTCTGATGATGCACTTCTTTGAAGTGGAGGAGATTCAGAGAACAAGAGATGATTTTGTTTTGGATGTAGATATTCTTTCCAGTAGAGCAAGTGATTGCCTCTCTCATATGGGTGTTGCAAGGGAGATAGCTGCTATTGCGGAAATGAAGTACAGTCTTCCCGAAAGGAGAGTGAAGGAAGGAAGAGAAGAGATATTCGGAAAGGTTGATGTGGAAGTGAAGGATGATTGTCATCGATATATGCTTCGTGGAATTGAAGGTGTGAAGGTGGGAGAGTCACCTTCTTATATAAAAAAGAGACTTAGGTCTTGTGGCGTTAAACCTATAAATAATGTGGTTGATATAACCAATTACGTAATGCTTGAAACAGGCCAGCCTCTTCATGGCTTTGATGCCGCTAAGATAGAAGGGGAAAAGGTGGTTGTTAGACGTGCAAAGAAAAGAGAAAAGATCGTTACTCTTGATGAAAAAAGATATGAACTTGATGAAGATGTTCTTGTGATTGCAGATGAGTTTTCTCCGATAGGAATTGCCGGCATAAAAGGGGGTATTGTTCCGGAGATTGATAAAAGTACTGAAACTGTCTATTTAGAAGCGGCCAACTTTGATTCAAAGTCAATAAGAAAGGGTTCTCGAAGTGTTGGAATAAGAACCGATGCTTCCTTGAGGTTTGAATATGGAATTCCTTGTGAGCTTGCAGAGGTAGCCATGGAAAGAGCTGTCGCAATGATTTGTGATATAGCCAAAGGAAAGGCTTTGAAAGGAGTGATTGATTATTATCCCGAAAAAACAAGAAGGCCGGAAATAAGTTTTGAGGCGGAAGAGGTGAGAAATATATTGGGGGTCGAGGTTCCTTTAAAGAACATGGAAAAGATACTGAGAAGTTTGGAATTTAAAGTGCAAAGAAATAATAATGCTTTTTATGTTATTCCTCCGTACTTTCGATTGGACATAAAAGAAAAAGAGGATGTAGTGGAGGAAATCGGAAGGACCTATGGTTATGAGAACATCAAAGAGGATCCTCCAAGGGAAATTATAGTTCCTCGTGAAAGGGCTGGAGAATTTCTTGCCGAGGAAGATTCAAAGAGGTCATGGGAAGCTCTTGGATTTTTTGAAAGCTACAACTATTCTTTTATAAATGAGAAAATGTCTTTTCCTTTTAATAGAAAGGAGTTGATAGAAATGGAAAAACCCGTCAGCTTGGAATTCAAGTATTTGAGACCGTCCCTTTTACCGGGTCTTTTGAGAAATCTGAGGGACAACGAAATGAATTTCAAGGAAGTAAAGTTGTTTGAAATAGGAAAAGTATTTCGAAAGAAAGAAGAGGAGGTTTCGGAAAGAAAGATGATGGCACTTCTTTCTTCGGCTGATGATTTTCATGAAATGAAAGGGAAATTGAATAAATTCTTTGAAAGAATTCTTATCGATGAAGTTTCTTACAATGAATGTGAGGATAAAGGAGGATTGTTTAACGAGCATCATGTGGCAAAGGTACTTTATGGGGGTGAGGTGATTGGCTGCTTCGGAGAGATATCCGAAGATATCAGAAAAAGATTGAAGCTAAAGAGCAATGCAATGATGGGAGAGTTTGATTTTGAGAAGGTGCAGGAGCTGCATAAGGAAACAAAAGAGTACGATCCCGTGTCAAGATTTCCTTCTTCCAGAAGAGATATAGCTTTACTTGTTCCGCAAGAAACACTTTATGATGAAGTTTTGCAAAAGATAAGAAAGGCAGGAGGTAAGACCTTGCGCAATATAGAACTTTTTGATGTTTACAAAGGAAAAGAGATTCCCGAAGGGATGAAGAACTTTGCTTTTCGTTTATACTTCCAGCATAAAGGGAAAACCCTTACCTCAAAAGAGGTCAACAGGATGTACGAGAAAATAATAGCGGTTTTGGAGGAGGTTTCTGATTGGAAAGTGAGGAAATAACCTCAATGTTCCAAATCTCAAAGAGTTGAGTCTGTTTTTATTGTGCGTATCAAAAGCTTTAAAAAGAAATTAAAAATAACAGAAAAAAGGTGGCATGGCTAAAAAATCGGAGTACAATGCAAAAGATATAAGTGTATTAAAGGGATTGGATCCTGTCAGAAAGAGGCCTGGAATGTACATCGGGTCTACCGATGTTGATGGGCTTCATCATCTTGTCTGGGAATGTGTGGATAATTTTATAGACGAGTTTATGGGAGGTTACGGAAATAAAGGTACTGTAGTCTTGCATGATGATGATGTAGTAGAGGTCAGTGACGACGGCAGGGGTATTCCCGTGGACAAACACAAAGAAACCGGTAGGCCTGCAGTGGAAACAGTCATGACAACTCTTCACGCTGGAGCTAAGTTCGGGAGTAAAGCTTATCAAGTTTCCGGAGGGCTGCACGGGGTAGGAGTTTCCGTTGTTTGTGCGCTATCTGAATGGATGAGGGTGGAGGTTCATAGGGACGGTTATAAATATTCTCAGGAATATAAAAGAGGGGTACCTGCTTCCGATCTAAAAAAAGAGGGTAAGGCGAACGGGAGTGGTACCACCATTATCTTTAAGCCCGATAAGGAAGTCTTTAAAGACACTGCTTTCAGTAAGGAGAAAATAATTTCCCATTTACGTCAACAAGCCTATCTTACTAAAGGAATAAAGATCAATTTTTCTGATAAAAGAAAGGATCCGGAGGAAAGATACTCCTTTTATTTTGAAGGAGGTATATCCTCTTACGTGAAGTTCCTAACAAGGGGAGTGGAACCTATTCATCCCAATGTTTTTTATTGTACTGGAGAAAGAGAGGGTGTTCTTATAGAGGGAGCTTTTCGCTACTGCGAAGAATATGAGATTTATGAAGAGAGTTTTGCCAATAATATAAACACCAAGGAAGGAGGAACACATCTTACGGGATTCAGGGTAGCTCTTACCAAGACCATTAATAATTATGCAAAAAGGGAGGGTTTTCTGAAGGAATCGGATGATAACTTGAAAGGGGAGGACATAAGGGAAGGCCTTACCAGTGTGGTTTCTGTAAAGATTCAAGAGCCGCAATTTGAAGGGCAGACAAAGGCCAAGCTGGGGAACGTTGAAGCCCGTTCTGCCACCGAATCATTGATCTCTGAGCACCTCATAGATTTTTTTGAACGTAATCCTCAGGATGCTCGCGCGATAATCAATAAATGTATTCTTTCCGCGAAAGCTCGAAAGGCGGCAAGAGCTGTAAGAGAAACGGTTCTTCGAAAAGGTGCTCTGGAGGGAGCTTCTTTGCCGGGAAAGCTTGCGGATTGTTCTTCCAGAAAACCCGAGGAATCGGAGCTTTACATTGTAGAGGGAGAATCCGCGGGGGGGAGCTGTAAGGGTGCCAGAGACAGGAGGTTTCAAGCTATTCTTCCTCTTAAAGGAAAAATTCTCAATGTGGAACGTTATAGATTGAATAAGGTTTTGGAATCAAAAGAAGTGAAGACTCTTGTTATTGCCTTGGGAGCTGCCATTGCCGAGGATTTTGATATAGAGAAATTGCGTTATCAGCGGATCATTATCATGTGTGATGCCGATTCTGACGGAAATCACATAAAAACGCTTCTTCTCACACTGTTCTTCCGTCATTTTAGACCGGTCATAGAAAAAGGTTATCTTTATATAGCGCGACCACCTCTTTATAAGATACAAGCGGGAAGAAGGGTTGAGTATGCCTATTTGGAGGAGGACAAAGCAGAGATCCTTCAAGACATGAAAGGGAAAACAGTAGATGTACAAAGATACAAGGGACTTGGTGAGATGAATCCTACTCAGCTTTGGGAAACCACCATGAATCCGGAAAATAGAATGCTCATGCAAGTTACTCTTGAGGACGCCAAAGAGGCTGATAAAGTGTTTGACACTCTCATGGGTCAAGAAGTTTCCTTGCGTAAGAATTTCATTAAGACTCATGCAAAGGATGTGGGCAATCTGGATATATAAGAAGAAAAATGAAATTGACAAAAGGGGGTTTTTCTCATATAATTACGCAGTATTTGCCAAGTTTTGAAGAGAAATATGAACAAAATAACTAAATTTTTAAGAGAAGTGAAACAAGAGGTAAGAAAAGTCACTTGGTTGTCAAGGGCGGAAACTTTGCGTTACTCTTTAATGGTAGTTGTTGCCTCCTTTTTGGTGGCTGCTTATCTTGGAGGAATAGATTATTTAGTAACAAACCTTCTTGATAGGTTTATTTAAGAAATAAAATGGGAAGACAAGAAGCTACACAAGAAAAGAAGTGGTATGTCATTCATACTTATTCGGGGTATGAGGAGGCGGTTGCAAAGAACTTGAAGCAAAGAATAGAATCTTTTGGAATGGAAGACAGGATTTTTGAAGTTATAGTTCCCAAAGAAAAAAAGATCAGAATAAAGGATGGAAAAAGAAAAGAGGTAGAAGAAAAGCTTTATCCGGGATATGTGCTTGTTCAAATGATAGTTACTGATGACTCTTGGTATGTGGTAAGGAATACGCCCAATGTTAGCGGATTTGTGGGGGCCGGGGTTACTCCTGTGCCGCTTTCCGAGGAAGAGGTAGATAATTTAATGAAGAGAATAAAACAGGAAGTTCCTCATTATAAAATAAATGTTGAAGAAGGTGATACGGTAAAGATAACCGATGGACCGTTCAAGGATTTTGACGGAAAGGTTTCTGAGGTTGATAAAGAAAGAGGAAAGGTTAAAGTGCTCGTGAACATGTTTGGAAGGGACACCTCCGTGGAATTGGATTCGTTACAGATAAAGAAATTATAAAAGAAGAGGATTACAAAAAGTAAAAGTGAAAAATTCGAGGAAAAATAAGAATTTTTGATCAAGTTATGGCGAATAAGAACGTAAAAGCTGTTGTAAAACTACAAATAGAGGCAGGAAAAGCAACTCCTGCTCCTCCGATCGGACCCGCTTTGGCACAATACGGGATCAATATGGGTCAGTTTTGCACGGATTTCAACAATAGAACTCAGGACAGAATGGGATCTACAGTTCCTGTCGAAATAACAGTTTATGAGGGTGGAAAGTATGAATTCATACTTAAAGAACCTCCTTCTTCCGAGCTTATCCTTAAGGAGATCGGAATAGAGAAAGGTTCGGGAAGCCCCAAGAAGAAAAAGGCTGGAAAGATAACTAAAGAGCAATTAAGGAAGGTTGCGGAGAAAAAAATGGCAGATCTTAACACTGACGACACGGAGGCGGCGATGCGTATTCTTGAAGGCACTGCAAGAAGTATGGGAGTAGAGGGGGTGGAATAGATAATTGATATTTAATTTTTATTGACTGTATTTTATTTTCATGCGTCCTCCTAAGGATCGTTACTACTTGAATATATCCAAAGAAGTTGCCGAAAGGTCAACTTGTTTTAGGAACAAAGGAGGCGCAATAATTGTGAGGGGTGATCAAATAGTGGCTACCGGCTACATAGGTGCTCCTCGAAAAACAAAGGATTGCCTTGAAAGAGGCAATTGTTTGCGTGATAAGATGGATATTCCTCATGGGAAGAATTATGAGATATGCCGCAGTGTTCATTGCGAGCAAAATTGCATAATAAATGCGGCCAGAGCGGGCGTTAGTTTGTACGGGGGCGATATCTATATTTATCTCGAAAGAAGGAACGGGGAAAGAATAAACTCTTTTCCCTGTTTTATTTGTAAAAAAATGATCATTAATGCCGGAATAAAAAGGGCGATATGTTCTACCAAGGAAGGAGAGATGAGGATCTTTGATGTCGAAGAATGGACAAAGGATTGGCAGGAAAGAGATATTTTAGATGATAAAGATCAATACGGCGAGAAATGAAAAAAGAATTGATAGGCATCATCGGAGAAAATGGTTCCGGAAAAGATACTTTTTGTGAGTTTCTCAGAGAAAGTCTTTCTTCGGAAAGAGTGGAGTTTTTAAAATTTTCCGATCCTTTAACGGAGGTTCTGCACATTTTTTTTGACAAAGTAAGTAGAGAGGATCAGCAGTGGCTGGTGAATAATTTGAGAGAACGATTTGGAAAAGACATTCTAACAAAGGCAATAGAGAAAAAAATCAAGCAATCCAAAAAGGAAATTTGTGTTTTGAATGGAATAAGAGTATTTGACGATTATCTTTTTTTAAAAGAAAAAGAGGGTTATCTCATATATGTGACTGCAAGCAAGGAAAGGAGATGGGAGAGGCTTAATAAAAGGGGGGAGAAAAGAGATGACAGGGCAAGCTTTGAGGAATTCTTAAAGAAAGAAGATAATCCCACCGAAAGAGATATTCCTGAAATAGGAAAATATGCCGATTTTGTTGTTGATAACAATAGTGGTCTTGGTAATTTAAAAGAGCAAGCCTTAGAAGTAATAAAGAAAATAAATGAAAAAGGGTAAGTTTATAGTCGTAGAAGGGCTCGATGGGTCCGGGAAGGCTACCCAAGTGAATCTTCTCGTGGAAGTACTAAGGGGTAGAGGTGAAGAAGTGGAGGTCATTGACTTTCCTCAATATGAAAAAAAGTCTTCGGGGTTGATTGAGGAATATTTATCCGGTAAATATGGGAGTGCAAAAGAGGTGGGGCCCAAGATAGCCTCTATTTTTTATGCTTGTGACAGATACGATGCTTCTTTCAAGATAAAAAAATGGCTTGAAGACGGAAAACTTGTTATAGCGGATCGTTATGTGAGTTCTAATGCGGGCCATCAAGGGGGGAAGATAAAAAAGGAGTCTGAGAGAAGGGAATTCTTGGAATGGCTTTATGATTTGGAATATGGGCTTTTTGGCTTGCCAAGACCTGATAAGATAATTTTTTTAAAGACCACTCCCGAATTTTCCATAAAAGCGATCAAGGAAAAGAAAGGAAAAGACATTCACGAAAAGGATAAGGAGCACCTCAAAGGAGCTTATGAGGTTTACAATTATTTGGCAAAGAACGAGAAGAACTTTGAGACAGTGGAAGTGTCTAGGGACGGGGAATTTCTTTCTCCCGAGGCAATAAATGAAAGGATACTAAAATTAATTTCTTAAATCATGAAGCAATACTTGGCAGCACTTGATCATATTATGAGGAATGGAGATGACAGAGATGATAGAACGGGAGTAGGCACCAAAGCGGTATTTGGAATGCAAATGAGATATGATCTTCAAAAAGGTTTTCCTGCGGTGACCACCAAAAAATTGGCCTTTAAAATGGTCAAAGCGGAGTTGCTGTGGTTCATAAAAGGGACGAGAGACATAAAAGAATTACAAAGAATGGGATGTCATATCTGGGATGCCAACATCAATGCTGAATATTGGAAAAAGAAGGCCCAGTTTGAGGGTGATGCGGGAAGGATTTATGGTGTGCAGTGGAGGGACTGGCGCACTCCTGAAGGAGAGTCCGTTGATCAGTTAAAAGAGGTGGTAGACGGCATAAGAAAGGACCCTTACGGAAGAAGGCATATAGTTAGTGCTTGGAACCCCGGTGAACTTGATAAAATGGCTCTCCCTCCTTGTCATACATTTTTTCAATTGTTCGTATCAAACGGAAAACTTTCACTGCAAATGTATCAGAGAAGCTGTGACATGTTTTTGGGTGTTCCTTTTAATATAGCATCTTATTCCCTGCTTCTTTGTATGATAGCTCAGGTCACAGGATATAGGCCGGGGGAGTTTATTCATGTTCTGGGGGATGCTCATATTTATAAGAATCATTTTCACCAAGTGGAGGAGCAAATAAAAAGAAAACCCCTTCCCCTTCCTTCTCTGAAATTAAATGAGGAAGTAAATGATATAGAAGGTTTTTCCATGGAGGACATATCATTGGAAGGTTATGATCATCATCCTCCCATAAAAGGGGAAATGGCCGTATGATATCCATTATTGCGGCAATGGACAAGAATGGACTTATAGGGAGCGACAATAAGCTTCCTTGGAATATTCCCGAGGATTTGAGATATTTCAAGGAAAAGACAATGGGAAAGTACGTAATAATGGGGGAAAGGACGTTCTCTTCCATAAAAAGTCCTTTATCGGGGAGAGACATCATAGTCTTATCGCGAGAAAGAAAAGTTTTACCCAATGCAAAGGTGGCGAATTCCATTGAGAGGGCATTATCTTTGGCGGAAGGAGATGAGATCATGATAGCTGGAGGAGCATCAGTCTATGAGCAATTTTTGGAAATTGCGGATAGAATGTATCTTACCGTGATAAACAAGGAGTTCAAGGGAAACGTTTACTTTCCTGAATTTGATGGCAAAAAATGGGAGCTGAAGGAAGAAAGAAGAGGGCAAGATCCTCTTGTTTTTTACAAGATATTTGAAAGGAAAATAAATTGAACACTTTTTTTAATTGTGTTACCATTATTAACTTATTAGGTTAATTTTTACAGGAAAAAATATGAATATAGCAAAGACCATAGATCATACAAATATTGATCCGAAAGCAACCAAAGAGGATATTATTAAGACTTGCAATGAAGCCAAGAAATATGGTTTCAGGGGCGTTGATGTAAACCCCGAATGGGTTTCTCTTGTAAAAGAGGAGCTCAAAGGAACAGACTTGAAGGTGATTGTATTAATAGATCCTCCTATGGGAATATCACCTACCACCGAGAGAATAGAAATGTGCAAGGAGGCTAAAGAAAATGGCGCTGATGAGATTGATATAGTTATGAATATTGTTGCCATGAAGCATGATAAAGAAGAGGATGTCTTAAAAGACTTAAAAGAAGTTTGTGATATAGCTCCCACGAAAGTGATAATAGGATCGGGATACTTGACCGACAAAGAGGTGGGCAAAGCTTCCGCTCTTGTAAAAGAAGCGGGAGGTATATGTGTAAAAACAGCTACCTTTAAGGATCCTCTTGACGAAACCCAGCTTGATAAAAAGGCCGAACATGTGCGTATTATGAGTAAAGAAGCTTCCGGACTTCTGGTAAAGGCTTCCGGGAAGATAAGCAACTTCAAGGATGCCATGAAGATGATTGAAGCTGGAGCCGACATAATCGGAACCAGTTCGGGGGTGGATATTATTAAAGGAAAAGAGGGGGCTGTTACCTCTTAAGTTGAAGATCATAAATTTTTCTATGGATTATAAACCTGTTATTGGCCTGGAAGTTCATGCGCAAATGAAAACAAGGTCAAAGATGTTTTGTCCTTGCGTGAACAATCCGGAAGTTCGAGAGCCCAATATTTATGTATGTCCCATTTGCTTGGGACACCCCGGAACACTTCCTGTGGCTAACAAAGAGGCAATAAAGAAAGTAGTAAAAGCAGGGAAGGCGTTGAATTGCGAACTCCGTGATGTTTCTCGTTTTGATCGCAAGAATTATTTCTATCCGGATCTTCCCAAGGGTTATCAAGTATCACAAGATAGAAGACCTCTTTGCTTTGAAGGGTACTTGGAGGTGGAAGGAAGAAGAATTCGTATTAATCGAATACACCTTGAAGAGGATACGGGAAGATTGGTGCATGATGAGAAAAAGAGCTGCTCGCTGGTGGATTTTAATCGGGCAGGTGTCCCACTCATGGAACTTGTTACGGAAGCTGACATTCGCTCCGCTGAAGAAGCAAGAAGATTTGCTGAGGAATTGCGTCTTATATTGCGTTACCTTGATATATCCGAAGCTAATATGAATGAAGGACAAATGAGGGTAGAGGTCAACGTTTCTCTTTCTCATATGGAAGGAAGGAAGGGAACGAAGGTGGAGATAAAGAATTTGAATTCTTTTAGAGCCGTATATTACGCCACTATGCACGAGATAGAGCGGCAAAAGAAGATTTTGGAGAGAGGGGATAGGGTGTTACAAGAAACAAGAGGATGGAATGAGGATAAAGGAAGAACCTTCTCTCAAAGAAAGAAAGAGGAGGCTTATGATTACAGGTATTTTCCCGACCCTGATCTTCCCCCGCTATATTTGAACGATCCTCCTTTCAAGAAGGAGGAAATAGAAATAGATGTGGAGCTCCCGGCTCAGAAGCGAGAACGCTTTAAAGAGGAATATAAAATAAAATACCCTCAAGAAATTGAAAGCTTTATAGAGAATAGGGAACTTGGCGATTATTTCGAAGAAGTTACTTGCAAAGTGGTAGAGTCCTTGCAAGAAGACAAAAAAACTACTATCTCTGAGAAGGAAAAGACGGACATAGCTTCCACTGTAAAAAGCTACCTTTTAACGGAACTTTTGGGAATTCTGGAAGGAAGATCCGTAAAAGATGCTTTTATTGCTCCCGCTGATTTTGCGGAGTTTGTGATTCTTATTCATAAGAAGGAGATATCAAGCAAGATCGCTAAAACGGTCCTAAAAGAAATGGTAAACACGAACAAGGGTCCCAAGGAGATAGTTGAGGAAAAGGGTCTTTCCCAGATAAGCGATGAAGATGAGATTGAGAGGATTGTACTGGATGTTCTAAAAGAAAATGAGAGTGCTGTTAAGGATTACAAAGAAGGAAAGGAGGAGGTCTTGCAATATCTTGTAGGGCAAGTAATGGCTAAGACAAAAGGAAGAGCAGCACCGGAAGAGGTCAATAAATTTCTTAAAGATAAGCTTGCTCAGTAGGAAAAAGGAAATCGCTTATAATTTTTTTTGCTTTCTTTTCGTTCTTTATCCAACTTATTCTCTCATCGTGTTTCCACCATACTTTTTGTCGTTTACTGAATTGTATGATATCCCATAGCAAGCTTTGCACCATCTTTTCATAAGATATTTTTCCTTGAAGGTATCTTCCTACCCATCTATATTCCAGCCCTAACTCTTCGAGTCGATTCCAGGAAACTCCCGATCTTTGCAATTCTTGAACTTCTTCTATCATTCCTTGCTCAATTCTTTTATGGAGCCTTTTTTCTATTTTTTTATTCAATTCTTCTTGATCCACTCTTATTCCCAAGAATAGTTTTTTATAAGGAGAGTTGTTTTCTGTTTTTGGAACGGGCTTGCCTGTCTTTTTTATTATTTCGAGAGCCCTTATGAGTCTTCTCTTGTTGTTCTTATCAATGGATCTTGCTCTTTCAGGGTCAAGAGAGAGCAATTCTTTGTAGAGCTCTTCATTGCTTTTTTTCTCCATACTTTCTCTCAGATTCCAATCGGGGGGTATTTCGGGCATGATCATTCCATCTACCAATGCTTTTATGTAAAAAGCACTTCCGCCGCAGACAATCGGTATTTTATCCTTCTCAAGGATCTTTTTTATGGCCTTTTCTCCCAAAGACTTGAAATGTGCAACTGTGAATTTTCTTTTCGGACTTGCAACATCCAGCAGATGATGGGGTATTCCCTGCATTTCTTCTTTAGTTATTTTTCCTGTTCCCACATCCATTCCTTTATAAACTTGCCTTGAATCGGCGGATATTATTTCAGCTCCTTTCACTTCGCACCTCTTTTTTTCATTAAGCCAAAGTGCCAGATTAACAGCCATTTCGCTTTTACCGGAAGCTGTTGGCCCGAGGATAACTATTATTTTTTGACAACTTTTCCTTTCAGACCCCATGAAGTGCATTCATTTATTCTTACTTTTGTAAAATGACCAACGAGCTCATCTTTTCCTTTAAAAAGCACATTTTTATACTTTTCGGTTTTCCCCATAAGAAACCCTTTTTTTGTTCTTTTCATTACAAGTACTCTTACTTCTTTCCCCTTATAGTTCTTATTCTTTTCCATATTACTTTCTTTAAGAAGTTCTTCCAGTAATTTTTCTCTTCTTTTTTTCTCGCTTTCGGAGACTGTTTCTTTAAGGCTATAAGCGGCGGTTTGCGGCCTAGGGGAGTAGCGAGCAATGTATGCCATGTCAAACGAGATTTCATTGAACAAATTGACAGTATTTCTGAAATGCTTTTCCGTTTCTCCGGGAAAACCCACTATTATATCAGTAGAGAGAGTTATGTCGGGGATCTCTCCTCTTATCTTTTCTACCAAAGCCCTATAGTCTTCAGTGGTGTAGGGACGATTCATTTTCTTTAATATTTCATTGTCTCCCGATTGTATGGGGAGGTTCAAATACTTCGTCACTTTTCCGCATTTTTTGATCGCATCAATAAGCTCATCGGAGAGATCTTTTGGATGTGAGCTGGTAAATCTTATCCAAAAATCTCCTTTTATCTTGTTTACTTCTTTTAAAAGATCGGGAAAGCTCATGTCTCCGTTATAAGCATTTACATTTTGCCCGAGAAGCCATATTTCTTTATGATTTCTTTCTATCGCCTCCTTTGCTTCATCTATGATCTCTTTAGAGGGTCTTGATGTTATTTTTCCTCTTGTATAGGGAACAACGCAATAAGTACAGAAATTCTCGCAACCTGTCATTATGGGGATATAGGCGGAAGGTCCGCATCTTTTCGGCTTTACCGTAAATCGTTCTCCTTTTCTTTTTTCAAGAATGGGAAGAGGCCAATTCGGTAATTCTTCTATTTTTAGAACATGGTCGAACAATTTTTGCATTTCCTTTTTATCCTTTTCGAGCAAACATCCTGTGATCACGGTAACGGGTTTCCCTTTTTCCTTTTTAACATTATTTATTTTCCCTCTTATACGATCTATTGCGGATTGCCTTACGCTGCAAGCGTTCACTATTATTAGGTCTGCCTCGCTTGCACTACTTTCTTTGAGTCCACTTTCTTCTAAAAATTTTGAGACTCTTTCGCTATCGCTTTTATTCATTTGGCATCCGAAAGTAATGATATGGTAATTTTTCATATGTTTACTGGTAAATTTTTTCTTTCTTTTCTTTTAAGTTTCCTTTCCAATCTTTTAATGTTTTTGCGTAGAATTCAGCAGGAAGCTCGGTGAGCACATTGGAGGCAATAAATAGATTATTTCGTTTTATTTGTCGTGCTGAAAGTGATCTGTGAAAATACGAAAAAGGAGAGCTTAGAACATCCACCATCAAGAACAGAGGATTTTCCTTCTCTTTTCTTACCCACAGTTCTTTTGACATTTCTCTCATTCTTATACCAATGCTTCCTGCAAGCATAAAGAATAACAATAAGATCAAAGAAGACAAGAGGGGGAGATTCACAAGAGTGAAGAGGAATACAATGATCCCGGAAAGAACAAGAAAACCGAGGACATAATAAGTTTTTACCATAAGGCGTGCAAACTCCTTATTTTTTTCTTTTATTAACTTCTTCTCTTTTTCTCTTTTTTTATATATCACGCTTATTGTTTCAAGAATGGTTTTCTTTTCGTTCTTTTCTGAAAAAGGAGGAGTGAGGCAAGTCAGGAGAAGAAGAAAAAAAGAGGGTGCGAGTATAGCGATCAAGCTTTCAGAGAAGGAAAGAACTTCTTCATTTCCGTGCCAAAAGATGGGTTGTTCTATGGTAAAAAATACCAGAGCTCTCATTAAGAAAAGAGAGATCCCTGCAAACATTCCTGCACGGCAAGTCTTCTTTATAATATTATCTTTTCTTTTCTTATAATGATTCTTTATCTCTTTTTCCGTTTCAATGGGTTCTGTAAGTGTTTCCTTTGCTTTCTTTGTATTTTCTGCAACAATATCTCCCACGATAAGAAAGGGTGCTCTTTGCCGTTTGCAAAGCCGATAAAATTTCTTAAGAAGCGGCTCTTTAAGGGCACGATCTATCATCTTTCTTTCATTTCGGATTTGTTTTGAGATGACTTCTATACTCTCTTCATCGTTTTTTTTCCATTTTTTGAATTTGGATTTCAGGATGTGGTAGCTTATGATCGGCTTGTCCAAAGAAAAAAGGGATTGCTGCACAGCGATATAAAGAAGTAAATTCTTTTGCTTTTCTTCTTTATCTCCCTCTGTGATCATTACCTCCTTCAAAGAATTGAACATATAAAAAATAATAGCCTTTTCTTTTAAAGAGGGGGACAGCACCTCTTCTATCTCGCAAGAGGCAATGAGTATTAGCCATTCATGAAGATTGTCGTTATCACTTTTCTTTTCCTTTGGGTTGTTTTTGATTATCTTGCTGTATTTACTGATTATGGCCTGAACTTCTTCTACTTCCGATCTCTTTATTCTTTTTTTACTAAAATACCCTGATTTTAATGCTCTGGTCAGTATTTTTTGAGCCATCTCAAAGGAAGGCTCTTGGTCTGTTTCCAGTGCTTCCTTTTTCAGTGCTCTCTCTATAACGTTACACCTTAGCCGATGCTTTTCTTTCCAGGGAAGATATTCTCTCAATCTTTTCCCTAAAGAAGAGTAATGTTTGATATCAACACAAATATCATCCTCTTTTTTTGAGGTTTTTTGAGGTCGTGAAATTTCCTTGATCAATTTGTGAGTAAGAGGAGATATTTCGGGCATTTGCTGTCTTGTTACTTAATTAAGAAGGTTTCTCCTCGAGAAAAGAGACCTGTTTTTAGAGACCCTTTATCATTGTTTCTTTTTTCAATCTCTCAATGAAGTTTTCAAGGGAGACCATTCCCTCATCATTTCCGTGATATCTTACGCTCACGGACCCTTCTTCTTTTTCTTTTTCTCCTACCACTAGTAAAAAAGGAATCTTTTGCATTTCTCCATTTCTTATAGTCTTGGAAAGGGTTTCTCCTTCCTTTTTAAGAACTGTGCGGATTCTGTTCTTTCTTAGTTTTTCGTGAATTTCGGCTGCATAATCATTGCTTTTTTCCGAAACGGGTATTATCCATGCTTGCTCCGGGGAGAGCCATGCCGGAAACTTGCCCTTGGTATGTTCTATATATACCCCCAAAAACCTCTCTATGGAGCCCAAAAGGGCTCTGTGTATCATAAAAGGTGTTTTTTCTTTCCCTTCTTTGTCTATATAACTCATTTCGAAGCGATAAGGAAGATTGAAGTCAATTTGGATGGTGGAAAGTTGCCATTTTCTCCCCATGGCATCAATAGCGTCTATATCTATTTTTGGAGCATAGAAGGCGGCCCCTCCTTCATCCAGTTCATACCCGGAAGAACTGAAAGAGGATAGTGCTTCCTTGAGAGAATTTTCTGCTTCCTTCCAGTCATCATCTTTTCCAAAATAATTATCCGGATTATCGGGGTCTCTTACGGATAATTTGAAGATAAGATCTTTCATCCCCAGAGCATTGTAGATATAGTCGGTTATCCTGAGTGCACCCAGTATTTCTTCTTTCAACTGATCTTTCTGGCAAATGATGTGAGCATCATCTTGGGTAAAAGCACGGGGTCTGGTCAATCCATGCAATTCCCCGGATTTCTCATAGCGATAGACTGTTCCCATTTCCGCCCATCTTATGGGAAGTTCGCGATAACTTCTTGTAGCGGAGTTATACATTTTAACATGAAAAGGGCAGTTCATTGGTTTTAGTCTGTAATTCTTTTCATCCACCGAAAGCGGTCCGTACATATCATCCTTATAGAATTTCAGGTGGCCGGATCTTTCCCAAAGATCTTCTCTTGCTATGTGAGGAGTGGAAACTATTTCATAACCGTTTTGTAGATACGTATCCATTGCGAACTCCATAAGGAGGTGTCTTAGCATTGCTCCTTTCGGAAGATAGAGGGGTAATCCTTGTCCTACTTCTTCGTCGAACATAAATAGACCGAGATCCTTTCCTATTTTTCTGTGATCTCTTCTTTCCGCCTCTTCCCGTTTTTCAATAAACTCTTGAAGTTCTTTCTTTGAAGAGAATGCTAATCCGTATATTCTTTGGAGCATAGGATTGTTTTCCGATCCCTTGAAGTATGCTCCCGCGGTTCTATCGAGTTTAAAGGATTCCGGATCTATCTCTTTTGAGTTTTTAATATGTGGACCCTCGCAAAGATCTGTAAATTTCCCGCTTTTGTAAACAGAGACCTCATTACTCTCTATTTCTTTTATGAGTTCCAATTTATAAGGCTCATTACTAAAAAGCTTTCTTGCTTCCTCTTTTGTCACGATCTTTTTTTCAAATTTTACTCCTTTTTCTATTATTTCTCTCATTTTCTCTTCTATGCGAGAAAGGTCCTCTTCTCTTATAGTGATGTTGTCAAAGTCATAATAGAAACCATTCTCTGTTGCCGGTCCCATACCTAGTGTAGCTTGGGGATATAATTCCTTTACAGCTTCTGCCAATATGTGAGCGAGGGAGTGCCGTTTTTTTTCCATTTCTGACATAGTTTGTTTTTATTGGTTAATGCCTACATTTTAATATAAACTGCACAACACGCAAAGTTGTGAGTCAAAACTTATTCCGCTTCTTCCAATTTTTCACAGATTATCTTGGGAACCTCATCTCTATGACTGATCCTTCCAGAAAAGAAGATTATTTTCCCTTCCTCGAGGGGAATTCCGTTCTTTTGCAATGTTTTCGGAAATATTATTACCTCAATATTGTCTGTAAGATCTTCTGTTTGCAGGAAATACATTGGTTCCCCGGACTTGGTTATGATCTTTTTTGCTCCGGAAATTATTGCTCCCACTCTAACCCTTGCATCGGACATTTGTCTCTTTGCCTTCTCTATAGTAATACCTCCGTTTTCCAGTTTTTCCCTGAGATGCTCCAAGGGATGTCCCGTAACAAAGAGACCCAACAACTCTTTTTCCCACTTCAATTTATCTTTTTCGCTCAAAGGAGGAGCCTTTTCAAGCTTTAGATCGCTTTGCATTGAGATGGTATCAAAAAGGCCTGTTTGCCCGTTGTTCTCATTTTTTCTTTTTTCTCGACTATATTCCAGTATTCGGTCAAGGTTGTAAAGAAGCTCTTCTCTTTCCTTGAATTTATCAAATGTCCCCGCCTTAATAAGGCTTTCCATTGATTTCCTGTTCAAGTTCTGTGATTTTATCCTGGAAAGGAAGTCATCAAGAGATTTGAAGTGGCCGTAATCCTTTCTCTCTCTCACTATCTCTTCCACTATTTTTATACCGACATTTTTTATTGCTGAAAGACCGAACCTTATTTGTGGTTTTTCGGGTACCACACTAAAACCCATGAAACTTTCATTTATATCGGGAGGAAGAACTTCTATTCCCATATTCTTACAGTCATTTATCAAGAAGCCTATTCTTTCCGTATCATCTTGGTCGGCAGTTAAAAGGGCGGACATGAATTCCTTGGGGTAATGAGCTTTGAGATATGCCGTTTGATAGGCCACTTGAGCGTAAGCTGCAGCATGACTCTTGTTAAAGGAGTATTGGGCAAAGGGTTCTATCCAGCTCCATAGTTTTTCGGCAATTTCTTTCTCTATTCCGTTTTCTGCCATTCCTGATACGAATTTTTCCTTTTGTCCTTGGAGTAATTTTTCTATCTTTTTTCCAATAGCTTTTCTCAGGGTATCAGCTTCTTCAAGAGTATAACCCGCAAGTTCTTGAGCTATCCTCATTACTTGTTCTTGATATACGCAAACTCCGTAAGTTGGTTTCAAGATAGGTTCCAGTCTCGGGTGTAAATAAGTTATTTCCTTCCTTCCTTGTTTTCTTTCAATATATTCGGGTATGAATTTCATGGGACCTGGTCGATATAAGGACACCATGGCAATAACCTCTTCTATGTTACTCGGCTTTAACTGTTTTAAATATCTTTGCATTCCTCCCGACTCCAATTGAAAGACTCCTACCGTTCTTCCTTCTTGAAGTAATTGAAAAGTCTTTTTGTCATCTAAGGGTATGTTTTCAATATTTATCTCTTCTTTATGTACAGCCTTTATTCTTTTCAGGGTATCTTCTATGATGGTCAAGTTTTTAAGTCCCAAAAGATCCATTTTAAGCAATCCTAGGTTTTCTACGGAATCCATTTCATATTGAGTTACCATACCCTCTCCTTCATTTTGAGTAGGGTGTTGCAAGGGCACGATATCTTGCAGGGGTCTGTCTCCTATGACTATACCGCAAGCATGAGTGGACGCGTGCCTTACTACTCCTTCCAATTTTTCTGCATGATCTATGAGTCGGCGCGCACTTTCGTCAGTATCGTACATTTGCCTGAATTCCGCTACATTCTCTTTTGTTTCTTTTAGGTTTGATCCAAAAGGGATCATTTTGGCTACTTTGTCACAGTAGGAGTAAGAATAGCCCAGTGTTCTTCCCACATCTCTTATTGCTGCTCTGGCTGCCATGGTACCGAAAGTGATTATTTGCGCTACCTTATCTTCTCCGTACTTTTGCGAAATATATCTGATCACCTCGTCTCTTCTTCGATCGGCAAAATCCAGATCTATATCCGGCATTGAAACCTTCGCTCTTCCGGGATTGAGGAATCTTTCAAATATTAGCCCGTAATACAACGGATCTATGTTCGTTATCTCGAGCAAGTATGCTATAAGGGATCCTCCTGCACTTCCTCTTCCGGGTCCCACGACGATATTATTCTCCTTTGCCCATTTCACGAAGTCTTGAACTATCAAAAAGTAAGAGGAAAACTCGGCGTCAGTGATCACTTTAAGTTCTTTTTCTATTCTTTCTTTTATATCCTTTTCTTTTTCGTTGTTGTTTTCTTTGAGCAATTTTTCGGGGTATCTTTTTTTAATCCCTTCTTGGCAGAGCTCTCTTAGTTTTTGGTCGGCTGTTTTTCCTTCTTCCAGTGGGAAGTGGGGAAGAATGGTCTTTCCAAGCTCAAGTTCCAAATTGCAAAGCTCTTTTATTTTCTCTGTGTTGGAGATGGCCTCCGGAGTATCCTTGAAAAGATCTTTCATTTCCTCGGGACTTTTCATGGAAAAATCATCTCCCCTGAGAGTCAATCGTTCGGGGTTGTCTATATCCGATCCTGTTCCGATGGACATCAATATGTCTTGCGTTTCCGCATCTTCTGGGCGAAGATAGTGTACATCACAAGTGGCTACCAGTGGTATTCCTGTTTCTTTTGATATTTTTTTCAACTCTCTGTTGACGATCTGTTGCTCTTCAATATTGGGATGATGCTGGAGTTCCAGGAAAAAGCTGTCCTTTTCGAACAATTCTTTGTAATAAACAGCTAATTCTTTTGCTTCCTTTGTTTTTTCCGAGAGTATGAGTTGTGGTATCTTTCCTTGAATGCAGGCGCTAAGAGCGACAAGTCCCTTTGTGTGTTCTTGTAGCAACTCCTCGTCAATTCGTGGCTTGTAATAGAATCCTTCTAGGTACGCTTTTGTTATTAATCTTACCAGATTTCGATACCCCTCTTCATTCTTGGCAAGAAGCACAAGGTGATAGGATTTATTATCAATATTAGGTCTTTTTTCGTGCATTCTGCCGGTGGCCATATAGAGCTCGGAGCCCAGGATCGGCTTTACACCCTCTTTTTTTGCTTTTTTATAGAACTCTATTCCACCATAAAGCACTCCGTGATCAGTAATGGCCACGGAGTCCATGTTATTATTTTTTACGTGTTCTAGTAGCTGGTCTATTTTTGGTAATCCGTCAAGAAGACTGTATTCGGAGTGAACGTGAAGATGAGTGAAGGACATGATTGTTTTTCAAGGTAAACTTTTAAAGTTTGTAGTAATACTATATCATTTTAATAGATATGCCAAAAAGAAACGATCTTAATAATTCGAGGATCTTGGGAATCGATGAAGCGGGAAGAGGACCGCTTGCGGGGCCGGTCGTTTCCGCGGCGGTAAGGATAGTTGCTGAGGATTCGGACCCTGTTATTTTGAACTTAAAGAGTAAAGTAAAGGATTCCAAAAAGCTTACTTTTCGAAAAAGAGAAGAATTGTATCATCTTTTGACTTGCCACCCTGCTATTGAGTGGGGGGTTGGGATGGCTAGCGAGAAAGAGGTGGACAAGTTCAATGTACTGGAAGCTACCAAGCTTTCAATGGAAAGAGCTCTTGAAAATATCGATATCGGCGATTCAATGATCCTGATAGATGGAAATTTCAGCATAAATGTTAATTGCATACAGAGGTCACTTATATGCGCTGACGAAAAGGTCCTAGAGTGTAGCATGGCGTCCATTGTCGCGAAAGTATCAAGAGATAGCATAATGAAAAGCTATCATGAGAATTATCCGGAGTACGGATTTGACAAAAACAAGGGTTATGGAACCAAAAAGCATCGTGCAATGATTGCAAAATACGGTGCTTCTCCGGTTCATCGGAGATCGTTTAAGCTTTTTTGAAAAGAAGTTTTCCTTCAGGGTTGATTAAAAAATGTTTTTTTGGTATGATATGAGGCGTTAATTTATTACAAAGATATGGCGGTTCCAAAGAAAAGAAAAACAAAATCAAGAAGAGATCAAAGAAGGATGCACCTTTATTTAAAGACTCCTCCTATTGTTGATTGTCCTCAGTGCAAAGAAAAGAAAATGATGCACAGGATTTGTGAGGAGTGCGGTTATTATAAAGGAAGAGAGGTGATTGATACCTTGAAAAGGAAGAAGGGGGGCTCTTCCCCTAGCGAGGACAAGAAAGGAGAGAAGGCAAGTAAGCCCGTTTCAATGGAATCCTTGTCAAAAAAGGATAAAAAATAATCTTTACAGAATTTTAGAGTATGTCTTCTAGGCATTTAGCAAGATCGGTTGCACTTCAGTCGCTTTATGAGTGGGATTTTTTTAAGGGAGAGGAGAAGCATGATAAGATAGTCGAGAGGAATATAGAAGAATTCGGTCAGAATATAAAAGATGCCGATTTCATCAATGATCTAACGATCGGAGTGATCTCCAACAAAGAAGAGCTTGACAAGATCATTTCTGCGGCTGCTCCGGAATGGCCTCTTGAGAAGATTACTACCGTGGACAGAAATGTTTTAAGAATAGGTCTTTATGAACTTATTTATGGCGATAAGAACGAAGTTCCTCCAAAAGTGGCGATCAATGAAGCAATAGAGTTGGCAAAACAATTCGGAGGAAGTAGCTCGGGAAAATTCGTCAATGGAGTGCTTGGTACGGTTTACAGGGAGATAAAGGAAGATAGTGGAGAAAATTCTTCAAAGTAGGGTCAAATGCAGGAAAAATTCAAGGAATTAGAAGACAAAATAGGGATTGAATTCAATGATAAGAACTTGCTTATTCAAGCTTTTTGTCATCGTTCATATCTAAACGAGCATCCCGATTTTGGCTTGGGGCAAAATGAAAGATTGGAGTTTTTAGGGGATGCTGTTCTGGAGCTCGTTGTTACAAATTATCTTTACTTCAATTACCCCGAGGAACCCGAGGGGGAGTTGACTGCTTGGAGGGCGGCACTTGTAAATACGAAAGAGATAGGTGATACCGCTGAAAGACTTGAATTTCATAAATTCCTCCTTCTCTCAAAAGGGGAGCGTAACGAAGGTGGAAAAGCTAAACTTTGCATTTTGGCCGATACATTTGAGGCTCTTGTGGGAGCTATTTATTTGGACAGAGGTTATGATGTTGCCGCCGATTTCGTAAAGGAGCACCTGATCTCCAAGTTGCCGAGAATAATAGAACTTGGTCTTTATCGTGATCCCAAATCCGAACTTCAAGAGAAAGCGCAAGAGGGGTTGGGGATTACTCCTTCTTATGATGTGCTGGAGGAGTCGGGACCCGACCACCAAAAACACTTTGTTATGGGAGTTTTCTTGAATGACAAGCTCATAGGAAAAGGGCAAGGTTCGTCAAAAAAAGAAGCGGAAGAAGAGGCTGCCAAAACGGCCTTAAGTAGAAAAAGTTGGTTAAAATCAAAATAAAAATAGGAAAATATGCTAAAAATCAGGCTTTTCAAGGTAGGGAGAAAAAAACAACCCTTTTATAAGATAGTGGTGACTGACAAGAATAATCCGTCCACAGGGGGGAGGTTCATAGAGGAGATCGGTTTTTATAATCCTTTCAGCAAAGAGTGTAAAGTAAATGAGGAAAAGGCTCGCAATTGGATAGAGAAAGGGGCGGGATTTTCGGATACGATCAATAACCTTTTTATAAAAAAAGGCATTATAAAAGGGAAGAAGGTGAACGTATTCTCTTTATCAAAGAAAAAGAAAGAGGAACTTGCCAAGAAAGAGGAGCAAAGAAGAAAAAAGGAAGAAGAAGTAAAAGCAAAAGAAGAGGAGGAGGTAAAAGAAGAGGCTTCCGAGACGGGTGGCGAAGAAGTGCAAGAAAGTAAAGAAACGAGTAAGGAACCGGAAAAAACAAAAGAAAGCACAGAAGGAGAGAGCGAAAAAGAAGAGGCGGGCAAAAAGGAAGAAGAAAAAAAAGAGAACGACAAAGAAGGCAGTGTGGAAGAAAAAGAAAAGAAATAGCGTCAAAGGGTTGACACTGCTTCTTGGTGAGATACAATTGAAGCAGACTTGCTGTTTGGCTTCATAATTTGCAGCAGGTTTGGCAAGACAGAAAGGTCGGATTATTTTGTACGATAAAAAATAAATTATGTCTAAAGAAGCTGGTGATAAGGAATTCTTAGAGTTCATTGTAAAGAACTTGGTAGATAATCCCGACAATGTGGAAGTTGAAAGAAAAGTGGATGAAATGGGAGTATTGCTTACACTGAAGGTTCATCCCGATGACATGGGACAGATCATCGGAAAAGAGGGATCGACAGCAAGAGCTATCAGGAATTTGGTTCGTATCATTGGCCTTAAGCGCAAAGCAAGGGTCAATCTGAAGATCATCGAGCCCGGAGGAGGAAGCTATCAACCCAAAGAAGATTCCTCTGAGAACAAAAAAGAAGGGCTTGAAGATATCAAGCTGTAAAAACTTTCATATTTTTTTGGGCGGTGCTATTATCAAATAGCACCGTTTTGTTTTGGGGTGATGTAATTCATATGAGCTTATTTAACGATATTATGCGTTTTGATATTTTAACCATTTTCCCTTTTTTATTTGATTCTTATTTGGAAGAAAGTTTGATAAAGAAAGCCCGTGAGAAGGGAAGTATAGAGGTAAATGTACATGACCTGAGAAAATGGAGCGTGGATAAGCACGGTACAGTGGATGATAAGCCTTTTGGAGGAGGAAGTGGCATGGTAATGAGAGTTGAGCCCATCTATCGGGCGGTTTGCGAGTTAAAAGAAGATTTCTTGAAAAAGTATAAAAATGATGCTCCCAGTTCCAGAGTGATACTTTTTACTCCTCGTGGAAAAAGATTTAACCAAAAAAAGGCAGATGATTTTACTAACTATAAACAAATGATTATAATTTGTGGTAGATATGAAGGAGTGGATGAGAGAGTAGCAAAGTATATTGCTGATGAAAGGATTTCCATTGGCAATTATGTGCTTATGGGAGGGGAGCTTCCTGCAATGGTCGTTCTAGAGACTGTTTCTCGATTGGTTCCCGGGGTGGTCGGTAAAGAATCTTTTCTAAAAGAAAGAAGAAAGGAGGGTGGTTTTGTAGAGTATCCTCAATATACAAGACCGGAGAATGTTACCATAAGCGGAAAAAAAAGAAGAGTGCCAGGCGTTCTTCTTTCGGGAGATCACAAGAGAATAGAGGAGTGGAGGAAAGAAAAGAAGAGGATAATAAACTGAATTCTTATTTCACTCTATGGGTAACAACAAATGGTATTTGGAGAGTGTTGAAGAGACCCTTAAAGGTTTTTCTTCGCAAGAAGACGGCCTTGAAAAAGAAGAGGTGGAAAGAAGACTCAAGAAGTTCGGTAGGAATAAACTACACAAGGATGACTCCAATCATCCTGTTTTAATTTTCTTTAAGCAATTCAATAGCGGTCTTATTTATGTTTTGATGGCCGCGGCTTTTATTGCGTGGATCTTTGATAAGCATGTTGATGCTTACGTTATATTGGCTATCATTCTTCTCAATGCCATAATGGGTTTTGTTCAAGAGTATAAGGCGGAGAGGGCCATTAAAGCTCTTGCGGAAATGATGGTACCTACTGCCAAGGTCTATAGAGAAGGAGAGTTTTTCAAAATAGCTGCTGAAAAGATCGTTCCCGGAGATATTGTTTTTCTTGAGGAAGGAGATAAGGTGCCGGCCGATATGAGACTTTTTGATGTCAGGAATTTTCGTGCCAATGAAGCACCTCTTACGGGAGAGTCCGTGGTGGTTAATAAAAAAGATGAAAAGCTTGAGAAAGAAGTCGATCTCGGAGATAGGAAAAACATGGCCTGGATGGGTACTTTTGTAGTAGGAGGAAGAGCAAAGGGTATCGTTACTTCTACGGGGGACGACACCATGTTCGGCGCTATTGCTAAAGATATAGGGGAGATAAAAAGGGGAGGCGGTCATTTCGAGAAAAAGATATCCATTCTTACAAAAAGGATGGCAATTTTTGCCTTTGCGGGAGCATCGCTTATCTTTACCATTTCTTTATCTCAAGAAGGGGGATGGGTTGCCAATGGATTGCAAGCGCTTGAGGAGCCTCTTTTCTCTTCCATTGCGGCTCTGGTTTCCGGAATTCCCGAAGGATTGCCTGCCATCTTGGTTATTGTACTTGCTGTAGGGGCCACCAGAATGGCGGGAAGGAACGCAATAATAAGACGTCTTCCCGCTACTGAAACCCTCGGAGTCGCAGATCATATAATATCAGACAAGACGGGAACGATAACTCAGAACACAATGACAGTAAGGGAGATGGCTTTGCCGGGAGGTGGTCGTGTAAAGGTTACCGGAGAGGGTTTTGATCCAAAAGGGTATTTTTACAAGAATGAAAAGCAGATCATACCTTTGGAGCATAAGGGTATTGATAAGCTTTTGCATATCGCGGAGGTCTGCAACAATGCACGGCTGGCTCACAAAGAGGGAGACGGTAATATGCACGAGATAATCGGTGATCCCACTGAAGGAGCTTTAGTGGTACTTTCCGAAAAAGCGGGTATCAAGAAAGAGGTTACAGAGAGAGATGAGGAAAAGATTGATGACATGCCCTTTAATTCGAAGATGAAACTTCGGGCGTCCTTGGTAAAGAAGAAGAGCGGCAAGGAAATATATGCCATAGGAGCTCCAGAGTCCATAATCAAAAGGGCAGAGAAGGTCAATGACAAAGGAAAGATTCGGAAGCTCAACAAGGAAGAAAAGAAAAGGATCCTTTCTCAAGTGGATGAAATGTCCGAGAAAGCAATGAGGACCATTGCTCTTGCCTATCGAGAGGTGGATGGAAAAAAAGAGAAGGTAGAAGGAGAGATGTTGGCGAACTTGATTCTTGTGGGGGTGGTGGGAATGATAGATCCTCCTCGAGCGGAGGTAAGGGATGCAGTAAAAAGAGCCCATGATGCGGGGATAAGAGTGGTTATGTGTACCGGTGACCATAAAGGAACTGCTGCCGCTATTGCGAGCGAAGTAAGTATTTCAAGAGAAAATGAGAGTTATCCTGAATCTCTTGAGGAATCCGAGTTAAAAAGTATGAGTGACGAAGAGTTCAAGGATGCTGTGGAGAATGTCAATGTTTTTGCCCGTCTTACTCCTCAAATGAAAAGGAAGATAGCTCGAGTCTTGCAAGAAGAGAGTGGTGCTACGATAGCTATGACCGGTGACGGAGTGAACGATGCTCCTGCTGTGAAACAAGCCGATATAGGTATTTCCATGGGTATTATGGGTACTGATGTTACAAAAGAGGCGGGAGATATAGTACTTGCCGATGACAACTTTGCTTCTATTGTTAACGCCATAGAAGAAGGAAGGATCGTTTTTGAGAACACAAGAAAATCAAGCTCCTCTCTTTTAAGTAGTAATTTTGCGGAAATGGGCACCCTTATAACTTTTCTTCTTATGGGCCTTCCGTTACCTCTTCTTCCCACTCAGATCCTGTGGGTCAATCTTGTTACCGATGGAGTAGTAGGGGTGCCTCTTGCTCTCGAGCCCAAGCACGAGGATATATTAAAAAGACCCCCTAGAGACAAGAATGAGACCATTCTTACTTTTCAAATAGTTCCTTACTTCATTTTAATGACTGTTTTAATGGTAGGATTGACATTTTTCGTTTTTAATATGCTTTATGAACCTACTATTCAAGAGGTTTTTGCGAATACGGGTGACATGGAAAAAGCTAAAGAGGTGGCCCTTAATACGGCCCGAACAGGAGCTTTCACGGTCATAGCTCTTACCCAACTTTATGGTGCCATCAATTTAAGATCCATTGATAAATCCATTTTCAAAGTGGGCTTTTTTAGTAATAAGTACATGATGATCGGCCTTTTGATTGGAGTAGCTCTGCAGTTTGCGGTTATTTGGATTCCTCCGCTTCAAGAGATTTTCCATTTTGAAACTTTGCCTTTTGAGAAAGTTATCTTCGTGCTCATCATTACTTCGCTTGTATTTTGGGTAGGTGAGATATATAAGTATATTCATTACAGGGTTATAAGGAAAGAATCATAAGTTCTTTAAAAATTTAAAAGGAGGGGTTTTCAATGAAAACTCTGGAAGACCTTAATTTGGAAAGGGAGAAAGTTTTGGTTAGAGTTGACTTTAACGTCAGCTTGAATGAAAAGGGTGAGATCCTGGGAGATGAAAGAATAAGAATGGTCTTGCCCACTATTGATCATTTAATGGAGAAGGGTGCCAAGATCACTCTTGTGTCGCATCTTGGAAGGCCCAAAAAGAGGGAAGGAAGATTAAGCTTGGCTCCGGTTGCAAAGAGGTTAGCGGAGATGTCGGGGTATGAAGTGGCGCTTTTTGACATTGTTTCCTCCACCAATGTGCTCTTGGGTCGTTACAACCGAAGGGGGCGTGAGAGGGGAACTCTTATTCTTCTTGAGAACCTTCGTTTTTCAGAAGGAGAAGAAAAGAATGATAGTGATTTTGTGCAAATGCTTGCAAAATTTGGAAGGATGTTCGTGCAAGATGCATTTTCCAGTTGTCACAAAAAACATGCTTCCATCGTTGGCCTTCCGAGGATCTTGCCGTCTTGCTCCGGACTTCTTATGGAAAAGGAAGTGGAAAAACTTTCGGGAGTGATTAAAGATCCGAAAAGGCCCTTTGTGGTGATCATGGGAGGCAAGAAGGTTGATACGAAAGCTCGTGCAATAGAGAGTCTTTTGGAAATTGCCGACGAGCTTTTGGTGGGCGAGTTGATAGGTAAAGAAATAAAGGAGAATGGGATTTTTTTGAAGCATCCCGAAAAGCTGGTTGCTCCGGTTGATAGTGTCAATGGAAGAGATTTGGGACCGCAGACCATAGAGATCTTCAAGAAAAAGATACGGTCTGCCGGTACGGTTTTTTGGAATGGACCAGTTGGAGAATTCGAGAAAGATTCTTACTGCTTGGGGACAAAAGAGATTGCGAAAGCAGTTGCTTCTTCCGGTTATTCCGTGGCAGGCGGAGGAGAAACAATGGAGGCCATTAAGAGCCTTGGGTTATTGAATGAAATAGATCATGTTTCTACCGGGGGAGGGGCGACTCTTGAATTCTTGGGGAGGAACGGTGATCTGCCCGGCATTTGGGCGCTTCGTAATTCTCCTAGTCATAATTTTGGAATAGAATGAAAATGTTTTCCGGAGTTAAGATAAACTGTGCTTTACTATATGCACAGTTTTATTTTTCTCACCCGTACCTATATTCCACAATTGTGGAATATAGGTACAGGTTTGAGGTGTTGTCAGGGTAATGGTTATTATTGAATTTAAGGTGATAAGTGCTATAATTACCATAGTTTAAAGAAGGAAGAGTCCCCCTAGTAAGACCACAAAGGGGGCAGTTTTGTTATGAATTTTAAGTTGAAGGCGAATTTTGAGCCGGCGGGAGATCAGCCCAAGGCGATAAAAGAGTTAACAAAAAATGTTAGAGAGGGTCTTGATAAGCAGACCCTTCTTGGGGTTACAGGGTCTGGAAAGACCTATACCATAGCAAAGGTTATTGAGGAGACGCAAAAACCTGCTTTGGTGATAAGTCACAACAAGACCCTTACCGCTCAATTGTGCAACGAATTCAGACACTTTTTTCCGAATAATTCCGTGCACTATTTTGTCTCTTATTATGACTATTATCAGCCGGAAGCTTACATAAAACAAACAGATACTTATATAAGAAAAGAAGCTCTTATCAATGAAGAGATAGATAAGCTTCGTCATGCTGCGACAACAGCTCTTCTAACAAGAAACGATGTGATCATTGTAGCCTCTGTGTCATGTATATATGACCTGGGGCTTCCTTCTGTTTATGAAAAGAATATTTTTAGAATCAAAAAAGGGGAAGAAAGGACGAGAAGAGAGATTATCGAATCTTTGGTAAAAATGCATCTTACCAGAACTCCTTCTGTACTTGAAAGGGGGAGGTTCCGTGTTCAAGGCGACGTATTGCAAATAGCACCGGTGAATGAGGATATCATTTATCGCGTAGAGCTTTCAGGAGATAGAATTGAGAAGATTTTCGCAATGGATCCCGTAGAGGGTTTTATTCCCGGAGTAACTCCGGAAACTGAAGAGATCGTGCTTTCCCCCGTAAGACATTTTCTTTCCGAGGAAAGAGGAACGGAGGAGGCTATAAAAAAAATAGAAGAAGAGCTGAAAGAACGAATTGCTTACTTTGAAAAGAGAGATATGCCTCTGGAGGCTGAAAGAATAGAGCAGATAACAAGAAATGATATAGCCAGACTAAGGGAGATGGGATATTGTCATGGAATAGAGAATTATTCTCGCCATCTTTCGGGAAGAGGGGCGGGAGAGTCACCTTCCTCTCTTCTTGATTATTTCAGAGAAGATTTTTTAACGGTAATAGACGAATCGCACATTACCATTCCGCAGATCGGGGCTATGTATTACGGTAACAAATCCAGAAAGGAAGCGCTTATCAAGCATGGTTTTCGCCTTCCTTCGGCAATTGACAACAGGCCTCTTACTTTTCAAGAGTTTGAGGAGAGGGTAAAGCAGGCGATATATGTTTCTGCTACTCCTGCAGAATACGAGAGAGTAAATAGCAAGAAGGTTGTAGAGCAGATCATAAGACCTACCGGACTTGTGGATCCCAAGGTTACAATCGCTCCCTGCGAAGGACAGATAAAGGATCTCTTGAGGAGAATAGATGAAAGGATAGGAAAGAATCAAAGAATACTTGTCACCACTTTAACAAAGAAAATGGCGGAAGATCTAACAGAGTATTTAAAAGAAAGAGATGTAAAGGTATCTTATATTCATAGTGATATCAAATCTCTTGAAAGAATAAAGATCCTTACTTCTCTAAGAAGAGGAGAGATAGATGTGGTAGTGGGGGTAAACCTTTTAAGGGAAGGATTGGATCTTCCGGAGGTTTCTTTGGTAGCTATTTTGGATGCCGACAAAGAAGGTTTTTTGCGCAGCGAGACAGCTTTAATTCAAACCATCGGAAGAGCTGCCCGAAACATAGAAGGGGAGGTCTTGGTCTATGCGGATGAGATCACGGGCTCCATAAAGCGTGCGCTGGAAGAAACAGAAAGAAGGAGAAAGTTACAGATAGATCATAACAAGAAGCACAATATTACTCCTCGGACAATAGAGAAAGAAATAGATGATATTGTTCCCACCAAGGAGGTGCTTGAGATAGAAACCAAGCCTCTTCCCGAGACCAAGGATGCCATGAAGAAGTTCATCAAAGAAAAGGAGGCGGAGATGAAGAAAGCGGCGAAGGATCTCAATTTTGAACTTGCAGCTATTTTACGGGATGAAGTAAAAGAATTAAAAAAGGAAATGGATAAGAAAAAATAAACGTATGAAGGAAAAAATCTCCATAAAAGGGGCCAGAGAGCACAACCTAAAAGGGGTGAATGTGGATATACCTCGCAACAAGATGACCGTGTTCACAGGTATTTCCGGTTCGGGAAAGTCATCTCTTGCATTCGATACCATATTTTCCGAAGGGCAGAGAAGATACGTGGAGTCATTATCATCTTATGCCAGGCAATTTCTAAGCAAGACAGACAAGCCCGATGTAGACGAGATAGAAGGACTTTCTCCTGCTATTTCCATAGATCAAAAGGCCAAATCACACAATCCTCGTTCCACGGTAGCTACCGTAACGGAGGTTTATGATTTCTTGAGAGTTCTCTTTGCAAGAGTAGGCAAGTCTCATTGCCCAAAGTGCGGAGAAGAGATAAGTTCTCTTGGCGTGGATCAAATAGTAGATCTTATTTTTGACCTCAAAGAGAAGGAATGTGTGACTGTTCTTTCACCCGTAGTCAGGGGTAGAAAAGGGGAATATTATCAGCTTTTGTATGATCTTTTGAATGACGGATTCAGAAAAGTACGTATAGATGGAAACTTTTATTCATTAAGAGAAAGAATAGTTATGCCCCGGTACGAAAGACATGATATTTCAGTGGTGGTTGATGAGGTTCCAATGAATACTTCGGAAAAAGAAGTGAGAATGAGGCTTACTGAAGCAGTGGAGACTGCACTGAACAAGGGTAACGGATTCTTGGAAGTGATCTATGGACAAGGGGAAAAGCAGTTCTCGGAAAAACTTTCTTGTCCAAAGGATAACTTTTCCTACCCGGAGATAGAACCTCGAATTTTTTCTTTTAATAGTCCTTATGGAGCTTGCCCCGATTGTAATGGACTTGGAAAAGAAGAGATGTTCTCTGAAAAGCCATGTAATACTTGTAAAGGAAAAAGGCTTCGTGAAGAAGCTTTGCACGTCTTGATCGATGGAAAAAGCATAAATGACGTAGTAGAAATGTCCGTCCTGGAAAGTTCCAAGTTCTTTAATGACCTTCAAGGAAAGCTCGATGAGTACGAATCGGAAGTAGCCGAAGCTCCCTTGAGAGAGATAAGGGATAGAGTGGGTTTTTTGGTAGACATAGGTCTTGACTATCTTACTCTGGGAAGAGCCTCTCACACTCTTTCCGGAGGAGAAGCTCAGAGAATAAAATTGGCCTCTCAGGTGGGACTTAGGCTTGTAGGAACTCTTTATATTCTTGATGAACCGACGATAGGACTTCACCAGGAAGATAACGAACGTCTTGTGAATACTCTCCAGAACCTTCGTGATCTTGGGAATACAATAATTGTGGTAGAGCATGATGAAAAGACCATTTTTTCTTCGGATTTTTTGGTTGATTTTGGCCCGGGAGCGGGAGTGAACGGAGGCAATATAGTGGCTTCCGGAGAAGTTCCTGATATCATGGAGGATAAATCCCAGAACTCGCTCACTCTCCAATATTTACGAGGAGAAAAAGAGATTCCTCTCCCTGATAAGTGGAGGAAAATAAAACCCTCTACTCCTTTTTTAAAGATCAGAGGGGCCAAGGAAAACAATTTAAAAAATATCAACGTGGATATTCCTTTATCCCGGTTTGTTACGATCACGGGTGTTTCCGGGTCTGGTAAGAGCACTTTGGTGCATGATGTTCTCTATAAACACTTGGCTAAAAAAATGAATAGATCAAAATTGGAAGCAGGGGAGTGTAATGCGATCATGGGAACCGAATATGTTGATAAGGTAATAAACATAAATCAATCTCCCATAGGAAAGACTCCTCGCTCCACCCCGGTTACTTATGTCGGCGCTTTTACAGACATTAGAGAGCTTTTTTCTTACAATGAAGAAGCTAAAGTTCGAGGATGGAAGCCCGGAAGATTCAGTTTCAACGTGCCGGGGGGACGTTGCGAGAATTGTAACGGATATGGGTATATTCCCGTGGAAATGCATTTTCTTCCCACTATTTTTATTACTTGCCAGGTGTGCAAAGGAAAAAGATTTAACAGAGAAACTTTGGAAATAAAGTATCGAGGAAAAAGTATATTCGATGTTCTGAAAATGACGGTGGATGAAGCTCTGGAATTCTTTGAGGATACTCCCTGGATAGAGAAAAAGCTACGTATATTACAGGAGGTGGGGCTTGGTTATCTTTCATTGGGACAGTCTGCCACCACTCTTTCGGGAGGTGAGGCTCAAAGAGTAAAACTTTCCGCGGAGCTTGCTAAACCCGATACTCGCAATACGGTATATATTTTGGACGAACCAACGGTCGGACTTCATTACGAGGATGTGAGAAAACTTATTGATGTACTACAGTTTCTTGTAAATAGGGGGAATACGATCATTGTAATTGAGCATCATCTGGATGTAATAAAAAGCTCCGATTATGTCATAGATCTTGGTCCGAAAGGAGGGGAGCAAGGGGGGGAGGTAGTGACCTGCGGAGATCCTAAAAAAATATCGCGAAAAGCAAGTAGTTTTACGGGAAAACATCTTCGCAAGATTTTGTAGTTTTTGCACAGTTTTTGTTATACTTCCATTAGCTAACATCAAAAGGAGGGCGAGTGGCTTGGCTTATATTGTTGAACGTTTACAGGGAGTAAATACTATAAGAATGAATGGAAGACAGGTTTTGGTAGCGGAGGTAAGGATAACCTATTATAATGTTGTTGACTGTGATTGTATTTGTGAACCTTATAAAGAATGTGAGCGTTGCAAGAGTGTCGTCACTCAAGTTAAAAAAGAAAGTTAGTGATCTTGTGATCCATCTTAAGAGAGGAAGGTGAACCCTTCTTCTTCTTTTTCCATGAAGAAAGAAGAGATAAAAAATATTCCGGAAAATCCCGGGGTCTATATTTTCAAAAATGTAAAAGGAGAAGTGATCTATGTGGGAAAAGCGGCCAATTTGAGGCGACGCGCTAGCAGTTATTTTTCAGGAAGAAATATAAAAGACAGCAGGATAGCGGAGGAGGCGCGAGATATTGAGTACGAGGAGACAGAAACAGTGATAGAAGCTCTTATAAGGGAAGCTGAGCTTATAAAGAAATACAGACCCTCTTATAATATAAAAGAAAACGATGACAGGAGCTTCCTTCATGTGGTGATAACCGATGAAAATTATCCGAGGGTTTTGCTCACAAGAGGTAAGGATCTTGAAAATTACAAGAAAAGAAGTGTTTTTGGGCCTTTTGTGTATTCTTCTGAAATAAGAAATGCTTTAAAGATAATAAGAAGAATATTTCCTTATTCTACTCATACCGAGAAAGAAATAGGGAAAGGAAGGGGTTGCTTCTATCATCAAATAAATCTTTGTCCGGGAGTATGTGCGGGAAAGATGAGTAGAAGCGAATATCTCAAGAATATTAGGAATATAGAACTTTTTTTGAAGGGAAAAAGGAAGGAAATAATATCAAGACTTACAAAGAGAATGAAAGAAGCGAGTAAAAAAATGGAATATGAAAAAGCAGAGGAATTCAAAAGAAAGATCGATGCCCTCTCTTACATACAAGAAACCGCTCTTTTGAGTAAAAAGGAAAAAGGCGATGGTGTTCTTAGGATAGAGGGTTATGATGTGTCAAATATATCGGGAGATCTTTCCGTGGGATCCATGGTGGTATTCAAAGGAGGAGAACCTTCAAAAAGTGATTACAGGTTGTTCAATATAAGAAGTGTACGAGGACCGAATGATATCGATATGATAAAAGAAATTCTAAGAAGAAGAGTTGAGAATAATTGGCCGCTTCCTTCTGTTATTGTTGTTGATGGAGGGGAAGGTCAGGTGAATGGAACCAAAGAGGTTCTCGGGGAAAAGGGGCTCGATATTCCGGTGGTAGGCATCGCAAAGGGTGTAGATAGGAAAGGGGAGCGAATGGTCGGGGATAGTGTGAAGGTGGAAAAGGACATTTTAATAAAAGTTCAAAGAGAAGCTCATCGGTTTGCCTTAAGTCATCATAGGAGAACCAGGAAAAAGAACTTCCTATAAAGAGACATTTGTTATAATATATCTATGGCAGCTTGGTAAAAATTAATTATTACTTTATTTACTATGAAGGAAGAAAAGTTCAATGGAATAACCGTGAAACGTATTGTAGTGGGATCCTTGGAAACCAACTGTTATCTTGTATTTTCTGACGATGAAATGGTGGTGGTGGATCCGGGAGGAGATTCCAAGAAAATAATCGATGAAATAAAGAATTCCAAGATCGTTCCCAATATTATTATCAATACCCACCATCATCCTGATCATGTTTCTGCAAATGAAAAAGTAAAGGATGCTACAGGTGCGGAAATATTTGAAGGATTGAGAGAGGGTTATGAGATAAATTTGGGAAATAACAAACTGAAAGTTATGGAAACTCCCGGTCACACAAAGGACAGTATTTCTTTGCTTGGCGAAGGTTTCCTTATAAGCGGCGATGTTCTTTTTTCGGAAGGGCATGGAAGAACGGATCTTCCCGGGGGATCGGGAGAGGAGATGACCAAGACACTGAATAGATTAAGAAGGGAGATACCGGATGAAGTAACGATCTATCCCGGGCACGGAGAACCCTTTAAAATGAAGGAAGGAAAGAAGGTTTGTTTCTTGATGTAATTATATTGAAAACTTGCTGTTGTTGTGCTAAAATAGCTTGCAGTCCTTTTGGAGGATTGGGTCGGTACCAAAGCGGCCAAATGGGGCAGACTGTAAATCTGCTGGCGTTAGCCTTCGGGGGTTCGAATCCCTCCCGGCCCACAGCCATAGTAATGAAACAGAAATAATACGGGACAAATTCAAGATAAAAAAGAGGCCGAGATAGCTCAGTGGCAGAGCACTTCCATGGTAAGGAAGGGGTCCCGGGTTCAAATCCCGGTCTCGGCTCAGCTAAATTAAAGTTCAAGATCATGTCAACTAAAACAAAAAGACCATTTCTGAAACTGGAATGCAAAACCTGCAAGAAGGCCAATTACCACATTCCAGTCACGAAAGGCAAAACAATAGAGAACGATAAAATGGAGGTAAAAAAGCATTGCAGGTGGTGCAAGAAACATACGGTTCATAAAATGAAGCTCAAATAGTTTTTTGCTTCAGAGAACTTTGCTTTTATTTGGAACCTTTATTTGATGAACTGGGGGCGTAGCTCTAATTGGCCAGAGCGAGGGTCTCCAAAACCCTAGGTTGCAGGTTCGAATCCTGCCGCCCCTGCATATTTGCCCGAGATTTTTTCTCGGGTTTTTGTTTTGTGATATCATAAAGAAAAGTTGGCTTAGATTTATAATCCTAGTATTTACAAGAATGAAAAGTATGAAAAGAAAAAGCATTATTATTTTAATTATTTTTCTTTTTGTAGCTTTGGTGGGACTTATAGGTTTCAAAGGAACAATGGAAGAAATGAGCAAGGAAAGAGAGGAAATTACGAGGAATTATCTTGAAAAAGAGGTGGCTGATACGACATACGGAGGAGAAGTTTTTGCTGAGTTTCACACGTTTATGGTTAAAAGCAATAGAGCTTATATCTGGTCTTATACTTCCGAATACTACGAGGATGATGGGAGTGTATATCAGGGGCGTGCTAGTTCCGGACCGAGAATTATCTATTTTTCAAACGAGAAAGAACCGGTAGATCACTTTCGTCCGGGGCATGGATCTTATTACTCAGAGTCGATAAAAGAGAAGTTTCCTTTCTACCTTCATAATAAGGTTTTAAGTTTTCCGTCCGAATCGGGAGAAGTCATTCAAAATTTAAAAGAAAAGATTGAATACAGGGCGGAGAAGTATTTTGATAAAAAAATTAGAGATCGGGAGGAAGTAGCATCAAAGAAACAGATACAAAAAGTTTACGAAGAAAAAGATCCCGAATATTGGGGGGAGATGGTTCCGGGAGTAATAAAAAGAATTGATACCGAAGAAAAAGTGGTCGCGCTTACCCTAGATGCTTGTGATGGCGATTATGATAGAGAGCTTATAGCTCATTTAAGGAAAGAAGATATTCCCGCTACTTTGTTCATTGCATCTCCTTGGATTGAGAATAATGAAAAAGAACTTGAAGCTTTAGCCGATGACCCACTTTTTTATATAGCGGGACACGGAAAGGATCATCTACCTCTTTCCGTGGAAGGAAAAGAAGCTTATGGAGAAAAAGGAACAGGAGGCGTAAAAGAAGTAATGGAGGAAATTGTTTATAATAGCCGGGATATTGAGGAAGTAACAGGAAAGGAACCTTCCTACTTTCGATCGGGAACTGCTCATTATGACGAGGTTGCGGTAAGCATTGCAAATTCGTTAAATAAAAAGGTTATAGGTTTTACAGTTGCAGCAGATGGAGGAACGACATTCAGTAAAGAAGAGATAAAGGAAGCAGTTCTTGGAACAGGTCCGGGAGGAATAATTTTGGCGCATATGAACCACCCGAACTCGGAAATTGCAAAAGGATTGATAGAAGGAATAATTTCGCTCAGAGAAGAGGGTTATCGTTTTATCCATCTCAAAGAGTATGAAGATAAATTTTATGAGCTTTAGCGATCAGACTAACAAAGAGGCGATTTCATGCTATACATGATCCACAAATTTTTATGATAAAATAATTTAAGATTATTCTTAAGAAGAAATAAAATGAAAAAAAAGAATTACATAATCATTGTTATTGTTTTACTTGTGATCTTTGGAGGAGTCATTTTTTTCTTGCAAAGAGATAGTGGGGATAGAGCTGTTGCGGCACCTTCGGACATAACAACAAAGGAAGATTGTGTGGAAGACGGATTTTATTGGTATGGCGAGGCTTGTCATGCAACTCCCCAAGAGGAGGGCGATTGGTCTTGCGGAAAAAGATTCAAAGATGAGAGGGACGGAAGCACTTATTCCACCATTGAGATAGGAGATCAATGCTGGATGGCGGAGAATATCAATTATAAGGACCATGATAAGGGAGAGAGTTGGTGCTATGAGGACGAAGAAGAAATGTGTGAAAAATATGGGAGACTGTATGATTGGGATGCGGCAATGAGCGTGTGTCCTCCGGGATGGAAATTACCATCCGATGATGATTGGAAAAAATTAGAGGGATATGTTGATTCTACTTATGATTACGAAAATGAAGAATGGGATCAGAGGGGTTATAGGGGAGATGATGCGGGAGATCTTATAAAAGATCCGGATCATGAATGGTGTGATTCTGATTCGTGCGGAGGATTCGGTTTTAATGCCTTTCCTGCCGGGGATCGTATGATTGACGGAGAATTTAGGGATTTAGGTGATTTCAGTTCTTGGTGGACTTCCGATGAAGACAGGTTGGATGCCTGGAATCGGGTCATAGACCGTGATCATCCCTCTGTCAATCGCCATTCTATTAGCAAAGAATTCGGTATATCAGTGAGATGTGTTGTGGAATAAAAGGAAAAAAAGAAAATGTTCTTAAACAAAATCAAAAGTTCTTTAAAGTAAAATAATTGGAAAGGAGTGAGTAAGAGCTGATCAAAAAAAGAGCGAAGAGCGTTATTTTTTTAAAAGACAAGGAGCTTGAAGAGATTGATGATAAAAAAATTTTTATCTTTGCCGGGAAAGGTTTTGTCTTTATCCTATCGGAGGGAGAAATAAAAAAAATAGAAAGAAAGATAAATATAGATCTTACCGGGAAAGAAAGAAGAAAAGCACTTAGAATGTTTTTTAGCAGAGCAGGGGAGTCTTCTGTAAAGAAAAATAAGATAAGAATTCCTTCCAATATTTTAAGAAAAGCCCTTTTATAGGGCTTTTTTGATTAAGGGCTTGACAGATTATAATTATGGGTATATATTTATAACAGAAAGGTCGTTTTATAAATCAAAAAATTTTACTATGCCTAAATTTGATGGAACAGGCCCTTTAGGATATGGCCCCATGACAGGAAGAGGAATGGGTCCTTGCCGCTTCGGAACCGGAGGAGGATTTGGATGGGGATATGGTAGAGGATTTGAAAGAAGGTTCTTTACAAGAAAAGAAGAAAAGGAAGAATTGGAAGAAGAAATGAAAGATCTGGAAAAAGAACTTGAAGCAGTAAAAGAAAGACTGCAAGAACTTGAGGGTCAAAAATAAAAGAAGGCCGGAGAGACCGCTCCGCATGATGCGGGGCGGTGCGACCTTCTTTATAAATTAAGAATTATCATAAAAAAAGGATTATGCCAAGACCCAGAGGGTGCCGAAGAATTAATTTTGATCCAAGAGTATATTATTTCAAACCGCAAGGAATTCCCTTGAGAAGGTTAAAAGAGATACTTTTGAGAGCGGAGGAAGTGGAGGCCTTGAGATTAAAGAATGTTAAGGGGTTGGACCAGGTTGAGTGTGCAAAAAGGATGGATACTTCTCAGAGCACTTTTCAGAGAATTCTTAAGTCTGCGCATGAGAAGGTTTCCAGAGCTATTATTGAGGGCAAAGCAATAAAAATAACAAGATAAGCATCAAAGAGGGGTGAGGGGTGAGGGGTGAGATGATCATTCCCTCATCTCTTTTTGTATTGCTGATTTTATGTGTTTTTTTGCAGTAGTGGTCTTAGCGTATTCAAGCCACTTCTTTTTGGGACGACTGTTTTTGTTTGTGATTATCTCAACAATATCTCCATTCTCTAACTGAGTGTCCAGGGAAACGAGCTTTCCGTTCACTTTGGCACCGCTTGTTCCGTTTCCCACTTCCGAATGAATGCTGTAAGCAAAATCTATTGTAGTGGATCCAATAGGAAGATCGATGACATCTCCTTTTGGCGTGAAAACAAATATTCTTTGCTGAAAGAAGTCGTCATTCAATTCTTCTTCAAAATTTTCCCTACTTTCTTCACTGGATTGATACTCGACCAATTCTTTTATCCATTTTGGTACATCTTCGTAAGTGACCTGACTCTCATGTTTATTCTCTTCTGTAGAACTGAAGGGAAGCAGTCTTTTTATCCAATTAAAACTATTCCCGGATCCATTTTTCTTTCCTTCTTTATAAGATACGTGTGATGCGATTCCATATTCTGCCTCTTGGTGCATTTTCCTTGTTTTTATTTGTATTTCTACAACATTTCCGTATCCCGTGAATATGGTGGTGTGAAGTGCTTGATAGCCGTTCGGTTTTGGAAATGCGATATAGTCTTTTATTCTTCCGGGAAGAGGTCTCCAGGTTCCGTGCACTATTCCGAGTACCTTATAACACTCATCCACATTTGTTAGCATGATCCTTAGTGCGGAGATATCATAAACCTTTTCTATATTCCAATCCTTTCTCAGGAGTTTATTGTAGAGACTGTAGAGAGTCTTCATTCTGTAATCAAGCGTGAAATTTGTTATGCCATGCTTTGCAAGAGTTTTCCTTACCGATTTCTGAAATTTTTCCAATTTCTTATCGTCTTCTTTCCTTTTTTCTTTTAAAAGATTTTTCGTTTCTTCATACTCTTTCGGGTAAACATAAAAGAATGATACGTCTTCCAGGTCCCTACTTAACTTACGTATTCCCAGCCTGTAGGCTATGGGAACGTATATTTTCAGGGTTTCTTTTGCTATGCGATAGCGCTTGTGCTCCGGGACATGATCAAGAGTTCTCATGTTATGAAGCCTGTCTGCCAGCTTTATGATAATTACTCTGATATCCTGCGATACGGCCACAAAAAGCTTTCTAAGGCTTTCGTTATGTCTTTCAGCACCTCGGTACTTTACTTTTCCGAGTTTTGTAACCCCCCTTACAAGAAAGAGTATTTCTTCTCCGAAATTTTCTTTTATCTTTTCCTCACTGACATTTCCATCTTCCAATGTATCATGCAAAAGTCCCGCGGATATTACTATCGGACTCATTTTTAGGTCTGCCAATATTTTTGCTGTTTCATAAGGATGCACAAAATATGGTTCCCCTGAAAATCTTTTTTGTTCTTTGTGTGCTTCTTTTGCAAAAGTAAATGCTTTGGAGATCAACTCCGTTTCCTCTTTTGAAATGGGGTCTGCTAGACTAAGTATTTCCTTGATATTATCCATATGCATAAGTCTAATATACGGAAGAAAAACTAACAACCTTGAAAATGGTTTATAAAAATAGCAAATTCGGTTATAATAAACCGGATACGATAAGGTGTTTTGCAATTTATTAGCTACTAAAAAAATGACAAAGGAAGAAGCGGTAAAGTATTACAACCCTGTTTTGCGCAGAAAAGCGCAAAGTGTTGCATTGGATGAAGAGTCAAAAAAAACAATAGAACGGATGAAGAAAGTTCTTAAAGAGGAAGATGGGGTGGGCCTTGCAGCTCCTCAAATAGGGGAGTCAAAAAAGATCATTGTCATTAATGCGGAAGATGGTATGTTTGCTCTTTTAAACCCCGAGATAAAAGAGAAGAGTAAAGAAAGTTTTACTACCAAGGAAGGATGCCTCAGTATTCCCGGTATTTGGCTTGATATTGCAAGATCCAAGAAGGTAAGAGTAAGAGCTTTAAACGAGGAAGGGAGAGAAATGGAAATAGAGGGTGAGGATATTTTTGCAGTGGTCCTGCAACATGAAATAGATCATTTGCACGGCAAGCTTTTTATAGACAGGGCAGGCACTCTGGTAAAATGGAGATCTTTGGTCAAATATTATTTTAAAAAATATTTTGGAAATAAGTGGGAAAGTATATGACGGAAATTGCTCACAAATTGAAAGAAAAAGGTTTTTGCAAAAGAAATGATATTTATAATGCCTTTTTAAGGATAGACCGCAAAGATTTTGTTCCTCGGGAGGCCGAGATCTACTGCTATGAGGATGTGCCTCTTTCTATTGGATACGGACAGACCATCTCTCAACCGTCAGTAGTCGCTTTTATGATTGACAAGCTATCCCCTAAAAAAGGAGATGTTGTTCTGGATATTGGGTGTGGTTCGGGATGGACTACGGCACTTCTTGCAGACATCGTTGGAGAGAACGGAAAGGTTATTGGGATAGAAAGAGATCTTCATTTGAAGAAGTTTGGAGAAACGAATATCAGGAAATACAATTTTATAGAGAAGGGGAGAGTTGAGATTTTGCACGGAGATGGATACAAAGGGCTTCCGGAAAAGGCACCTTATAATGGAATATTGGTCTCTGCTGCTCTTTCGAGTAAAAAATTTATGCCCTCTTCTTGGAAAGATCAATTAAAAGAAGAAGGAACAATAGTGGTTCCCATAGAGAATTCCATTTATAGATTCTTCAAAAAAGAAGGAGAACTACTGGAGGAAGAGTTTTTTGGTTTTCGATTTGTTCCTCTTGTAAAAGATAATGATGAATAGAAAAATATTTACGGGAATTATACTTATCTTGTTACTTGTTTTAATCACTGCCGGTGGTTTGCTTTTTATTGAGATCACTACTCCAAAATGGAGCCTCGAGGAAAAAGAAACCATTTTTAAAGTGGAGAGAGGGAAGAGTTTTCCCGAGGTTGCCGAGAAACTAAAGAATGAGGGAATAATAGGGAGCGATCTTGCATTCAATGTTTATGTGATTTTTTCAGGGAAAAGAGGAACATTCAAGGCAGGAGATTATAAACTTGGTGATGATATGAGCATAATTGATATTGCGGAGAAATTTTCAGAAGGCGATGTTTTTTTTGAGAGCATTACCATACCGGAAGGGTGGTCCATAAGAGATATTTCTCGTCTTGTTGAGAGAGAAAATTTTTATAAAAAGGAGAGTTTTTTGGATGTGGCGGGAATTTCTTTTCCGCAAGCGGAGCTCGAAGGGGTCCATGAAAGAGAAGGAAAACATTTCGAGGAATTTGAAATATTAAGGGACAGGCCGAAAGGATCCTCGCTTGAAGGGTATCTTTTTCCTGACACTTATAGGATTGAGAATGGTGATCCGGAAAAGCTTGTAAAAAGGATGATTGCTAACCTGGAAAGAAGGTTTTCCGATGATTTTTTTGAGGCAGCAAAAGAAAAGGAGAGAAGTGTTCATGAAATTATTATCATGGCTTCCCTTATCGAGAAAGAGGTAATTGACTTTGAAGAGAAAAGAAAGGTGTCGGATGTTCTATGGAGAAGGATTGAGGTCGGGAAACCTTTGCAGGTTGATGCTACCGTCAACTACGTTACGGGGAGGAGAGATGTCGGTGTTACAATAGAAGAAACCAGGGTTGATTCTCCATATAATACCTATAAATATAAAGGACTCCCCGAAGGACCAATATGCAATCCCGGTATTGAAAGTATAGAAGCGGCCCTTTATCCGTTCGAGAATGATTATTGGTATTATTTATCCAGGCAAGATACGGGAGAGACCATTTTTAGCCGAACTCACGATGAACATGTTAAAGCAAAGAATAAATATTTAAGATAATTTTTAATGACATGGGAAAGCTTATTACATTGATCATCGCTTCCAAAGATTTTAGAGATGAGGAATATTTCATACCCAAAGAGGTTTTTGAAAAAGAAGGGTTTAAGGTAGAGACAGTTAGCGATAAAAGGGGGGTGAGCATTGGAGTGTATGGGGGAGAGGCAAAGGCGGAACTCAGCCTGAAGGAGGTTGAAGCTGAGAGAAGCGGCGCGATAGTTTTCGTCGGGGGGCCGGGGGCGTTAAAATTTCTGGATAATGAACATTCTTATAAGATAGTAAATAAGGCAAAAGATGAAGGAAAAGTACTGGGGGGTATATGCGTTTCCCCTGTAATATTGGCAAATTCCGGAGCTATCGAAGGAAAAGAAGCTACTGTTTATTCTTCCAGCATGGAAAAAACTCCCGTTAAAACACTAAAAGAAAAAGGAGTTTTTTATAAAGAGAAAGAGTTGGTAGTTGACAATAAGGTTGTTACTGCAAACGGTCCTGAAGCAGCAGAGGAATTTGCAAGGGCTATAATAAAGTTAATGAAAGACTCGGGCAGTTGACAAAAAGATAAAGAAAGTTATAATTGCACTACCATACGATCAAATAGAAATCCGTAGACAGCAGGGACGTAAAGTTTAAAGATCCTGCCGAGGAGATCATCTCTAGCTTTTAGATTTGTTTCCAGCTGTCTGCGTAAAATTAACGCAGTTTTTTATTATGGGCACTGTCACCAAAGAAAAGAAAAAAGAAATAATAGAGGATATCCGGAGAATGGCTGCGGATAATGATGGGATATTCTTTATAAATTTCAAGGGAGTGAAGGGAGAAGAGATGAGATCCCTCAGGGGTGATATTAAAAAGGGGGAGGCAAGAATAATTGTAGCAAGAAAGACTCTTGCGAAAATAGCCTTTGAAAAAGAGGGGGTGGAATTTGACCCACTCTCACTTGAAGGAGAAGCAGGGTTTGTGTTTGGAATTCAAGATGGTATTGAGACTGCAAAGATTCTTCGCAAGTTCGATAAAGAAGAAACGATCACCATTCTTGGTGGAGTTTATGATGGTAAAGTATTAAGTGCTGAAGAAGTAAGAAGTGTTGCTGAACTTCCTACGAGGGAAGAACTTCTCTCAAAGTTTTTGGGAACTTTATCTGCTCCCATGGGAGGGTTTGTCAATGCTCTTCAAGGCAATATAAAAGGTCTTGTAAGTGTTTTGGATCAAAAAGCAAAAGCATAAAAGTATAATAAAAATTAATAAAAAGATAATATATGGCTGAAGAAAAAAAACAACAAACAAAGAAGGAAGCCGAAGCAAAAGAAGAGCAAAAGAATGATTCAGCTCAAGAAGAAAATAAAGGTGCTTCAGAGGAAAAAACAGAAGTTCCTGAAAAGTTCAAGGAATTAGTGGAGAAGATAGAGAATCTTTCCGTGTTAGAGCTTTCTGAGCTTGTAAAGATTCTGGAAGATAGGTTTGGTGTATCTGCTGCTGCTCCCGTTGCTGCTGCTCCTGCGGCAGGCGCTGCTCCCGCGGAAGGAGGAGAAGAGGGAGGAGAAGAGAAAAGTGAGTATAATGTTGAAATAAAGGATGCAGGAGAAAAGAAGATAGAAGTAATTAAGGCTGTAAGAACCATTACGGAAAAAGGACTCAAGGAAGCAAAGGAATTGGTTGATTCTGTGGCCAGCGAACCTCAAGTGATAAAAGAGGGAGTTCCCACTGAAGAGGCCAAAGAAGCCAAGAAGGCTCTTGAAGATGCCGGAGCGACAGTAGAGCTCAAGTAATTTATAGAGTTAGATCTCAATCAAATATACCTCCTTTTGCGTAAGGAGGTATATTTTTTTACCTCCTCGAGAAACAGCTATATCCACTACATCATCTTTTTCATAGATAATCTGACTGATCGTTTCTCCTTTTTTACCTATTAGTACTATTCTGTTTTCCTGAGGGTCATGAATCACCAAAGGGGTTTCCGAATCGGTGTATAATTTTCTTCCGTCCTTAAGGGGAGGAAATATCAAAGGATTGATAGTTTCCTTTTTTTCTCCTCTGTAATAATGATATATATCACTCTTGGAGGTCAGTGCAAATATTGATCCGTCTATGGCAATAGATATCGCTTTTGACATTTTATCCTCACCTTTCTTTATCCATGGCTGAGGTCTTTCTTCGGGGTAGTGCATGATCTCTCCCTTAGTATTCAAGAAATAGGGGATTCCCATGAAAGAAGATAATGATATGAAATTGTTATGATCCTCGGGAAGAGTTATTATCCTTTCTGAGAAATGACCGTTCTCAAAGAAGATGAGATGATCTGGAGAAGAAAAAAAGATGGCTCTTTCTCCGGAGAAAGAGGAAAGGTCTATTCCTTTCTCTATTGGTAAAGAATAAGATGTTATTTCCCCGTTTTCCGGCTCTAGAATGACTACTTTAGATTCTTGGGAAGAGTAGAGAAAAAGGTTTTCGCCTCCAGCCATTATTTTTTCAGGATTCATATCTTCGATTTTTCCCAATAGTTGCACATCAGATCTTACTTCGGTTTCTGAGAGAAGAAGTAGCTCTTCCTCCATTTTATTAAGTAGGATCTCTGCTTCTTCTTTCAGAATGGTTTTATTCTTGAACTCGTTAAGCTCTGAGAATAGTTCTTTAAGAGAAGCCATGTCTTCCTTTTCTTTCTTTTGCAGCATTTTTTCCTCCATGGAAATTATTTTCTTTTGATCTTTGTCTGCCCTTACTTTTCTTTCGATACCGATTATCGTACTTCCCATTATTATGATAACTACCAATATTAGCGGAAGATAAACAGACTTCTCTCTAAAAGGTATTCTTTTTATTCTATCGGGAAGTTTCATGTTTTTTATCCCGGAAAAATTCAATTTACTGAAAATGTTCTTTACATAAGAGATGTTCTCTTTGGCCATTTTCTTGAAAGAGAATCTTTCTTTCGGTGCACCAGAAAAGAACTTTCTTTTACTGTCTTTTGGGGAGCCGGAAAAACTCATTATCAGTGCCACTCCCGAGACATCTGGAAATTTTTCTTTTTGAAGAGAAGATATCCGCTCCATTGTATCATTTCCCAACAATCCCTTTTTTATCTCTTCAAGTATCTTTTCTTTATGAAAGAAATCATATATTTCGGGAGTTGCTATAACCAATTTCTCGTTCTTGGAGATCTTCCCGGAAATGAGGTTCTGAAAAGAATCGGAATGTGAATTATTTAGTTCTTTGCCAATATCTTCTATTTTGTTATTACTTAACAAAAGAATCTTCATTTCACCGATCCTTGAGAAATGTATATCAAAGCTCTTTGAGCAGAGAAGTGCTATGTTGCCCTTTTTTCCTTTTTTTGACTTTTTTATGAATTCGTTGACTTCCAACAAAGCTTTCTTTAAGGAGTGCTCCGGGCGAGAAGAGTTCTCATAATAGGAATCTTTTGCAATTTCGAATAATTCTTGCAGGAAAGGGGTTTCTTTTTCGTAAATCTCTCCGGCCATATAAAGTCTTCCTTTTTTGGCCCTATGAGGATCTTTTGGTTTATATTGAAAAGTTTTGCAAACTTTTCCTTTTTTTTCGGGATTGAATTGTAGCTCGTAGATCTTCATTGATTTCATTATAATGTTTTTCAATAAATAGACAATTTTATTCTTCAAAGTTATAATGTCCTTGCAAGTAATTATGGGCGCATAGCTCAGCTGGTTAGAGCGCTGTCTTCACATGGCAGAGGTCTCTGGTTCGAGTCCAGATGCGCCCACTTTTGCTTCTATTAAAGACCTTTCTTTATTCATAAAAATAGTGAGTTTTATTATGGATACCAAAAAGAGGGTTAACATTTTGATCTCTGGGAAGGTTCAGGGTGTGTTCTTCAGAGATAGCACTCGTAAGATCGCAATTTCCTTGGGAATTACGGGTTATGCAAAAAATTTATCGGATGGGAGAGTAGAAGTAGTTGCCGAAGGAGGGGAGAATGAGCTAAAAAAGCTTGTTTCATGGGTAAAAAAAGGACCTCCTCTTTGCAGAGTGGATAATGTAACTTTAAAGAAGGAAAAGTATAAAGGGGATTTTGATGATTTTAATGTGATATAGAAGATGTTCCTTGACAAGAGGTAATGGTACGCTATAATGAAGCTAGCACTCTTTTGCTAAAAGTGCTAAAAAGAAGAACTTTAAAAGGTCGGATATAAACCAAGTCAAAAAGGCTTATGAATATCATACCAAGAAAACCCTTTGGGGAGTTAGACGAATTCTTTCGAGATGATGATTGGTTTTTTCCGATTTTTAGGAAAGGAATGTTTGAACCTGACATGGATGTTTATGAAACGGAGAATGAGGTAGTAGCGGAAGTGAATGTTCCTGATATCAATCCTGACAATATTAATGTTTCCGTTGATGGAAACGTTTTGAAGATAAGTGGAGAGTTTGAAGACAAAAAAGAAGAGGGAGAGAAGGAAAAGAGTTACTGGAAAAAGGAAATTCGCAAAGGTTCCTTCAGTAGAGCGGTAAGATTACCTTCAGAGGTTGATGAGAACAAGTCGGAAGCTGCTTACGAAAATGGTATCTTGAAAGTGACACTTCCTAAAACAGAAGAAAAAGAAAGAAAAGGAAAAGAGATCAAGGTAAAGAAGAAATAAAAAGATCCCAGATAAACCAAAACCCCGCTTAAAAAGCGGGGTTTTTTGTATTTCAACTTTTCTCTTAATTATTCTTCTTCCTCTTCTTTACCTTCTTCCTCTTCTTCTTCGAGGTCGAGATCGTCATCATCGAGGTCAAGGTCGTCTTCAAGATCACCGAGATCCAGATCATCATCATCTAGATCACCGAGATCATCATCCTCGAATTCATCATCCTCGAATTCATCATGATCTTCTTCTTCATCTTCGTTTATTGTTGCAAGAAAGGGTTGTTTAAATTCAATTCGTTCAGTTACAAACATATTTTTTTATTCCCTCCTTTTTTGAAAGGAGAAAATGGTTATTTACTCGTCACACCCCCCTGGAGTGTACCGACCTTTTTTGCTAGAGTCATTATAGTGTTAGATGTATCGTTGTCAAGAATAAAAAAAGTGTATTTTATTTTTTGATTTTTTCTATTATAATCCACTAATATGTGGGAAATAACGGAGAAAAGAAATGTTCTTATTTCGTGGTTTGTGTGGCACTATGATGTTGCTTTAGAGGAGATGGTGTCGATGTGGAAGAATTTGCTTGTTTTTAACATGAATTATTTTTCCATACGCTTTCTACTGAGAACTCTTTTTGCCCCCTGGAAAAAATATACTTTCTCTTACGGAAGGGGTTTTGACGCGGGAAGGTTTCTCGATACCCTTGTCTTCAATGTGTTTTCGAGACTAATAGGCTTTATAATACGTACATTGATAATTATTATTGGATTGATAGCGCAAGTCATGATATTCGTTTTGGGAATTTTGATAATGATGGCTTGGATATTGATACCTTTATTAATAATAGCGGGAATAATCGTTTCTCTAAAATGGTTAATTTGAATATAAAGAATGCTGCCATAAATAGAGCACTTCTCCTCAATAAAATACCGATCTTCCGATTTGCGGGGTCGCTCATGGATCTCTTTCTTGTACTTTCTGTACTCTTTGTTCTTTTAGAGCACTTCAGTGGAAGATTGTATGTAATGGACTTTCCTTTTCTGGGATATGGAATCTTGTCCTTTGTTTTATTCTTATTTTTTCTGGAGATGGAGCTTTTCTTTAAGCACACAAAGAGCCCCAAGCTTTTCATGGGCATGAAAGATATAAAAGAGGATGACCTGAAAGAGGTTAATCTTGCTGAGTTTTTGGATTTTGAAAGCGCAAAGATCATTAAAAGAGCAGGAAAGATAGGCGGTGCGGATTCCTATCTTTTGCTTTTTCATATACTTCGATATTCTCGTGAAATGGACTTCGTATTTTACAGATCCTTAATTGACAAGGAAAGGATGGCTTCCGAGCTGGAAAATGTCTTTAAGAAAAGAGAAAGGGTCCGAGAGGAATACCTCGAATCTTTCTTTGAAGTAATGAAAGAAGCTTTTCTGGTGGCCAAAGAAAGAGGCAATGAAAGGATAACATTGGAAGATATTTTTGTTGCTCTTGGCGAGCATAATAGTTATCTTCAAGGAGTGTTCTACGAGGAAGGGCTCAAGAGGAAGGATTTGATGGAATTGACTTCTTGGCAATTAAGATTGAAAAGTAAAGACCATCCTTTTACTCACGATAGTCTTGTAAAAAAAGGAAAACTTGGAATAGAGTGGGCTTCCGGACACACTCCTCTTCTTGATAAGTTTTCTGTCGACTGGACCAAAAAAATGAAGATCGCCGGCTTTCCGGAGACCATAGGGCATAAAGAGGAGATAGAGGCACTAGAAAGAGTTCTTTCAAGAGGTGAAGCTAATAATCCGTTGCTTGTAGGCGAACCCGGATCGGGAAGAAAGAGTATAATTCAGGATGTCATAAGAAGGAGTTATTCGGGAGAAAGTCTTTCTCAGGTTAATTTTAAGAGGTTTTTAGAGCTTGATCTTTCTTCTTTGGTGTCTCATGCGGAAGGGGTTGAGGAAACAGAGTCTCTTTTGGATAGTGTTTTCAGTGAAGCGGAAAATGCGGGCAATGTCGTTTTGATAATAAACGATATTGATAATTTCATGAGTGGAGAGCAAAGACCGGGGATTGTTGATATTTCCGGTGTTTTGAATTCTTATCTGCATCTTCCCTCCTTTGCGCTCATAGGAGTAACTAGCTATGAAGGATTTCACAATAATATTGAGAAGAATCCAATATCCTCTTTAATGGAGAAAGTGGAAGTAGGTAGGGTGAACAAAGAAGAAACCTTGTGGTTGCTTGAAAGAAGAGCCTTGGCACTTGAAAGAAAGTATCATAAGCTGATCCCTTTTTGCTCTTTAAAGAAAATAATCTCTCTTTCGGATCGTTACATTCAGGACCATCCCTTTCCAGAGAAAGCAGTGGATTTATTGGAAGAGGCGATGGTGCATATAGAACAGCAAAAGGTCAAAATTCTTCTGCCAAAACATATTGAGAGGTTGGTGTCCGAGAAAACCGAAATACCGGTGGGAGAGATAGACGAAAAAGAAAGGGAGATCCTTTTAAACATGGAAAGGCTTTTACACGAAAGGATAGTTGATCAGGAGCAGGCTGTCAGTGCTGTCTCAAAAGCTCTTCGTCGCTCGCGTGCACAAGTTGATACGAGAAAAGCCCTTATTGGAAGCTTTTTATTTCTTGGTCCGACCGGTACCGGAAAAACTGAAATGGCAAAAGCAATAACCGATGTTTATTTTGGGTCGAAAGACAGGATGATACGCCTTGATATGTCCGAATTCCAAACTGTACGTGACCTGGGAAGACTCATAGGTTCCCCGGGAAAAGAGGGTGTGCTTACCTTGAAGGTCAAAGAGGACCCCTTTTCGCTCCTTCTTTTTGATGAAATAGAGAAAGCTCACCCAGATATTCTAAACTTGTTCTTGCAATTACTTGATGAAGGGCATATCACAGATGGAATGGGCAAGAAAGTGGATTTTCGTAACACAATGGTGATTGCTACCAGTAATGCGGGTTATCAGACTATCTTGGATGCTATAGAAAAAAATGAGAACTGGAGTGACTTGAAGAAAAGAATATTAAGGAGACTTTTTAAAGAATCAACATTTAGGCCGGAATTTGTGAACAGATTTGACGAAGTGGTTCTTTTCAAGCCTTTAAGCAAAGAGGAATTATTTATGGTGGCCGGAATGCAGCTTGAGGATCTAAGAAAAGGGTTGAAAGAGAAAGAAATTGACCTCCAGATCACTGAAGAGTTAAAGAGGAGAGTCGTAGAGATGAGCTATGATCCCGTATTTGGCGCCAGAGAGATGCAAAGGGTCATTCAAGACAATATAGGAGATGCCTTGTCATCGGTTATACTAAAAAAGGAAGTAAAAGAAGGAGACTCCCTTACCATAGATCCGAAAGATTTTTCTGTGAAAAAAATGTAGCAGGGGAGAAGTCGCGATAAAAACACAATCAAACAACCTCCGAAGTGGGACTTCGGAGGTTTTTATTTTTTAAAAAATGCCTTGTGTGGAATTTGTGGGTTGACAGGGGATTGATTGTGGGATAATATGGGGTCACATAGTAAATATGTGGAAAAAAGTGGGGAAAATACCGGATCTTTGTGGAAAACTCCTCTTTCTTCCTCCTTCTATATGTTCATAGGGGAATACACATACAAGATAGATGACAAGAAAAGGCTTGCTATTCCTTCCAAGTTTCGTGATGAATTAAAAAGAAAGGCGGTGATCACGCGCGGTCTTGATAGATGTCTTTTTCTTTATTCCATGGAAGAGTGGGAGAAGATCGCTGAAAAGATAAGTCAACTCCCTTTTGGCCAACATGACAGTAGGGGGTTTTCAAGAATAATGCTTTCAGGAGCGATGGAGGTGGAGTTTGATTCGGCGGGAAGGATTCTTATTCCGGATTATTTAAAAGAATATGCTTCTTTGAAAAAAGAGGTTGTAATTGCAGGTCTGTATAATCGTGTTGAGGTTTGGGATAAGGAAACCTGGAATGATTATAAAGAAAAGACGGAAGAGGAGCTTGGTAATATTGCTGAAAGACTGAAGGAGTTTGGTGTTTGATCAAAAGAGTCAATCTTTAAAAAATAAAAGCAATTTTCAAGACCACGGATCCAGGTTGTCATTATAACGGTTCTTTACAATTGAATTTTGTGGCTTGAAGTCTTATTCAATGCATATTCCCGTTTTAAAAGAAGAGGTCCTACACTTTTTGAGTCCGCAACCCAATGAAGATTTTGTTGATTGCACGGCGGGAGAAGGTGGTCATACGGAAGCTATACTGGAAAGGAATGGCCCCTTGGGAAGAGTTTTGGCCATTGAATGGGACCCGGAACTTTTCAGTGTTTTACTGGAAAAGAGTAAAAAAGAGAAAAGAATTGTTCCCGTAAATGATTCTTATACTTTGATAGAGGAGATAGCTGTAAGAAAAGGATTCTCTTCCGTGTCAGGAATACTTTTTGATCTGGGTTTTTCAAGTTTTCATGTTGATAGAAGTGGTAGGGGATTTTCATTCATGAGGAAAGAGCCACTGGATATGCGCTATAACAAAAATAATCCTCTTACAGCTTATGACATTGTTAATAAATATAAGGAAAAGGATATAGAGTACATTTTAAAAAAATGGGGGGATGAAAAATATGCGAAAGAAATAGCTCACAAAATAGTCTTGGAAAGAAGAGAGGATCCTATAGAGACCACTACCAGACTGGCAGAAATCGTAAAGAGGGTTATTCCCGAAAGACATAAGGAGAACTTAAAAATACATTGTGCCACAAGGACCTTTCAAGCTTTAAGAATTGCGGTAAATGGTGAACTCATGGGGATTGAATCTGCACTTCCTGATGCCTTCAAGATATTAAAAAAAGAAGGAAGAATGGTAATTATTTGTTTTCATGAAGGAGAGGAAAGAGTAGTAAAGAAGTTCCTTAGGTCTCACAAGAAAAACATAAAATTGCTAACGAAAGACCCCGTGGTTCCCACCATTGCAGAAACAAATAAAAACATTCGTTCAAGGTCGGCCAAATTATATTCTTTAATGAAAAAATAAGATGAGGAAAATGTTAAAACATTACCATGCTTTTCTAGGAGTTCTTGTTGTTGGGCTTGCATTCTTGTGTGTTTTTCAGATCGTGAAGATAACGGAAGAGAAGTATCTTGCACAGGAATATCAAAAGGAATTAAGGGAAGTCTCCAGGATGACCCTTACCATTGAAAATCCCGAAAATAATTTTTCCTTGAGGGAGGTGGAAGAGATAGCCAAAGAAAACGGATTTGTAAACAAAGGAAATGTAGCTTATGTGGAAGTTCCCAGCACCGAGGTGGCTGAGAGATAATTTTTACAATAATAAACTAAGCGGGGAGATAAATGTGTGATAAACGTTTATGGTTTGTTTTTCTCATAGTAATTGTTTCTACGGGGTTATTCTGTTGGCGTCTTTTTAATTTGCAAATTGTTGAGGGAGGAGAATGGAGAGCTCAAGCCCAAGGACAACAAAGAATATTTACTCAGGCGCAAGGAGACAGGGGAAATATCTATCTAAATAGCAACGGGGATCCCGTAGTGGCTGCTACTAATAAAAAGGTTTATCATGCATATATTTCTCCACGGAGAATAAAAGAAGAAGAGAAGGAAAGTTTTGCTTCTTTGTTTGCAGATCTACTGGATGTTGAGAAAGAAGATGTCTTGAAGAGAATGAAAAAAGATAGTGCTTATGAAGTAATAAAAAGAAATTTAAGCGAAGAAGAGAAGGAGGTGGTAGAAAGAACAGAAGAACTGTATATTCAAGAAGAACTTACTCGTTTCTATCCTGAGAATGACTTTGCTTCTCATGTTCTTGGTTTTGTGGGAGGCGAAAATAGGGGACAATACGGGGTAGAGCAGTACTATGAAAAAGTATTGCAAGGAAAAGTGGGCATGAGAGAGGGGTTGAAAAATCCTTTGGGGACTCTTATTCTCAATGATTCTATTAAAAGAGGGGAGGACCTGTTTTTGACCATTGATTATAATGTACAGCATTTTGTAGAGAGAGAGCTTGAAGAGAGGGTTGAGCAGTTTGATGCAAGAAGTGGAATGGCGATCGTCATGAACCCGAAGACCGGTGAGGTAATGGCTATGGCAAATTACCCCGAGTTCGATCCGAACAAATATAATAAATTTGAAAGCTCTGTATTTAAGAACTCTGCGATGCAGTCCGTGTTTGAACCGGGATCTGTGTTCAAACCGATAACCATGGCCATTGCTTTGGATGAAGATGCTGTGAATCCCGAAGATACTTTTCTTGATACGGGAAGTGTGCAAATACACGGACGTACCATTTACAACTATGCCAGGAGATCCTATGGGGAAGTGGATATGTCAAGGATCCTTGAGAATTCCATTAATACGGGAATAGTGTATGTGAAGGACAGGGTAGGTAATGAGACCTTTTTGGACTATCTTCACGAATTCGGATTTTTTGAACCGACTGGCATAGATCTTCACGGTGAAGTTTACTCCAAAAACAGAAGTTTTCTTGAAGGTCATGAAGTTAATTTTGCCACTGCGTCTTATGGTCAGGGAATAAATGTTACCGCCGTTCAGCTCATGAGAGCTTTTTCCGCTTTGGCAAACAACGGAGAGATGGTCGATCCTTATGTGGTACAGAGAGAGGAGTATTATATTCCTTCCGGAGAGCAGGTGATCTCTGCCGAAACAGCTTCTTTGGTAACGGAAATGATGATCAATACCATTGAAGATGGTTTTGGGAGTACAGCCAAGGTTCCGGGATACTATATAGCAGGAAAGACGGGTACTGCCCAGATCCCGTGGTCTTCGCTTGGGGTTAGTAGAAGAGGATATTCGGATAAGACTATGCAGGGCTTTATAGGATTTGCTCCTGCCCTGGACCCCGAATTCATGATCTATGTGAGCCTTGATGATCCTTGGTCTCGTAGTGCTGAAGTCTCTGCCGCCCCTTTGTTCAAGGAGATATCGGAATTCCTTTTTGAATACAAGAGGATCCCTCCCGATTACGCCGTTACAGATTAAATTAAATGCTTAAATTCATATTAAAAAATAAGAAGGTGGTCTTTATTGCGGGTGATAGAAGGAGGGAGGTTACGCATTTCATATATTTTATATTAAGAGATGGTTTTTCAATATTTCCCTCAAAAGGAATTCCCGGCATTTCCGATCTATTTAGGGTACTGAGAAGTGAAATAGTGATAATTGAAGATAACCCCGATGAGAGTCCTCAAGAAATAAAGGATTTTTTTTATTCACTCAATGATTGCGTATTTGTAATAACTGAAACAGGAAAGAGGGTGAGAATAAAAGAATTGCTTCGCGGGTTTTCCGATAAGTGGAGTCTTGTATTGGATTTTTCAATGGCAAAAAAGATCAAAAGAAAGAGAGTCAAAAAACTTCTTACTTTTGGTGTTAATAAAAAAAAGGCGGATTTCTATATAACCGATACTTATCGCAAAGACAGGGAGACCAATTTTAAGGTCAACTACGAGGACAATATAATCCCTTTTTGGATAAAGGATGATTTAAAGAACAAGGATATATATTCCATACTTCCGGCTCTTTGTTTGGCTGAGCTATTTGATTTGAACTTGGCCAAGGTTTCCTATAGAATTAAGGAGGAGCTTACAGTCTTTACTCACAGATGAAAATTTGCTATCATCTTTTGCGAGGATTTGGCCGTTTAGATTGGTCCTCGTTTCTTTTACATGATATGGCCCCGTCGTCTAGTCTGGTCCAGGACGCCGGGTTCTCAGTCCGGCAACACGGGTTCAAATCCCGTCGGGGTCACATTTTTATTTAGTAGAGATCTCTAAGTAGTTATGCTTGTTCTGGGAAAGTAAAACTTCAAAAAATGAAAGTTCTATACGGAATATCGATTCTCGCAGGAACCATAATTGGGGCCGGACTTTTTTCTCTACCTTATATAACTTCGGTTGTGGGTATCCATGTAATGATCGGATACCTTATTTTTTTAGGGGCTGTTTCTTTTTTGGTTCACTATTTTTTGGGAGAGATAAGCTTGAGAACTCCTGATTTTTTACGTCTTCCGGGATTTGCTCGTTATCATCTGGGAAAGAAAGCACAAAAAGTAGCCTATATTTCCGGGATATTGGGAATGTTGGGAGCTATTTTAGCTTATCTCATATTGGGTGGAGAATTCTTATCAGCTCTTCTTTCTCCTCAGATCGGCGGTGATACAGTGCATTATACCACTATTTATTTCATTATCTCCTCCGCCTTCATTTATTCTGGTATCAGAGCTATTTCTAAAATGGAGCTTTGCGGGATTGCTCTTTTTTTCCTACTTCTTGTCTTTACTTTCATTTACGGATTTCAGGAGATCTCAATGGGTAATTTACTTGTCAGAAAGGAGCAGTTCGATCTTTTTCTTCCCTATGGTGCTCTTTTGTTTGCTTTATGGGGAGGAGCTCTTGTTCCTGAGATAGAGGAGTTGCTTTCTTTGGGAAAAGAAAGGAAAAAACTTAGAACCATCATTCCTGCGGGAATGCTCTTTTCCGTTCTTATTTCCTTTTTCTTTATTATTGTCATTTTGGGAATGGCAGGAGAGGGAACTACAAGAGAGGCTCTTGTGGGCTTGGAAAATTATTTGGGGCAAGAGGTGGCAGCTCTAATGCTTCTTTTTGGACTTTTGGTGGTATTTACTTCCATTATTACCATAGGTCTTACGGTCAAAAAGATACTTTGGTATGATCTGAATATTCCTAGAGATGCTTCTTGGGCGATAACTTGTTTTATACCTTTCATTCTTTTTCTTGCCGGAATAAAAGATTTCATAGGAGTGATCGGCGTAGTGGGCGCGGTAATGATAGCTGTAGATGCCATTCTTATACTTCTTATGTATGAAAAGATAAAACCCAAAACGGTCAGGTTGATCACTTATCCTTTGATATTTCTTTTTGTTTTGGGTATTATTCATGAGGCGATCTATTACTTTATCTAGTCAGGAGACATGCTTCCATATATAGCTATTTTTGTCTTATCATGTCTTGGAATAATCTTTTCCAGTCGTTGGGTCATTGATTCCTTGAGAAGAATGGCTCACCATTTGGGATGGAAGGAGTTCGTGGTAGCTTTTTTCACCGCCTCTATAGGAGCAGTGCTACCCGAGCTTTTCATAGGAGTTAGAGCGGCCCTGGAAGGAGTTTCTGAGCTTGCCCTTGGGAATGTGATGGGGCAGAACATAATACTTTTTACTTTTTCAGTAGCACTCTGTGCAGTGGTACTGGGGGAGATCACTGTGCAGAGCAGAACGGTAAGAGCCGGAACGGGATTTGCGGTAATATCTGTGATCCTTCCCTTCATTTTGCTTCATAATGGCATGATATCGAGGCTTGATGGTGTGGTGCTCATACTAGCCTTTCTTTTATACGTAAGATGGCTCTTCAAAGATGAGGATAGATTTATGAAGAACCATGAGGGTCAGGGTCATGAGAGGATCAAAAAGAAGCCCCATGCTCTAAGAGATGCGGGAATTGCTTTGGGTGGTCTTTTGCTCGTTGTTTTTGCGGCCGAAGGAATAATTTTTTCGGCTGGTCATTTTGCTGAGTACATGGGAGTTCCTATAGGCGTAATAGGACTTGTTTTCGTTGGGGCGGGAGTTGCTCTTCCCGAAACCTTTCTGTCATTGAAGCTTGCCTTGAAAGGTCAATGCTGGATGATACTTGGAGGACTCATGGGGGCCATAGCCATGTCTTCAACGCTTGTCTTGGGAGTGGTGGCAATAATCGATCCCATTGTAATTGATAATTTTGCGCCTTATTCGGTGGGAAGATTCTTTCTTATTTTAAGCGGAGTTGCTTTATGGTTCTTTGTGAGAACCAGTAACAAGATCACCAGGAGAGAGGCATGGGTTTTGTTTGCTATTTACGCACTATTCCTCATTTTCGAATTCTTCATAATGAAATGACCTCACTTTCTTGAATTTTTTGATTTTTGGTGGTATCATTTACCAGCCATGACAGAGATTTTTCTCGTTTTTATTATATTATTTGTCCTTTTTATTATTTTGCTCTATGTGCGCAAAGCGAACTTAGAAACGGAAAGGCGCCTTACCGATCTTATTTCAAGAGAACTCAAGGACGTCAGGAACGATGTTGATATTGGCTCCAAAGATCTGAGTGACAGGGTTTCCTCTTTTATAAGAGAAACCTCCGATATAAAGCAAAGAATGGCGAATGTACAAGAGGTGGTAAGGGATATATCGTCCTTCCAAGAATTCTTTCGTTCTCCAAAGATCAGAGGGCAATGGGGTGAAGCCACCTTAAGACACCTTCTGGGAGAGTATTTTCCGGAGAGTTTATACACTATGCAGTATAGGTTTTCTTCGGGAGAAACGGTGGATGCCGTATTAAAGCTTCCGGATAATAATCTTCTTCCCATAGATGCCAAATTTCCCTTTGAAAATTTCAGAAAAATGATCGAAGCTGAAGGTAAAGAAAGGGAAGAGTTAAGAAAGAAATTCTTGGGAGATGTGAAAAACAGGATTCGCGAGATATCGGATAAATATATTCTCCCCGAAGAGGGGACCGTGGATTTTGCGGTAATGTATGTTCCCGCGGAAGCGGTATATTACGAAATGAACATGATAAGTGGTACCGATATTCCCGAATTTGCACGTTCCAATAAAGTTATCCTGGCTTCCCCGAATACGTTTTATTTGACTTTGCGAGCGATAGAGCAATGGTTTCGTGACACTCAGATCACAAGAGAGGCTCACGAGATAATGAAAAGGCTTCGCAAGATCGAGAAAGATGGGGAAAAACTTGATAAGGACTTCAAGAAGCTTGGAAATCATTTAAAGAATACCGTATCAGCCTACCGATCTTCCAAAAAGAGGATTGTGTTATTTGATAGAAAGGTAAAAGGAATCTTGAAGAATAAACAACTAACCGCCTCGGAAAGAAAAGAAGAAAATTACCGTGGCAAAAAAAATGATAGCAGTAATTAAAACAGGAGGAAAACAATATTTGGTTTCTCCGGGAGAGAAGATAAAAGTAGAAAAAATGGATGCGGCTCCCGGAGAAAAGGTAAGATTCAGCGAGGTGCTTTTCTTTGAAGACGAAAAAGGGGAATTTTTGCTCGGAACTCCTTACTTAACGGGAGTAAAAGTTGAGGGAGAGGTTTTGGAAGAAGGTCTTGGAGAGAAGAAGAGGGTGTTCAAATATAAACCCAAGAAAAGATATAAAGTGAAGAAGGGGGCGAGACAACCCTTTACCGAAGTCGAGATCAAAGAAATAAAACTTGAAACAAGTAGCTCTAAAAAAGGATCTTCTACAAAAGGTTCTGCAACCAAAAAAAGCTCTTCTTCCAAAGAGACTTCCAAAAAAGAAAAATAAAGCTCTTACTTTCTTCCTTTAAGAGAGTGGGTGAGAGTGTCTTCGTCGGCGTACTCTAATTCTCCGCCGGTGGGGAGGCCTCTTCCAAGGCGGGTGTGTTTGATATTCAAAGAGGTCAATATTCGTGACACATAATTTGCGGTAGCTTCTCCTTCCGTGTTCTGGTTGGTTGCAATGATCACTTCTTTTATTTTTGGTAAGCCATGATCCTTGTGATTCTCTATTCTCTCCTTGAGTTCTTTTGCCCTTATTTTTTTAAAATCCTCTTTTTTAAGAGGGGATATGGTTCCTCCAAGGATAAAGTAGATACCGTTATATTCGTTGGTCTTTTCTATTGCAAGTAGATCAGCTTCTTTTTCAACTACGCAAATGACATCTCTTTCTCTTCCTCTGTTTGCACAAACAGAACAGAACTCTTTTTCTTTTGCAATGGAGCGAAAACATATTTTACAAAAGCTCAAAGAATTTCTTACTTCTTGCAGAGCGCTCATTAATTCCTTTATTTCTTTTTCAGGAGCATTGAGGCAGTAGAAAGCAAACCTTGTTGCCGTACGAGGTCCGATAGTAGGGAATTTCGAGAAATGGTGTATCAATTTTTCGATTGACGGAGGATACATTTTTAATAATGTGTCTTATCCAAGTTTCTAAACGTGGCAGTACTTTGATCGAAGTATAGTTCCGCTTTTCCCACAGGGCCGTTACGATGCTTTGCCACTATTATGTCCGATATATTCTTGCGAGAAGTATCTTCTCGGTAATAATCCTCACGATAAATGAACATTACTACGTCCGCATCTTGCTCTATACTTCCACTTTCTCTAAGATCGGCAAGCCTTGGCACTTGAGGAGTTCTTTGCTCTACGGCTCTTGAGAGTTGCGATAATGCAAGAACGGGTACATTTAATTCTTTTGCCAATGATTTCAACTCTCTTGATATTTCCGTCATTTGCTGAACCAAGGAGTCTCTTTGTGATCTGGGCTGCATGAGCTGTAAATAATCTACAATGATGAGTCCAAGACCTTTTTCAGACTGAAGCCTTCGTGCCATTGTTCTCATTTGCATTACGTTGAAAGAAACAGAGTCGTCGATATAAATGGGGAGCTTTGATATTTTTCCAAATGATTCTCTTATTCTTTCAAAATCATTATTCTCCCCTTGTTTTTTAAGATTTCCTGTGCGCAATTTCCAAAGATCTATTTCCGATATGTCTGCAATGAGCCTATCTACTATTTGATCTATCGACATTTCCAAACTGAATATTCCCACAGGAGTATCGTGATTAAAGGCAATGTTCTTTGCTATATTGGAAGCAAAAGCACTTTTACCCATGCTTGGTCTTGCGGCGAGGATGACAAGATCCGATTTTTGAAGCCCCGAAAGAATGTTGTCGAGATCGGAGAATCCGGTGGGAAGACCTCTTGCTGTGCCCTTCTCTTCGGATAGTGCTTCTATTCTTTCAAAAGCATCTTCCAAGGTATCCTTTATTGCTGAGAAGTTCTTTCTTGAGGATCCTTGGGCTATGCTGAATATTTTCCTTTCCGCTTCATCCAATAAATGATCTACGTCCTTACTCTCTTCGTATGCTGAAATACTTATTTCTTGACCGAAATTTATGAGGTCTCGCAATATTCTTTTTTTACAAACTATGTTTGCGTAATCAGCGACGTGGCTTGCGGTGGGCACGGAATTTACAAGGGAAGTGAGGTAGCTTTTTCCGCCTATGCTATCAAGCAGTTTTCGTTCTTTGAGGTGGGCGGAAACGGAAAGAAGATCAATGGCTTCTCTGCGATCCATCAAGCTCACAATGGTCTCGTATATATCCTGGTGAGCTTTTTTATAGAAATCTTTCGGAGCAAGAAAATCGACCACTTTAAAGATCGCTTCCGGGTCAAGCATCAATGACCCGAGAAGTGATTGTTCAGCTTCTATATTTTGAGGAGGTATTCTTTCGGTATTATTTGTCATATTTTCTAATTTTATAACTTTCCTTGGTATCTTCAATATAATATCCCATTTTTTCCAGTTTGCTTCTTATTTCATCTGCTTTCTCAAAATCCTTATTTTCTCGATACTTTTCTCTTTTTTCAGCCAATTCTTTTACTTCTTCGGGAGTTTCTTCGGTGGCTTTGCTCGAAAGCGAAAGTCCAAGAACATTATCAAAGTCCGTAACGGTACTCTTTTTATCATTTTCTTTTTCATTCTTATCTTTTATTAAATTCCAAAGGACCTCCAGGGCTTTCGGGGCATTGAGGTCGTCGTTCATTGCTTCCAAGAATTGTTTTTTGTACTTTTCTATCACTTTTCCTTCCTCGTGTCCCAAGTCAAGAAATCTTTCTCTTAGTTTATTAAGAGAGTTTTGTGCTCCGCTCAATGCTTCCGTGGAAAAGTTCAATTTTGAGCGATAATGGGCATTGAGAGTTAAATATCTGTAAGCGAGGGGGTCAAAACCTTCTTCTTTCAATCTAGAGAGAGTAACGATTCCGCCTTTTGATTTTGACATTTTTTCGTCCTTAAGATTCAAGAATTCTCCGTGCATCCAAAACCTTGCCAAATTTTCACCGAAAGCTGCTTCTGACTGTGCTATCTCGTTTGGATGATGTATCTCTACGTGATCTATTCCTCCACAATGGATATCAAAAGGAACTCCGAGATATTTTTTGGCCATTACCACACACTCTGTATGCCATCCCGGAAAACCGACTCCCCACGGGGAATTCCATTCCATCTGTCTCTTTTCTTCTGGTTTTGAGAACTTCCAGAGAGCAAAATCCGTGATATTCTTCTTTCCTTTTATATCTACTCTTTTTCCTGCTTCTATATCGGCCAAATTGGTCAGTTTTCCGTACCCTTCCAGCTTTGAGGTGTCAAAATATATACCGTCCTCTATTTGATAAGTAAACCCCTTTTTTTCCAGTATTTCTATTAATTCTATCTGCTCTTCTATTGTCTCGGTGGCTTTAACGTATACACCAGGGCTTCCAATGTTAAGGTCCTCAATATCATTTTTGAATGCTTTCGTGTAGTATTCGGCGATCTCCCAAGCAGTTTTCTTCTTTTCTTTGGCACTTTTTTCTATTTTATCCTCTCCGCTATCTTCGTCCGAAGTAAGGTGTCCCACATCGGTTATGTTCATTACATGCTTTACTCGATAATGATTATAAATGAGTGTTCTTTTGAGGATATCTTCAAAAAGGTAGGTTCTTAAATTTCCTATATGAACATAGTCGTAAACGGTGGGGCCGCAAGTATAAAGCCCCACCTCTTTCTTTAGGGGGCTGAATACTTCTTTTTTTCTGGTGAGCGAGTTATACAGTTTCATGGCAACTTAAATCTAGCACAAAAAAATCTTTCTTTCTACCTCTTTTTATTGTAGAATGGCTAAGTATGATAGAGGGACTTTTAGTGATGCTTCTCGCCATGACACCCGTGGTGGGAATAAGGGGAGCTCTTCCGATGGCGATAATGGGATACGAAATGGAAGTGCTTCCCGCATACTTTTTTTCTGTGATGGGGGAGTTCATACCCGTCTTTTTCATTTTGGCACTTCTTGGAATAATTTCCGAGTGGCTTTCCGCGAACTTTTCATTTTTTAATCGATTTTTCAACTTTCTTTTTAAGAAGACCAGAAGGGATTATGACGGTAGAGTGGGGAAGTACGGACTTTTTGCTCTTTTCCTGTATACCGCTATTCCCGTTCCTTTCTCCGGAGCATGGACCGCCTCTTTAGTGGTCTTTCTTTTCGGGCTTCCTTATTTAAGGTCAATAATTTCCATATTTTTTGGTATACTTTTTGCAGGTATCAATGTTCTCATTATAATGGAGATGGGAAAGAGCATAGAAGAGTATCATGGTATCACCACCTTAATCGGGTTGGCCCTACTTGCAGGGCTGGTATATTTCCTTTATCATCGCAAAAGAAAAAATAAGAGAATTCAAAACAATGTCCAATCTGGTAATTTATAGAAAATATAGGCCGCAAAGGTTTTCGGAAGTAGTAGGGCAGGATCATATTACCTCTACGCTCCTCAATGCCATTTCACATGGGCGAATATCACACGCTTACCTTTTTTGCGGGCCGAAGGGTTCCGGGAAGACCACTGTAGCGCGCCTTCTTGCAAAAGCGGCGAATTGTGAAAACAAGAACGACCCCGAACCTTGCAATGAATGTGCTTCATGTAGAGAAATAGCGGAGAATAAGGCCATGGATATCGTGGAGATAGACGCTGCTTCTCATCGAGGCATTGATGAGATAAGAGAGTTACGAGAGGGTGTCCGTTTTTCTCCGGCAAAAAGCTCATACAAGATTTTTATTTTAGATGAAGCTCACCAGCTTACCTCGGGAGCGGCAAATGCTCTCTTGAAGATGCTTGAAGAAGCTCCTTCGCATGCTATTTTTATTTTGGCCACCACTGAACCTCAAAAAATGATTCCTACCATCATATCCCGTTGTCAGCGATTTGATTTCCGGAAAATACTTATTCCCGAAATGGTGAAGAGGCTTGAATGGATCATTAAAAACGAGGGAAATAAAGTGGAAGACGGTGTTTTACAAATGATAGCTTCCGCCGCAGGAGGTTCTCTTCGTGACGGAGAAAGTGTATTAACGCAAGTTCTTTCTTTTACTCCTGAGAAAGGAATTGTCAAAAAAGAGGACGTAAAAAGTCTCCTTGGAATTGTAGAAAGAGAGATGGTGGGTGATTTTATGGATTTTATATTAAAAGATAAGCCCATTGATGCCATCAATCTGATGGAAGATGTCTTCTCCAGGGGAACGGATGTGGAGGCATTTTACGAGAATCTGATGCATTATCTAAGGGAGATGATGGTACTAAAGATCGTAGCGAATACGAAAGAAAAAGAGGGGAGTCATTCGTTGAAAGAAACTTTTCTTGTAAGATTGACGGAGGAAGAGATAGAAAGAATAAAGGAGCAAATAAAAGATATTGAGAGGGATGATATAAAGATGATCATAGACTCTTTCTTTGGAGCGGGGGATAGAATAAAATACTCTCCCATACCCCAGCTTCCTCTTGAGGTTTCGGTGGCGGAAACAACGGAGACCTTGAGAAAAAAGGCCCAATAAGTTATAATAAGTACCGCTTTGAACCTTTTGCAAAATTTTTTGCCGGGTCGTCTAATGGTAGGACGACGGGTTTTGGTCCCGTTAGTCGAGGTTCGAGTCCTCGCCCGGCAGCCACGCACCAGTCGGTGCATGGCTTCGCAAGAAGACATGGAAAGACTGGTAAGTGAGGGGTGTACCGAGAGATGAACCGTATGGTTCGTCTCGTCTGGTACGTCCCCACTAACACTGTAGAAATTTCGTTTTGATATGAAATTTTACTATGTATATATTCTAAGGAGTCTAAAGAAAGATTTTTTATATGTTGGACTAACTGAGAACTTGAAAAGAAGGTTCAAAGAGCATGATAATCAAGAAGAACTTTCCACCAAACATTTTGCGCCTTTCGAGCTTGTTCACTATGAGGCTTATAAAAACAAGAAAGATGCAGAGAGGAGAGAGCAGTATTTGAAAACGACTAAAGGGAAAACTACTTTAAGATACATGCTCCAAAACCACCTCTCCTAAAAAATAATACCAGTGACCGATACCCCTAAAGCCCTGAGATTTTTCTCAGGGTTTTTTTATTTTTTTTATGACTGTTTTGTTATATAATTTGCATCAAAAAGGAGGTGATTATGAGTGGATAGCAGTGTTCTTTTGAAAAAATTAAATGGGTTAATAATTAGCTGTGCTAAAAGGTTCTTTATTGATGGATTGGACTTTGAAGACATGATACAGATTGGAAGAGTGGCAGCATGGAAAGGTATAGAAGATCATGAAATCACAGAAGACAACTACAAAAAGTATTTACCTCTTTTGAAAACCTATATCGTAAATGCACTTAAGACAGAATTGAAAAGAACGAAGGCAAAAAAGAGGATAAATCTTTCAGAATCAGTAAGAATTGATGCTCCTGTCAGTTTTGAAAATGAAAGAAAGCTTCATGAACTTATAGAAGATAAAAAAAGCAGTGAAGATTTTTTTGAAAAAGAAAGGCAACAGAAGTTTCTAATGCAGCTCAAGGATCATGCTCTCAAAGAGAGGTCTCGGAAAAGCATAAAAGCTGTTGTTTGGTTTTTAGTGCATATTCTTGATATCAGAAAAGAAGAAATACCCAGAAAAATTTCATTTGAAATTTTTTACAAATTCGGTCTTCAATATTATTTATGGGTATTCTTTAACAACTCTCCTTACAGAGCTATTAACTATGCTTATCCTGGTCAATTCTCTCCCTATGAAATGCTGAGAGTTCCAAATGGTTATTGGGGATCTGAGGGGAAAGCAGGATGGGGTAGGCGTAGGGCCATTAAAGCATTAAAAAAAGCATTGGAAAGTACCGGATATCCTCCGGAGCCCTATCCTAAAATAGCCAGCTATAGATTTTTTGTCGAAATGCGGCTTACTGCTCCCCTAAATAAGTTTTTCGGATGGAGTCAATATGCTTATTTGGACGCAGCTTTTCCCGGGAAGTATAAACCATGGGAAATGAACTTTTCTCCCAAAGGTTTCTTTGAAAAGAGAGAGAATATTGTCTCTGCCGTCAAATGGATGGTCGAGGAAAAAATGAACATCCCAATGGAGGAGCTAACAGTTTACGAGGTTTGGGAGATGAGGATCGATAAGAAAATCACCAAAGAAATTTTTTCTTTCTATGGATTAAGAGAGGTTCTTGCTCGGTACAACAATTCTCCCGGAAAGGTGCTAAAAGATGTTTATCCGGAAAAATTTTTACCATGGAGCTTTCCTTGTAAAGAAAAATGGAAAGGGGAAGAAGGGAAAAGATTGGCAGCACAAGCTACAAAATGGGTGATAGAGGAGTATGCGGGAATATCTCCATTGTCTTCTGAAATCGGGTATCGTTTTTTTACAGAGAATGGGCTCCATGGAATGATAACTAGCAGAAGTCTTGGCTTTAACTCATCTCCAAAGGCAGCATTGATCAATGCATATCCACATCTTAAAAGCTCTTTTGACTAACAAAAGAGCTTTTTTATAGTTGTGCCCAGTTAAAGAGAGGCACCGAAGACCGCCTTAACATATTGAAAAAATAATAAATTTATTGTATAAAAAAGTAGGTGTGTGAGGTTTTAAACCTTGTTCTTTTGAAATTTTATAAGAAAAGGAGGTGTAAGGGTTGCTTTATTATGTAAGGAAATGGATTGGTCGTTTGGATATTTTCATCTGGATAGCGGTTTTGATCTTTTTCCTTTCTTTCTCTTTTGTAAAAGAAAGGGGAGATTTCATGATGACGGTGGTTGCTTCTCTTGGAGTTATACTGGTAATGCTTTTTGTGGGAATATCGATAGAAGTTATTATCGATGTTCTCCGGAATGTAAGGGGGCTTGGCACCATTCTCGGTTTTCTTACCAATGGACCTGAGACGGTAGTGTTAATAGCGGGTGTAATGGCAGGTGACGCACTGTTTGGAAGCAGTACTCCTTTGGGATCAAGTGTGATCAATCCGATAATGCTTTTTGCGGCAGCGCTTGTTACCGGAATGACGATTAAGCTATTAAAAGCGAAAAGTATCTATGGGATGCTTTGTATCATCTTTACCATTGGCGTTTCCCTGTTGTTTTACCTTCTTCCGGAAAAGAATTATCTTACGTGGGCACTTGTTGCGCTCTTTATAACCTCCTTCTTTTTTCTTGTAAGACCAAGAGAGCAAAAGAAGAGGGATGACCCTTCGGATACTCCGTTTTGGTTCATTGTTCCGGCAACTGCTTTGCTTTTTATTGCCGGGTATTATCTTGATCCGGCGGTTGAATTTGCCAGGCAAGTTTCAGGAGTACCAAAAAATCTTATAGGATTTTTAGTGCTTGCGACTCTTTCCAGCTTTCCGGAATTCAAAAGCTGTTTGGTTCTTTTTAGGGAGGGACAAGTAAAATCCGCCAGCATCAATATATTTGTCAGTAATATTACTAACATTTGGCTGGCGATCATAGGGGTGGTAATTTATCTCTTGATTTAAAAAAGGGGAGTGTATTGGTTATTTATACTCCCCGTTTTTATTTTAATTGTGAAAAGATCTTAAACAGGCTATTATCTATATAAACTTTAAAAACTAAAATAAAATACTGTGAAAAAGCAAACACCGTTATCAATAGGGGTCTTAATAATAGTTTTTCTCTCTGTAATAGCAATCGCTTCTTTTTTTTATTTTCATGATGTTAAGGATGATAATTGCAAGAAAATGAAGGAAGATTTACGACTTTATGTAGAGAATAAGAATTTCTGCAATGATGTTTCCGAGTGTCAAATAGTGCAATTGATTGATTGTGATTTTGGGTTGGCCGGGGACGAGATAGATCGGGATCATATTGAAGAAGTTTTTTCTGAATTCTACTCTCCCGAAGGGGAGTGCTGGACAGGGGAGATACCCGAATGCGAGGATCCCAAAAAAGGAAAGATTATAGCCTGCAAAAATAATAAATGTGTCTTTGAGGCTCAATAACTTCAGCAAGGGTAAAGGAGATCTTTTTGCATATAACGAACTCTCAGTGAACTAAAAATTTTTCAGTTGACAATTGAAGCAATTTTTTTGTATAATAAAAGTATTATAAACACGAGAACTCTCGTATATTAGGGTGTTCCTTTAAAAATTAAAGATATTAGGAGGTGAAAGGATTGAAAAGATTTTTGCTTGTAATTGGTTTGCTTTTGTTTGCAGGTGTAGCGACACATTTTTACTTCTTTCCTCCTGAGAGGGAAGTAAAAGATGAAGTTCGAGAAACAAATGAAGAGGAGCTGATCGAAGAGGAAGAAAGTGGAGGGTATGTTACTTTTTGGTTTGATGACGGACTTTTGTCTACCTATGAAGTTGCATATCCTGCTTTAGAGGAGCGTGGATGGGAGGGTGCGCTTGCAATAGTGGCAGGCAGAGAAATTGCATTAGAAAAATTTGAACCAGAAGGAGATTCAATAATGAGTTGGGATCAAGTAAGGGAATTAGAAGAAAAAGGATGGGAAATATCGAGTCATTCCATGACTCATACCAATCTCTCAGAAGTAAGGGATAATGATTCCTTGAAAAAGGAGATTATTACTTCAAAAGAAATTCTTGAAGAAAAAGATTTTGAAGTGAATTCTTTTGTCTTTCCTTACGGAGATCCCGGAAATGAAGTGGTTTATGATCTTGTTATGGAAAACTATTCCTATTGGAGATTGACCACCTCAGGTGTAAACTCTGTACCATCGACAAAGCGTTTAGAAACTCTCTTTTTGACAGAGTGTGCTGACAGAGAAGAAATTGACAAATGGATAGAAAAAACAGAGGAAAAGAGTGGTTGGCTTATTATTGTTTTGCACTCTATTCTTGAGGAACCGATTGGTTGGTGGCAGCAAACTCCGGAGCAATTTAATATGGTATTGGAGGCTGTAGAGGAAAGTTCTTTGGAAATTGTTTTGCCCAAAGATATATTTGAAAAATATGGCTATAAAGAAGATTGCTTGTCAAATGTAGAGATCAATGAAGTTCCCAGAACAGTAATTAGTGAAAGTGATTTTAATGATAATCAGGTAGAAATAGTTATTCCTTCAATAAACGTGAGAACTTCTTTAAAGCTTGCTTTCTCAGAAGGGGAGGAAATTGATTTTTCGTATTTAGATGATCATCCTGTAATGATCTCGGAGAATGAAAGTCCTTTTCTTAGTTCATTAGGAGAATACGGGACAGGATTGATTCTTTGTCATCGCAATCTCTTTTTTAGAGAACTTGATAAGCTAGAAAAAGAAGAGGAGTTTATGATCGTGAAAAATGATCGTGAGATTGTTTATGAGGTTTTTGACTCTATAGAAGTTGCTCCCGATGATGTTTGGGAGCAAGTAAAGGAGATTCATGAAAAAGGATTAAGTGCGGAGGAGTCCAATGTCATTTTGATGACTTGCACTCCCTACGGACTCGGATGGGATAGGTTACTTGTTTTCGGAAGAACGGTTGAGAATATGAATTGATGAATCCACAAGGAATTCAACCAGGGGGGGGTGATATTGGTGGGAGTTTTTGCAATACTTCCGGCGCACAATGAGGAGAAAAATATTGGCAATGCTGTTAAAGATCTTTTATTGCAAACAGTTAAAATTGAAAAGATAATTGTAGTGGCTGACAATTGTAGCGATGGTACTGTTGAGGAAGTTAAAAGACTTTGCAGTGAATATGCCGATATTGAGCTCATGGAAACGAAAGGGAATCATTACCGTAAAGCAGGAGCAATAAACATGGCAATAGATGTGATAAGTGATGAAGATTGCGAGTTCTTGCTTGTTATGGACTCCGATTCCAGAGTGGCATTGGATTTGGTGGAAAGAGCAATGGAATCCTTTGAGAGTGAAGAAAACCTAGGGGGAGTTTGCTCTACTGCACATGTCATTAAACCTCAAAATCTACCTTCTTCTTGGATTAGGAACCTGGAAGCTCGGTTTATGGGAGCGTTGCAGAGACTTGAATATGCTGGGTTTGATGCCGAAAGAGTTGCGACTTGGAATAATGTAACTATTCTACATGGTTTATGTGCAGTTTATAGATTCAAAGCGATAAAGGAAGCAGGAGGATATACTCTCGGACACCTTATAGAGGATTACGATCTTACAGTGAAATTAAAGAAGCTCGGTTGGCAAGCAAGGTTTAATCCAAAAATGGTTGCTTGGACAGAAGTGCCACTGAGTTTGAAATCTTTTTTCAAACAGCGACTAAGATGGATGAGAGGCGGGATTGATGTCTTGGTGGATCATGGAATAAACAGGATTACCATAGAGGATGCATTTCATCACTTTCTTTTCATCTGCCTTCTCTTGGCAATATCAGGGTTTATAATTCTATCTTTTATTTATCACGGAGAGTGGAGGTTCGGGTTTAATCCTCATCCAATACCTATTCTTGTAGCGATTATTGGCTACCTTATAAGTCTTTATAAATTACGCTACTTAAAAGATGCGAGATTTTCGGAGATAATTCTAAGGATTATAATTCTCCCGGAACTCTTAATTGCGATTGCATTAATGGGGGTTCGAACATATGCGTATTTTCTAGCATTATTCAAATGCTCTCAAGAATGGTAATAATCTTGAAGAAAGGAGGGTTGAGAAAATGCCATATGGAGAAGTTGCTTTACCGTCTACGGGTGGATTTCTTTTGGGAGGAGCAATTGGACTCTTTTACGATTGGGCCATTGCTATTGTCGTAGTGATTTTAGTTCTTTCATTAATAGGAGTGTGGAGATTGTATAGAGGTCAAAAAACAATATAACACACCCTAAAAGTTCTTTCTTAAATAACACGTCTTAAATTAGACGTGTTTTTTTGTAAAATGGACATTATTTCTCTTGACATTTTTTTCATTTGACGTAGAATATAAGGACTAGATCCTATTTTTAAAATAGGAAGTTCACTAGTAAGAAAGGAGGAGTACATTGAAAAAAATTTTAGAATGGATGGTCACAGGAATTCTGATTTTAGCGATCTTTCTTTTTATTTTTATGTTCATCGGCCCTAGGTTTGGCTGGGAAACCCACCCTGTTCTTTCCGGTTCTATGGAGCCGGCCTTGGAGGTGGGGGGAATAATTGTTACTAAGCCTGAAAAGTTGGAAAATATTCAAAAAGGGGATATTATTACGTTCCAAACAGAAGGGCCAAAAGTAACGCACCGTATAGTGGACATAAAAGAAATTGAAGGTGAACGATGGTTTCAAACCAAAGGAGACGCTAATAAGGAACCCGATCGTGACCTTGTCTCTTCTCAAGGAGATGTGATGAGAAAGGTCTTTCTCTACCTTCCTTATTTGGGCTTTGCCGCTCAATTTATGCAAAGCAAATGGGCTTTCATTGTTCTTGTCGGAATTCCTTCTGTTATTTTAATAGGATGGCTTGGCAAGGATGTTTGGGAAGGAATTGAAGAAGAGAGAAGGAAAAAGAGGAAAAAAGAAGAGAATGAGGAAGATCGCAAGGAAGGAGAGTGATTTCCATCTATCGTTTTTATTACTAGTGATTGCACTTTTAAAAAGAGATAAGAGGTGTTGAGCTTAAAATTACTTCTTTGGATGTTTTACAATAATATGACTCCAAAGGAGAGAAAGGAGGAGTCAATTGAAAAAAGTACTAGCTTTTTTCTTGGTACTTGCAATGAGTGTTGGCTTAGTTGGGGCAGGAACCACAGCATATTTTACTGACACTGAAGAATCTAGCAGTAATTCTTTTACGGCCGGAGTGTGGGAAACTGAGCAAGAAGAAGAAATTGAAGAAGATCTGATGATGCTTGAAGAGGAAACAGTTCAAGAAAGTGTTTATGATGAAAAGGAAGAACTTGACAACCCTGAAGAGTCCGGTAATGACGAGGGCACCGAAGGAGAGAACGACGAAGAAACCGAAAGTGATGATCCTGAAGGCGAAGAAACTAACGGTGAGGAACCGGAGAATGAAGAATCCGAGGCTTCCGAAGAAGAATCAGGAGAAAATGATGTTTCTTGTGATTCTGACGATGAAGAATGCTCCGATGATGAAGAATCTATGAATGGTGATCCCGAAGATCCTCAGGACTCTGAAGACGGGGAATCCCAAGAAGAAGAAAGCGTATCAGACGAAGAAGAGAGCGGTGCTGATGAGTGCGTGGAAGAGGAAGATGAAGAGTCCGGTAATGACGAGGGCACCGAAGAAGAGAGCGACGAAGAAACCGAAAGTGATGATTCTGAAGGCGAAGAAACTAACGGTGAGGAACCGGAGAGTGAAGAATCCGAAGCTTCCGGAGAAGAATAGGTTATTGACAAAAACTGTATAATTTGTTATACTGAAAAATTCTATTATGATCTTTCAAAAGAAAGGAGGCCGGAGTAAAGAGGTATGCGAAAAGCTCTTCCTTGGGAATTCACCAAAAACGGTGAAAAATCCAACTCAAGGAAGAAAGGAGGACTAGATGAAAAAGAAGTTAGTTTTTAGTTTGTTGGCTCTTATGTTGGTGGTTGGACTTGTTGGAGCAGGTTCGTTTGCGGTTTTCAGTGATACGGAGAAAAGCGAGGAAAATGTTTTCCAAGCCGGAACGTTGGAGCTTGACGTGGAAGGTGCAGATGAAGGAGTTACGACATACAGTTTTGAAAACATCAAGCCCGGTGATATCGGTGGCTGGGATGGTCTTCACGACAATCCGCAATGGATTACTGAAAGGCCGCAGTGGACAGTTAAAAACACAGGTTCACTTCCGGGTGAGCTGACCGTCACTATTGAGAATATTCGAGACTATGATGAAAATGACAACCAAATCGACACTGCAGACGGAGCGTTGTCATGGGCAATAGATATATGGTTTAAGGGTGGTGGCAGCAACTTCTGGGGACATCTTGGCAGGGGAGAACCAGCTCTTGTGATAGACTTAGATCCCGGTGATGAGATTACTGTGCAGTGTCAGTGGCAACTAGGCAGTGAGCCGAATGATGGCTGGAATGTTTTGCAAGGACATAGTACCGAATTTGACGTGAGGTTCTACCTGGAACAAACAGAAGAACCAACGGCGGATGTTTCACCATAACACAACTTACTAATAGTCAAATTTTTGAGCAACAACTCTCTTATCTCTTTCTTCAAAGCCCGAGTTATTAAACCAAACTCGGGCTTTTTTTCTTGACAATCCACTGATTGATGATATGGTATAAAAAATTCGTTTGTTCTCTTAAAAAAATATAAGAAAGGAGGAAAAGAAAGTGAAAAAAGTTTTGATCAATTTCTTTGGAGTTTTTTTATTACTTTTTTTGGTGGCAATAAGTGTTCATATAATATTTTTCAAAACTCCCGAGGTAAATATCGGAATACCCGAAAGCGCAATATTTGATTTAGAGGAAGACGGCCATTGGTACCCCGGAAAGAGAGTAGAGAAGAAAGTGGAAATAGAGAATGCCGGAAACGTGCCTGTAAAGGTGTCCTTTTTTGCTGTTCAAAAAGAGAGCAGCCCCTTAAGAGTGAGCTTTCAGCTGCCGGAAAAAGATGGGCGCAAGATTGATCCCGGAGAAAACAAGGAGGTTTTGGTCAGAGCTTATATGCCGGCTGAAACCGGAAATGCTTTTCAAGGAGAAAGATGGAAAAAGGATTTCATTTTTCGTGCCAACAAGCAAGGTGTTTTCAAAGAGCAGGATCTTTTAAAAAGGAGGTGGTGACAGTGCTGGAGCTGGAAGTAAAAAAAGGAAGGTTTGGTAATAGATCGGTAATAGAGCTTGCAAAGAATGGAAAAGTGGTCGCAACCATATATCCGGAAGGAGAGAGTGCCATAAAAATAGCAACGGACTACAGGAGAATAGAGGTGAATGATGGAAAGGAGTTCGTGCCCAATGTTCCTGTTATTATCATTGAGCCAAAAGTGGAGAATGATAAATGAAAGTATTAAAGCCTCTCATGCGAGAAATTGAGAGGCTTTTTTATTTAACTAACAACTGTTCCAACGTTCTCTCCAAGCGCTGCTTTTTTAAGATTTCCTTTTTTGTAGATATTGAAGACTACTATATGTATTCCATTGGTTCTGCAAAGATCCATTGCAGCATTATCCATTACCCCTATATCATCGCTTTTAAACGCTTCGTCCAAACTTAGCTCCTCGTATTTTTTCGCTTGCGGGTTTTCTCTTGGATCTTTTGAGTAAACTCCGTCCACTCCGGTAGCTTTGAAGATCGCTTGGCAATTCAATTCCAAGCATCTCATGGCGGCGGCAGTGTCGGTGGTTACAAAAGGAAGCCCGGTTCCTCCTCCTACGATCACTACTCGCCCTTTCTCAAGATGCCTTGTGGCTCTTTTTCTTATAAAAGGCTCTGCCACCGCTTTCATCTCAAAAGCCGTTTGAACTCTGGTGGATACTCCCTTTCTTTCCAGTGCATCCTGGAGTGCCATTCCGTTAAAGATCGTTGCAAGCATTCCCATATAATCCGCGGTCGTCCTATCCATTCCTTCCTTGCTTCCCGCAACCCCTCGAAAGATATTTCCTCCTCCCACAACAACTACCGTTTCTGTGCCGGTATCATTTAGTTCTTTTATTTCATCGGCCAGATAAAAAATAAAATCGGGATCTATCCCGAATTTTTTATTTCCCATCATCGCTTCTCCCGAAAATTTTAACATTATTCTTTTGTATTTCGGACCTTCTTTTGTCATTTTTTGAAAGCTTTAATTTTTATACCTGAAGAGAATTATAATAAAGTTTTTTTAAAAGTAAATTATTATTGACAAAATATTTCAAATTGATTATAAGTTCCTCAATTTATAGAAAAAGGAGGGATTTTTTTGAGAGAAAAAGGGCGGATCATTTGCAATAATACTAGCGAAGCCATTGAAAAACTTCCACCGAAAATCCTTGATTCTTGGAAGATGATTTTTGGAGATTTGCAGAAAGAGGAAGCAGTGTCATTTCTCAGAGATCTTTTAGGGACATTAGAAAACAACGGTAGTGGAGTTACCCTGGAAGAAATAGAACAGCTAAGAGAGGAAAAGAGGGGATTGAATCTATACGAGTTTTGCAAATGCACATCCTGCTCGCAAAGAAGATCAAAAAAAGAGCGCTCCATATGAGCGCTCTTTTGCTTTGAAAAAAATATTCTTTTTGATATCCTGATACACATATGAAAAAAGAAGAACAATTAATAATGGTGGTGAGGAATGATCTTCTCTTTAGAGATGGTTACTTTGAGGGATTCAGAGGCCCGGAAGAGGTGGATTTTCAAAGAAGGATTCTGGAAAATTTCCTTTATATGAAAAGAGGCGAGGCGGAAGAGGATGAAAGATATAAGCAACCCATCGGATATGCCGTTCTGAGGGATAAATCTACGGGAAAGATCTTTGCCTACAGAAGAGCTTCGAAAAAAGAGGATTATAATGAAAGAAGGTTGCGCGGAAAATGGTCATGGGGAGTTGGGGGGCATGTTGATAAGCCGGACGAAAAGGGTTTGAATCCTATTAAAGGAAGCGTTTTAAGAGAGCTTGAGGAAGAGATAATCATAGAAGGGAAGGTGGAAGATATAAGGCCAATAGGGTATATCAATGATGATTCAAATAGCGTAGGGAGAGTTCATTTTGGAATATTATATCTGGTAGATTTTTCCGGAAAAGTTTTCCCTGCAGATGCTGAAATAGAGAAAGGGGAAATGAGAACCATTAAAGAGCTAAGTGAAATGAGTGACAGTGAAAAGTGCGAAGTAGAGGATTGGTCCAAGATATCTTTACAAGCATTAAAAGAGGTATAAAGAAAAAGGGGCTTTAAGCCCCCTTTAAGATTATTGATTTTGCCTCTCTGGCCATCTCTTCTATTAGTTTAATATCCTTGTGTGGTATTTTTTTATATATTTTTTCAAGGATCCTCCTTTTCCCGCTAATAGTATATTTGTTGAACCAAGGACAGAGAATGTTCATTTTCTTTTCCATTCCCAGTCTAAAAACAACTTGCTCTAAATTTTGTGAAAAGGGAGATATTCCGGATTCGTCAAAAGTGAAATCTTCCAAAAATCTTTCATACTTTCCTTCATATTTTGGATCCTTTTTTAATTTATGAAAAGCCAAATGAAGGTAAATCGTGTTGTGGATCATTCGGTCATCCTCCCCAAGCATGTTTATTAAGACGGCCAGAACCACATCGTTTTCCGATAAGGTTTTATTATTGCCTTTCTTTACTTTTTCAAGGGACACGTGATCACCTCCTTTTTTGCTACCATAACAGAAAAAAAGTAATAGTCAAGTATAATAAAAAGCGGGATATTTCCCGCTTTTTAATATTTAAGGAATGATCTCATGCTTTCGATTTCCTTCTTCATCTTCAATGATTATTCTCCCTTTTCTTTGCATTGCTTCAATCACAAGGCCGATACTGATAAAACTTTGTAATACTTCTTTTGCGGTCATTCCTTTTTCTCTTGCTATTTCTTCCATTTTCCGATAAGCATCCTTTCTTACAGACATCCTTACTTTTCCTTTTATCAAAATCTTCCCTCCTCTTTAGAGTTTTTACCCCGCGTATTCTGCATTTTTTATTATTTTTGTCAATAATTTTATTGAATTTTTCTCTTTCAGGGGTTATTTTAAAATGAAAGAACCATGCTTGGAAAACTAATGGGAAATAAAATATTCAGGATCTTGGTCACTTTACTGGTGATCCTCTTTGTTCTAGCTTTTTCATTTTATAGAATGGGATTTTACAAGATAGACCTTGGGGAAAGCGGTGATAAAGTGCCAAGAGCGACAGATGAGAATACGATCGATTTCAGAGATGCTCCTGATAATATCGGTGAGAATTATTGGGTGAAAGGGGAGGTGGATCATGTTTTTCTTTCAGAGAACAAGAATTATTTTATAAACTTTTGCGAGGATTACAGGGAATGCCCTTTTTCTGCAGTTATTTTCAAAGAAGATGCCTCACCATTTAAAGACATTGAAGCACTGGAAGGGGAGACCATACTTTTGTACGGGGAGATTTCTCTCTATGAAGGGAGACCTCAGTTGATCATAGAGGATCCCGCTCAATTGAACCGCTAGGGGCTTGAATATTTTGCTCAATTTGTTATCATGAAACGTAGACTCCTCCTTTTAAGACAGGAAGGAGAAGAGATCCTCCAAGTATCCCTCCTAGTTCTTTAAAGCTCCTTTCAGCAAGGAGCTCTTTTTTTTCATAAAAAAGCGCTGATCATTATTTATCAGCGCTTTCTGCTTTTTTTGAAAGAATGTGTCCTCTTATCTCTTCCCGTGTTATCTCTTTATGCCTTAGCTTATCTCCCAAGGGTTGCCCAAAACCTATAAATTTCTTTTGGATTATAGCTACCGCATCATTTCCATTGTCTCCGGGAACTTCTACTTTTTTTACGTTCTTGATATTTACTTCTCCCGCTATGAGGCTTGTAAATATAAGAGGTAAGGATGGAGGAAAAAAACTTACAAGAGTTTTTTCTACCTCTCCTTTTTCATTTATTACATCGCTTGTTCCCGTAACGAAAACGTAAAAGTAGATTTCGAAATTATTGGTTATTATTTCAATAACACCCGGAAAGGATTTTTCGGTCAATTTTTTTCTCTTTCCTTGCGTGAACACCATATTCAGAAGGGGAATGTTCTCCACTCGTTCTCCTATGAACCCTCCTAATTTTCCGGCAGTTACAATTCCCATAAGGGGCATTACTATGCAAATAACAAGTAGAAAGGGGAGACCCCAAAAAACAAGATTTTCCGGCAAGAAGAAATGCAAAACAACCTCTAAGGATTGCACCGCATTTATTCCCCATATGAGCAATATAACCACTACCAGCAGAAAAACAGTCGGCCTGATCCCTTGAATCCACAATCTTCCAAGCATACATTTTCCCTCCTTTGTTAAAGGTACTCAGAACTGCGAGTCAATATAGCACCTAGGCCCAATAAAGGCAAGTAAAAGGATAAATATTTTTCTCTTTATATGTTATAATTAAGTTACAATTCTTAAAGAATCAGACGTTATGAGTAAAAGAGTTATTATCATTATCATAGTAGTTGTTTTGGTGGGAATCGGAGTAATGATGAGTTTTAAGTTTGATTTTGGCATGGATTTAAAGGAAGAGAATGATGAACCTTACATTTCCGGAGAAATATGCTTAGTATCCGATGATAATGTTCTTCTGGCTGAAGAGATCGATGCGGAAGAGTGTACGGGAGATCTAAATGAACTTAAAGGAAGTGCGGGATATTTCAGGGTGGACGAAGAGACGAAAATAATAGGAAAAGAAGGAAAGGAGATCCCATTTGATGAGTTGATGCCCGGAAATCAGGCAAAGATATGGACTGTTGGGCCCATTATGGAAAGTTATCCTGTTCAAGCCAGTGCTTCCAAGATAGAACTTTTGGAAGAAGGAGAAGAGCTTGAAGCGGAAGGGTCTAAAGAGGAAAAGGATGACAAAGAGAAGGAAAGAAATAATGAGTGGTCATACAATGAAGAGCTTGGAGGGGATCTGAAGGAAGTTAAAGGTCAGATCACGGAGTGCCTGTACTCTGTAAAAGGTGTGCCATCTCCAAAAGGAGTTTCTTTCTCTCCCGACGAAGAGGAGTTTTGGGTAACTTCTTTAATGAATGAATCCGAGGGAGTGGTGGTGTTTGAAAGAAAAACAGGAAAGAAGAAGGAGGGTATGACTTTGCCCGGGGGAGGGGGAGTGGAGATTATTTTTGATCAGAGTGGCTCCTATGCTTTTGTTAGTCAAATGGAGACGGGGAGGGTGTTCATGATTGATGCGGACAAGAAGAAGATCGTTGAAACTTTTGACACGGAAGGAAGCTGGACGAAAGTCATGGATCTTTCTCCGGATGAGGAGACCATTTATGCTTCGAATTGGTCAAGTCACAACGTTTCGGCGATCGATCTTGGATCGGGAAAAGTGACTGATCTTCTCAGTGCCGTGAACACTCCGCGAGGTATTTATGCTACGGAAGACGGTAGTGAGCTTTATGTTGCAGGATTTGAAAAAGGAGAAATACAAAGGATAAATTTGCACACGAAAGAAAGCGAGGTGATATATGAAAGCGGAGGTTCAATGAGACACATTGTGGGCGATGAGAAAAATGAAACCCTTTATTTTTCCGATATGGGGAATGCGGCTATTTATGAGTTTGACAAGGAGGATGAAGAAGTAAGAAAGTTTGCGGATACCGAAAGAAACCCTAACACCATAGCCCTCAGTCCCGACAACAAGGTTCTTGCGGTATCAAACAGAGGAGCTAACCATCCTTCGGGAAACTATAATATTCCCGGACCGGAGTGGGGAAGTGTTCTTTTTTTTGACACCTCGACCGGAGAAGCGGTTGATGCTATTTTGGGAGGAAATCAACCTACGGCACTTGATATATCAGAAAGCGGGAAATACTTGGCATTCTCCAACTTTTTGGATGGCGAGATAAATATTTGCAAATTTCCCGAAACAAAAGATATGCTGGAAGGTGAAGGAGGAGGATTTCCGGGGTACAAAGAAAAGATCGCAAAATAAATTTTGTCTAATTTTAAAAATTATTTATAATGCACAACTATGCGTGGTATAAGTATAAAAGATGAAAACTCGATACCTCTCGTGATATTGGTCACAGTTGTGATACTTTTAGGCGTTTTATGGGTATTGATACAGCTGGATGTCGATATAGACATGGGTCAAGTGGTGCCTTTCATGAGAGGAGAGGTGGTTCCCGACTATGCAAAAGAAGGGCTGGCGGATGCCGAAGGAGTAACTCTGGAAGGGATGCGAAGTGTTGAAAAAGCAAGTAGTAAGTTCGCGTTTGATGTTTACGAGGAACTTGCAAAAGAAGAGGGTAATATAGTTTTTTCTCCTTACGGCGTCTCTACTGTGCTTTCTATGACCTACGAAGGGTCCAAGGGGGATACAAAAGAGGAAATAGGGGAGGCGATCAACATTCCAAGAGAAGATGATGTTCGCAGACCGGCGATGGGTGCTGTTTATAACAAAATAAATCGCGAGGATGCCGGCTATGATATTGAGACCCTCAATTCAGTTTGGATCCGGGAAAATTATGAGCCATTTTCCGATTTTATTGATGTAATTGAAAGGTTTTACGTAGGGCAAGTCAATAGTGTTGACCTTGAGGATGATCCCGAAAACACGAGGGCAAGCATGAATGAGAAGGTTAAAGATATCACGGGAGATATTATAGAAGAGCTTTTTCCTCGCGGATCGGTAGCCGATAAGACTACGATGATGTTGGCAAATGCGGTTCATTTTGACGGTAACTGGGAGATCGAATTCAACAAAGAGCATACAGAAAAGGAAGATTTTCATATTACCGAAGAGGAAACTTTGGAGGTTGCAATGATGCAAGGCGAAGGAGAATATGGATATTATGAAAATGAGGAAGCTCAAATTCTTGAACTCTCATATGAGGATAAAAACGCTTCAATGCTTGTTATTCTTCCCAAAGAAGGGAATCTTGCATCTCTTGAGAACGAACTTGATTTTGAAAAGATGAATGAATGGAAAGAAGGAATTGAAGAAGAGAAAGTGAGGGTATATCTTCCTCGGTTTAAAATTGGAATGAGACACAAAATGAGCGATCATCTTAAGAATCTGGGAGTGCTTCTTGCGTTTGACAGGGAAGAAGCGGATTTTTCAAATATCTTTGAGCAAGAAGAAGAGAATCTGTTTCTTGATGAGATTATTCATGGTGCTTTCATCTCTGTTAACGAGAAAGAGGCAGAAATACTCGAAGAAACGGAAGAGGAAGAAACAGAGGAGGAAAAAGAAGAAGATATGATGGTTTTCAGAGCGGATAATCCTTTTATTTTCACTGTCATTGAAAAGGAGGGTGGAAACATTATTCTCATGGGAAGAGTGCAAAATCCTTTAGAGTAGGGTAAAAAAATTAAAACAAATCAAAAACCGCTCTTTTTATAAAGAGCGGTTTTAATTTAGAGAGTCTTTTTAGCTATACCTTGCTTTTTTTGCTTTCTCCTCTCTGTTTTGTAGTTCAACGAGACGTTCTCTCTGATCCGAAGTGAGCTCTCCATCCATTTGTGCTATTCTCAGGCTATTCAATTCTTTTTGCTCCTCCGCGGGCAAAAGAGCATTTTTTTCGTCAAACCCTTTTCCCTTCTCTTCGAGCCCTTCTTTTTCTCTTGAGAGATTCTTATACCTCTCTTCCTCTTCTTCATTTAAGACATCCTCTCCTTCTTTTACTCTTTCTTCTTTTGCCTGAAGCTCAAGAAGGCGCTCTCTTTGCTCCGAAGAAAGCTCTCCTTCCACTTGTGCAATTCTCAGGCTATTCAATTCTTTTTGCTCCTCCGCGGGCAAAAGAGCATTTTTTTCGTCGAATTCCTCGTTTCTATTGGGAGTTTCAAAGCTTTCTCTCATAATTTATTTGTTAATTTATAATCAACTTATTTTATTTTACAAGATGGATTATCTAAGTCAATATTGATCCATTTTCAAAAGGTCATTGAAAAGAGCAAAGAATTACTTCCTTTCTCCCTTTCCGGCTTGACTTTTTCCCGTAAAAGCTAATCATTAAAGTAGTTATTAATAACTTTTATAAAAAATATGGATATCGGCATATTGGAAGGAGTAAATGCAAATTGGGGGCTTTTTATTATACTGGCCGGCTTATGGACCCTTCCTTGGAAAGGGTATGCTCTTTGGAAGTCGGCGAGAAGGGGAGATAAATGGTGGTTCATTGCTCTTCTTGTAATTAATACGTTGGCTATTCTGGAGATACTCTATATTTTCGTTTTCAGTGAAAAGAGAGAAAAGGGTGTCAATAAAAAAGAGGAATAAAGCTAATTTTTAAAAAAGCTTAAAGCCTTTTTATTGACAGCTAATTCTAATTTGTGATATAGTATAAAAACTGTACCTTAAAAACGGACGGTTTCGGGCCGTCCCTTTGGGGAAGTTTCAAGGTTTTCTCAAAGGGATCGAACGAATTTTAAGTTCGGTTGCTCTTTTTAAAATTGATTTCCGTGCTGTATCAAAAATTTTAACTTCTAAAAGGAGGTTTTTTCATGATGGGTTTTGCAGAAGTTGTGAAAATGGAAAGCGGGAACGTTATTGATTTGATGAAAGATGTTTTTCCTAAGAACCACGGTTTCTATCACTACATCAGAGAAAAAGGAAGTTATGTATATTTAGAAGATGTTCTCGAGGAAGCACTTGATTCATTGGACGAAGAGCATGCAATGGTTTTAAAGGAATGTTATTTCAACAGGAGTACGTATAAAAGTATTGCGAGAAAAATGGGAGTGAGAGGAGAGACGGTAAAAGCAAAGAAAAAGAAAGGATTGAGAGATTTAAGGCTTTATTGGGCAAAAGAACTTAGTAAGTTCAAAGTTCCTGCCCCTGAAGAGCTTGAAGAGAAAGAAAGGAAAATAAGAGAAAGAGAGGAGATAAAAGAAGAGCTTCATAGATTTGTAGAAGTTTTGAGCGATATTGAAAAAGAAGAGGATGAGAATGGCGAAACGATCATCGCAAAGGCAATGAAAAAAATGTTTCCGAGTGTGGAAACGGATCGAAAAGCGCTCAAGGAGTTGGCAGCTAGATATCCCGAAGAAAAAAAGCTGTGGAAGAAAATTAGCTTTGCAGGACTTGATCGTCTCTCGGAATTGAAAAAAAGGGTGGAAAATAATGAGATAATGAACATAAAGGGCATAGGAGAGAAGGGTTATAGGAAGCTAAAGCAAATACTTGAAGAAACAAAAGAAGAGGTTCAAGATGTAAGCGTGGAGTCTGTTCCTCTTGATAACGGGATTATGGATCTTTGGGAGGCAATAGAGCAAGAGATGGAGAAGAAGATAAGAGAAACGGAAGCAAGGATGAGGAAAAAGAAAAAGGACTCGGAAGCTCTTGAAAAAGTATTGTCACGATACAAGGACAATAGAATCAGTAATATACTTAAAAGAAAAGGAGTGAAAGGGCTTTCTCATCTTAAAGAGATGATAGAAAGTGGAAGAATAAAGGAGTTAAGAGGGATTGGAAGCACCAGCGAATCTTTTCTTAGAATGGTACTGAAAAAAGAGAGGGAGACGGTGGAAGAGCTGGAAGATGAGATGAAGGTGATAGAAGAAGAAAAGGTGACAAGAAGAATGGAAGAGATCGAAGTTGAAACAGATCAGTTGCCTGCAAAATTTTTAGAAGAAGAGCATGAAAAATTAAAAGCTCTTTTACGCCTCAGAGGTAGACTTTTCATAAGGAGGAAAATGTTCTTTGAGTGAGATTTATATAATAAGCGGCGGAAATCAATAATGGGCCTCAAATTGAGAGGCCTTTTTGTTTGTTTTGTATAAGATCTTGATTAAAATATTAAAAAGGAGGGAGTTCTTTGAAAAACGCAAGTGTTGTTATTCCGGATTTTGGGAAGTTGAAAGACAAAATGGAAAGTATAAGAAAAGAGGGGAGTGATAATTTACATTTTATCTCTGATTTTGATCGTACTTTGACATATGGGAGTACGCCGGAAGGGGAGAAGATCCCTTCACTTATCTCTATGTTGCGTATCAAGAATTGCCTGGATAAGGAATATTCAGAGGAGGCTAAGCGACTTTATGCCTTTTATCATTCTTGTGAGGTAAGCCCCGAGCTTTCAGAAGAAGAAAAGAAGGTGATAATGAAAGAGTGGTGGAACGCTCATCTGCAACTTTTTATGGAGAAGGGGCTTAAAAAGGATCACTTGGAAGAGATAGTCAAAGATGAAAAGGTGAGATTTCGAGAAGGAGCTGATCGATTCTTTGAAAATATCAGCCAAAAGAAAGTGCCGATCATTATTTTTTCTGCCAGTGGATGCGGGGAAGTGGTGGAGTTGTTCTTCAAAAGAAGGGGAATGCATTACTCTAACACTCATTTTTTAATAAATCGCTTTCATTGGAACGAACAGGGCAGAGTTGCGGGAGTCAGGCATCCCATAATTCATTCTTTCAATAAGAATGAGGTGTCGGTGAAAAGATTCAAGGGAGTGTATGAAGCGGTAAGAGAAAGAAAGAACGTGGTTCTTTTTGGTGACAGCTTGTCGGATGCCGGAATGGCGGAAGGTTTCGATTATCGCAATTTGCTAAAGGTGGGATTTTTGAATCTTGAGTATAATAAAGCGGAAAAAGAGCGGTACGAGGAAATTTACGATGTAATAATGGTAGGTGATGTGGATTTCAATACCTTGAATGAGAACATTTTGCGTTTTATTTTATAAGAAGGGTATAAGAACCCTTCTTTTTTTAGCAAATTTTCTGGAATTGATTTTCTTTTTTTGCTATTATGTCTTAATAATTTTAATCGATATCTCATAAGCTTATGAAAGAATTCAAAATAGCATTATCAATATTTCTCTTGTTCATTTTTGTGGTCCTAAGTAGTGTTTTTCTTTTCATGAGAGGGGCGGATAAGACTTTTTTGGAAGAGTCTTTTTATAGGATAATTTTTGAAAGAATTGAGGTTTCTCCCATTGTAAAGGAGGAAATATCCCGTAGCTTATTAGAAGACTATGAGGAATTAATAGAAGAGGTTAAAGTGGAAAATGAAGAGGAAGAAGAGAATGGCAATGAAGAAGAAGGTGAAGAAGAGGAGGAAGAACTCAAGGAGGACCACTTGGAAAAGGATGATATTGAAGAGGCTATCCAAACCGCTCTTGATAGAACCTTGGAAGAGGAGTGGGTAAAAGAGAATTTCTTCTTGGCCCTTAGTGATATCCTAGCTTTTGTAAAAGGGGAGGAAGAGGAACTTACAGTGGTAATTGCATTGGAGGATAAGAAAAGGATCTTTCAATATAATTTTGAGAGAGAGCTTGAAAGAAGACTTCCGGAGAATGTAGAGATCAAAGATGATATGGCTGAAGAGATTCCCGACGAGATAGTTTTATCCAATATAATGGAAGAGGCGGAGGGAGCGGAAGAAATGGAGAATGCTTTATTGTTTTTCCGCACTCTTTATGGTTATTATGAGGCATATTCCTATCATGCTTTGATCGGCATTTCTGCTTTACTAATACTTTTGCTCGGGGTAACGGGGGGATTGAAATGGATAGGATCGGGAATGCTTGTTTCCGGGGCATTGGTTTTCTTTAGTATGCTTCTTGGTAAGAACACCCTTTTCAACATGATCTCGGGTAAAGCGTTTGTTGATAAGGATGCTTTAACATTTGTTTTTGATTTCTTTTTTGAAGAATTAAGCACCACTTCTTTATACTACGGTTTGATCGGTGCGGGGATATTGATAGCGACATTTGTGATCATTAGAATTAGAAAGCCGTAATTTAATTGAAAACTTTCGCTTTATTGAGCCGTCCTTTCGTGGACGGCTTTTATTTGTCTTGCCAAAAAGGGAATTATCGTTGACAATCGGGAGATAAGTGGTATAATAATAAGCACTGTACCCTTGATAACAATCCGGCTTTCTCTTTGAGTGTAGCCGGTTAAAACCTTAAAAAAGGAGGAGATTGTTTTGATTAACAGAGTTTTTGAAAGATTGGGACTGGATAAGAGAAAAGGGGAAGTACAATTTTTAAGCAACGCTTTTGAAAAAGTTTGTATCGAGGGATTTGAGGACAAGTTACAGAGATTTGAAAGTGAAAAAGAAGAAAGAGTGAGAGAAAATTGGGAAGAGAAGAAAAGAAATAATCCTCATATTTTTCCGGGTCCCCTGGGGAGCGTGGCTGCATTTAAGGTTGTGGATGAGACCTTGAAGTTGTGGCTTCGACGTACCAGATTCGATCTGTACGACGGGTTGCGAAATGAGGCCCCTTCTTATCTTGACTCTACCAAGAAACCGCTTGATAGGGATTTTCCCCTTCCTCTTTCGGTAGGAGCAGTAACTGTTACCGATGACAATAAGATAATTTTCGGAATAAGAAGCAAAGCTACTGCTTTTGGAAAAGATGGAGCGGTAATGCTTCCTTCAGGGTATTTCAATCCCGATAGAGATGCTTCCGTTCAGGAATTAATAAGAAAGGAGCTCGAGGAGGAAGTAGGAATAAGGGATTTTGAAATAGAAAGATGGGGAGGTCTTGTGTATGACGGAAAAGTGGCAAAACAACCCCTTCTTTCTTTAAGGATAAAAGTTCCTCATAGCAGTGAGGAGATAGAAGATATAAAAGGGGAGATAGACAAAGAAGTAAAGAATGTTCACTACGTTGATAACAAGATCGATGCTGTCAAAGAATTTATTGATGAGTACCCCCCGTTGCCACATAGTATGGCGAACCTAGTATTGCACTTTTATCTTCCTTAAGTTCTTTAAAAGCCAAAGACCTCTCCAAAAAGAGGTCTTTTTTCTTAAATTGAAGTGTAAAAAATGCTATATTAAACACAATGGAACCTCTGGCTTCAAAAATAAGACCAAAGAGCTTGGATGATTTTAAAGGGCAAGAGCATTTGGTGGGAGAAGGGAAACCTCTCAATGTTGCCGTGAAAAAGAAACATCTTTTCTCTTTTATTCTTTGGGGTCCTCCTGGAACGGGTAAGACCACCTTGGGAAGGATATATGCAAAAGCTCTCAATGCTAAACTGTATGAGCTTTCCGCTGTTTCGGCGGGAAAAGAGGATATAAAAAAGATAGTTGAGGATGATACAAAAGGATCTCCCAAGGTTCTTTTTCTTGATGAGATACATCGTTTCAATAAATCCCAACAAGACTTTTTGCTCCCCTATGTTGAAGAGGGAGAGATAACCCTCATAGGGGCCACTACCGAGAATCCCAGCTTTGAGGTCATTTCACCGCTTCTTTCCCGCTGCAAGATCTTTACTTTGAATGAACTATCGGAAGAAGAAATTTTTTCCATTATAGAGAGAGCGGGATTTGAAATGGAAAAAGAAGCAAAGGACTGGCTTGTTTCCGTGGCGGGAGGTGATGCCAGAAGAGCTGTGAATGTTCTCGATGACACTTACAATCTTTACGGCAAGATCACCTTGGAAAACTTAAAAGAAACTCTTCAATCGCAATTCTTAAGATATGACAAGAAGGGGGAGGAGCACTACAATGTCATTTCAGCTTTTATAAAAAGCATGAGGGCGAGTCAGCCGGATGCTGCATTGTATTATCTTGCGCGCATGATCGAAGCGGGAGAGGATCCCAAATTCATTGCAAGAAGAATGGTCATTTTTGCCTCGGAGGATATAGGGCTTGCACAGCCCACGGCATTGGTAGTGGCAAATGATGTTTTTCGGGCGGTGGAGACCATTGGTCTTCCCGAGTGCGGAATAAATCTTGCTCACGGCACAGCCTATCTTTCAAATTGTAAAAAGGACAGAAGCGCCTATAATGCTTATCTTTCCGCAATTAAAGATGTGAAGAGGTATGGCAATCTTCCCGTTCCTCTCATGTTGAGGAATCCCGAGACAAAGCTAATGAAGGAAATGGGTTACGGAGAGGGTTATGAGAAATATTCCAAAGAAAGCTTTTTACCGGAAAAATTAAAAAGAAAAAGATACCTGGAATAAGTGACATTGTTTCTTTTATTGACGAATAAATTGCAAAATGTTATTTAAAGAAAACTCTTTATAATGTTCAAGAGTTTGTAGCATAAAATAAAAAAGGAGGTGAGTTCTTTGGACAAAATGAAGGTGATCATTAAAAACCCAATGAGGGTTTACGACGATCTGCAATTGGCTACGGAAATGGGGCTTCCGAAGGCTGTAGAATATAAATTAAGCAGTGTGGCGGGACATCCCTTTCTATGCTCTGGCGATAAAGCAAAAGTGCTATCACAGGCAAAGCATAAAGTATTAGGAAAGACAAGAGACGTTTTCTTGATAGAAGTAGAAAGGGAGGAGAATAAAAAGTTTTGGGCTTTAATTGACCAAGAAGGGATCGAGTTTATTGAGGAGGATGTATAGAGAATGAAAAGAATTTATATAGCTGGTAAAAAGACGACAGCAATGACAGCGTTGTATTTGACAGACAATGGTGTAGACATTATAAGTAATGCACGAAACAGAGGTGTTGAGGTTTTCAATATTAAAGTTGCTGACGAGATATGGGTTTTACCGGAATGGGAAAGCTCAGAAGAACCCCTCGTAGAGATAGCAAAAGCTAGGCAACTGAGAAAACCCATAAAATTTATAAAAAGCATCGACCCTTTAAGGTTATCATTTTGTCATTAAGGTGGACTGATAGATCTTTCATATCTTCAAGATCTTGAGTGTCAACATTCCGGAGTTACGAAAGGAGGGATTCAATATGCGTACGGAATTTGCAAGACCTAAGTTCTTTCTACCCAGAGTAGCAAATTGCTGCGGAGGTTCCTGACCTCTTTGCAGCAAAAAGCGGAGCACAAGCTCCGCTTTTATTTTTTATCACTCCGCCCGGGCGTTTTACTGTGCTTGGCACAGCACATGTCCGTGTATAATGAAGATTGTATTTTGAAAATTTTGTATTATAATAAAAAACATGATTATAAAGGAGGGGTTATTTTTGGAAAATATTATTATTCCCGATAAGAAGAAGTTGGAGCACAAAGCGGAAAAAATCAAAAAGGAGGGAGCGGATAAGCTCCATTTTTTGTCTGATTTTGACAGGACCCTTACGTACGGTACGATAGGGCGGGAAAAAGTTCCTTCGCTTATCTCCATTTTACGGGAAAAGAATTATCTTGACGAAGATTATTCAAAAAGAGCCAAAGAGCTTTTCGCTCGTTACCATCCTTACGAAATTGATACCAACCTTTCAAGAGAAGAAAAAGTCCGAAAAATGGATGATTGGTGGAGGACTCACAAGAAATTGCTCATTGAGAAAGGAATAAGGAGAGACCACCTCGAGAAATTGGTAAAGGACGAATCCATAAGGTTTCGCGACAGCGTTCAATTCTTTCTTGAAAGGATAAGCGAAAAAAACATTCCATTTATTGTTTTTTCCGCAAGTGGTTGCGGGGAAGCCGTGGAGATGTTTTTCGAGGAAATGGGAGTAAAGTATCCCAATATCTATTTTCTCGTCAATCGCTTTAAGTGGGACAACGAGGGAAAGGCGATAGGTTTTAAAGAACCCTTTATTCATCCCTTTAGCAAGAACGAAAGAACTGTCAAAGAAATGCCCTCTCTCTATGAAAAAGTGAAAGAAAGAAAGAATGTAGTTCTTTTCGGCGATAGCTTGTCGGATGTGGAAATGATAGAGGGATTTGATCATGACACTCTTCTGAAGGTGGGCTTCCTAAACACGGACTATAACGGAAAAGATAGGGAAAAGTACGAAGAGGTATAAGACATAGTACTCACAGGTGACACGGACATTAGTGCACTCTATGAAAACCTTTTGGAGGAAATAATATAAAAATATTTTTCAAACAACTTGGCGGCTTCTCAAAGCCGCTTTTTTTATAACAAAACAAAAAATGTTATGTGTGTGCATGAGCCTGTGCTGTGCCTGGCAAAGCACAAGCTCCGCTTTTATTTTTCATTTACCATCCCCATCTTTTTTGGTATTATAAGGAAAAATTAAACTATGAATAGAAAAGCAAAGAAGATGATATATTACGCTTTAACCATGACTTTAGGGCTTCTTTTTGCTTTCCTTTTCCACGCCATAGTGGAATTCTTTTATATCGATTACTCTTTAAGCGAAGGAGTGGCTCCGGATCCGGGCGTAGCGGGGCATTTGTGCTATCTGCCGCTTTATATACAAATAATCCTCCCTTTTGCTGGAATCATTGGCGGATATTACCTCGGACGCCAATGGTGGTATAAAGTTTATGAGGGAAAATAAAGTTTTTTATGGAGAAGATCAAAATTCCGGAAATCATTTTTAAGTACTCTTGGATTTATGACCAAAACTGGAAAGCGGTAGGGGAGAGATTATCCATGGAGATTGAGCACCTTTCACAAGAAGACATAAGGGGATACATGAAAAAAGTCGAGAAATCATGGAAAGAGAACGAGAGGGATATCCTTGAAGAGCTTTCCAAAATAACTTCTTTAAGCTGGAAATCGGAAAGTATTACCTGTTATGTGGTAAAAAGATGTTTTATGCCTTCCGCTTTTTCCGATCCGCTTACGATCTCGGTACTTACTCACAAGAAAGAGGACGAGTTTGTCGACATTTTAACTCACGAGCTCATTCACCGCCTACTTACCGAGCCGGGGAGAAGGAGAGAACTTGAAAATTATCATAAATTAAAAGAAGAAAAGTATCCGGGAGAGTCACTTAAAGAAATGCAAGATTATGAGGAAAAACTTAGGTTGCTGGAAATAGGGGAGGACTCTCTTTCTCGTGCGTTTTCGGCCGAATATACTTTAAATGTAAATATATTAGATGATGGATTCTCTGAAGAAATGATTCCTTTTACTTCCAGAGGAGAGGTAAAAAGGGTTAATGCATTCATAGAACAAACATCGTTCTTTTTCAAGCCAAACGAAACAAAGAAGGAATTGGCAAAGTTTTATGCTCCGTCAATAGAAATGAATTTTGAAGAATCAAAAGAAATTCATGAACTTCCATTTTACTCATCTCCAACATCGACCAGTCTTGCCATAGAAACATTCAAAGGAAATGTTGTTGGAAAAATTTTAAATAGTGCAGTAATAGTTGCTGTTGTGCCGGGAGAGCAGTTGAATGTAATTCGAAAAGTTAACTTAAAAAACAAGACGCTAAGAACAATACTTGCACTTAATGTTTACGAGAAGGAGTATGGAGATCTTCCGGAAGAACTTGAAGAACTTGTTCCCGAATATCTTTCTCAGGTACCGAAAGACCCATTTTATGAAGATAGAAATATTCAATATTCTAGAGAAGAAAGAGTGATTTATTCGCTTCAAAAAGAAGAGGTTAGAGAGGGGAGGAAAGATGATTACATATTTGATTTTTAGTTGATCAAATAAGATTCATTGAGGTGCAATAAAAAATCTTCATTAATGCCCAAAGAGGAAGCACAACAAAATTTTACGAAGAATTTTATAAAAAGAAAAAATGATCCGAGGAAGTTCCTCGGATTTTTTAATTTATTGTAGAATTAAGAAAAATGAAAATGCACAATTAAATAAAGCTAATTGTTTTTTAAATGATCAAAAAAGAGTTGGCGAAAATTTTTTACGAGATTGCCGCCTTTTTGGAAATAAAGGAGGAAGACTTCAAACCTCGTGCTTATAGAAGGGCTGCCAGTTCGCTCGAGTCTATGGAGGGAAGTTTGGAAGATATTTATAACGGAGGGGGAGTGGATGCTTTACAAAAAATTCCGGGTATAGGAAAGAGTATTGCTTTAAAAATTGAGGAATACATAAGAACGGGAAAGGTGAAAGAGCATGAGAAACTAAAAAAAGAGACTCCCGTGGAAATGAAAGAAATGACAAAAATTGAGGGAGTGGGCCCGAAAACAGTAAAGACCTTATACAAGGAGCTCGGTGTGAAGAATATAAAAGAGTTGGAAAAGGCAGCGAAAGAGAAAAAGATATCTCCTCTTTTTGGATTTGATGAAAAAACCGAGAAAAATATTTTGGAAGGTATTGATTTTCTGAAAAAAACCAAAAGCAGATTTCCCCTAGGAGAGATATCTTTTCGTGCCAAAGAAGTGCAAAAGGAGCTTGAAAAACTTTCCGAGGTCAAAAAAATAAACGTAGCAGGTTCTTTAAGAAGAATGAAAGAAACAGTAGGGGACGTGGATTTTTTGATAGTTTCTGACGATCCGGAAAAAGTTATGGAATATTTCGTTTCTTTACCCGGAGTTTTGAAAGTTTGGGGGAAGGGGAGTACTAAAGCCTCCGTGAGAACCGCGGAAGGATTTGATATAGACTTGCGCGTAATTCCCGAAGAAAGTTATGGAGCGGCTCTGCAATACTTTACAGGGTCAAAAGAACATAATATAGCTTTGCGAAAGATTGCAGTCGAAAAAGGCATGAAAGTTAACGAGTATGGAGTTTTCAAAAAAGAAAAGATGCTTGAAGGAGGGTCGGAAAAAGGAATCTATGAAATTCTGGGAATGAAATGGATACCCCCCGAATTAAGGGAGGATAAGGGAGAAATAGAGGCCTCTCTTGAAGGGAAATTACCGGATATTCTTGATTACAAAGGCATAAGAGGAGATCTTCATTGCCATACTGATTGGTCGGGAGGAGAGAATGGAATTGAGGAGATCGCCCGGGCGGCGGAGCTTATGGGGTATGAATATATAGGAATTGCCGATCACACCAAGGCATTAAAAATAGAAAACGGATTAGATGAGAAAGAACTTTTAGAGCAAAGAAAAGAGATTGATAAGATAAGAACAAAAAGAAAATTGAAGGTTGAAATATTGCAGGGATGTGAAGCCAATATTTTAAAGGATGGCTCGATAGACATTGAAAAGGAGGTGCTAAGGGAGCTTGATTTTGTGATTGCCGGAGTTCATTCTCATTTCAAAATGGAGGAAAAGGAAATGACAAGAAGAATGATGAAGGCAATGGAAAACCCTTATGTGGATATAATTTCTCATCCCACAGGGCGTCTTATAGGAATGCGTGACACTTATAATATTGATCTTGAAGAGATATTGAGGTCGGCCAGAGAAACGGGAACTGTTTTGGAAATAAACGCTTATCCTTTAAGACTTGATCTAAGCGATGTAAACATCAAAAAAGCGAAAGAGGCAGGAGTAAAAATGATCATAAACACTGATGCGCACCAAAAAGAACAGATGGAATTTATGGAGCTCGGGATTTCCCAGGCCAGAAGAGGATGGGCCGGAAAAGAAGATATTGTAAACACCGAAAAAAAGGATAACTTCTTAAAAGCTTTAAAGAGAAGAAAATTAAAACAAGATTCTTAAAAATTACAAAAGAACATGAAACTTCTTATTGCCAGCCATAATTCGGCTAAAGTAAGTGAATACAAGCAATATTTGTCCGACTTGTCTTTTGACGTGATATCGTTGTCGGACTTAGGTGTTACGGAGGAGTCTCCGGAAGGAGCAGAAACATTTGAAGAGAACGCAATAAACAAGGTAAAATTTTACCACAAATTAACCGGGTTTCCGGCCATTGGCGATGACGGAGGTTTAATGATTGATGCACTGGGTGGCGCGCCCGGTGTTAAAAGTCGTTACTGGCTCGGGTACAAAATGACCGATGAAGAGATGCTCGAAGCGGTCATGAAGAGAATGAAGGATGTACCACCGGAAAAAAGAACGGGTCGCTTAGTAGGAGTGATTACTTTAATAACTCCAGATGGTAAGATTTATACCGAGTGGACCCAGATCGAGGGTGTGATAGCCGAAAAACCTTCCAGCAAGCGCCTGGCCGGTTATCCTTATAGATCCTTTTTTTATCTGCCGCAACTAAAAAAGTTTTATATCGAGTTAACCGACGAGGAACATAAAGAGATTAATCATCGAAAAGTGACTTTATCGAAATTAAGACCATATTTAAATAAAATTAATGAAAATGAAATAAGCCACCGACGTTTATAAAGTAATTTAAAAAATATGACAAAACAAAAACAGATATATAAGTGCAATATTTGTGGTAATGTAGTTGAGGTCTTGCATACCGGAGTGGGGGAACTTGTTTGTTGTAATGAGCCTATGGAGTTGATGGCCGCAAAAAATAGGGAAGAGGGAACAGAGAAACATCTTCCGGTCAAGGAAGAGCTTCCCGCGGAAAGTTGTGCGGTAAGAGACGGGTTTAAAATAAAGATCGGAGAAGAAGAGCACCCGATGGAAGAAGGACACTATATCGAGTGGATAGAAATAAATACCGTTGAAGGGAGGTCCGGTAAAAAGTTTCTTCAGCCCGGAGAGAAGCCGGAGGTAGACTTTCATACAAGAAAAGAAGTTGCTTCTGCCAGAGCTTACTGTAATGTTCACGGCTTATGGGAGATGAAGTGGAGTTAATAGAAACTAAAATAAATCATTGGCATTCTTCTTAGCCTTTCGGGATACGTGTACTGCTGGCTGAAGAAATAAAGAAGATTGGTTTTCTAAAATTTATGGAAGAAGTGTATAAAAAACTTGAAGAACTTAATATTCCTTATAAAAAGTATGATCATCCTGCCGTATATACTACTAAGGAAGCGGAAAGATACACTAAGGACATTGAAGGGGTGGATACCAAAAATCTTTTCCTGAAGGGTAAAAAGGGAAGAAGATATCACCTTGTTATTCTCCCGGCGGAGGAAAAGGCGGACTTGGAGAAGTTGGCCGAAGAATTAAACGAGAAAAAACTCAGTTTTGCTTCTTCTGAGAAGCTAATGCGTTATCTGGGATTGGAGGCCGGCTCTGTTTCTCCTTTTGGCCTTGTAAACGATAAGCACTCGGAAGTGGGAGCTCTTGTTCATGAAGACCTTGTAAAAGCAGAAGAAGTAGGATTTCATCCCAATAAAAACACGGCGACAGTTGTTATAAGTGGAGAAGACTTTGAAGCCTTCTTAAAGCATACGGGGAACAAGATCTCTTATTTTTCGTAGTTGGAAAGTAGTAAGAACGATCAGATTTTTTTGTTGACAAAGGGAGGGTATTCGGTGAAACTTAAATACAGAGGTTGCAAACAAACAATTAATTATTTTAGTTATGAAAACAGTATATATCATTTTATTCATTATTATTATCGCACTGGTCGGGGGTTGGTACTTTATGACGATGGAAGAAGATATGGATACAGAAAATGACTTTGCAGAGATGGATTTACGGGTAGAATTTATTCCCGAGGAGGGGATAGAGTCCCAAGAAATAAGAGTAGTAAGCAAGGAAGATGAGGTCATGTTTCAACTTACAATTGATGAGTTAAATCAGTGGACTCAAGAGAACTGGGACATTTTTGAAGAGGAACCGGAAGTAGGTGGGAGAGAGGTTGACCCGGGAGGTTTTGGTTTCTTTGACAGAGCCGCATCCATCTCCCCCAATAACAGGAAGATGATTTTTTCCGTTTCCGATTATGCGGTTGCTACTACCGTTTCTTTTGTTATTGTTGCCGACATCGAATCGGGAGAAATGGGTATGATCAATAAACCGGTTCCCGGAAGCATTGAGGACTTTTCTTGGACAGAGGACAGCGAGATGGTCGCCTACAGCTTGGGAACAGCCAGAGCGGCGGGAGACTTTCTCTCAGTGGATAATGTGGTTGATCTCGAAAGAGAATTTATGCTAAGCGAAGAGGAGCTCTTGGAAGTTTTAGACCCTGAAGAGGAGATGGTGGAAGTCGGTCAGTTTATGCCCGTATTTCAAGACTTGGAGTGGTCAGAAGGAAGGTTCTACTTTACCACCGAACACCCTGAAGAAGACCGTACAGACTGGTCTGTCGACAAAGAGGGTGTGGATCTAAGACTGGAAGAGTAGGCGATTGGATTAAAAAAAGAGGCGAGGGTTTTCTACTCTAATTTATGAAAAAAGTAAGGGTCGATGATTTGATGCAGTCGGGGTATGTTTATGAACTTTCCCATCCGGAAGGAAAAAATTTTCATTCCAATTTCAAGCCGGATCTTACTCCCAAGGAAATGCTGGAAATGGGAGTTTTTGGAGGTGTTTATATGCGTGATTGCAAAAATGAGTTTCCGAAAGATTGGTTCAAGAAAGCAAAATTGGCACCGGCGAATATAAAGGATCATTTGGCGGAACTAAATTACTTTAAAGTAAATGCCAGCCAACCCCTTTCCGTTTGGAGAGAGAAGGGTTGGATACACAAGGATGATCCGAGAGGGTGGTTTCAGTGGTATTGCAGGTATTATATAGGCAGAAGACACGAGGATGACGAAAGGCAGATAAAAAGATGGAGACAGATCAAGCGGCATATCGGACAGATAAAAAAGAATTGCAAAAAAGGGGACGAAGATTGTAGAAGAAAGCAAAGGCAGGCCGTTTTGCACTGGGCCTATGACAGTAGAAAAATATAAAAATTTATTATGGAGAATATTTACTTGAGCATATTTTTTTTCGGATTATTGATCTTACTTGCAGCTGTCCTGGTTAATTTTTTGGCCGGCACCCTGGGCGTTTCCACTTGGTATGATTTTTTGAAAAGCATTCAAGCAAATGGATTACTGGAAACAGTCAAAGACACAGGACTTTTTTCTTATATTTTCTTGTTCTTGATCTATCCTTTTTTCTTGGGACTTATCGGTTATTTTGCTTTTTATTATTTAATTAAATAAAAGGAAAAAGAATAAAGAAGCTTAGTTTTGATGTTCATTTACGGAAATGGCTTTTATTTTGATAGAAACGGTGCAATAATTAACAAATTGTTATATTTTTTTGTAATAAAGAAAGGATCAAGAAAAATATCCAAAACTGATCAATGAATTTATAAGCAATAAACTTAATTTTTATGAGGTTATTTTCAAGAAAAAGCATAAAGAACATATCAAAGCCCATAAAAGGAATGATTATTGGCGTGGCATTGCTTCTTATTCTAATTATATGGTTTTTATTCAATCCGATAGTTACAGAAGAAAGGGTGGAAAGAGAAATAGAGGCGATCAAAGAAGAGATCAGTGCAGTAGAGGAGGAAGGGTGGAGAAAACTGGAAGAGGGCGAGGCCTATAATGGAGATTATTTCATTTATTATTCCGAGAGACTTAATGAATTGGAAAAAGAAGCCAGAGAGATTTCTCAGGCAGTGGAAGAAGGAGATGCTTCTCTTGAAAGTGCATGGGAGGAAATCAAGCGAATCAATAGAGAGGTGAGTGAAATAAGAAGAGCGGTGGAAGTATGGAATTAAATGAACTCAATTTTTTAATGCAAACGAAAAATTAATGGACATAAAGAAAAGAAAAATTGGGATAATCATTTTCGGGGGAGTTGCTGTCGTATTTTTTGGCTTTTTTGCTCTTTCTATCAATGAAAATGTTCGTTCTTCTGCCCGTGAAGGGGAGCGTGAAAAAGAAGATATTGTGGTTGCGGCTTGCCCCACATTTCATTATATGCTTGAAAAATTAAAAGATGTTGAGAATGTAAGGGTGGTGAAGACTTCCAGTACCGGGGAAACATTAAAGATGATTGATGGGGAAGTCGCGGATATGGGCATTTCAGGTAGGCCATTAAAAGAAGGTGAGCCCTCTCTTTCTTATGAAGTTATCGGAGAAGGGTATGATTTCATCTTTTTGGAAGAGTTTGTGATCAGAGAGCAAAATATGAGCAAACTCCTTTTTTATACCGATATTGAAAAAGAAAAGATCTTGGAGGATTTTGACCATATTTCAAATGACAATCTGGTAAAAGCAGATGATGCCAAAGAATATATGAGGGATGGTGTGGTAATTACTTTTTTAGATGGAAGGATGGAGGGGGAGAGTGTACATATTTTGAAGAACAACGGGGAGAGGGTTCGCCTCTCAAGAAGACCAAGAGTTTATTATTCACCGGAGAGTAGAATAAAAGAAAGAGAGTCAATCAAAAAGGTGATACTGGATTCCATAAGAGAATAAACAATAGCGATGCATTCCGGCAATAAAGCCACCGACTCCTTTTATAGATATAAAAAAAGGAAAACTGTTTGCTCTCAAAATGGAAATACTGCTTAAAGCCCAAAGTCGAAATTAAAATCTTTATTTTGTGATCATGCTATTTGAGAAGTATAAAAAGATCATCAATTACGGTGCGACATCGCTACTGGCCTTGGTGCTTCTCTTGTCAATTTTTATTCTTATAGAGAAAGAAGGTGAAACGGGTCAGCCGGGGGAAGTTACGGAGATGTTTGAGGTCAGGCTGCCTGTCGAGGTTATGTTTGCCGATGTGTTTATGGATGGAAGAACAAAGTTTGTTTTAGTAAAGGATGGAAAAGAGGATTTTTTTGAATTTTGCCTTGACGGAAGAAGAGAAGAAAGAGGGTATTTTTATATAAATGCGATCCATCCAAGTGATGAAAATGCTCAAAAGATAACATATAAAGGAAAAGGAGAAAGAGAGCTATTGAAAATACTAAATAGCTGGGATTCTTCGGACTGGGAGCCAAGAAATGAATATGATGACACAAAGGAAATTGCAAAAGGGTTGATAGAAAAGCTTGAAAAAAGAACGAGGTGGTGGGAATTATTCTAGACGATACATAATATTGACAAGGTGTAACAATTTGATATCATGCAGTTGGTGAAGGTCCTCATAAGCACCATATTTTGAGGTAGAGACTTTCCAAAGTGATTCTTAAAGGGGGCCTTCGCCATCCAATATATTGTTCTTTTAAGGTAAGTTCTTTACCAAACGCCCGTCGGAATATCCGACGGATTTTTTCTTAAAAATACTTTTAAAAAGCTTTCTTTGTATTATAATAACTGAAGCATCTATAAAAATATCTGGTTTTGGCAATGAAAAAACATTCCTCCAAAAGAGCCACAAAAGGAAAAATCGCCTATAGAACGCCATCGGTCTTTCTTCATAAAAAAACGATGGAGAATGAGAAGAGAAAGATGAGAAAAAATCAACAAATAAAGAAACATGGAAAGAACTAAGTGGGAAAAGGAGTTAAGGGAGGTCGTTAGCAAAGAGCTTTTTTGTTCTGCTCACAAGATGGATCATATAGAAAGAGTTTACGATCTTTGTCTTGTTTTGGCCGAAGGGGAGTCGGTTAATATTGATGTTCTCAAGGCGGCAGCATTATTGCATGATATTGCAAGAGTAAAAGAGGATAATGACCCCACTGGCGAAACAGATCATGCAAAAGAGGGTGCCAAGATGGCAAAGGATATCTTAAGGAAAAAAAGTTTTCCCGAAGAAAGCGTGAAACACGTTGAAGAATGTATTATCTCTCACAGGTACAGAAGTAATGAGGTTGCAGTTTCCAAGGAGGCCAAGATCCTTTTTGATGCCGACAAGCTGGACAATATCGGGGCCATTGGAGTTGCTCGTGCCTTTGTTTGGGTCGGAAAGAATAACGCTCTTATTTTTAACAAAGAAGACTCGGATGATTATACAAAGAGTAATCTGCACGGAGGGAAAAAAGGAAGGATAAAAGATGCTTCAAAGCATAGTCCTCAAATGGAATATGAGACAAAGACCAAATTCTTGATCGACAAGATGTATACTAAAAAAGGAAGAGAAATGGCAAAAGAAAGGATGAGTTTTTATGAAGACTTCCTAAATAGACTTGAAAAAGAAATAAGAGGGGAAATATAGAGATCATTCGTAAAAAATGATAATAAAATATTTCATATACAAAAGAATAAGAAAATATTTAGCGGAAAGAAAAAAAGGAAATAAAAAGAAAGAAATGTACCCGGCACAAAAAGATATCAGTATTTTTAAGAGAACAAGAGGCGGGATTCTATGAGGATCATACATCGTAATGGGAGAAAGATAAGAATAAGAAGTATTTCAAGGAACGACCTCAATAAGGTGGATAAGTTCTTGGATTTTGTCAATTCATTGGTTGACGAAAATGCAATGATCTTTATGAAGTACAAAAAGACTTTTGCCGAGGAAAAGAGTTGGCTTTGGGAGAAAATAAAAAGCGTTGAACGAAGTGAGGAGGTGGCGCTGATAGCGGAAGGCGAAAATGAAATCGTGGGAATCACAAGCATTTCTTCACACACGGAAACGGAGGATCATGTCGGCGAGCTTAGCATTGCAATAAAAGATGGATATAGAGGATTTGGATTAGGAGGGGAGTTAACAAAAGAAATCTTAAAAGAAGCAAAGGAAAGATTGAAGGTTACCCCGAAAGTTGTAAGGTTGAGTGTTTTTTCAAATAACGACCCTGCTATAAAACTCTATGAGAAAATGGGATTCAAAGTGGTTGCCAAGATACCGAAGCAGATCCAGTATGAAGGGCGCCTATTGGATGAAGTGGTTATGATGAAGGAGTTGTGAGCGTGAAAAATGACAAATTCTTTGATATTCTAAAGAAAGAATGGTGAAAAATATTTTCATAACCGGCTCCCCGGGAGTTGGGAAGACCACCCTGATAAGAAGAATAATTGATAGTGGAAGCTTGAGGAAAGCAAAGGGTTTTTATACTCAAGAAATACGTGAAAATGGCGAACGTAAGGGATTTAAGGTAGTTGACCTAAAGGGGAGGGAGGGGGTGCTTGCGCACATAAATATTGGTGGCCATCACAAAGTGGGAAAGTATAAAGTTGACACCAAAGCCTTGGAAGAAGTTGGCATTAAGGCGATAAAGGAGGGGTTAAACGAGGGAGCAACAATCATAGTGGATGAGGTGGGTCCTATGGAGCTTTGCTCCGAGAGTTTCAGGAAAACGATTCTTGAGGTCTTGGATAGCGAAAATAAGGTTATTGGTACAATAAAACTTTCCAAGGATAGGTTTTTGGAAAGTATAAAAAACAGGGAGGATACCAAGATATTTCACCTTGAAAAAAACAACTTCGAAGATTTAAAATGGGAGATAATGATGGATTATTTGTGATTGCGAGCACAACGCTTGCGGCGGTAGCTCAGTTGGTAGAGCATCTGCTTCCCAAGCAGAAGATCGCGGGTTCGAGCCCCGTCCGCCGCTCAATGCTTTAATTTTATTCTCATCTTATTTACTCTGATAAAAAATGAAGATTTTTGTTACCGTTAAGTGCAACGCAAGGAAGGAGATCGTTGAAAGGATCGACGAAGATCATTTTAAAATTTCGGTAAAGGAGTCGCCTCTCAAAGGAAGAGCTAATGATGCAGTAAAAAAACTTTTAGCAAAACACATTGATATCTTGCCCGATCATCTAAAGATCGTTTCGGGGAAAAGTTCTTCCAAAAAAGTGATTAAAACAATCAGTAGGTAAATTATCAAAAAGAAAAAAGGAGGTTTACTAGCCCTCCTTTATATGTTGCTTTAACATTGATTTTAGATCTTCTAAATTCTCTTCTTTTCTTTTCTCGATCCTTTTCCACATTTCCGTACAATCTTGGCATTGATCGGCATCATTCTTGTATTTTCCCTTTATCCTCCACAAACTTTTGTGCTCTTCAATAAGTTGATTTGTTAAATTATACAGATGGTCGTCAAACATTTTAATAAAAGCTTGATTTATAGACAGACCTTTTAAATGATCCCAAAAGTTATATGATTTTTTTGCTTTCTGTTATAATATAATTGTTAGAAAAATAAATAAAGAGGAAAATGAAAAAATTGAAAAAAAGCGAAAAAAACAAGGTTCTTGCTGGAATATTCGGGGGGATCGGGGAGTATTTCAACGTGGATCCCGTATTACTTAGATTACTGGGTCTTTTGCTGTGTCTTGTAACGGGAATCATTCCATTCTTGGTTGTTTATATTATTGCTGCCATGATCGTGCCAAAAGAAGAGGGTAAAGAAAAAGAGGCAACCTCTCTTTTAAGAAAATGGTGGTTCTGGGTCATTGTTGTGATCATTTTATTCTTGTTCGTGTTGCCAGTAATTGCTCTTCTCGGGCTTGGGCACAAAATGGTGGAAACAGGAGGTCCGACGAAGATAGAAGAGCAGGTGGAATACTATCATGATGATGTAAAAGAATTGATCACAAAGGAAGAAGAATCTTTATTAGAAGAGTAATTTATATTGTTTTATGAAGAAGGTGCCGTTGAATCCAAAAAAGAAAGAAGTAAAGGACAGTACTATGGTTGCTATCATAATAGGACTTCTTGTCGTAATGGTCGTTTTGGGCTTCTTCATTTTCAGGTTTCCCAAGGAAGAGGAAAGAAGGGCAGGTGAAGAGAGGGTGGCATCGGAGGATAAAGAGAATAATGATGAAGAAATATCTTTTGATGAAAGAAAAGAAAAGGTTTTAAGTGACTTTATCGGGAAGATGCACGAAAGCAACCCCCTTGATGAGGATAATCTTTATAACAAAGAAGGTTTCAACTCTACTACTCTAATATTGTCAGTAGCAGCCAAGGCCAATTCCGAGGATGAGGATCCGCGAGAAGAAATGAAGCATGTAAATTATCACCCTCCCGGGGAAGTGAGTTATGAGAACAGGTTGCATTTTTCAAGCTACAGGAACGAGGTTTCCGACTATTTTGAAGATATAACAAAAGAGGTGGGAGGCGATCATGTGAGCAAAAAGAGTGTTGTACTGAATAAGGAGTATGAAGAAGGGGAACGACTTATTGATATTGATTGGGAAAAGGATATGGATCTTTACTATGTTCCCTCCGAGTACGTAATTGATGTAATGAGAGATCTTCCCACGTTTGTTGGAGCAATGTTCATTAAAGAAGGAGATGATGTTATCGGGCTTGACGTAAGAAGTGAAGGAATTGTTGTAGAGCAAAGCGATATTGTTCATGCATCAAGCAAAGAAGGGAAGGTTGTAAGAGGAAGTTTTCTAGATCACATAGATGAGGCGGATTTCCATGGCGTTATCTTCTTTGAGTTCAATGAAGTGAAGTAAACATGAAGAGATTTTCACTTATTATATCGGGATCTCTTGTTATTCTTGTTTTTCTTGTGATCCTAGCTCTGCTTATTTCAAGAGAGGAAAAGACGATGCAAGAAGAGATCAGTTCTGCGGAAAAAGAGGAAGAGAAGATAGAGAGAGAAGAAAGTATAAAGAGCATCGCTTATGAATTAAAAGGTTCTCCTTATGAACTTGGTCCTATCGGGGAAGAGAAAGGAGAAAAATTGGTGAGAAAAGATGCTTTTGATTGTACTTCCTTTGTGCTTACAGTAGCAGCATTATATGCAAACAAAGAAGAGGTGAAAGAAGAAATGAAGCATATAAATTACCATCCTTCCGGGGAAGTGAGTTATGAGAACAGGTTGCATTTTTCAAGCTACAGGAACGAGGTTTCCGATCGTTTCGCGGACATAACAGAGAAGGTGGGGGGAAACTTTGTGGTCACGGAAGAGGTTCTGTTAAACAAACATGTTCCCGGTCAAGGGAGAGTTATTGATATTGATTGGGAGAAGAAGTTTGATCTGAGCTATATTCCCGAAGAACATGTCTTACAGATCCTTGATGATCTTCCGGAAGAAGTAGGTGTGGGTTTTGTCGGTGAGGAATCTTTCCAAAAGGGTCTTGATATAACTCATGAAGGTTTTGTTTTTGGAGGAGAAATTCTTGTTCATGCTTCGGCAAAAAGAGGCGAGGTGTCGGAGGAAATGTTCTTGGATTATTTATCGGATGAAAAGCACAAAGGGGTTATCTTTTATAAGGTTGAAAGCTAAGGAATATTGTATTATTATTAAGTTACTATCAATATAAAAAGATAAGATCATGAAAAAAACGATCAACAACCTTACAAAAGCTTTTATTGGGGAAAGTCAGGCAAGGAATAGATATACTTTTTATGCAAGTGTTGCCAAAAAAGAAGGTTATGAGAAGATAGCGGAGATCTTCAATGTGACTGCGGAGCAGGAAAAACAACACGCAAAGTGGCTTTTTAGGCACTTGCAAGAGATAAAAGGAAATATGGATGAGGTGGAAGTGGAAGCCGATGCCCCGCTTGTTTTTGGAGATACGAAGGAAAATCTGAGATCGGCAATAAAGGGGGAGAACTATGAACACACCGACATGTATCCCGAATTTGCAAAAGTGGCCAGAGAAGAGGGTTATGAGAAAATAGCAAATAGATTGGAGGCTATTGCAAAAGCGGAAGAGCACCACGAAGAAAGATATTCCAAGTTACTTGAGAACCTTGAAAATGAAACGCTCTTCAAAAAAGAAGAGAAGGTGTGGTGGGTTTGTCGCGAGTGTGGTTACTATTTGTTATCCACTGAGCCTCCGGAAAAATGTCCATCTTGTGATCATCCAAAGGGATTCTATGAGGTAAAGTGCGAAGAATATTGATCAAAGAGTGCTACTAAAACCAAAAAAGAAGGGTTTTAAATCCCTTCTTTTATTTTATCTATTATAGAGAACATGTCTGCTTCTCTATTCTCTGAGTGAAGAATGACTATTCCGACAGGTTTTTCGTTTATGTTAAATATTGCGGTAGAGGTTTGCTTTGCTTGAGGAAGATAACCGTTCTTTCCTCCCATGTAATTGGATAAATGGTAGAAACGATTGGTGTTCATGAATTTGAGAAGTCTTCCTTCTTCATTAGGGAGCCAAAAGTCATTATCTCTACTTATTTCTAAAAGTTCGGGGTGTTCTTTGTGAACATAAGAAATGAGTTTTGCGAGATCTCCGGCAGTGGAACGATTATTTGGATTCAAACCATGACTATCGACAAAATGGGTGTGATGCATGCCCAAATCTCTTGCTTTTTTGTTCATAAGATCAACGAATCGATCCTTTCCTTTAAAATACGACAAAGCATTCGCGGCATCGTTGGTCGATTGGATAAGAGAAGCTTTTAATAAATTTTCGGCGGTTACCTCAAGACCCTTAAATAAGGCCGGACTATGTCCGTGAGTATCCAACATTTTTTCCGAGAGCACAATCTTTTCGTTTTTTTCCATATTTTCCGCGACGATCACCCCGGTCATCATTTTGGTCACCGATGCTACGGGATAGGAGTGTTGGGGATTCTTTTCTATTATCACGGAACCTTCCTCCAAATCCATTGCCAAATAAGAGGAAGCGGTTATATCATCTCGGGAATTCATGTTTTCTATGAGTTGCTTCAAAACGGAGATCTCACGTTTTACTATCTCCAATTGCTGGATCAATCTATCCCGGTTCCAATTCGATATAGATGATCCTTCAGCAATAAAGGGAGTGAAAAGAAGAACTGCGGAGAGAATAGGGAATAAAAAGGAAAATTTTTTCATATCACAAAAACTTAATGTTTATCTGTTAGTTATAATTATATTAAGTATCAAAAACAAAGCAAGTAAAGAGATCACGTAAAAACTCTTTTAATGCGGGGATTAAGGCAAGTTATTATTTCGTAGGTCGATGTTCCCGCAAGAAAAGAAAGATCGTCCGCGGCTATTTCTTCTTCTCCTTCTTTTCCTATGAGAGTGACTTCGTCTCCAATTTTTACATCTTTTATATCGGTAATATCTACAAGCGTCATGTCCATGCAAACCCTTCCGAGGACCTTTGCTTTTTCCCCTCTTATTATTACTTCTCCTATACTTGAAAGAGAGAGGGGGAATCCATGCCAATAACCAATAGGGAGTATGGCCACCCTAGAGGGCCGATCCAATCTCTCGGTCATGTCGTAACCGACAAAACTTCCCTCGGGAAGTTCTTTTACTTGACTTATTATTGTTTTCCAAGAAAGAACCGGTTTTAGTGATAATTTGTTTTTGAAGGCAGCTTTGGTCTCCTTTGACGGCCATAATCCATACACTCCTATTCCCACTCTAACCATGTCAAAATGAGATTCCGGAAATATGATGGTACCTGAGGTGGCTGCGGCATGCTTTGTAAGATTTTGAAAACCCTCTTTTTCCATTACATCGGTCGCTTTTTTAAAATCACCTATTTGTCCCATGGTCACAGCTCTGAAGGAAGGATTCTTTGCGGAAGCAAAATGGGTGTAAATTCCTTCCGTGACAATTTTGTCCTTTAACCTTTTTAGTGTTCTAATAACTTCTGGTATCTCGGAGACAAAGAATCCTTGCCGATGCATCCCCGTGTCAATCTTCAAATGGATCTTTATTTTATTTTTCCCGGATTTGATGTTTTGAAGATTTTCCAAGGTGGGGAAGTCGGCTATTGTTAAAGAGATATTATTTGAAGCTGCATACTCTACATCATCTTTTAGAGTGTACCCCAATACCAAGATGGGCTTTTTGACCCCCTTTTCTCTCAAGGTCTTCCCTTCTATGATAGAATCCACGGCCAAAAGATCGATATCCATACTCTCCGCTTCCAAGGAAAAATCTATCAAGTTGTGACCGTAAGCATTTGATTTTACTACTGCCGCAAGAAGGCGATCGGGACCGATCAAGCTCCTGAATACCTTGCAGTTGTGTTCAATATTTTCTTTTTTAACCTCTATCCATGTACGCATTTTAAAGGATTATATACCATAAATAAGCTTTTTGAAAGAAAAAGTCACTCTTTTTAGAGAGCGACTTTTTATTGTTTCTTACTCCCATGGCCAATTAATACCTTTCCAATGCAAATATCCCGGCGGGATCGATTCCAGCTTGGAGAGAAGGTCTTCAAATCCGTAGCTTTCCTTAACTTTATTTATATAATCATGTTCATTCAGTTTTCGGGGAGTTCTACTCAGTCTTGTCTTTTGGAGTTCATCGGACCTGTGAAGAGGATCCCAAAGGTGAAGCTCTCCATTGATGTTTTTCGTCATTCTTCTCATCGTGATCGCCTCTCCTTTTACTGCTCTTTCTCTTTGAGCAAAAGAAAGGTGGCGATCTCCTGAAGAAAGAAGAGAAAAAGAAGATATCTTAAGTCCCACGGCGATCGCGTTGAATCTTTGCCCTTTGAATCCGAAGCTGACAACGGTCATTGTTTCGGGCCATTCCTTTTTCTTTTCATAAAAAGCAAGGCACGAGAATAAGACATTTTCAAAAGAATCTCTGGCAAAATTCTCACACACTATTTCCGGTAAAAAGAAAGAGTTTTCGTGGGAATTATTGCAGAAGATAGTATCAGAAAAGAGTCCGGGGTAACTTTCTTGAATGAAGTTTCTCATTCCTTGCGCTTCCGTTTTGGCGGTATTGAGGTGAGGTCTTGTTTGTCCTCCGCTAAGCACCAGAGTGGAATTGTTTTTCATTGTTGCCAACTTGATGCCCCAAAGAAGATGTTCCTCGTATGCACCTTCTTGTCCGGAATAACCGCCTTTCCACACGCCATCTTCCCATATCGCATGACCGGCAACCAAAATCAGATGAGCCATAATACCCTCCTTTTTCTTAGATGTTAATGAGCTTACGTACCATTTTTATAGTACTTTTTTGATTTTTTGTCAAAGAACTTGAAAATTTTGCAAAAATAGTTATAATAAAAAATACTTGAAAAAAGGGGGTGAAAGAATTGAGTGTACCTGGACCTTTTACAACCAGAAGGAGAAAAGGATCCCTTTACCACGAACCTCATCTTCCCAGGCAAAGAGATGATTTTACATTACGATATATAGCTTCATTCTGGAGTTCTTATATTAGCTTACCCATGACCGGAATAATGCTCATTGTGATGGGTCTTCTTCTTGCGGCATTTGAGGGAGCTCTCATCGAAATGATGAGGGCAGCTACCTTTGAGGTGGGAAGCGCATCATTTATTCCTCAAAAAATAATGTCATACACAGGAGCGGTCTTCGTAGCTAAAGGGTTCTATAATTTCTTAAACAGGTAAAAAGGGAATATTAAAGCCGCAATAATGCGGCTTTTTTTATTTTTCTTTTTTTGGTAAAATGAAAAAATGCAGGATAACATAGAATTTGAAGATTTTAAGAAGATCGATATTCATATAGCGGAAGTGGTACAAGCGGAGAGAGTAGAAGGTTCTGAGAAACTACTTAAGGTGGAAGTGAAATTGAAGGACGAAAAAAGAGTTATTGTTGCGGGAATTGCTGATACTCATAGACCGGAAGATCTTGAGGGAGAGCAAGTAGTGGTGGTAAGCAATCTGAAGCCCAAAAAGATATTCGGCATAGAAAGCCAGGGCATGTTGCTCGCGGCCGAAGAAAACAAGGAAGCGATATTATTAAAACCCGAGAAAAAGGTTTCTTCGGGATCTAAGATACATTAAGGGTATGAGAAAAATAATAATTATTGTCCTGATCTCTTTTTTGGTAATCGGGGGATCGTTGTATTATTTTGCTTGGGAGAGACAACTTCCGGAACCTTTTCACGGATGGTTCTCCGATGAAGAGGTAGAAGTTCCGGAAGAAGAGGAAGAGATGACGGGGGAGCAAAAAAGGAATAAAGAAAGGGAAGAGCATTTGGAAGCAATAGCGGGGGCTATACTGTCTTATGCCGAAGACAACGAAGGAAGATACCCGGCTTGTATCACCGAAGGAGATGTTCCTCTCCCTCCGGAAGAAGAGGCGGGGGATCGTTTGAGAGTTTGCGGTGAATTGAGGGATTACTTGGGAGAATTGCCCGATGATCCTTTGAGTAATGAGCATTATAGAATAGGTTGGTACAAGGATAATCCAAATAGGGTTATTATATGGTCCACGGCCGAAGAAGCTATTGAGGGTCATATTTGGGCCATTCGGTGATAAATTAAAAGCAAGTAACCATGAATAAAAATATATTAGCCATATTAATTGGAGCTGTTATTATTTTGGCAGCGTTCTATTTTGCCGCTCTTCCGGAGGAAAGAATAGATACAACAAACAATAATGTGACAGAAGAAGAGGATGGTGAAGAAAGGGAGGAAGATGAGGTGGTAGAGAACGAAGAGAGTATCAGTGAAGATGATGTAGACATAACAGAAGATTTCATTAGTTGCTTAGAGGAGAAAGGAGTGGTCATTTATGGCAGTAAGTTCTGCCCCGCTTGCACAATGATGGTAGAATCTCTCGGAGGTCATGAAATGGCAGAACCGGTATATGTGGAATGTACGGAAGAAGAAGCGAGGTGTGACGAGGAAATGGAAGGAGGAGCGGTTCCTGAGATACAGATAGAAGGAGAGGTCTTTAAAGTGGGTGCGATTGCTCCCGAAGTTCTTGCCAAAGAAACAAATTGCGAATTATAAGATTAAGCGGTTGCCGTTATGAAAAAGAAGGGAATTCTTTTGATCCTTTTTTTTCTCTTTATGGCACTCCCTTTTTTCGTCATCGGAGAAGGGGATAGCGATAAAGATTCTAAAGGATCACTTCTTATAGATGAAGAAAGATTGGAGGAAGAGGTCGTTATTCATTTCTTTGATGATAGGCTTTGCCCTGTTTGCCAGAAGGCGAAGGATTATGCAAAGGAATTGGATGAGAGATATACTCAAGTAAGCTTGGAGCTTTACTCCATCACTGAAACGGAAAAATTGCATCAATTGGCCGATGAAAGGGGAGTTGAGGACTATGACATCATGGCTCCCACCATTTTCATCGGGGATAGTTTTCTTCAGTTTGCAAGTTTTTCCGAGAGGCATGAAAAAATGATGGTTGATGCCATTAAAGGAGAGGCAGTAGAAGAAGATTGTTGTATAATCGAGGTTCCTTTTTTGAATATAGAGGTAGATACAAGTGAGTGGTCTCTGGGTCTTGCCGCGGTAGTTCTTGGAACAGTGGACGGGTTCAATGTGTGCTCCATAGGAGCTCTCATGTTGATACTTTCCATGGTTCTTATGTTTGACTCCAAGAAGAAGATACTCTTTTTCGGAGGACTTTTTATTGTTACGGCTGTCATAGTATATGGAATACTGGTTTTTGCTTGGGGGTGGCTTCTCAACGTTCTGGTGAAGGAGATGGAACTTCTGCGAGCGATCATAGGTGTTGCGGCACTGGGAGGAGGTGCTTATTTCTTTAGAGAGTTTCTGCGATTCTATAGGCATGGACCGACTTGTAAGTCTTCGGAGTCAGCTTTGGCCCAGAAGGCTACCGAAAAATTGAAGAAATCTTTTCAGGATCCCAAAAAGGGGATGTGGTATTTGGCTCTTTCGGTCATGTCGTTCGCAGCAATAATTACTTTAGTAGAACTTCCTTGCTCCATAGGGATACCTCTTACCTTTTCGGGAATATTGGCAGCTTCTGAAATATCTCTTGTTTCGTATATTCTTTATATAGCCATCTTCCTTTTCTTTTACATGCTCATTGAGCTCGTTATTTTTCTTGGAGCGGTATTTACCAAAGACATTTGGTTTGTAGGATCCAGAGTTATTACCTGGATAACGTTTGTTGGAGCAATGGTATTGTTCTATTTGGCGTTCTATTATTTACCGTTCTTTTAATTAAAAAAATCATGTACGAATTAGTAATAATAGGAGGCGGCCCTGCAGGGATTACTGCCGGAATATATGCCGCAAGAAAAAAAATAAAGACCTTACTGATAACAAAGGATTTTTTGGGGCAAGCCGGTCTTACGGGAATTATTGAAAATTGGCCGGGGGAAAAAAAGATCAGCGGACCGGATCTCATGAGAAAATTTGAGGATCATCTCAAAGAGCATGATATTGATATAAAGGAAGGGGAGCAAGTATTTTCATTAAAAAAGAAAAAAAGATTCGTTGTATCTACGGAATGGGAGAGTATTGACGCAAAAGCGGTCATTGTTGCTACCGGAAGAAGACAAAAAAGGCTGGGGGTCAGAGGGGAAAAAGAGCTTACGGGTAAAGGAGTGGTTTATTGCACCACTTGTGATGCTCCTTTATTCAAGAACAAGAGTGTAGTTGTAGCAGGAGGGGGAAATGCCGGATTTGAAGCTGCCATTGAACTCACTGATCACGCGAAGAAAGTATTCCTTTTTGAGGGTGCCAACGATTTTAGCGCTGATGAGTTTTTGCAAGAACAAGCCAAGGAAAGAGGGGTAGAGTTATATACCGGAAGAACAATAGAAGAGATAAAAGGAGATAATTTTGTAGAAGAAGTTATTTACAATGATGCAGGCAACAAAGACAGAGACTCTATGAAAACCGAAGGCGTTTTTGTACAAATAGGATCTGTCGCTATAAATGATTTTTTAGATGACGAATTAGTGGATTTTGATAAGAATGGGGATATAATGATAGATCAAGGAAATTGCTTTACAAAGACCGAGGGGCTTCTTGCCGCCGGAGATGTTACTAACACAAGGGATAAGCAAATAATAGTTTCTTCGGGAGAGGGGGCCAAAGCAACTCTTTCTTTGTATGAATATCTAAAAAGAAAGTAATGATGGTATCAAGGATATAAAGAAAAATGACAGGAACAAGACCTGTCATTTTTTGTATTTTTTCTTTAAAGCCATCCCTCCTCTCTTAGACCTCACTTCTTTATGATAATTTAGTAATTCCCTAACCTCTTTATAAAGATACGGATCGACATTTTTCAGTCTTTTGCTTACGTCAATATGGATCGTGGTTTTACTTACTTTCAAGATTTCCGCGGCTTTTCGGACAGTAAGGCGCTTCTCCACCATCAGATGTCCCGCCCGCTTGACTCTCTCATAGCAATCTTCTTTCACAGAACCCCCTCCTTTTTCGCTAAACCTCCAGAGCCTTTCTGGTAATCAGGCTCATTGTGTCGTATTTGGCACTCATTAGATATCCTATTTCTTTGCCACTTATTCCGTAGAATGTGTGGTAAAAATTTCTTCCCAAAAGAGAATAATCTTTGAGAGTCATTGTTCTTCTATGGGCCCTTCCTATGAATACGGTGCAAATAAGAAAGCATACATCCCCAGCTCTTTGCCAGCTCAAATAATCGTTCATGTCCTCTACTTGTGAGAGATAGTCTATAGCGTAAAAACTGGGTAAAGGGTCTTTTACGGTACTGGAGATCGTTTTTGCAATATACTTTCCGCAGAGAAAGAAGTCGGATTCCAGATGATTCTCCGTGATCAAGACCCCGGAGATCCTCTTTTCTATCATTTTTTCCAGCTCATCGAAGTCTGCAAGCAATAGCTTCTCGCCGACAACTCTCTCTTTTTCTTTTTGCATTCTTTGCGCTTCCTTCATTAATTCTGAAAGTGTCCTTCTAAAGGATGCCTTTTTGAGATTTTTAAAGTGCAGAATATCTCCCAACTTAAACACCTCCTTTTTGTGTAATGCTTGCATATTTAACACCACTTGTTATTTTTGTCAACACTATTAAGATAGTTAACAAGAGCAAAAGAGGTATTGGTATGGGTATTGAACGTGAACAAGGGTCCAATAAAAAAGATAACTACATTAAGGAGTATGAGTAAAATATTTCTTGCCACGCGAAATAAATACAAAGAAAAACAATTCTCTTATTTATTAAAGGATACGGGAATTGATATTGTGACGATCACGGAATACGGTTTCAAGGAATCTCCGGATGAGGACGGGCTCACGGCAAGAGAAAACGCTCTTCTAAAGGCTCGTTTTTGGGTCAGAAGGTCGGGCCTTCCGACTCTGGCAGATGATGCGGGGCTGGAAGTGGATGCTTTAAACGGAGAACCGGGGGTAAAAGCAAGAAGATGGGGAGGGAGATTTCCCGATGATGTAAGCGACGAAGAGTGGCTCGATTATCTTTTAGAAAGAATGAAAGGGATTCCTTTTAGCAGGAGAACAGCACTATACAGGGCTGCTTGGGCACTGGTTCTACCCAATAAGAAAGAGTATGTGAGAGATATAAAATTGAAATTTATCATACTCAAAGAACCGAAAAGAGGATATTCTCTGGGCTCTCCGATGAGCGCAGTAAGGTATTTTCCCGAGTATGGCAAAGTTGAGAACGAATTAACAGAAAAAGAGCAATGGGAGGAGCTTTATAGGGAAATGAAAGGTTTTGATATTCCAAGCAAGATCCGATGAAAAAAATATTTTTTTCTAAAGAGTGTTTAAATTATGGAGCGTTCCATATTGAGGGCCCTGAAAGAATAGAAGGAGCTGTAAAAGGGCTTAAAGAGAAGGGGTATCTTTTTTGCAAACCGGAAATTGCCACTGAAAAAGAACTTCTTCTGGTTCATAGTAAAAAATATATAGAAGAACTTAAAAGAGGGGAATTGATGAGGTGCCCCGATACTCCCGTTTATGATGGTATCTATGATCATGCAAGGTTTTCTGCGGGAAGTGCGATATCGGCAGCAAAGTCGGAAGGCTTTTCGATGATGAGACCTCCGGGACATCATGTGGGAAGTGAGGGGTTTGCTCTTGGAGTCAAAAGCAGGGGTTTCTGTTATTTGAATAATATTGCAATAGCTGTGAAGTGTCTTGGAAAGAGAACTCTCATCATTGATATTGACGGGCATCATGGGAACGGAACAGAAGAGATCTTCAAAGGTAATAAGGATGTGAGCTTCCTATCCCTTCATTGCAGATCGATCTATCCGGGAACCGGCTTGAGTTCTCAGGGAAATTGCTTCAATTTTCCCTTAAGGGAAAATTGTGGCGGAGATATTTACCTAAGAACACTTAAAAGAGGCTTAAGGATGATCGATATGGAAAAAGTAGAGCTTATAGCTGTTTCTGCGGGATTTGACGGTTTTAAAGGAGATCTGGCGTCTTTGGGACTTGCGGGAGATGATTTTTTTGAGATAGGGAAACTTCTTGGTAAAGAGAAGAGGCCAACTTTTTTTGTTCTTGAAGGAGGTTATGTTTCCGCCAATATAGAGGAGGGGATAGATAAGATCCTAAAAGGCTTTGAACGCAAATAGATAATCCATTTACAAAATATTTTTTTATTGTATTATATAGCAAAGAAATTCAAGAAGGAGGGTTTAATATGCAGATCTATTCCGCGCCAAAGAGTGTACTTGAGGACGAAAAGAAGAAAAAAACTCTGAAAATAATGGAATCCGTAGGAGTAAGAATAGAAGAAAAAGAAGATAGGGTCGATGTACATTTCTTAAACGGAGTGGATGTAAGAGCACTGATGGAAAAATTTCCGGAAGTGGAAGAATTGAATTTAAAAAAGCTCTTTGAGAGGGTCAAATAATGACCATAAAAACCGAGAATATTTTCTCGGTTTTTTTATATATTGCTGCCAATAAGCAAGTTCTGTTGTAAGATGGAAAAGTATTTATCTTTAAGTGGAAAAGATGTATATTGAATAAGAAATTATATTTTGATATTCTCAATGAAGGTGAAAACATATTGCTTTGATTTTGATGGCACGATAGCTGACACCGTCCCCATTATCACGGGAACAATGAGAGGGTTTCTTAAAGAGAGAAAAGAAAGAGAGGATGGTGAAAAGTTTTTGCAGATGATAAGGGATGGGGGAGTCGAGGAAGCGCTTGAAGATACGAATATTCCCCGATATAAACTATTTTTTTTATACAGGGAAGTAAGAAAAAGGATGGAGAAGGAGATTTCGGAAGCTGTTGTTAAAGAAGGGATGAAAGATGTTATCTGTAATCTAAAGAAAGATGGTAATAGGCTGGGAATATTGACTTCCAATTCGCAAAGCAATGTGATAGGCTTCCTTAAGAAGAATGACCTGCTGGTCTTTGATTTCATAAAAGAGTCGGGGTTATTCGGAAAAGGGAGGGAACTTAAAAAATTAAAAAGAAAAGGAGGGATTTTTATTTATATTGGCGACGAGGTAAGAGATATAAAGGCCGGGAAAAAGGCTGGCGCAATAACAATTGCCGTTCCATGGGGTCTTGGCTTAAAAAAATCTTTATCCCGCTCCGGTCCGAATGTATTAATAGAGAAGCCCGTCGATCTATTGAAACTCTCTTTTTAAAGTTTTGATAAAATTTTTGTCATATTATTATGGGAAAGAAGGTGCTTATGTTCGGTTGGGAGCTTCCGCCCCAAAATAGCGGGGGACTGGGGGTGGCTTGCTTGGGGCTTGCAAAGGGTCTGTCAAGAAAGAGCACAGAGATTACGTTTGTTCTTCCCAGAAAAAGTGAAGAAAACCCTTTTTTCCGTATCATTCCTGCCGGAACTTATTATAAAAAGAAAATAGAAGTGAACTCAATTTTATCTCCCTATCTTAACGAGAAAAGTTATAAAAGTGCTTTATCAAAAGAGGAGAATGATCTATACGGGAGAGATCTTTTTGATGAGGTTGCAAGGTACAGAAAGCAAGGAGGGATAATTGCCAAAGGAGAAGTGTTTGATATTATTCATGCTCATGATTGGCTATCCTTTGGAGCGGGGATAGAGGCTAAAAGAGTATCCGGAAAACCTCTTGTGGCCCATGTGCATGCTACTGAGTTTGACAGAGGAGGAGATAGTATAAATCAAGAGGTATACTTAAGAGAGAAGGAGGGAATGGAGGTGGCGGACAAGGTAATAGCGGTGAGTAATTACACAAAAGGAATCATAACCAATCATTACGGAATAGATCCGAAAAAGGTTGAAGTGGTGCACAACGGAGCGGGTTTCCTGGAAAAAGGGGACGAAAACTCAAGCGAGATACATAGATTAAAACGAGAGGGTAAGAGAGTGGTGCTTTTTGTGGGCAGGTTAACGCTCCAGAAAGGTCCTGATTATTTCATTCGTGCTGCAAAAAGAGTTTGTGATATCTCGGATGATGTTTATTTTGTTATTTCGGGTTCGGGGGATATGGAGACGCAGTTAATGAGAGAAGTTGCCGGAATGGGTATTTCGGATAAAGTATTTTTTACAGGATTTTTGCGTGGAGAAAAGCTTAGGAGAATCTATAGAGAAGCCGATCTTTTTGTTATGCCCTCTGTTTCGGAACCTTTTGGGCTTACGCCGCTTGAATCGATAATAAATGGCACACCTGTGCTTTTGTCCAGACAATCCGGAGTATCGGAAGTACTTTCTCATGCTTTGAAAGTTGATTTTTGGGATATAGATGAAATGGCAAGTAAGATCTTATCTGTTTTAGAGTACAAACCCCTTTCACCTTGTCTTGTAGAAAATGGTAAAAAAGAGGTAGAAGGTATCACATGGGATGATGCTGCGGATAAGTGCGTAGCGGTGTACAATGACCTTTTGAGCCGGTAAACATTACAAATATATATAACCCATATTGCAAAAAGAAGTTTATATTTGCAAATTTCAAGATCATGCCTTCTGTTTGTTTTTACTTTCAAGTTCATCAACCTTTCAGAATAAGAAGATACAGTTTCTTCGATATAGGAACCAATGCTTCTTACTTCAGTGAAGAAGGGGGTGATGATCTTAATAACAAGAGGGTAATGAAAAAGGTGGCGGAAAAATGTTATTTACCTACAAACAAGATACTTTTACAACTTCTTAAAGAGTATCCTGAATTTCGTATAAGTTTTTCTTTTTCAGGGGTTTCCATAGAGCAGATGGAAAAGTATGCCCCAGAGGTGCTAAAAAGTTTTCGTGATCTTGTAGATACGGGAAAGGTAGAGGTGCTCTCTGAAACCTATTATCATTCGCTTGCTTTTCTTCATTCCAAAGAAGAGTTTCGAGAGCAAACGGAAATGAATAAGAGGAAGATCGAAGAAGTGTTCTCCGTTAAACCAAGAATGTTCCGTTGTACAGAACTTGCCTACAGTAACGATATCGCAAAAGAAGCAAAGGAAATGGGTTTTGAAGGAATATTGGGAGAGGGTGTCGATCAGATTCTCGGATGGAGGAACCCCAATTTTCTTTATAAGCCGAAAGATGTTGATATGAGTTTATTCCTTAAGAATTACAGGCTTTCGGATGATATAGCTTTTCGCTTCTCGGAAAGAACGTGGAAGGAGTATCCTCTTACGGCAGATAAATTTGCTCGCTGGATATCAAAGGTCAACGGTAACGGGGAGATTGTCAACCTTTTCATGGATTATGAAACTTTTGGGGAGCACCAGTGGGAGGATACGGGAATCTTTGAATTCTTAAAGAACCTCCCGAAAGAAGTGTTAAAGAATAAAGATAATGATTTTGCGACCCTAACAGAGTGTGTAGAAAGATATTCCATAAAAGATGAGGTGGATGTTCCCTACATAACCTCTTGGGCTGATCTGGAAAGGGACCTTTCTGCTTGGGTTGGTAATGAAATGCAAAGAGATGCTCTTTCTAAGCTTTATAAAATGGAAAAAGATGTGATTTCCACGGGAGACGAGGAAATAATCGATACTTGGAGAAAATTTCAAACCTCTGATCAATTCTATTACATGAGTACCAAAGGAATGGGTTGCGGGGAGGTTCATAACTATTTTAATCCTTACAAATCTCCTTATGATGCCTTTATATCTTTTATGAATGCTTTGAATGATTTTAAGTTGAAAGTGGAAGATAAAAAGAAGAAAAAAAGATCTCCCAAGGGGCGTAGTAAGAGCAAATTAAAAAAATAATCAAGGAAAATATGTATTATAACAACAATCTCGAAAAAGTTGCCCCCAAGTCCGATAAATTGTTCGAGGTATCTTTTGAGGTTTGTAATAGAGTAGGAGGAATATATCGTGTATTAGAATCGAAGGCGAGCAGAATGATAGATAGTTATGGAGATAAGTATTTCCTTATAGGTCCTTATTACGAGGAAAAGGCAAAAGGAGAATTCAGGGAAGAGGAGCCTCCGGAGAGAATGGGAAGGGTTTTCGATAAGATGAAAAGAGAGGGGGTGGATTGTTATTATGGAAGGTGGCTTGTAAAGGGGAAGCCGGTAGCAATACTGGTCGACTTCAAAAACTATTTCCCCAAGGTGAATGAAATAAAAAAGGAGATGTGGGATCATTTTGGTATAGACTCTCTTGATGCGGGACATGATTTTGATGAGCCGACATGCTTCTCATATGCCGTGGGAAAGTTCTTGCAGGAAATTTCTTTGGAGTATGAGGGCGAAAAGTTGGTCAGTCATTTTCATGAATGGCTCACGGGAATGGCGCTACTCTTCCTTGGCATGAAGAATGTGAAAATGAAGAGGGTTTTCACCACTCATGCTACAAGTTTAGGCCGAACACTGGCGTTCAATAGTATTAATTTTTATACCTCAATAGATGACATAGAGCCTGAAAAAGAGGCAAAAAACTACGGAGTAACAGCAAAGCATTTAACGGAGAAAGCTGCTGCCAAGGAAGCGGAGGTGTTCACTACGGTGAGTGAGATCACCGGCATGGAAGCAAAGAACTTCCTAGGAAGGGAGCCGGATTTGATCTTGCCCAACGGACTCGATATTGAAAAGTTCTTGAGCTTTGAAGACATAGCGGTCAAACACCGTTTGCAAAGAAGAAGGCTTAGAAATTTTGTTGCCTCTTATTTCTTTCCTTATTATACTTTTGACCTGGAAGAAACTTTATTCTACTTCATTATAGGGAGAAAAGAGATACGTGCAAAAGGAATAGATGTTTTTATAGATTCTCTCGGAAAGCTAAACAAGAGAATGAAAGAAGAGGGAAGTGATCGCACCATAATATCCTTCTTTTTCATTCCCACGGAGACCGCCGGAGTAGACCCTTCTCTTATAGAGAATGTGGAGTACTTCCGGGACTTGCAAGATTCGGTAGAAGCCTCTTTTCCGGAAATAGAAGAAAGAATTCTTCACAATATTTTATGTGAAAATGAGCTTACCAAGGAAAACCTGATCAGCGAGGATCATTTGTTTGATATAGAGAAAAAACTTCATAGAATGAAAAGAGGGCAAGGAAGTCCCTCACTTTGCACTCATCTTCTTGCCGCTGCAAGTGATGAAATAATGGAGCATTTAAAGAGCGCCGAATTACTGAACAGAGAAGAGGATAGAGTAAAGGTTATTTATTATCCTGTTTACTTGACGGGTCACGACGGTCTTTCCAATTTGAATTATGAAGAGGCACTGGAGGCTTGCCATATGGGAGTTTTTCCGAGTTTTTATGAGCCGTGGGGATACACACCTTTAGAAGCGGCTGCTTTGGGAGTATCTTCTGTAACTACGGATCTTGCGGGATTTGGAAGGTTCAGGGCGGGACTCGAGACCAGAGAGGATCGTCCCGGAATCTATATTCTCAAAAGAGAAAAGAAAAAAGATGAGGAGATAGTAGAAGACTTGCACCAGTTCTTATACAGTTTCATGAAGACCACGAGACGTGAAAGAGTGGAAAATAAAATAGAGGCAAGAAAGATAGCGTCCAAAGCGGACTGGAGAAATTTTGTTTCATTTTATATAGAAGCGCATAATAAATCCTTAGAAACTTGATCATGAGAATAGTCCATTCTTTAAAGCAAAAAACTGTAGAGCAAAAAGAAGTAAAGAATGAAATTCCCAGCCTTCTTGCTTTAAGCAATAAAGGGGATTATCTTTGGATGAAGGGTATTCCGGAAAGTCGCTACGAAGGGTGGTTTTGTAAACTAAAAGGCGACCTCTATAAAATAATAGAGGGGATTAATGTGGAAGGATCGGAGCCGGTATCCGAAATAAGAAATAATTTTGGTTACTTGACTCGAAAAAGGGGAGATCTTGAAGAGTTCTTCACTTTATCGAAATTGTCTCATGCTTTGGCATACGAATTGAATGAAAAAAGGAGAGTAGAAATCTTCTTTGACCAAAGAAGATCTTATGATCCCGGAGAAGGGTGTGATTACGATTTTTATATAGAAGAGGGAGCTTATATAGTGGAGTTTCATAACGGTATCTTTCTTGCAATTGATTGCGAAGAAGCTACGGACATAAGAGAAGCAATGGAGCGTTACTATCCCTACGACGAGAAGCGCATCTCTCCACCATTCTCAAAAAAGGTGCAAAAAGGAGTTTCTCTGTATGGCAAAAGATTCATTTTTGTGGCAGGTGAGAGCAAAAAGGAAGTACTTGGTCATATAAGGAAAGTTTTTATAAGAGAGGGTGCCGAAGAATCAAAAAGAATTGATATTCATTGTGCTCAACAATCTTTGGCAGGGCTTCTGGTTTCAGAGGAAACGGGACTATATGCGGGAATACCATGGTTTTTTCAATTTTGGCCGCGAGATGAGGCTGTTTCTCTAAAATCCTTGTTTACTGTTAGCCCCAAGAAAGCCAGGGAGATATATTTTCGAATAATTGAGGATACTATGCAAAAAGGCCCGGCAGGAACAATGAATGCCGATGCAGGAGGATGGGCCTTCAAAAGAACGGAAGATTTTCTTCCTTTTTTTAGTCTTTCCGAAAAGGAAAAAGTAAGAAGGATGCTCAAAAAGTGTATTGAGGAGTGCTTATGGTCCTTTACAGAAGACGGGCTTGCTATCAGTCGCCCCCATGAAACATGGATGGATAGCTTAAGAAGGGATGGTGCAAGGATAGAGATCCAAGCAATGCGTCTTAATATGTATAAGTTGGCAGCTTCTTTGGCAAAAAGAAGGAGTGAAAAAAATCTCTACATGAAAATGGAGAAAGAGATGAAAGAAAAGGTGCGCAAAAGATTCTTTGACGGGAAAATGCTTTATGACGGATATTGCCCGCGCAAGAAAGAAATTGACAAGAGTATCCGCCCCAATATTTTCATCGCTGCATATATTTATCCCGATCTTCTTTCAAAGGAAGAATGGAAAAAATGTTTTGATGATGCTTTAAAAGCCCTGTGGTTACCATGGGGAGGCTTATCCACTCTAAGTAAGGACGATGATGATTTTCACGAGATTCACACAGGAGAGGACGCGCGCAGTTATCATCAAGGAGATAGTTGGTTTTATTTAAACAACTTGGTTGCTTTGGTGTTACACCGTTTTGACAGTGAAAGATATGCCTTTCATATAGATAAAATAATGCAGGCAAGTAAGGAAGAGCTTATGTGGAAAGGAGCAATAGGCTGTCATGGGGAAGTTAGTTCGTCCAAGGAACTAAAAAGCGAAGGTTGTGCCAATCAGGCTTGGAGTAATGCTATGTACTTGGAGGCAGTAGAAGAAATAGAGGACTTAAGTTAGATCCTTTCTATTATTTCTTTTATTATTCTCATGTTTTCTTCGTCAAGATCTTCTTTTGTGATCTTTTGAGATACGAACAAAGCCGCAAGAGGTTTTGTTTCTTTTTTCTTGTATTCTTTATATCTTTTGGGATAGGTTCCCTCAAGGTCCTTTTTCAAAATGAAAATATCGTTCTCTTTTAAAATTTTCAGTTTTTCCTTGAAAGAGACACTTTTTTTAAGACGGGGAAACTTTTTGACTCTTGAAAGAGAGGTTGAATTGATAGCATCTCTATCAAGCATTATAGCATAGGGGATATGGTACGCTTCACAGAGATCGGCATAAAGATCCACAGAACCCTTGCCGCTGGTATATACTACTTTTATATCTTTGTCTTTCTCATAGAACTTATTTATCATTTCCCGCATGAAAATATGATCTGAAACTCCCTCTACCAAAAGTACTTTGTCCGAAAAAAGCATAGATGAGTTGTCGTCGTTTATCTCTTGAATGAAGCGTTGTATATCTATATTTTGCTCGGGAAATCCATACACAGAAGTGTTGTTTCTTTCGTTTCGCGCGACACGCCATGTTCTGGGGAGATGTTTTGCTTGAATAAAAGAGGGGTGATGAGTGGTAAGAAATACTTGATTGCCATGATTCTCCGTATCGAGGATATGAAGGAATTTTTTTATAATGGAAGGATGCAGATGGCTCTCCGGTTCATCAATAAGTATGATCTTGTATTGCGGATGGAAGATGTAAAAAAGTATCACAAAAAGGCGTTTAAAACCTTCTCCCATTCTTTTGATGGACCTTTTTTTGTGGTCGGCAAAAACATTGAGAAAGAAAAGTTCTTCGCTTATTTCCACTTCCTTAAAGTAATTTTGCAAAGTAGCAGTGAACTTTTCATATGACATTGGGTGCTCTTTTTTGAATTTTTTGACCATTCTTGCTACATTCTCGTGATTCACATTACCATCGATTCTTATAAAGTACTTCTCTTGATCAACTTCTTGTAGTCCGTGGAATTTTCTTCCCTTGCAGCCGAGCTTATATTCTTTATTGTTTTCATCTACAAGTGTCAGATCTATATCGGCATCTTCATCTGTGAATCTTTCTTCTTCCAAGTGGGGGTCAAAAAAAAGATGAAGAGCATCCAATATGTTGGTTTTGCCGGCATTGTTGGGCCCTACCAGAACTTGAAAACGGGAAAAGTCCCTAAGGTGCATCGGATCCTTAATGCTTTTATAGTGATTGATCGATATCTCTTTTAAATGCATTCGCTTATTATAAATCCTTGAAATAAAAAATCAAAATTTTTTCTTGACATTTCCGGAGAGCAAGTTATCCTTATAAACAAGGGAAGCTTGCAAAGTTTTGACAATAATATATAATGATACAAGATTATTAAAGGTCGGTTTTTAACATAAAACAATTCAGGTATGGACAATAAAAAGATACTCACTATAGTTGGAATAGTTTTGGTAGTGATCGTAGTTGTTGGTGCTGTAGCCCTCATGGGAGAGCCCATAGAAGAACCTGTTGAGAATGATGAGCCCATCGAGCTTAATGATGAAGTTGAAGAAGAAGATGAAGATGTAGAAGAAGAGGAAGAAGACGAAGAAGAGGAAGAAGAGGAAGATGAAGACGAAGAAGAGGAGGAAGAGGAGGAATAATTAGAGCCTAAAAACTCAACGTGAAATCAGGATCCCCTCCCTTTTATAGGGAGGGGATTTTTATTGCAAAAAGATACCCAGTGTGGTACTATTTTTTAAGGATTTTTTAAAGAAATGCGTGCAGGATATAAGCAAATAACGATAACGGGCATTGTCTTAACAGTTGCGGCCATTACTGTATTTTTTATTATAATGGGAAACTCTCATTTTCCCGTAAGACAGTCGCCCACCAAGGAGGAGAAAATAATTCTTGCCGAAAATTGGATAAAGAACCTTTCTTCAAGATATCCCGCTTATGGTAGAGATCTTTCCTTGGAGGAAGAAAGAAGATTGGGAGAAGACCTTTATAGTTTCAAATTCTCTTTTGTCGCTGATCACCCCGGTTATGGAACACATCAGCATGAGATAGTTGCAAAGGTGGAGGGATCGGAAGTGATAAGCGTCATAAGGGATGATATTTTCGATGAAAAAGAGAGGTCTTACTTAGAGAAAGAAAAAGATATTGATATTTATTTTGTCTTTAAAGAGAATGAAACAAAGAGAGTTGACCCTGTAAGAAGGGAAATATCCTATCTCCCGGAGCATGACATAAAAAGTGTTGTTTTTACCGATCTTTTAAAAGGGCCTACCGATAAAGAGAACGAGATGGGTTATGATAATTACATTGATGATGAGGTAGTGGATGTTTTGTCCTTTTATCTTGACGAGGAGGGGAGTTTGGAGATCGTAATGTCAGGAATTGAAGAAGAAAAATTGGAATTGGCAGAAAAGCAGGTTGAAATGACCATGATGCAGATCAAGGAAGTAAAGAATGTAAATGTGAAAATATTGGAAATTAACGGAGAGATATCAATAGAGGGAATTCCAGAAGATTTTGAATTTTCAAGGAATATGAGTCCGGGTGTTCGAGGAGAAGATGTGAGATATCTGCAAATATTGCTCAACGATGATCCTGAGACTATGCTTACGGATTCGGGGCCGGGATCTTCCGGGAATGAAACCGAGTATTTCGGAGAAATCTGCAAGAATGCGGTGGAAAGATTTCAGAAGAAGCATTTTACCGAGATAGAGGATCCTAGGGGTCATGTTGGTGACAATACAATGGAGAAATTGAATAATATCTTGAGAGGTAATCCTTAAAAAGGAAAAGGTCGAATAATAATTAAAGAGAAAAATATGATCAATAAAATTTTAATAGGAGTTGTTATAGTTTTCGTTGTTGCATTGATAGGGTTCTTCATTGCCACTTTTGAATCTCCCGAGCCTGTAGAAGATGATCCGATAGAAATAGCGGAAGAGTGGGTACTGGAAAATGCTTCCACTTTTACCGAAAGGGGAGGATTTGATCTCCAATATGAGGATATTGAGGAAACGGAAGAAGGGGTATACGAAGTGACCTTCCATTTTGATTCCGAGTTTGCCGGATATGGTCCTGTAGAGGAAGAGGAAGCATATGCTCAAGTTATTACCCCTCACAGCATTGTGATCACCGTAAAAGACGGGGAAGTGGTCAAAGCAATTACTGATGAGGTGTATGACGAGATCAATAAAGAGATGTTAGAAGAAAAGGAGGACAAGGTAGAGTTCGATCTTTACTTCTATATCATAGAGGATGGAGAAGAGAAATTGAGTTCTGTAAGTAGAGAAATTCCGGTTCCACAAGATAAGAAAGAGGCGGCTCTCTATGAGCTATTGAAAGGGCCTACGGAAGAAGAAAAAGAAGAAGGTTATTCTACGGCAATAGATGAGGGGACAAAGCTTTTATCCTTCCATATCGAGGAAGGAACCGGTTATGCCGATTTCAGCGAAGAATTGGATGCTTCCGGATCCGCTACAGTAATCATGATTCGAGAACAGATAGAAAAAACACTTCTTCAGTTTGACATGGTGGATGATGTTGTTATATCGATCGAAGGAGAGACGGAAGATATCTTGCAACCGTAATTTGTGCCTTAAAATAAAAAAAGGCGGCGATTTTTCGCCGTCTTTTTTTGTGATAGTCTTTAGGAAACTAAAGGGAACAAGAAGATGAAAAAAAAGCCAAAGATCGGAGCACATATATCTGTTGCCGGAGGGATAAAGAGGGGTCTTGAAAGAGCAAGAAAAATGGAGGTTGAGTGCATGCAAATCTTTTCCGGCACTCCCAGGAGATATGCGATATTATTTCCAAAAAATGAGGAGTTGACGCTCTACAAAGAAAGCATTGGGGAGATGGAGGATTTTCCAGTATATGTTCATGCCAATTATCTTCTCAATTTGGTCCCTGAAGAAAAGAGTATTAGAAACAATTCCATAAAAAGCTTAAAGGAAACGTTTGAATTTGCTTCTCTTATAAATGCTCGAGGAGTGGTCTATCACCCGGGTTCTCCAAAAGGGGGTGATAAAGAAGCAGCAATAAAGAGGGAAATAGAAGGCGTAAAAAAGGTTTTACAAGAAGCTCCTTCCGATATACTCCTTCTAATAGAGAATACCGCCGGAAAGAGAAAAATAGGGGTTACTCCCGCGGAAGTGGGCCATATTATTAAAGGAGTGGGGGGCGGCAATGTCGGTGCTTGTATTGACACCGCTCATTCGTTTGCATCGGGTAATATCATTAATTTCAAGAAAGAAAATATTGAAAAGTGGATGAATTCTTGGAAGAAAGAAGTAGGTCTCTCAAATATCAAACTTCTTCATGCCAATGATTCTCGTAGTGATCACAATTCTCAAAGCGATCGCCACGAGAACACGGGAGAAGGCCATATCGGAAAAGAAGGGTTTTTGAATTTGATGTTACATGAAGTGTTGAAAAGCGTTCCTTGGATAACGGAAGCCCCCGGCTTTGATAAAAAAGGTCCCGATAAAAAGAATGTAGATATTTTGAAGGGGATAAGAGAAGGAATATAGTTTGCTTTTTTAAGGTATCAAATATAAAATTAAAGAGTTGTTATTAATTTAATTTTTGTTTTTATGAGAAAAGTAGTTGTAGGAGGAACATTCGATCTTCTTCATAAGGGGCACAGACATCTTTTAATGGAAGCTGATGCTGTGGGAGAGGTTAAGGTGGGGCTTACTTCCGATGATATGGCAGAAAAAACCAAAGGAGTCAAGGTAGAGGAATATGAAAAAAGAAAAGAAGGAGTCTTAAGTGTTATTCCCGAAGCTCAGGTGGAAAAGATAGATGATCCTTCCGGCTTCGCACTAGAAGAAGATTTTGATTGTATCATCGTGTCTCCTGAAACAAGGGCAAGAGCGGAAGAGATAAATCAAAAAAGAAAAGATATGGGAAAGGAGGAGATGGAAATCAAAGAAATAGACCTTATTCTTGCAGAAGATGGTGAAACCATATCTTCTACCAGGATAAGGAATGGAGAAATAGACAGAGACGGAAATTTAATAAATAATTAGTCTTCGGCACTCACTCATCCCATGAACGGCCCTTCAAGTTTCAAGAAAGTCTCTGAAGCCATTGAAAAAGCTTATTTAGGGGACGGCAGTATTGAAATATATTACTCGCGAACGGAAAAAAGCTCTGAAGGATGGAGAGAGGTCAATATTCATAGCATTACCACTGATATCCCTCCTCTTGGAGAGGAGCTTGTTATAGGAGAGGATAGACTTAGTCCGGGTCATATCATGAATGCATATGATGTGAACGCAAAAGATGGCGAGCTGCGATCCTTTATTATTGGAAAGATCAAGGATATTCGGCAAATATGAACGAAGAAAAAGGTTCAATTTTACATAATCTTGGAGATGCGGTAATAAGAACGGAAGAAAGTATCATAAAATACGCCAACAAAGCAGCCGGGAAGTTGCTTGAGTGCGATGAGAATGAGCTTTTGGGAAAAGATCTTCTTGATGTTGTAAAAGAGAGTTATAAAGACATCGTCAAAAGGAATTACGAGAGACTGGAGGAAGAAAACGAAATACATCCTTATGAGGTAGAGTTAATAAGAGAAGGCGGTAGTGTGACGGGAGAAATAGGAATGCGCCGCATGAAACACGAGGGGAGGTCATTTGAGATATTGGTGATAAGGGATATTGATGCTCGTAAAAGAAGGGAAGAAGTGTTTTGGGAACAAGAAGAAAGGTTTCAAGCAGTAGCCGATAATACTCCCGATATAATTGCTCGCTTTGATGAAGAAGGGCGCTATGTTTATGTAAATAAAACAGCGGAAGAGGTTTATGGCATTCCCAAGAAAGATTTTTTTTGGAAGACGGATGAGGATTTAGGGATCAACAAAGAAAGAAAAGAGGTATTTCGGGAGACCATAACTCTTGTGTTTAAAACGCAAGAAAAAAAGACCTTTTATAGCGAAACAGTAATAGGGGGAGAAAGAAAGTATTTTTACACCATACTGGTTCCTGAATTTCTGAAGGATGGTGTGATGAATTCCGTACTTAGCATTACAAGGGACATAACCGAAATAAGAGAAATAGACAAGGTGAAATCGGAATTCATTTCAATTACTTCTCATCAATTACGTTCTCCTTTGGCGACAATAAATTGGTGCATCTTGTCACTTCTACAGGAGGAGGCGAACGGGATCACGTCTCAACAAGAGGAATACTTGGAACAGATCCACGGGGCTACGAGGAATTTGATAAAAATAACCGATGTTTTCTTGAATACCACAATGCTTGATCTTGAGATGTTCGTTCTTAACCCGGAAAGGTTCGATCTTTTGGATTTTACAAAGGAAGTGAAAAAAGAATTTGAAAAGAGAATAAAGGAAAAGGAGCTAAATTTTTCAGAAACACATGATGATTCGATTTCCTATATAAGAATGGATAAAAAGGTTCTAAAGATCATCTTGAGAGGATTGATATCCAATGCGATAGAGTATACTCCGAAAAAAGGGAAGATTCATTTTGCGACAAAAAAAGGAGATGGAAGAATAGTATTGGAGTTGGGTGATAGTGGTTGCGGAATACCCCCGGAAGAGAAAAAGAGGATTTTCACAAAATTTTACCGCACCGAGGAAGCGCGCAAAATGAAAGCTTATGGAACGGGGCTTGATCTCTATCTTATAAAGTCCCTCCTTGATAAGATCGGGGGGAATATCAGGGCGGAGTCTCCAAATCCTGAATTCGGAAAAGGAACCGTTTTTTATGTGGAGTTTCCCGTGGCATGGGAAAATACCTAATGTATTCCATATCCGATGAGTTTTAGTGAGAGATATAGAAATCTTAATAGAGAACAGCGCCTCGCTGTTGATCAAATAGATGGTCCCTTGCTTGTAGTGGCGGGCCCGGGAACGGGAAAAACCGAGCTTCTGGGAGTAAGAATTGCCAATATATTAAAGAAAACCGATACCCCGCCGGGAAGCATTCTTTGCCTTACTTACACCGAGAGTGCCTCTGTTAATATGAGAGAACGGCTTATAGAGCTCATAGGAGAGGATGCTTACAGAGTTTCTGTACATACTTTTCATGCATTCTGCCAGAGGATAATAGAAGAGTACCCGGAAGAGTTTCATGATACCGGGAATTTTTTTCTTGCGGACGAAGCAATACAGACCAAGATACTGGAGGAAATATTGGATGAACTTGATCACGGTGATCCTCTTTCCGCATTTCATCCCAGCAAGGGGTTCGTATATTTGAGGGATATAAGTAAAGCATTTTTAGAATTAAAGGATAGCGGCTTATCACCCAATGATCTCAAGAATTTAATAGATCATAATGAAAAAGTGCTAAGGAGTACAAAAGAATCCTTTGACAGTGTATTCAACAAAAGGGTGGGAAAGAATTCTCATTCCGAAGTAAAGGAACTCGTAAAAGAGCTTTATGAAATGAAAACGGAGTCTCTCATACCCCATGTAAAGCCGCTTAACGAGGCATTGGCCATATCTCTCTCTGTTGCTTCCGGGGATGACAATCTTTCGGAATGGAAAAAAAAGAGAACAGTAAAAAAAGCAGGAAAAAGAGTTTTGAAGGAATTTCAAGATCTCGAGAAAATGAGGAGCCTGGAGGGCATTTACAAGGAATACAGAAAAAGAATGCACGAGAGAGGGTATTATGATTTCTCGGACATGATCTTGGACGTTATTGAAAGAATGGAATACAACGAGGATCTCAGGGATGAGGTAAGGGAAAGATTTTTTTACGTGATGGTGGATGAGTTTCAAGATACAAGCGGTGTTCAAATGCGTTTCCTTGATCTTTTAATGAGAAGTGACGAGGATGAAAGTCCCAACATATGTGTAGTGGGAGATGATGATCAAGCCATTTATAAATTTCAAGGGGCGGAAGTTTCCAATATATTGGAATTTAAAGATAGTTACCAGCGGGCAAACGCTGTTACTCTAAAAAGAAACTACAGATCTTTGAGTAGATTAATTGACGTTGCTTTGAATGTAATAAAAAAAGGAGAAAGAAGGCTTGAGAATATATATGATGATATAAAAAAGGAGTTGATCCCGAACAATAAAGGCAAAGGAGAAATCTCATATAAGCGCTTCAAATCCGAAGAAGAAGAGTTTTCATTCGTAGCAAAGGAGGTTAAAAAATTGATGAAGAATACTTCTCCCGAAGAAATAGCAATAATAGGAAGAAAACACGAATCTCTTGTTAGAATTCTTCCATTCTTGAATGGGGAGGGTATTCCCGTTTCGTATGAAAGAAAGGAAGAAGTGTTAAGAAAAAAGCATATTCTGCAAATAATAGGAATAATGAGGTTTTGTAATGCGTTCTTAAAAGGGGATTCGAAAGAATACGAGGAATTTCTTCCCGAGATATTGAGTTATCCTTTCTGGAATGTGAAGAAAGAAAAGATATGGAAGATATCCTTGGAGGCCTTCTACGAAAGACTTTCTTGGATCGATTGCATGAAAAGAGATCCCGAGCTGAAAGATATAGCCGACTTTCTTATTGATACGGCCGTAAAAAGTAAGAGCGAACCGGCAGAGGAGGTGATAGATATCATAATCGGAAACAAGAAGGGTGCTATAAAAAGTCCTTATAAGGATCATTATTTTTCGAATGAGTTGTTCAAGGAGAAGAAAGAAGAATACTTGAGCCTATTATCCTCTTTGCGATGCTTCGTGGGAGCAGTGAGAAAACACAAGCCCTTGGAAAATATCAAGGTCAGTGATCTCTTGGAATACTTTGATATAATGGAAAAAAATGAAATACCTCTTATTGATAACGATCCTCTTGTCGGTGAAGACAATGCCGTTGCACTTTTGACCGCTCATAGCGCAAAAGGGAAGGAGTTTGAGTCAGTATTCGTCCTGAATTGCGATCAAGATAATTGGGCCGGGGGCAGAGCAGGAGGTAGAATCGATCTTCCCATGAATACTCCTTATAAGAGAGCGGGAGAAGAGAGGGATGACAAATTGCGCCTTTTCTATGTTGCTCTTACAAGGGCAAAAAAATACCTTTCCTTAACTTGCTACGGGCAAAAAAGAAACGGAAGAGAGTGCATCCCTTTGGAATTTCTAAACGACCTCTCTCCGGAAAAAACAAGAAAGAGTGTTAATTTAAAAGGGCTTGATTCGATCTCGAAAGAATCTCATCAACTCTCTTTAGTAAAAGAGGAAAAGGACCTCCTTCTTCCACTTGTAAAAGAGCATAAATTGAGTGCTACGGGTTTTACCAAGTTTCTCAATGTTGCTGAAGAAGGGCCGATTAGTTTTTTTGAAGAGAATATATTAAGATTTCCAAAAAAGAAAGAGCTTCCTCTTTCTTATGGTACTGCCATTCACGGAACCTTGGCCGAAGTGCATATGGAATTGAAGGAAGGGGATGGGTTACCGTCCGAAAAAAGATTACTGGAAGTGTTTGAAAAACATCTTTTAAGAGAAAGGTTATCGGAAAGGAATTATCAGAAATTATTCAAAAGAGGTAAAGATTCTCTTTTATTGTTCTATAAACAAAGAAAAGATTTCTTTGATCGTGATTCCGAAATAGAGAAGAATTTCAAGGATCAGGGCTGTTTCGTGGATGATGTTGGAATAACGGGGAAAATAGATAAGATGATAAAAAAAGGGAAAGAAATCGAGGTTACCGATTTTAAAACGGGAAAGCCGCTGCAAAGCTGGAATAATGAATTAAAGTCCTGGAAATACAAATATCAACTTATTTTTTACAAGATCCTGATAGAGTCATCTAGAGATTTTAATCAGTACAGGGTAAGAAACGGTCTTTTGGAGTTTGTTGAACCGGACAAAGAAGGTAATATTATTTTACTACCCCTTGAGATAGATGAAGAGGAGGCTCGTGAAGTGAGAGAATTGATCCGTATTGTGGGAAAGAAGATAAAAAACTTAGATTTCCCTTCCACAGAGGAATACAAGAGTGGTTCCCTGAAAGATGTCAGAAATTTCACTGAAAGCATTTTAAAAGAAGAAACATAAAGCACCCAGAGATCTTAAAAATTAATAAAATATAAATAAATCTTAATTCATGCTTAAAAAAATAAAACCGAATTTTATACTTATTCCTTTTATAGTATTGATAGTAGCCGCTGTCGGAGGTTACTTTACATCACAGGGTCTTAATGGATGGTATGAAGAGCTTACAAAGCCGGAATGGACCCCTTCGGGAAGTTTTATAAGTGCGATGTGGACATTCATTTATGTTCTTGTGGCTTCCATAGTTTTAGTATATTTCAATAAATTCAAAAATAGCAAGAATTTCAGTCTTGTTATCGTTCTTTTCGTATTAAATGCTATTTTGAATGCAACTTGGTCTCTTTCCTTTTTCACTCTCAATTTATTGCTTTTCTCTTTTGTGCATATAATGATACTCAATCTTACAATAATCGCTCTCATAATCCTTTTGTGGAAGGATAATAAATTTCTTTCTCTGGGTCTTCTTCCTTATACTGCATGGGTTACCATTGCCAGCGTATTGAATTATTCCATCTTTTTGATGAACTGATGCGCACCATACTCCATATGGACATGGATTGTTTCTTTGCTCAGATTGAAGAGCGGGAGAGCCCTCATTTCAAAGGAAAGCCTATTGTTGTAGGAGCCGATCCCAGAGAAGGAAGAGGAAGGGGAGTGGTCTCTACTTGTAATTACGAAGCCCGAAAATACGGAGTGAGATCCGGGATGCCGATCTCAAAAAGTTACCAATTAATTCCTGGTGGCGTATTTCTGCCTGTAAATATGGAGTTGTACAAGAAAGTATCGCATTCCATTTTCAAGATAGCGGAAAAATATTCCAAGAAGATTGAGAAAGTATCCCTTGATGAAGCTTATATAGATCTCACAGGAAAAGTAGATAGTTTCAAGGAAGCGGAAAAGAAAGGGGGGATTATCAGAGAAGAAGTTTTTGAAAAAGAAAACCTAACATGTACAGTGGGAATCGGTGAGAATAAAATGATGGCAAAAATTGCTTGTGAACTTGCAAAGCCGAATGGTCTGATGAGCATTTCTCTTTTTGATTCAAGCGTTGTCTTGTCGGAGATGGATGTGGAAGTTATTCCAGGAATAGGGCCAAAGACAAAGAAAAAAATAAGTGCATACCTTGACAAAAAAGAGGTAAGGGTAAGGGATGCAAAAAAGATCACAAAAAGAGAATTTTTGAAATTGCTCGGTAAAAGGGGTGGTGAGTTTTATTATAAATTGCGTGGAAAAGATGATTCTCCGGTGGAAAGCAAGAAAAAAACGAGATCGATCGGAAAAGAGCACACCTTCAAAAGAGATACAAAGGAGCTTAAAAAGATCATCGAAGTTTTCAAAAGAATGGTGTTTTCAGTGGCCAAGCGTTCCAATGAAAGAAATATTGCAATAAAAGGCGTTGTTGTTACATGTCGCTATGAGGATTTTAAAACGCACAGCAGACAAACATCGTTTCCTGCCGACTTTTACAAGGGGGAGTTTCTTTACAAGAAAAGCCTTCCGTCCTTGTTCGGATTTTTGACGGGAAACAGTAAAAGAATAAGGCTTGTGGGGTTTAGGGCGAAAATAAAAGAGTGAAGAAAGAAATTTTACCTATCTTTTGATCTATTATATACTCCGAAAGGCTAACCAATCATACTCTATGGAAAAAATATTAAAAGATGTAAAGAAACAAATAAAAAAAGCGGGAAAGGACAGTAAAATTGAAAGGGCAACCATAAAGAGATTGCTTTACCCGGAGCGCATATTGGAGTTCTTCATTCCAGTCGGAAAGGAAAATTATCTTGCTGCATATCGCGCACAGCATAGCAGTATATTAGGTCCTTATAAGGGCGGCATTAGGTTTCATGAGGACGTAAGCAAGGATGAGGTGGAGGCACTATCCGTTTTAATGACTCTCAAATGCTCTTTAATAGAGGTTCCTTTCGGAGGTGGAAAAGGGGGTATAAAAATGGATCCCAAGGAATTCTCAGAAAATGAAATAGAGGAGATATCCAGAAAGTATGTAAGGGGAGCATATCCCATTCTCGGACCGGATACGGATATTCCCGCTCCTGATATGAATGCCGGAGAAAAGATCATTTCCATAATGACAGATGAATTTTCCAGGATTTTCGGAGAACCATCTCCGGGATGTTTTACGGGGAAATCACCGGAAGATGGAGGAGTAGAGGGAAGAGTGGAATCTACCGGATATGGAGGTTTTGCAATATTAAAAGAGCTTTGTAATCTATATAACCTTCATTATCCTCGAATAAATATTCAGGGGCTTGGCAATGTCGGATCGAACTTTGCTCGTTTTGCCCAAAAGGAAGGTTTTAAAATAACAGCGATCTGTGAACGTGACGGAGGGATGGAGAATCAAGAAGGAATGGACATGGAGGAAGTATTGGAACAAAAAAAGAAAGGAAAATACCTTCCTTTAAAAGAAGGGGATAAAGAGTTTAATAACAAGGAGTTTCTTAAAAAAGAGAGTGATATTCTTGTTCTGGCTGCTACCGGAGGCGTGATAACAGAAGAAAATGCGAAAGATGTCAAGGCCAAGTATATCATAAACTTGGCCAATGGTCCGGTTACAAGAAAGGCGGAAAAGATATTAAGCAAAAGGGGAGTGGTGGTGGTTCCGGATATTCTTGCCAATGCGGGGGGAGTTGCTGCTTCCTACTGCGAATGGAAGCAATGCAAAGAAAAAAGAAAATATTCCAGAGAAGAAGTTTATTCTTTTATAGAAAAAACTCTCACCAAAGCCTTTAAAAAGGTGGTCAATTTACAGCAAGAGAGAGGTGTGAAAAATTTCACACTTTCAAGAGCTGCATTTTCCGTTTCTCTTTTAAACCTTGAAGAAAAAATGAAAAATGACCAATAATTCCCAGAATCAAAAGAATGTCTTCTCGGAAGAACCTATTTCGGTGTCGGAATACATATCTGTCTTAAATGAGGTTTTATCGCGTTTTGAGGTCAAATTAATGGGAGAGGTTTCCGAAGTGAAGAAGGCAAGCAGCGGTCATGTTTATTTCTCACTAAAAGATGAAGAGAGCGGAGATGTGATCAATTGCGTAATATGGAGGTCGATATATCGAATGTGTGGAGTCGATCTTGAGGAAGGTATGAAAGTGATCGTTTCCGGGCATGCTGACATATACAGAGTTAGAGGGACGCTTACGTTCAAAACAAGGACGGTGGAACCGGCTGGCGAAGGAGCACTAAAGAAAGCTTATGATAAATTAAAGGAGAAATTGAAAAAAGAAGGATTTTTCAGCAAGGAAAGAAAAAGAAAGCTTCCCGAATATCCTCAAAGAGTGGGCTTGATCACTTCCAAGGAAGGAGCTGCCATTCATGATTTCATGAATAATCTTGGAAAGTTCGGATTTCATGTTCTTCTCTGCGATTCAAGAGTGGAGGGACAGGAGGCAGTAGAGGATCTTTTGCGGTCGATAAAAGCAATGAAGAAGAAAAATTTGGACGTGCTGGTCATCATAAGAGGAGGAGGGTCGTTGCAGTCCCTTATTGCTTTTGACAATGAAAACCTTATTCGTGAGTTGTCCGAGTTTCCCGTACCGGTGATTACCGGAATAGGTCACCATGAAGATGTTCCCTTGGTGGCCCTTGCCGCGGATGCGGCCGAGTCCACCCCTACAGGCGTGGCCAATCGACTCTCGGAAGGATTTGTCAAGGCAAGAGAAGCGGTATATTTCCATGAAAGAAATATAAACAATACTTTCAAAAGCATCTTGCATGAAAAGAATAAGCAGCTTTCCGGTTCTCTTACAGAGATCACACGTTTTTTCAGAGAATTACTTAAAAAATATAAAGAAAATGAAAGCAGAATAAAGAGAGTTGTTTCCTTGGGCTATCATCTTGCGGAAAGAAAAAGAGAAGAAATGAATTCTTCGGCAAAGAGGATAGAGAGAGAGTTCTTTCTGGCAATAAGAAAAAAGAAAGAAGAGCGGAGTGAATCAACAAAGAACATACTATCCTCATTTTTACTCCTATTTAAGAATACGAAAAATAAAATGGAAGAGCATAGCAAAGTGATCATGGCAAATGATCCGAAAAAGCAGCTGAAATTGGGATATGCTATAATGAAAGGGCAAAGGGGTAAAGTAATAAAAAGCGTTCGCGATGTAAAAAAGGGAGAAGAGACAAAGACCGTTGTCTCCGACGGAGAAATAGACTCTCATATTACAAACATTAATAAAAAAAACGACCATGCCTGAAGAGAATAACTTGAGTAAGAATCTTGAAAAACTTTCAAAAATAGCGGATTGGTTTGAGCAAAGAGAAGATATTGATGTCGAGGAGGGATTGAAAAAAGTAAAAGAGGCGGCAAAGATAATAAAAGAAAGTAAGAAGAGATTACAAGAAATAGAGAACGAATTCGAAGAGGTAAGAAAGGAGTTGAGCGATGAAGAAGGGGAAGATGATAGAAGTGGGCGAGAATAATCTTGTTTTATAGCCTTAAAGCAATAAAGCTTTGTTTTTTTACAAGGAAAATGATCGATTTTAACAAGGAATTGAATAAAGAACAATCCAAGGTGGTATACGAGGGTGACGGCCCTTGTCTTGTTTTAAGTGGTCCGGGAAGCGGAAAGACTCGTACTTTGGTGTATAGGGCCGCATATCTTTTGGAAAAAGGGGTTCCTTCCGATAGAATACTACTTCTAACTTTTACGAAAAAAGCGGCAGAGGAAATGCTTTCTCGAATAAAAGACATCTCTCCCGATGATCAAAGCGAAATATGCGGAGGCACATTTCATCACGCGGGCAATCTTTTTTTGAGAGAGTTTGCTTCAAAACTAGGATACTCACCTCACTTTATCATTATTGACAAAGAGGATTCCAAAAGCATTTTATCGGATATCATTAAAAAGAGAAAAGAAGAAGGGGTTCCCAAGGCACCGGTAGTGCAAAGTATAATTTCTTTGGCAGTGAATTCAAAGAAAAGAATAGAAGAAGTGCTAGAAGAGCAATTCTCTTATTTGGATCACGGTATTATGGATGCACTTCTTGATATTCATAAAGAATATGAAGAAAGAAAAAAGGATCAAAATCTCATGGATTATGATGATCTTCTTTTAAAATGGAGAGAGCTATTGGAAATACCCGATGTTTTAAAAGTTTTATCAGAAAGATTTCTTTATATTCTAATTGACGAATATCAAGATACGAACCTTCTTCAGGACGAAATAGTGCATAAAATGAGTAGTGCTCATGGAAATATTCTTGTTGTGGGGGATGACTCGCAGAGTATATATTCCTTCCGTGCCGCCAATATAGATAATATCTTGAAATTCTCCGAAAAACATTCTGGCGCAAAGATATTCAAGCTGGAAACCAATTATCGTAGTACTTTTGAGATACTTGATATGGCCAATAACGCTATTATGAATAATCGCAAGGGGTTCCCCAAGGAACTAAAGAGCGTTAAGGGCGAGGGGAACTTTCCTTGCATAATCCCTTTTTCAGGAGAAATGGATCAAGCAAGATATATCTCCAACTATCTTATGGAAAATGACAAAGAGGCTCATGATACGGCCATACTTTTTAGAGCTCATTTTCATTCCGTAGAATTGGAACTCGAACTTGCAAGGAAAAATGTGCCTTATACAATGCGAGGAGGAATGAAGTTTGTTGAGCAGTTTCATGTAAAGGATCTAATGGCTTTTTTACGTATTTTCTTGAATTTTAGAGACGAATCATCTTTGAAGCGTCTTTTTTTAAGACAAGAGGGAGTTGGGGAGGTTGGGTCTCGCCAAGTTATTGATGAGTTTTTGAAGTATAATGGACTACAAGAAGTGCTCAGTAAAAAGAAGACGATACTGGACAATGTATCTTCTTCTCGAAATCGCAAAACACTGGAGAGATTGTTCTTTTTAATGGAAGAAGCGGCGGAAAAAGATATAAAAGAAAAGATAAGCGTTTTCAGAAATAATTTTTATGACCAATTTCTCGATCTTTCTTTTGATAATGCAGGGGAAAGAAAGAATGACCTTAAGAGGATCGAGGAAATGTCTCTCAAGTATGATAGCTTGGAAAGAATGGTCGCTGATTTTTCCTTGAGTGAAAATTTCAAAAAGGAACGAGAAAACAAGGGAGTTACATTGAGTACGATTCATCAAGCAAAGGGATTGGAATGGAAAAATGTCTTTGTCATTTCCTTGAAAGAGGGGGATTTTCCTCATTCCAAAGCGATACAAGAAAATCTGATCGAAGAGGAGAGAAGACTTTTCTATGTAGCCATAACAAGATGCAAAGAAAATCTTTTTCTCACTTATCCCACTTACAGCTTACGAGAAAGAAGAGCATCCTCTCCTTCAAGGTTCTTGCGAGAAATTGATCCCAATCAAGAGGATGAAGATGTGATCGATGATGAGATAATTGAAGAGGAAGGAGAGTGGGAGGCTTTTTAACTTCCCTGTTTCAATTTTTCAATTTTTTGTTAAAATGATTTCATATTAATTAACTACTACAAGTATGCAAAACAAAGTATTTCTGACCATTGTGGGCCTCTACTTCTTTCTTTCAGCCATCCTTCACTTTTCGAGAATGGCTTTGGACTTGAATATTGATATCGGAGGGTATGAAGTGCCCAGCATAGTGAGCGGTATTTATTTCATTTTTGCCGTTTTCATTGTTTATTGGATCATCAGAGAGATGAAAGAAAAAAGCAAAGAAGTAAAAGAAGAGACGGAATTAAAGAGGGAAGTAGAGCAATAAGTTCTCAACCTCAAACGTCAATTACAAGTCATTAATTTTTTATTATTATGGAGTTTTACAAACAAGTCTGGTTTTGGATAATACTGGCGGCGCTTCTAATAGCAGGAGGAATAATCATTTTTAGGGACGAGATAAGCATAGAGCCGTCGGTAAAAGAAGAAAATGTTGCGATAAGGGTTGATGGAGAGGTGATCACCAGAGATGAGTTTTCTCATTATGTCGACCATATTGCAGAAGAAAGACAAATGACGGGAAGGGAGCTAGACAAGGAGGAAATTTTAGATGAAGCAGTGGATAACGCTATTAAAGAAGTTCTTTTTTCCAGATATATCGAAGAAAAGGGTTATGAATTGGAAGAGAAAGAAATAGAGGAGATATATGAGATGGAAAAAATGCAAATGGAGGCTTTCATGCCTGAAGGAGAGGATTTTCCGGAGTTTGAAGAGGCTAAGGAGCAAATAAAAGAAATGATGAGAGCGGAAAAATTGATAGATGAATATGCGGAAGGTATAGAAATAACAGAAGAAGAACTCAGAGATATGTACGAGGAGGAAATTGCTTATATGGAGATGCAAGATATGGGCGAAGAGGACATCCCTCCTTTCGAGGAAATAAAAGAGGATATAAAGGAGAATCTTATGATGCAAAGGGCTGTCATGCTCATTGAGGAGAAGTTGGAGGAACTAAAAGAAGAGGCAGAAATAGAGGTTCTGGTCAGTGTGGATGATATTGACCTTCCCGAAACCGAAGGGGCACCTGAAGGATTTGAAATGTAATTTAAAAAGTAGTAGTTTATGAACATTTCGAATGCAAATAGAAGAGCTTTACTAGATGATTTTTTAGAGTGTCATGAGTCTTAAAAGAACTTTGTGGATCTCACATTCCGCTCTTTCCGCTTTTGATCGTTGCCCCTACTTATATTATCTTGAGTATATATACAGAAACCCTCGAACCGGAAGACGAATACAGATCGTCAATCCTTATCTCTCTTTGGGTTCCGCGGTTCATGAGACCATAGAAGGGCTTTCAGAATATTCTCCCAAAGAAAGAAGTAGAATTTCTTTAAAGGAAAGGTTTGAAAAGATATTTGAGAGTTACAAGGGGGTACAAGGAGGGTTTATTTCAGAAAGGAAAGAAGGGGAGTTTAAAAAAAGGGGCTTGGAAATGGTGGAAAGAGTTGAGAAAAGTTCCTTTCTTGAGCGTCCATCTGTTGCAACGAAAAGCAATCTTTTGTCAGTTGATCTCATGGGAGAAAATGTCAAGCTGGTGGGGAGTATAGATTGGATAGAGGAGCTTCCGGAAGGGGAGGCGCATATAATTGACTTTAAGACCGGTAACAATAAAGAGAGGAACGGATCATTGCAGCTTCCCATTTATTCTGTTTTGGCAAAAAATAATATACCTCAAAAAATAAAAAAAGTAAGCTATTGGTATCTTCAACATGATGATCATCCTGTTTCGCAGGATATAGAGGAAGCGGATAATTATTTGGAATCTTTAAAAGAAAAAGCTTCTGTGATCGAAAAAGCTGTGATTAACGATCATTTTCCCTGTAGTTATCCCGGGAGATGCTTTGCTTGTAATGATTATGAAAAGATCTTTCAGGGAGAAGCCGAACTTATTTCCTCCAATCAGAATCACAGCAAGGATGCTTTTTGCGTATTCAAGGAGAATGAGGTCATAGAAAAGATACTTGAAGAAGACTTTTTAGACGAGCGCGAAAAGAAGATGTTCGAAATAAGAGTGAAGAGAGGTATGGAAACTGCAAGCAAGGAACTTAGGTTGTCAAGAGAAAAAAGTGGTCAAATAGCGGAAAGCATCAAGGAGAAACTAAAGAACAATCTTCGCCCCAAAGAACTCAAGGTTATTGTTAAGACGTTGAAGGAATAATGAAAAAAACAGACCTGCTTTATGAGATAAAAAAAGAGATCGTAGATCTCAAAGAATCTCCGTTGTATCAAGAAAGAATAAGAAATAAGGTTTTCCCGGTAATAGGGGAGGGTTGTCATGATGCAGATATTATGTTCGTAGGAGAGGCACCGGGAGCACGAGAAGCGGCAACAGGAAGACCTTTTTGTGGAAGTGCGGGAATGGTGCTCACTGAAATACTCGAAGCAATCGGAATAGAAAGAAAGAATGTTTATATAACCAATATATTAAAGGACAGACCTCCGGGGAATAGAGATCCTTTTTTAGAGGAAATAGAGGTCTATACGCCTTTTTTGGACCGACAAATAAAGATAATAGAACCAAATATAATTGTTCCCTTGGGAAGATTTGCCGCAAGACATATCTTGGGGAAGTATGAAATAAGGGTGGAACCCTTTTCAATATCAAATATTCATGGTATAATATACAATGCATCCTCTTCTTATGGGAGCATCAAGATTGTGCCGCTAAAGCATCCGGCGACAGCGGTGTATAATCCCAACAGGAAAAAGGAGCTTCTTGAGGGGTTTGAATCTCTCAAGAAAATAAAAGGAGGATAAAAAGTTCTTTTAAAAACAAACAAAGGAGGTGAAAGAAGTTGACAGTAGGAAGGAAATGGAAAAGATCCGTGTCAAAACGGAAAGGAAAGCAACATGATCAAAAAATAGAAGAATTTTTTGAGCACCCGGAAAAGATGGGGATAGAAGAGTTAAAAAAAGGAAAAGTGGTGTATAGAGAAGCCTTTCCGAGAGATAAGTACAATAATGAAGTAGGGGACTTAATAATCGTTTCCGAACATCAAAAGAAATTCAAGATTTTCATTATTGAGCTTACTTTGGGAAAGAGAGGAAGCAAGATCATGACCGATCGAAAAAAACTCAGAAAAAGCGAAGAATATTTTCGAAATCCTGTCAATGCTAAAAATTTCTTTAGCAAAAGGTTCAAACAGATGGGTGAGAAAATAGAATATGTTGCAAAAGGAGTTATAGTACTTTATGTGGAAGCAAAACTCCTTAATGAGAAGCCGTACATTGAAGAGGTTTTCAAGATAAAGAGCGCCTGCTAACATTTAGGCGCTTTTCTTTTTGGAAAGGGGTGTTAAAATTAAAAAATGATAGTGCCTGTATACAAGAAAAAAGGGCCAACATCCAGAGAGGTTCTAAATGATATAAAAAAAGTGGTAAAAGAGAAGAAAGTGGGTCATGCAGGAACCCTCGATCCTCTTGCGGAAGGTGTGTTGGTAGTCGGAATAGGAAGGAAGAGTACCAAAGAACTTCACAAAAAAAACCTCAACGAAAAGGAGTATATTGCTTTAATAAGACTCGGGGAGTCCAGCACTACCGATGATGCCGAGGGGGAAAAACTTAAGGGTAGAATAAGGCATAATCCTGCAATGGAAGAGATAGAGAGTGTCATTTCTTCTTTTTGTGGTATCATAAAGCAGATCCCTCCCAAATTCTCTGCAATAAAACTGGAAGGTCGAGAAGCTTACAAATGGGCAAGAGAGGGAGAGAGTTTTGATCTAAAAGAAAGAGAGGCGGAAGTAAAGGAGCTTGAAGTAATGAGTTACAGATACCCCTTGTTGAAAATAAGAGTTATTACAGGGAGAGGAGCTTATGTGCGTTCACTTGCGAGAGATATCGGA
>PWHW01000005.1 GCA_003555075.1 Candidatus Nealsoniibacteriota bacterium
CAATCTCAGAAATCGCAACCTTTCTCCCGATACGAGCTACACCTTTGAGCTCAGGGACGAAAGCAAGCTTATTGACACCGCCACCTGCAGAACCGACAAGAAACCCGTGCCTGATGAGCCTTGGGGATATCTGGAATGTGGAAGAGTTACCAAGAACTCTATTGAAATAATATACGAGGGAAGAAATGTTACCAACGCATCACTTTTTAGGAGTAGTAATAGATTGGAAGTTATAGGATCGGGAAATATTTACGGAAAATATACCGATGACGGTCTTTCTCCTGATACCAGTTACACTTATTATTTGCGTAACGGAAGATCCGCTTCTTCTGAAAGACTTGCAAAGGTCGTGTGCAGAACACTTCCGGAAGATGTAAGGGATATCAGGGTTATAAAAAGAGTGAAGAATGTAGATAGAAAGACGGGATTTTCCGATGTTACCGAAGCTTCTCCAAATGATCTCTTATCGTATTCCATTAAGGTTTATGCAGAGAAAGAAAGATTGAGAAATGTTATGGTAAAGGACGAGCTTCCGAAGAAGATTCACTATGAAGGAAACCTGAAAGTTGACGGAGAAACTTTTTCCGGAGATATAAAAGAAGGCATAAATATTGGAAGTATTTCTGCCGGAGACCATAAGATGGTAACGTTTGACGCAAGAGTGGCTCCCAAGGAAGAATTTCTAATTGGAAAAACCTCTCTTACCAATGTTTCCACGGCTTACACCCATAAGCTCTCGGATAGTGATTCTGCCACGGTGGATGTGGAACGAGAAAGGAAAGATGTTCCCACCGAAGTTCCTACCGGAATCACGGGAAATACCTTCTTTGACTATTTCTTGATACCCCTCTTTCTAGCCTTGTTAACCATTTTCCTCTTTAGAAAACACATTATTGCTTTTGTGGGAAGGGTTGAAGAGACAAGGCAGGAAATGATAGAAGAGTCGATCTAAAAAAGAGAGAACAAGAATCGCCCGACAAAAAGGGCGATTTTTGTTATAATACAATATAATGAAAGATATGGTAAAAGAAAAAGTTTTTCCGGTCTATAAGCCGGCGGGTCTTTCTCCTTATGAGACCATCAAGAGGTTAAAAGAAAAATACTCCTTTCTTGAAGAGAGAAAAATGGCATATGCGGGAAAACTTGACCCTCTTGCAGAGGGTGTCCTCTTGCTTGTCATGGATGAGGAGCTAAAAAAGATGCAAAATTATTTGAATCTTTCCAAAAAATACGAGGCAACGGTCATTTTCGGTTTTTCTTCCGACAGTTATGATATTATGGGAATTCCCGAAAAAAGATCTCTTGCGGTGGATCGCGAAGAAGTAAAAAAAGTATTGAAAGGGTTTGAGGGCGACTTTGCTTTTTCATTACCTCCATTCTCCAGTTATGAGATAAACAAAAAACCTCTTTTTCGGTGGGCTCTTGAGGGAAATCTTGACAAGATAGATCTTCCCCGTAGAATAACTCGTGTTCACTCTTTGAAAATTTTGGGGGAAAACGAGATCACCAAGCGAGAACTCAAAGAAGAGATAGTAAAAAGGGTGAGCAAGGTAAAAGGTAGTTTTCGTCAAAAAAAGATCTTAAGAGGTTGGAATGAGATTCTAAATGACGACGAAAAAAAAGAGAACGTTTTTCTTTTGAAATTTAACATTCATTGTGATAGCGGATGCTATGTAAGAAGTATAGCTCATGAGGCAGGAAAAGCACTTAAGACGGGAGGAGTGCTATTTCATCTTAAACGTACCGCCGTGGGAGAATATGAATCATCCAGAGCTCTCTTTTTATGATCATCATTGATAAAAATAAGAAAAAATAGCATAATTACTGTTAATCCTTTATATTCATTCTAAGCAAATGTGTTCCAAAAAGTTAGCAACAGGAATTTTGTTCGTTCTTCTGTTATTCTTGTTTTTTCTTTTACTCTTATTTCCTTCTTTCAAAGATGTGCTTGAAGGAGGGATAATCACTCTTTCTCCTTCTTTTCAAGAAGAACAGGACAAGGAAGAAGAAAAAGAGAAGGAGGTTGAAGAAAGAGAGGGAGTGTTTTCGCCGGGACCTCTCGTTAAAGAAGATAATGCTATTGTTGATGGCCTCCTTACCGAAAGAGGAATAATGCGTGAGACCAATAATCATCGCGAGAATGATGGATTAGCTCCTCTAAAAAAAGATGATGAACTTGATGAGGTTGCAAGAATAAAGCTGGATAACATGATAGACAAGGGATATTTTGCTCACATATCTCCTTCTGGCAAAGGTGTGGCCGATATAGCGGAGGAGGTGGGTTATGATTATCTTATCATTGGTGATAATTTGGCAAGAGGGAATTATAAGGATGATGAGGATGTAGTGAGTGCTTGGATGGAAAGCCCAGGGCACAAGGAGAATATTATGGATGAAAGATACGAAGATATAGGCATAGCGGTAAAGAAAGAACCGTATGAAGGGCGAGGAATATGGATGGCGGTACAAGTTTTTGGAATGCCGGTTTCAGCCTGTCCGGAGGTTAATAAATCTCTTCTTGAGAGGGTTGAAGAAAAAAAAGAAGAAGCAGAAGACCTCAAGATGGAAAAAGAGTCCTTGAAAAAGGAAATCGAAGAAATGGAAAGGGGTGAAGCGTATGTCAATAAAGTCGAAGAGTACAATGATCTTGTAGATGCCTATAATTCTCTAGTGGATTCTCTTGATTCTTTGATAGGGGAGTATAATCATCAAGTAAAATTAAGAGAGGAGTGTATAAATAAATAAATGGACCCTGTAAAGTTAATAGAAAAATACTACAAAAAGAATGGGGCGGCTTATCGTTATCTAAAGGAGCATAATGAGAGCGTAGCGAAGAAAGCTCTTGAGATAGTAAAGAACATGAACGATCCTTCGGTTGTTGACATAACCTTCATCAAAGAGGCGGCGCTTTTGCATGATATTGGAGTTAGATTCACTCATGCTCCTCATATAGGATGCTTTGGAAAAGATTCATATATTATGCATGGAGTGATTGGAAGAAAGATACTGGAAAAGGAGGGGTTCAAGGAGCATGCCTTGGTTTGTGAAAGGCATATAGGAGTGGGAATCACGGCAAAAGAGGTAAGGGAAAACGATCTTCCTTTACCTGAACGGGACATGGTGCCACTGACAAAAGAAGAGGAGATAGTTTCGCTTGCCGATAATTTTTTCAGCAAATCAAATAGCGATCTTTCTCGCGAGGAAAGCATTGAAGAGATGGAACAAGAAGCAAAGAAGTACGGAGAGGAGAAATTAAAAAAATTAAGGGAATGGATGAGTAAATATAATATTCTAGCTTAGAAAGAGTAATTATGAACATGGAAGAATTTGAGAAATTAGTGGAAGAGGCGATAGAAGAGCTTCCCAAAGAGGTGAAAGAGAGAATGGAGAACGTAGCTATTTGTGTAGAGAAAAGACCAACGGGCATTATCAACAAAGATGAAGGCTTTTGGGAAAAGAGAAGCTTGCTTGGTCTTTATGAGGGCGTTCCGCAAGGTGTGTGGGGTAGGGGTTTTGGAGACCATCTTCCCGATAAGATAACGATCTTTAAGGAGCCTATAGAAAGAGTTTCAAAGAGTAGCGAGGAAGTAAAAGAAACGATAAAGAAGACCGTATATCACGAGATTGCTCATCATTTCGGATTTGACGAAAGTGAGGCGAGAAAAATTGAAGAAGTTTTTTATGGGAAAAATAGAAATAATCAGTAGGGCGGTCATTATAAAAGAGGGGAGTATTTTGGTTTGTCGGGATAAGGCCAATAAGAACTATTTTTTACCGGGGGGACATATGGAATTTGGCGAATTCTCTGCAGACACCCTTTCACGTGAACTTAAAGAGGAGCTTTCGTTGAGGACAAGTGACGCTGAGCTTATAGGTATTGCGGAGAATAAGTATTTTGCACGAGGAAAATGCCATCAAGAAATAAATTTGGTATACAAGGTGGATTACAAGGACTTACGCATTGAGAGTAAGGAAGATCATATAGAGTTCACACTTTTTAGCAAAAAAGAGTTTCAGAAAAACGATATTAGGCCCCGAGACTTGAAGGAGGCGGTGCTATCATGGCAAAATAATAGAAAGTTTTTTCATATAATTACAGTGGATTGATGCAATTCAAATTAAAATGGTGGCAACTTTTATGCTATGAAACGGCAGTTATTTCGCTTGGAATTATTATTGGAGCCTTTTGGAGTGATTTCTTTTCCGATTATCTTTATCTTCTTATTTTTGTTTTTGCTGTTTTCGGAGCATATATTCTATATCTTCTTACACAGCAAATAGGGCCGTGAAAATCAATTTATATGAGCCAATATTACAGAGGAAAAAGGGGTAAAAATATATACAATCCAGAAAGCAATGAACCCTTTAAGCTTAGCAGGTCTAAAATAGACATGTTTTTGAATTGTCCCTGTTGTTTTTATATTGACAGGAGATTAGGGGTAGATACTCCCCCGGGATTTCCCTTTGCCATTAATTCTGCTGTTGACAAGCTTTTGAAGCAAGAATTCGATATTCATAGAGCAAGAAAGACAAGGCACCCGCTTCTTGAGAAATATGGAGTGGACGCGATTCCTGCAAAGAGAGAAGAGTTGGAAGAGTGGAGGGAGAACTTCAAGGGGGTACGATACCATCATAAACCGACCAATCTCGTTGTGACCGGAGCTATAGACGATCTTTGGATCAATAAGGAAGGAGAGTATATTGTGGTAGATTACAAGGCTACCAGTAAGGATGAGGATATTACGGAATTGAACAAGGATTGGCAAGATTCTTATAAATGGCAAATGGAAGTTTATCAATGGCTTTTGCGATGCAACGGCCTGCCGGTCTCAAACACGGGATATTTTGTTTATTGCAACGGGCGTACCGACGTGGAAGCATTTGATGGAAAGATCGAGTTTGATATTACTCTTATTCCTCATAAAGGAAGTGATCATTGGGTAGAAGAAACTCTTTATAAGATAAAGGATACCTTGGACGAAGAAGCGCTTCCGGAGAGCTCTCCCGATTGCGATTTTTGTCTTTATAGGAAAGAGGTTGATGATGTTCTAAGGGAAAAAGGGTATATCATTTGACTTTTAGCTCCTTTTTGATAGAATGCTCGTGTTAAAATTAATTTTAAAGAATTATGAAAGGATACATAGCAGATATTGAAAAACAAACAAAGAAGAATGATAATTTTCGCAAGGTTCTCTATACTGCGAAGAATAGCCAACTTGTGGTAATGAGCATTCTTCCAAGAGAAGAAATAGGAGAAGAAGTGCACGACCTTGATCAATTTATTCGTGTGGAGAAGGGAAAAGGAAAGATGTTGCTCAATGAAGTGGAATATGAGGTGGAAGATGATTACGGAATTGTAGTTCCCGCAGGTGTTAAGCACAATTTGATAAATACGGGAGATGAGCCACTTAAGATCTATACGATCTATTCTCCTCCCGAGCACAAGGATGGAGTTGTGCATGCAACAAGAGAAGAGGCTATGGATGACGAAGAGCATTTTGATGGGAGAACAACCGAATAAAGATCCTATTTTAAACCCTTGTTTTTAGAAAAATAAGTGATATAATAATAAACCGTCTATCATAATAGCTTTTCCGGGGGTTCAATTTTATTTAGGAGGGATTCTTGTTGGGTAAAAAGAGAGGAGAAGTTGATTCTTTTAGTACTTTTGAAAAAGAAAGGGAGTTGGAGGAGAAAATAAGAGAGCAAAAGGAGGAAAAGGCGAAAGTCTACAGAACCAATGCTTGCAAGTCCGAGGCAAGAATTCAAGCTATTCCCATTGAAGGAAACATAAGGTTTTTGGAAGAACAACTTTCTAACCTTAGAAGCAAAGGAGGAAATAGGTCGTATTGTAAGGCAAAGTGCTTAATCGAATATTCTGATGGCGAGGAAGAAGTAATCACGGTAACGATCAAGGATTATGCAGGAAGCTTGGATAGGGATCATATGGTCCTGGGAAAAGAGTCGCCCTTAGGGGAGACTATAATAAAAGGAAAGGAAGGAGAGAGAAGACAGTTTAGTGCTGGGAATGGGAGAAATTCGGTATACATCATGGAGAAGGTAGATTACAACTAAAAATACTTAGACGGTAAGGGAACCTCCGGGAAAGCCCCTACAAAGGAGAGCTCAGCTCTCCTTTATTTATGGATTTCCACATTGCATGCTTATTGTTGTTGACAGACAACCTCTTTTTATGTCAGTATATAAATTGCTCAAGCAGGCGAGGCAATCGCTTCTTCGGCAGAGTTCCGAAGGGGAGGAAAGTCCGAACACCTCCCTTGAAATTGTTGAAGGGAAGCAGGGTAGCGGGTAACTCCCGTCCGCCGCAAGGCGAGGGGTGCGAGCAGAGACGGCTGTTCTTGCAAGAGAACAGCAACCCTTAAACCTTATAAAAGGTTTACGGGTGAGTCTTCGTATAAGCTCAGCACGATCTCTCGATCGAATTGAGTGAAGCGAAGGGGGAAACGGCTAAATCCCTACCTGGGTGCAAGGGCAAATTTTGGTGGCCCGCTAGACTCTTTGAGCGATCAAAGAGCAAGATAAATGATTGCCGCCCTCTAAATAGAGGGTAACAGAATTCGGCTTATGTCCTGCTTGAGCTTTTTTGTATTTTTCAATTGTTGATGTGAGATGATCAAGCGTATTATTAATTTGCGTTCCAATACGATTACCTTCTCCGCCGGGCTTATAGCATTTTCGGTAGGAATGAGTGCATTGCTCGGTCTTTTAAGGGATAGAGTTCTTATCTATTACGCAAATGAGTACCTTGACAAGTTCTATGCTCAGATCAGCGCAATAGAGATCGTTGATATTTATTTTGCTGCGTTTCGTGTACCCGATTTTATATATGGCATATTGATCACAGGAGGAATAGTGGCAGCTTTTTTGCCAGTGTTCTCTAGCACTTTTGCAAAAGACAAAGAAGAGGGGTGGAAGCTTGCAAGTAATACGCTCAATCTTCTCTTGATACTTCTTGTCTTGATTTGCGGATTACTTTTTTTGCTCAGCCCCCTTGTAGTTAGATTGGTTGCTCCGGGGTTTTCCGTTGATCAGCTTGAGTATATGACACTTCTTACAAGAATAATGCTTCTTAGCCCCATCTTGCTAGGGGCTTCCAGTCTTTTTTCAGGAGTTTTGCAATATTTTGACCGTTTTTTGGCTTATTCTCTTGCCCCTATCCTTTACAATATAGGAATAATTTTCGGTATCATATTTCTCTCTCCTTACCTTGGAATGATGGGGCTTGCTTACGGAGTTATTCTTGGGTCATTATTTCACCTTTTCATCCAAATTCCCCCGGCCTATTTTTCCGGGTTTTCTTATAAGCCTGTATTGGATATCGGGCAGAAGGAGCTTCGTAAGATATTTTACCTTGTGTTGCCCCGTATTGTGGGACAAGCTTCTGTAAAAGTGAATATAATAGTTGTCACTGCTCTTGCATCTACGCTTGCAGCGGGAAGTGTTTCAATCTTCAATCTTTCAAACCATTTACAAGCATTTCCGGTTCGCGCGATAGGGGTCGCTTTTGCTGTAGCGGCATTTCCCGCTTTCTCTAAATCATTGGCTTTAAAGGAAAAAGATAAGTTCTTCAGAAAATTATCTTCCGTAGTACGGCAAGTACTCTTTTTTATAATTCCTGCAAGCGTGTTATTCTTTCTTTTGCGGGCCCATATTGTACGTCTTGTTTATGGAGTTGAGGGTTTTGGATGGGCGGAAACACAGCTCACTGCTGCTTCTCTGGGAGTCTTTGCGTTCTCTTTTTTTGCTGCCACGCTTATTCATCTTTTGGTTCGTGTTTTCTTCTCCTTTCACGACACAAAGACTCCGGTTATCGCTTCACTAATAGCAATGGGGAGTAACATTGCACTTGCCTTCTTTTTTGTGTGGGCTTTGGGTTTTGATAATTTTTTCAGGGAACTCATGGTAAGTTTCTTGAATCTTCAGGGGATATTGAATATAGAGGTAGTGGCCTTTCCTCTTGCCATCTTCTTCTCTTCCGTATTGCATCTTTTGCTCCTTAGTCATTTCTTGCACAGGAAGCTGGGCACATTCAAGGGATTTGGGGTAAAGGAGTGCCTGAAAAGAGTCCTGTTCTCATCGTTCTTGATGGGAGCAACAATATATCTATCCCGTATCTTTATGAGCGGAATACTTCCGCTTGACACGTTTTTTACGGTATTCATACAAACAAGCGTTGCTGTTCTTTTGGGGTTGACGGTTTATCTGCTATCCTCCAAGATGCTTAATTCTCCGGAATTCTTCGAAGTAAAAAGAGCTTTTCATAAAAGATAGTAAAAAAGAGTATGAACAATATAAGAAATTTCTGCATAATTTCCCATATAGATCACGGAAAATCGACTCTTGCCGACAGGTTTCTTGAGATGACCGAGACGGTTTCCGAGAAAGAGATGCAAGAGCAGTTTTTGGATGATATGGAACTTGAAAGAGAGCGAGGGATAACCATTAAGATGCGTCCTGTTAGAATGGTTTATCGTCGATCAGAGAACGATAAAAAAGAGAGTTCTGGAGAAGGTTCTAAGGAGTATGTTCTAAACCTGATTGATACTCCGGGTCATGTCGATTTTTCTTATGAGGTTTCCCGTTCTCTTGCCGCTGTGGAAGGAGCAGTTCTTTTAGTGGATGCTACGAAGGGAATACAAGCCCAAACCTTGGCCAATTTAGAGCTTGCCAGGCAAAGGGGCGAGAAGTTCAAAATAATTCCCGTTATAAATAAAATAGATCTTCAAAGCGCTGAAGTTGAAAAAACCACCGAAGAAATGGTGCAAACACTGGGAGTTGCAAGAGAGGAGATAATTAGGGTATCCGGAAAGGAGGGTGTGAATGTGGATCAGGTGCTTGAAGCGATAGTAGATCGCATAGAGCCTCCTTCTATTGATACCCAATCTCCCTTGAGAGCCCTCGTCTTTGATTCCGAGTACAATCCTTACAAGGGCATCATAGCTCATATAAGGGTTATGGAGGGAGAGGTGAAGAATAAGGATAAAATATACCTTTTTGCCTCAAGTGCTACCGGAGAGGCTAAAGAAGTAGGTTTCTTTTCTCCGCGTTGCGTATCTTCCGAGAAGCTTTCTGCTGGCAACATAGGATATATTGCTACGGGAATAAAAGAAGTAGGAATGGTCAAATCGGGAGATACTGTAGGAAAGAAAGGAGAAGATGTTGTTCCGCTAAAAGGGTATAGGGAACCGAGACCAATGGTGTTTAACAGTTTTTACCCCAGATATCCTCAGGATTATTCTGTTTTTCGAAATGCACTTTACGAGATAAAACTTACCGATCCTTCGCTCTTCTTTGAGCCGGAGTTCAAGGAAGCTTTTGGGAGAGGGTTTAGGTGTGGTTTCTTGGGGTCTCTTCATTCGGAGATAATCTCGGAGAGAATGAGAAGGGAATATGATCTGGATTTCATAATCTCCGCACCTTCTGTTATTTTCAAAATAAAGAAAAAGAGCGGAGAAGAGGTGGAAATAAAATCTGCTTCAGATTGGCCTGAAGAAAATGAGATTGAGGAGAAAAAAGAGCCCTGGGTAAGGCTTGAAATAATTACTCCTGAAGATCTTTTGGGAAATGTTGCCGAAGTATTGGAGCAGATGAGGGGTAGATATATTGATACTCGCTATCTGTCGGCAAAGAGCATATTGATTATTTACGATGCTCCGCTCAGAAAAATGGTAACCAATTTTCATGATAACCTTAAAAGCGCTACTAAGGGGTTTGCTTCCGCAGGATATAAAATGAAAGGGTTCTTTCCTCAGGACCTTGTGAAGCTTGAAATTTTGGTGGCCCATCAAGTTGATGAAGCTTTTTCAATAATAGTTTCCAGGGATGAAGCTTATGAGGATGGAAAAAGGATGGTTGCCAAACTAAAAGAGGTGGTGCCAAGACAACAATTTCCTGTGGCACTTCAAGCCAGTGTTGGAGGAAAAGTGATAGCCCGAGAAACGATAAAGGCCAGTCGCAAGGATGTTACGGGGGATCTTTATGGCGGAGATGTAACAAGAAAAAGAAAACTTCTTGAAAAGCAGAAGAAAGGGAAAAAGCGTTTAGAAAAGGAAGGAAAAGTCAACATTCCTCAAGAGGCATATTTTAAGGTATTCAAGAAATAGGAAGTTTGTAAGAGGGAAGAGAACTGGGATATAATTAGATAATGGGAAGAAAAAGAAGGAAAAATGAAAAAAAGAAAAGCTATTTAATTCTTTTCCTTCTCTGTGTCGCTGCTCTTTTGTTGGCGTTCTTCAATGTTAATTTATGGCAGGAGAGAAAAGAAACGAGCGAAAGGCTTGTGAATATGAAAAGTGAACTGGAAGAGATGTCGAAGAAGAAGGAGGAGATGGAAGAGCGAACAATGAAGGTAGATGCAGAGGAGGAGATGGAAAGGATAGCTCGTGAACAGCTTCTTTTGAGAAAAGAAGGCGAAAATGTTATTGTTATTTCTCGAGAAGAGGAGGAGGGAGAAGAAGAAAAGGAGGAAAAGAAAGAGAAAGAAGAAGAAAAAAGTATGGTCGAAAGCTTTAGAGCACTTCTCCCATGGAATGAAAAGGATTAAGCCGGGGTAGCTCAGTGGCAGAGCAATCGCTTCGTAAGCGATAGGCCAGGGGTTCAAATCCCCTCCTCGGCTCATTAAAATGAAGAATTATGGAAATAGATAAAGAAATAAAAGAAATTGAAGATAAGATCCTCCAAATGGAGGAGTGTCTTTGACCTTCAATGCAAAAAAGACAGGATCAACAAGGAGCAGAAAGAACTTGAAGATGCCGATCTCTGGAATGAAAGCCCGGAAATTGCTGTAAAAAAGCAAAAGGAGGTTTCTAGGTTAAAAAAGGAAGTGGAGGGATTGGAACATTTAAAAAGCAAACTGAAAGAGATAAAGGATTTTTATTTTGAAGCACAAGAAGAGGAAGATCTGCTTCCCGAGATAGAAAAAGAGCTTTCGACTTTAAAAGATGCATTAAAAAAAGAGTGGACAAAAGTATTTTTGTCCGGGAAATTTGACAGAAAGGATGCCGTGGTGGAGATATTTTCCGGGGCTGGAGGGCAGGATGCCGAGGATTTCGCGGCTATGCTTCTTCGTATGTATTGCCGTTATGCAGAAAGGAGAGACCTGAAGAGTAAGGTAATATCTGCTTCTTATGGAAGTTCTGGGGGGCCCGAAGGAAGAACGGGAATAAAGAGTGCCTCCTTGGAAGTGAAGGGTGATTACGCTTTTGGACTTTTAAAGAGGGAGCGGGGGACTCATAGGCTCGTGAGGAAATCTCCTTTTTCTTCCTCGGGCACGAGACATACTTCATTTGCGCAGGTTGAAGTTTTTCCCATAATAAGTAATACTGACTCCCAGGTAGAAATAAAAGAAGAAGATTTAAGAGTTGATACTTTCCGCTCTTCCGGTCCGGGGGGGCAGTATGTGAACAGAAGGGAGAGTGCGGTGAGAGTTACTCATATTCCGACGGGATTAGTGGTGGTTTCGCAGAACGAGAGATTGCAGGGGGAGAATAAAAGAATCGCGATCAATGTTTTAAGGTCGAAACTTCAGCGAATGAAAGAAGAAAAAGAAAAAAAGGAGGCAGAGAAGGCAAAGGAAGATACGTTTGGCTCTAGCTGGGGAACTCAGATAAGGAATTATGTTTTGCATCCTTATAAGTTAGCAAAGGATTTACGTACGCAAGTGGAAACGTCCAATGTAGAAGAAGTGTTGGATGGAAATCTTGACTTGCTAAAAGAATGATTTTTTTCAATAACATAACAAAAGTATATCCTCCTTATTTGACCAAAAAAGAAAAGGTGGTTCTGGATAATGTTTCCTTTAAAGTGGAAAAGGGGGAGTTTGTTTCACTTGTGGGAAGTTCCGGAGCGGGAAAAACAACTCTTTTCAATATTTTACTTGGAGAGGAGGAGCCTACAAGCGGAAGAGTCTTTATTGAGGATACCGATGTTCATAAAGCCTCCCCTGCAGATTCTTGCAGGATAAAGAGAAGGATCGGCACTATATTTCAAGATTATAGACTCTTATCTTCCAAGACGGTTTATGAGAATATAGCTTATGCAATGGAAGTTACGGGGGTAAGTGACGAGGAGATCGAGAGATATGTTCCGGAAGTCTTGGATACAGTAGGTCTTTTGGAGCATGCCATGCATTTTCCATACCAGCTTTCGGGAGGAGAGAAACAAAGGACCGCTATCGCCAGAGCGCTTATCCATGATCCCGATGTCATTTTGGCCGATGAACCTACTGGTGACCTTGATCCCTATAACGCAAAGGAGGTACTGAACTTATTGCTTGATATAAATAAAGAAGGTACGACAGTCATTCTGGCAACCCACAATAAGGAAGTTATCAATGGTCTCCGTAGAAGAGTGGTTACACTTAAGGACGGAAGAGTGGCAAGTGATTCCAAGCAAGGAAGGTTCACATTATAAAGCTAAGGATTCTTTTGTTTCCACATTCAAATTAATTTATGAAAGGAGATTTTCTAATATCATTAAAGAGAGCTGCTCTTCTCGGTTGGAAGAATTTCTACAGGGAAAGTGGTCTTTCCTTTGTAGCGGTTTTTGTATTGATCGTGATGATCATGCTCGTCTCTTCTTTATTTCTTTTAAGCGGAATAGCTGATGCTCTTATAAGAGATGTGGAAGGTAAGGCCGATGCAACTATTGACTTTGAAATAGGAGTGCCTGAAGAACGAATATTTGAGGTTCAAAAAGAGATAGAGGACAATTTCGAGGTCAATGAAACAGAATATATTTCTCGAGAGCAAGCTAGGGTTTCATTTGTGGAAAGATTTGGCGATCGCCCGGAAGTAATGGAATCTCTGGAGGAGGTTGGCAATCCTTTTCCTGCCTCAGTAAACATTAGAGCGGACGATCCCTATGTTTATCGCCAGATCTCTGAATTCGCAGAAGAGGAGCACGGTGATCTTGTTTATAATGTTGATTTTTATAATCGAGAAGAAGTGATAGAGGGAATATTTAGTATCACAGAGAGCATGAGAAGAGGCGGTATCATCACGGGAACGGTGCTGGGAATATTGGCTATACTTCTTGTTTATAATACTATAAAGCTTGCAATCTACAGTCTTAGGGAGGAAATAAGAGTGATGCGTCTTGTGGGATCCTCTAATTTCTTCATACAAGGTTCTTTCGTTATTCAAGGAGCTATAACGGGAGCTATGGCAGGGGCGATATCTTTTGTTTTACTATTCTTGCTCTCAGTTTTAGTTCCTCAACCGTTCAATCTTACCATTGAAGTGAGTTTTTACGAGCAATTCCTTCAAATGGCAACTTTCATAGCGCTTTTGCAGTTTGGAATGGGAATATTTTTGGGAGTATTCTCTAGCCTGATCGCGACAAGTAAGTATCTGAAATAACGATTGCCGGGTAGGTTAATGGTAGACCTCCGCGCTCTGGACGCGGCAGTCCTGGTTCGAGTCCAGGCCCGGCAGCCACGCACCAGTCGGTGCATGGCTTCGTAAGAAGACATGGAAAGACTGGTAAGTGAGGGATGTACCGTCTGGTACGTCCCCACTAACGTTATAAAAATTTCTTTTCCTGCATAGGTTTATTTACAAAAAAAGAGGGGATTAACCCCTCCTTTTAATTATTTACTTCTATGATAATATTATGCCATAATAATTACAAGAAAAAATATGAAATGAAGAAAAACTAAGTTCTGTCGAAAAAGAAAGGACCGAGGCCGAAGAAGACACGGCGCTAAAGATAGAAAGATGTGAAGCGGAGGCAGAGCTTTATGCAGATAATAGAGCCAGAGAGGACTATATGAGGGCCTTTAGAAGAGCAATGGATGAAGGTAAGACCCAATCAGCTCAAATTTACTTAGAAGCTAGTTATGAGCCAGAACGTCCATACGATTGGAACTCCAACTATCAGGAAGCTTATACCTCTTGCCTTGATAAGTGACATTATTTTTAGATAAGACAATTTCAAGGCATGAAAAAAGAAGAACTAAAAAATTATTTAAGAGAACATAACTTAATACTAGAGGGAAGCGTTGATATTATGGAAACAAGCCATAAAGATCATTTTCTTGTATACGGATCGATTAAGAAAGAGATAGAAAGTCACTTCTCAATAATATCTTCTTGTAATGCTTATGAGACCATCTATAGTTCAGTGATTATAAAAACAAATGAGAGGAAAAAAAGCGCAAAAAAATTGAAACTTAAAAATAGTGATATCAAAGAGAGTGTGCAAACTCAAAAAAATATAAATGAAAAACAAGCAGAAAATGTTTTAACTCAAATTAAAGATGGATTATTAGTAATTTGGAGTTTTTTGAAGTATGGGTTCTTTTTTCCATCTTTAATTGGATTGATTGGCATTCCAGTACTTTTATTAATGGGTGTTATTACTGCCTCTTTGCCTACTGCAATAATCATGGTATTTTGTCTCGTTCTTGTACTTGATATGTTTTATTCTATATTTGAAGGAAAACCAATGGATTAAATAAAATAGTGTGCAGGTGTTTGGGGTAACTATATTTTAAGTAAAACCCTTGATTCTTCCAACACATCATCTATATTCTCAATCTCACTTAACCACTTAAAAGTTTGAAAATCGTCCCATCCAGCCAGCCACGCACCAGTCGGTGCATGGCTTCGCAAGAAGACATGGAAAGACTGGTAAGTGAGGAGTGTGTCAATTTATTTCCTTGGCAATAAAAGAAGTTCATTTTTAAACTAGCGGGAAGAAATATGTGCTATTTTAAACAAAAAAGGTGCTTTGAAAGCACCTTTTTAGGTTTTTTCCTTAATGTACTTTATGAGATCTTCTACTATCCTCACATTTTCCAATTCTTCATCGGGAATTTCGATCCCGAACCTCTCTTCCATTACCATCACCATTTCCACAACATCCAAGGAGTCAAGCTCTAAATCATCAACAAAGCTTGCGCCCGGAGTAATTCGCTCTTTTTCTATATCCGACTGGTCAGCAATGATGTTTGCAATTTCTTCCAAAACAGACTCTTTTTCCAAAGAACTGTCCCTCCTTTTTATGATTAGTGCATTGAAAGTTAGTCTACCACATTCCTTTTTCTTGTAAATTGCAAGGAGAAAGTTTTCCAGTAAGAGGAAGATTCTATTTTACAATATCCGAAGCGTTCACAAACTCAACTCTTTCCCCAAAAGAATGCATTTCCTTTATGAGTACTGATATTGTCTCTGGGTAGCCATGTCCTATTGCCACCGCACTTCCTTTTTTTTCCGCGATCTTCACCGATTCCTCCAGTCTTGCCTTAATATCTTCTTTTTTACGTGAATTATCCAAAAATACATCCCTTTTTGCAGTGGGAATCCCCATTTCTCTGGCAATATCGAAGCCGACCGAAGAGCCTATTGTGAAGCTGTCGACAAAATAAAGATCATTTTTTTTGATGGATGAAAGCAAGGCTCTTGTTGCATTCTCATCCGAAGTAAATGCCGATCCTTTATGATTATTTACACCGTAAACATTGTTGCCAAGAGCGGAAAGATGTCTCTCAAACTCTTTTTTTATCTCGCTTGAACTCATGTCGGTCATCAGCATCTCTTCCTCTAGACCGTCTTCTCCTAAGGGTTGTAGTGGTATGTGCAAAATAATTTCTCTATCCGAGAAGAAGCTCATCGATCGGTGTGTATCTTCCCTAAAAGGAAGGACGGCCAATGTTATTTCCTTTTCTATTTTCTCAATATTTCTCTCCGCTTGGAAATTGTTTCCGATATCGTCCAAAATGATCGCCAGCTTAGGCAATTCTCTTTCTTTTTCATTGCTTTTTCCTTTATCTACTTCCTTTTTTTCATCCTTTTCCATCTCCTCTCTTGTCTCTTCATTAAAATCTATTTCGGAAGGAAGGTTATTATCTTTATCGTTCAGCGCTGCTGTTATAAGGAAGACAGTAGCGATCGCAAGCATTACGGTAATTGTAATTTTTTTCCACATATTTTCACTATATTACAATAAAAGACTTTTTGTGCAAAGTTAAGCCCTTGTTTTGAAAAAAACAATATTGTATAGTATTGCAAGCACTTTTGAAAATTTAATACCAAAAAGAAAGGAGGGTCATCAATGAAGATCTATAACTTTTTTGTGGTTCTCTTTTTGGTCTCAGTGGCCTTTGTTGCGACAATGCAAATAGAAGGGTCCTCTGAATGGTATTTCGTACTTTTGTACATTTTTTTAGTACTTTTTATTCATGAGATTGGCCATGCAATATCGATCATCCTCACTCGTGCGGGAAAAATAATGCGTTTAGTGGTGAACAGAAAGGGTGTGGGCATTCAATGGTATTGCAAGGATTGGAATCCCATTAAATTGGCCATTATTTCCTTATCGGGACCTTTTGCGAATATTGCTGCAGGACTGCTATTATATATTTCCGGAGAAAAGTTTCTTGCATTGAATTCAGCTTTTTTCGGTAGCTTTTGCTTACTTTATCATTCTCCTGCAGGGGATGGTTATCGGTCGTTCCAGCATTTAAAAAAATATTTCAAGGAAACAGAAAAAGGGTCCGTGTCTTGATCCTGGTAAATCGAGACCAAAGAAGAGGGAAGGGTAGGCGAACAACCGTCTACCCACTCTTTTTTGAATAGACATTTTATATTTTATATCGCATTTATTTTTGCTTTTGAGCAATCACGAGGAGGATATTGTTTTCTTATGAGTGATTGACAAAAATTGATTTTTATCATATAAAGCGTGGGTCTTGTTCTTTGCGGGCAAGATAATTACAAAAGAGGAGGAGATATCAAGATGGTCGTTTCCCGGGTTTCTTACAAGGAGGAGATAGTAAAGATGTTAATGAATGATGTGGAGCAATTCAATGGTTGGCGGAGAAGAAGTAATGTCATGAAATTGGATCTTGCGGGTGCATGTTTGTCGTTTGCCAATATTGCGGGTGCTGATTTGAGTGAGGTGGAGCTAGGAGGGGCGGATCTCAGTTATGCAGATCTTTCACGAGTAAATTTCAGCAAGGCCAATCTAAAAAAGGCAAATTTTAGAGGAGCCAACTTATCCGAAGCGAATTTTACGGAAGCGTGTCTATATCAAGCTGATTTCTCCGGGTGTATCTTCAAAGGAAATTCTTTTCATGAAGCGAATTTGTGGAATGCGAAAGGGGTGCCCTCGGAAATAATTTCCCGGTATATAGAAGAGTTTCAAAGTTCATTGAGATCCGAGTAAGATTTCTTCCTCTCAAAAAGCCCTTTCAAAAGGGCTTTTTCATAGAATGACAAAACTCTTACGAAGAGAAGTTCTTGTTTGTTGAGTTAGTAGTATGCATGACAGAAAACGTTTCAGAATAGATAGATTCCTGGTAGAAGAGGGATTTTTTAATTCCAGGCAAAAGGCGATAGAATCATTAAAGAGCGGGGAGGTGTTTGTGAATGGGCAACCGATATACAAGCCGAGCCATCCGATAAGGGGAAAGGAGGTCATATTCTTGACCGAACCCGGAAATCCTTGGGTGTCAAGGGGTGGATTGAAGTTGAAAGAGGCATTCAATATTTGGAATTTGAAGGTTGATGGTCTTATTTGCATGGATGTGGGTGCTTCTACGGGAGGATTCACAGATGTTCTTCTTTATTATTCCGCCCAAAAGGTTTATGCCGTGGATGTGGGAAAGGATCAATTGAGCAAAAGAATAAAGAATGATCCGAGGGTCGTTTGCATAGAGAGAACCGATTTCAGGAATTTGGACGATAAAAACATAAAAGAGAGCATAGGATTTATCAGTATTGATGTTTCTTATATCTCTTTGACTTTGATTTTAAAAAAAGCAGGAAGTATACTTGATAAAGGGGGTGCGATCATCGCCCTTATAAAACCACAATTTGAACTTGGGGAATCGGGAGGATTAAAAAAAGGGGTTGTAAAAAGAGAGAAAGAACAAAAAGCAGCTATTGCAAGGGTTGCATCGTTTGCAGAAGATGTTGGTCTTGTAGTTTGCGGTATCACTCCTTCTCCTCTTCTCGGGAGAAAGGGTAACAGGGAGTTTTTAATTCATCTAAAAAAACCATGAAAAAAGAGCTTCATTTCTCTACTATGGAAAGATACGAGTTTCTGGATATTACTTCCTCTGTAAAGGAAGTTATAAGGGAGAGCGGAGTAAAAGAGGGGATGGTCTTGGTATTTTCTTTACATTCTACGGCGGCGATCATGATAGCGGAAAACGAAGGTGGCCTCCTGAAGGATTTTAATAAATTTTTTAATGAGATCGTTCCCGATGCCGATTTTTTACACGACAAAATAGATAATAATACTGATTCTCACATTCTTGCGAGTATCGTGGGGCAGGGAGAGTGTTTGCCTATTGGGGAAGGTAAGTTGGAACAAGGGACTTGGCAGAGCATTTTTCTTGCTGAATTTGATGGACCAAGAAAAAGAAAAGTGCTTATAAAGGTCATAACATGAACAATCCTTCTTATCTCAGTCTTTCCTCTAAGGAACTTGAGTCAAGATCCGAGAGGGCATTTAGCTTGCTCTCTTGCTGCAATATATGTCCTCGTAATTGCAGGATCAACAGAATCAAGGGAGAGAGGGGGTGTTGCGGTATTGGGGCGAGACCCACTGTTTCTTCTTATTTTCCTCACTTTGGAGAAGAGAAGGTTCTTACGGGAAGACATGGGTCGGGAACCGTTTTTTTGACAGGATGCAATCTATCTTGCGTATATTGTCAAAATTACGAGATCTCTCAAATGAAGGTAGGGGAGGAGTTTTCTTTTGAAGGGCTTGCGGAGATCATGGTGTCTCTTCAAAGAAAGGGATGTTGTAATATAAATTTTGTTACTCCCACCTCCCAGGTTCCTGCCATATTAAAATCACTTACTTTTGCCGTAAAAAAGGGTTTAAATATCCCGCTTGTTTATAATACCAATGCTTATGACTCGGTTGAAACGCTGGAACTTTTGGAGGGTATATTCGATATATATATGCCTGATATGAAATATCACGGAGAACAAGAGGCACGTAAATATTCCAAGATTTCCGGTTATCCTCGGGTTGCGCAAATTGCCATAAAGGAAATGCATAGGCAAGTAGGAGATCTGAAAGTGAACCGGGAGGGGGTAGCAAAAAAGGGACTTCTTGTAAGGCACCTTGTTTTGCCCAATGATTTATCAAAGACCGAAGGTGTACTTCGTTTCATAAAAGAAGAGGTGTCCGAGAATACCTTTATCAATATAATGGGGCAATACAGACCTTTTTATAAAGCTTTTGATCATCCTGAGCTCTCAAAGGCAATAACTTCTCGCGAACATCGAAGATATGTTGAGTTTGCAGAACAAATAGGCCTTAAAAGGGTTTATTCTTGATTTTTGTTTGTTATAATGAGATTAACACTCAAGGAGAAATATCCCTGTGAAAAAAGGTCGTGGTATAAATAATGGTCAGTAAATAATATATGCCAATAAACGAAAAATCTCCAATACATGAAAAGGATCCCGGAGGGGAGGAGCTTTCGGAAAGGGAAAAGAGAGAAGCGAATTTAGATGAAATGAGGAGCAAGGGAGAAGAGGGCTATGAAAAAATAATGGATGAAATGTATTCGGAAGTAAGGGAAAGGGTGGAGGAGGTGCTAAGTAAAAAAGGAACACTAGATAGTGGTGATATTGAGCTTACTCCCAATGAGATCGATGTTATTGAAACGATGCTTGGAGAGAAATATTCTGATGAGGAAAGTATTGAGGATGAGGTGGACGGAGAAATATGGAGAATATGCAAGCAAAAAAGAAAAGAGATACTGGAAGAAGCGGAATGGCCAAAAGAGGAGCACTAGAAAGGTGAACAATACCCTATTTTCCTTCACCTGAAAGGCTTTATGAAGGGCTTTATCGTGATGCCACTAAGGGAGCCCGTGGAAAGGCTTTTGTTAAAGCAATATTACATGGATCAGCAAAAAGAGCATTTTTGAGATCAGACCATCGAAGAGCTTGTTCTTAGGCGTCTTAGTTTGATACAATCAAAATGTACAAGGAAAAGTGCCCAGGAATAATAATCATTTTACTTTTTATTGGTGTAATTTCTGTAGGAGCTTTTATGTTTTTTAAAGAGGAGGAAAATAAAAGCAAAGATCATTTGGTGGATAACGAGACAAACCTACCAAAGCCCAAAAGGGAAAGTGATGTTTCCCTGGAAGAGACTCTCCACTCAAGAAGGAGTATCAGGGATTTCAGGGACAGGGCCATTTCTCTAGAGGAAGTTTCGCAATTATTGTGGGCGGGACAAGGAGTTACGGAAGAAAATGGGAAGCGAGCAACCCCTTCTGCGGGAGCTACCTACCCCCTGGAGGTCTATATAGTTGCAAATAATGTAGAGGGGGTCGAGGAAGGTGTTTATCTTTTCCACCCTGAGAAACACAACTTGAGCAAGATTTTGGAAGGGGATGTGAGCGAGAAACTCGCTTCTGCCGCGCTCGGGCAGGATTTTATTGCTCAAGCTCCCGTGAATATCGTTATAACAGGCGTTTATGAAAGAACTGTTTCCCGGTATGGGGAAAGAGGGGAGAGGTATGTTCACATGGAAGCGGGACATGCTTCACAGAATATCTATCTTCAATGCGAATCATTGAACCTTGGCACTGTAACCGTGGGAGCATTTGGCAACGAAGAGGTAATCGAGGTCTTGAAACTCAATGAAGAAGAGGAGCCTTTGTACATAATGCCTGTGGGGTATCCTTTATAACTGTTGCTTATGCAGGAATTTTCCAAAAAATTAGTAAAAAGGGCGGGAGATAAGCTTCTCTCTCAATTCAAGGAAGAAAAAAGGCTTCTTTCGGTAAGAAAAGGAAGCAAGGAGGTGGTTACCAGATATGACAAGGAGATGGACGAATTCCTTATAAAGGAAATAGAAAAGAAATATCCTAGGCACAGTCTTTTGACCGAAGAGTCAGGCCTTAATGACAAAGGTTCCGATTACCTTTGGATAATAGATTCCTTGGACGGAAGTGGAAATTTTGCGAACGGCAACCCTCTTTTCTCCATTTGTATCGCCCTCCTTCATAAAGGAGAGATCATTATGGGATTAACTTATGCTCCCGCCATTGATGAGTTCTATTTTGCGAGAAAAGGAAGGGGTGCCTATTTGAATGAGAAAAAAATAGAGGTTTCGGAAGTGGATAGGCTGAAGAGGTCCTATATTGCTTTTTGTGACGGATTTGAAAAAGACAAAAGGAAGCTCTCGAAAAAGCTCTCCAAGATATTTGAGAATGTTATAGACTTAAGAAAAATAGGTTCTGCGGGGGTGGAAACGGGCTGGGTTGCCTCGGGTAGGATGGACGGATTTGTTATGTTTCAGGGAGATCCTTGGGATATTGCTTCCGGAGTTATCATTACCGAGGAGGCCGGAGGAAAAGTTACTGATTTTGACGGAAAATTCTGGCAAAACCGAAGAGGTGACTTTCTGTTTTCCAATGGAAGGATACATGAGAGCTTGAGAAAAATTGTTTAGTCCTGGTATTTTTTGGCTTGAAAACGAAAAAGGGACATTTTTTCCTTCTGTGGGTTTATTCCCGCTTTTTTGCATGCAGTGAGGATTTGTTCTTCGGGAGTATCGATTCCTTCAAGACCTGGAAGAAGAAGACTCTTTCGAAAGGATCTTTCTCCTTTCACTATAATGCCGTATCTTGCGGGGTCCAGATTTCCCAGGTCTTCTATTTGCTCAGGTTCTTCCAGGATATGAACTTCATAAGAGAGAAGAGGGAGCTCCTCTTCTTTTATGGGGCCGAAGCGGTCATCTTTGGAGGCGGCCGCTATTGCGTTATGAATTATTTCACTTGCAAGACTCTCTTTGGTGGGCAAGTAAGTGCCTATGCACGCTCTGAGCTTACCCTCTTTTTTAATGGTCACAAAAACTCCAGCTTTTCTTTTTAAAAGTTCCTCGGGCAGATCTTCGGAAGGATTCATTATAACACCCTCTCTTACGAATTTTTCTACCGCGCTCTTTGTTATTTTCGTGTAATGACTCATAATTCAAAACCCGCTACAAGATAGCCGACGCCGAAGGGTCCCTCGTAGGAAAGAATCCGCGGGCGATAACTCTTTTCTTTCACTTCGACTCTTCTCTCCAGGATGCCAAGCAGGAAAGAAAAAGAGCGTAGTCCGCATTCTCCGGCTTCCGGATACTTACGATCAAGCTCCAGAATATTTTTTACATCTTTCCTTTCCAGGGCTCTTATGAGCTCCTTGTCAAATTTTTCTCCATCTGGATGGTAATCATAAGGCCCTTCATTCTTTAGTCGATGCGAGAGGTCTCCACTTGCTATTAATGCCACTCCTCCTCTGTTCTTTATTTCAAGATCGTAGATTTCTTTTCCTTTTTTGAAATGCCCTTCAGGATCTTCGGTGCCGGTGAGGTGTGTTACAACCTTTCCTTGAAATTTTTCCGCCAAGAAAGAAAGAGGAACATTGAATCCCCAGTCGGGGTGGGGAGAAGAGATAAGAATGCTTTGCGGAGACACTTTTTTTAGTTCTTCTCCTAAAGCATTCAAATTTTGAATAGTATTCTTGACTTTTTCTCTATCCTCTTTGGATCCTATGGAGGAAAGTAAGATCGGGGGATGGGGAGTTATGGCGGCAAAAACGATATCAGGCATAGCCGGATAATTTATTTAATTATTCAAAATGATTTCCATAGGCTCTCCGCAAGAAGAACAAGTTCCTTTCTTGTCGTGTCTTTCTATCTTAAAGCCCGCTCTTTCGATAACCATCTCTCCGCATTCGGGGCAATAAGTGTCCTCAAGTGAATGTCCGGGTGTATTGCCTAAATATACATACCTTAACCCCTCCTCTTTTCCTATTCTGTGGGCCCTTTCCAGCGTTTCAAGCGGAGTGGGAGGGAGGTCCTGTAATTTCCAAGATATATCTCCCGAAAAACGACTTATGTGCCAAGGAGTTTCCTCTCCGAGCTCTCTTGCGATGAATTTCGCTATATCTCTAAGCATTTCCTCTTTATCGGAAAGAGTGGGAATGGAAAGAGTTGTTATTTCGGTCCATATTCCGTTGTTCTTTAGTGTTTTTGCGGTTTCAAGAACCGGATCGAGTCTTGCTCCGCAATTAGATTTGTAAAACTCCTCTGAAAAACTTTTTATATCTATATTAATGGCATCAAGGTAAGGGATAATTGCTTCTCTTGTCTCTTTTGTCATGAATCCGTGGGAAACGAAACAATTTTTTATTCCTTCTTCTTTTGCAAGTTTCATGATATCGAGAGCATACTCCAAAAAGGCGAGGGGATCCGTGTAGGTGTAAGAAATGCTTGGAACGGAATTCTTTTTTGCTATTTTTATCACTTCTTCCGGAGAGACCTCACTACCCGGTATATCATCTGACATCTTTGGGCCCTGAGATATGTCGAAATTCTGACAATTCTTACAGGAAAAAGAGCATCCGGCGGCGCCTATTGAAAAAGAAGGTGTTCCCGGCAAGAAATGGAACAAAGGCTTTTTCTCTATGGGGTCAATATTCATTGCCGCAGCTTTTTTGTGATTAAGAGAGAACAGTTTCCCGTCTTTGTTCTTCCTTACTCCGCACTTCCCCTTTTCTCCGGAAAATATGACACAAAAGTGTGCGCAAGTGCGACATTGCACCTTCTTTTCTTTTAATTTTTTATATAGATATGACTCTTTCATTTTTTGATTATAGTGAAAGAAAGGATATAATTCAATTCACTTATTAGTCATGAGGATGAACAAAGATTTCTTCAAAAAAGATTCAAGAGAAGTCGCTTTTGCTTTACTTGAGAGTAATATAGTAAGAGAGGTCGGTAATGAGATGTTTTCACTTGAAGTGAACGAAGTGGAGATATATGAAGGATTCAAAGACAAGGCCTCTCATGCTTATAAGGGGAAAAGAGGAAGAAATAAGGTGATGTTCGAGGAAGGAGGAGTTCTTTATGTTTATCTTGTGTATGGTATTCATTCCATACTTAATGTGGTTACGGATAAAAAGGATTACCCGGCGGCAGTATTGATAAGAGGAGCCGGAAAGTTCAGCGGACCCGGGAGGCTGACCAAAGCTTTGGGTATTAGCACTCTTTTAAACAGAAAAGAGGTAGGAAAAGAGAGTGGTCTATGGTTTGAAAGAAACAGAAGAGCGGGGAAGATAAGAATGGTCCCAAGGGTGGGAATTCATTACGCAGAAGAATGGAAAGAAGCTTCTTTGCGTTTCATAAAGGAATGAGAGCGGAAGTTTCAATATTGTTTATCTTTGGGGGGCTTCGTGATCTGACCTTCTTCTTATGAATTTGTTCTCAAAGGAAGTGAACCCGTGGAAAACGAATAAAGTAAGAAAAGTAGCGAATATAGAGGGAAGATAAATTCCCATTCCAATTCCCGCTCCTACTGCGGCGGAGACCCATAGGCCGGCGGCAGTGGTTAATCCTTCTACTTCAAATTTTCTTTTTATGATAAGACCCCCTCCTATGAACCCCACTCCCACTACGATTGAAGCCAATACACGAGAAGGGTCCAGGCTTATTTCTTCCAAAGGAAATCCTTGTAGTGTGTATCGGTTCAAAGCAATAAACATTGCTGCTCCCATGCAAACGAGAGCATGAGTCTTCATTCCTGCAGGTTTCTCCTTATATCCTCTCTCTATTCCTATGAGAGCACCCAGAATGGTGGCAAGGAAAAGTTGTATGAATATCAAAAACGTTGTTTCTTCCATCTTTTTCTTTTATTATAACTTATCAAGCAATTATAAACATTTTTTTATTTCAGGCAAAGGTTTTTTTAGTTTTTGATCTGTTATTCTGTTTCGAATCAAGTTCCTGATTTAAGTGAAAGCTTAAAAGATTCAGTTCATATGTCTTTCAAGGTAGGTATCGTGGGTTTGCCGAATGTAGGTAAGTCCACTCTATTTAAAGCAGTTACAAAAAAACAAGTGGAAAGTGAGAATTATCCTTTTTGCACCATTGACCCCAATATTGGTGTGGTGGAGGTTCCCGACAGGAGATTGGAAGCGATATCGCGAATATCTAGTTCGGAAAGAACTGTTCATACTACGATAGAATTTGTTGATATTGCGGGACTTGTAAGAGGAGCTCATCAAGGAAGAGGTTTGGGGAACAAGTTTTTGGCTCACATAAGAGAGGTGGATGCCATAGTAGAGGTTACCAGAGGTTTCGAGGATAACAATGTGATTCATACGGAAAACGGTGTGAATCCGGAAAGGGACAAGGAAATAATTGATTTTGAACTTATGGTAGCCGATCTTCAGACAGTTGATGGATTAATCGAAAAATTCGGCAAAGATCTTGCGAAAGATAACGAATCTTTCTTAAAAGTAAATACCTTGAAAAAAGCCAAAGAGTTCTTGGAAAAGGAAAAGCCTCTTAGAGATATGGAATTAAGTGCAAAAGAACGGGAAGCGATCAAAGAATTTAATTTTTTAACGAATAAACCAATCATTCATTTGAAGAACGTTGACGGGGTTCCGGGGAATAAAGAAGAGGATTTTCTGAAAATAAATGCTAAAATGGAAGCTGAAATGGCAGGGCTTTCGGAGAAGGATATGGAAGAATATATGAAAGCTGTAGGACTAAAGGAAAGTGGTTTGAGTAAGCTCATCAGAAAGAGTTATAACTCCTTGAACCTTGTTTCTTTCTTTACTTCCGGGGAGAAGGAAACAAGAGCGTGGACGGTAAAAAAAGGATCTCTTGCTCCTGCTGCCGCAGGTAAGATCCACAGTGATTTTGAAAGGGAATTCATAAGAGCGGAAGTAGCAAATACCGATGAATTCATCAAGCATGAAGGGTGGTCTAACTTAAGGGAGGTCGGAAAGGTCAAAGACAAGGGAAAACATTACGAGGTGCAGGACGGGGATATTATTTTTTTCAAAACTTCAGCATAATTTCTTACTCATGCTTGTAGATGACGTAAAAGTCAATATAAAGGCCGGAAAGGGGGGAGATGGCACAGTCTCTTTTAAGAGGGCAAAAATGGAACTTGGTCCCACCGGAGGTAACGGGGGTGACGGAGGGAATGTTTATGTAAAGGGAGTGGTGGATTTGGGAGCTTTAAAGAAGTTCCGTTTCAAAAAGGATATTAGGGCCGAGAGCGGGAAGAGAGGGCTTCCGGATAACAGGAGTGGGGAAAATGGTAAAGATGTTCTTTTGGAGGTTCCGGTGGGAACCGTAGTACATGACTTGGAGAGGGATATGATCATTGCGGAGGTAAATAGAGCAGGAGAGGAGATATTGATAGCAAAGGGAGGGAAAGGAGGAAGAGGGAACTTCCAGTTTCGATCTTCGCGAAATACTTCTCCCAAGGAATTTGAGTATGGAAAAGAGGGTGATCTTGTTTCAGCTCGTTTTGAACTGAAGATCATTGCTGATATTGGTTTCATAGGACTTCCCAATGTTGGCAAGTCCAGTCTTTTAAATGAACTGACCAATGCGGAAACAAAGGTTGCCAATTATCCTTTTACCACATTGGAGCCCTCTCTCGGAGTTTATTATGAACTTGTGATTGCCGATATACCGGGCCTTATAAAAGGAGCTTCTTTTGGAAAAGGTCTCGGGATCAAGTTTTTACGACACATAGAGCGTACCAAAGTACTCTTCCATTTTGTGTCTGCCCAATCCGCGGAACCGTTAAGAGATTATGAAACAGTAAGGGAAGAGCTTGGCAGGCACTGCAAGAAGCTTCTTGAGAAACCGGAGTATTTGATCGTAAGCAAAAAGGATGAAGTTTCCAGGAAAAGACTTTTTCAAATAAAAGAAGAACTGGAAGCGATCGGGAAAAAAGTTATTTTTCTTTCAATATTGGAGGAAGAGAGCATAAGGGATGTAAAGATTATTTTAAACGAACTTATTGAAGACAAAAAGAAAGGATAGTCTTTTTTGTCAATGATTTCTCGTTTACATCACTGGAATTTTTAAATAGAATAAAGCAAAAATCGAATGATGAAGGATATAATTTCTAAAATAGAGAAGGAGGGGATCTTGGGAAGAAGTGGCTCCAATTTCCCTGTACACTTAAAGTGGGAATCGGTGAAAAAAGAGAAGGCGGAAAAGAAGTATGTTGTTTGCAATGCTGCCGAAGGGGAGTTGGGTGCTTTCAAGGATCTCTTTATACTGAAAAATCATTCTCGTTATGTGATAGAAGGAATAAGGGTTGCTATTGATTATCTTTCGGCTGAAAAAGGATATATCTATCTCAAGAAAGAATATTTTGAGGAGGTTCACGATTTACTCAAAGAAGAGATCGGTAATGACGAGATCGAGATCGTTAAAAAGAAGGGTGGTTATATTGGAGGAGAAGAAACAGCCCTGATCAAAGTTATAGAAGGTGGTGTGCCCGAACCTCAAAAAAAACCTCCTTTTCCTACTCAAAAGGGGCTTTGGGGGTATCCCACACTAGTGAATAACGTGGAGAGTTTTTATTGTGTGGGAAAAATAAAAAGAGAGGAGTACGAGAAAGAAAGATTCTACTCAATTTTCGGAGACGCTCCGAATAAGGGGGTGCATAAGTTGCAAGGGGGGATCACCATAAGAGAGATACTTGAAAGTACGGGCAACGTACCTGATTTTGAGTATTTTCTTAAAATAGGAGGTGGTGCTTGTGGGATAATAATGCTCCCCGAAGAACTGGATGTTCCCCTGAGAAGACTTGGTGTCATAATGATCTACAAGAAGGAGGGATTAGACTGCTATGCCTTGATGAAAAAATGGGTTGATTTTCTTCTTGAGGGTAATTGTGATAAGTGTACTCCTTGCAGAGAAGGGCTTTACAGGATAATGGAAATGATCGAAAAGAGGGACATGGAAGGGGTGGAAGACATGCTCTTTGCCATGGAAAAGACCAGTTTTTGCCCACTAGGAACATCTGCTGCCACTTCGCTTAGGAGTTTTCTTGAAAAAGTATTGAAGAATGATCATGAAAATAAAAATTAACGGAAAGAAACTTTTGGCAAAAGAAGGAGAAACCATTCTTGATGTTTCCAAAAGGAACGGTATTCATATTCCCACTCTTTGTTATCATTCTGATGTGACCATTAAAGCCAGTTGCAGGGTTTGCGTAGTGGAGGTCAACAGGGAAGAGCTTTTGCCTTCTTGCTCAACCAAAGTACAGAATGGAATGGTAGTAGAGACTGACACCTCTTCTGTCAGAAGGGCGAGAAAGATAAACTTGGAGTTACTTTTTTCCCAGCACCAAGAAGAGTGTCACGATTGCATTTGGAACCTCAATTGCAAGATGCTTGATTTTGCAAAGGAATATAAAGTAAAGATCAATAAGTTCAAGGATAGAAAGGATCATTATCCGGCATATCGGTTTGGATGCTCTTTGGAATTTGATTCTTCAAAGTGTATAGATTGTAGGAATTGCATCGAGATCTGCAAAGAGCAAGGCGTGGGATTTTTAGAAATGAGGGGGAAAAGTCATTTAAGAGAGGTATTTCCTTCGGAAAGGAAGGATAAGGACTGTGTTCACTGTGGTCAGTGTATAAACCACTGTCCGGCTGGCGCGTTTGAGGCGGTGGGGGAGTTTGAAAGAACGGAAAAACCTCTCAAGAAGGAGGAGATTACACTGATCTTTCAAATAGCTCCGGCGGTGAGAGCCGCCATAGGGGAGGAGTTTGGACTTCCTGCCGGATTTAACCTTATGGGGGAACTTGTATCTTCTTTAAGGCAGCTGGGAGGAGACAATATCTTTGATGTTCCCGTGGGAGCGGATATTACAACCATGGAGGAGTCAAAAGAATTCCTTAAAAGAACGGAAGAAGGGGGTTTGCCATTACTTACTTCTTGTTGTCCTTCGTGGGTCAGATTTGTTGAATTCTATTATCCGGAATTCATACCACATCTTACCACCGTACGTTCTCCCCACATTATTCTTGGCAAGCTTATAAAGGAATATTTTTCTACCAAAAAGGGTGTTGATCCTCAAGAACTGTTTCTTATTTCCATCATGCCTTGTGTGGCAAAGAAACATGAGATAGAGAGAGAGGAATTGGCAGAGAATGGGGTAAGGCCGGTTGACTATGTAATGACCACCAGAGAAACAGGTAGGCTTTTAAAGAAAAATAATATCAAGCTCAAAGGGATGGAAAAGGGACGAACAGATGATCCTTTTGGAGAGGCTTCTTTTTCGGGAGTTTCTTACGGTGCAAGTGGCGGGGTTATGCAGTCCGCTATTTTCAATATCATTGGCGAAAGAGTGCAGTTCAAAAAGGTTAGTAGCGGTTTAGCGGAAGCAAGTATTTCCTATAAAGGAAGAAACTTAAGGCTTGCAGTGGTTCATGGATTAAAAAATGCAAGGAATGCACTAGAGGGGTTAAAGAAAGATCCCAAGAGATACGATTATGTGGAAGTGATGGCTTGCCCCGGGGGATGTATAGGAGGAGGCGGACAACCCGTGCCTACCTCTGAGAGTATGACTAAAGAAAGAAGGGCCGGTCTCCGGAAAGCCAGCGAAGATAAAGAGGTTTTGAAAGCAAAGGATAATCCCGTAGTAAAAAAGGTATATGAAGAAATACTGACAACGGAAAAAGAAATATCAAGGATCTGCCATACAAGGTATCATGAAGCATCCAAAACTCCTTTATATAAAAATAAAAGGAATAATAAATAATATGAGATCAAAAACCATTGTTTTCCGTAATATTATTACCAAGGAGGCGATATCTTTTGTTTTTTTGACGGGAGCCGCTGTTCTTGCTCCTCTTCTTGGAGTACAAGCAGTAACAGGTTCCGTAGTTAACGCTACACTATTCTTGGGTGTTTTACTTACAGGAGTCCAGGGAGCGGTATTCGTTGCTATATTTCCCAGCTTGATAGCACTTTCTTCAGGCCTTTTACCGCCCGTCCTAGCCCCCATGGTCCCATTTATAATCATGGGAAACGTGATCCTGATATTTACCTTTGATCACTTTAAGAATCATTTCTTAAGGGCAGTGCTTGTCTCCTCCTTTTTGAAGTTCGTATTTCTTTATTCTTCAAGCATCTTGGTGGTAGATCTTATTGCAAAGGAGGCAATTGCTTCCAATGCTGCTCTTATGATGAGCTGGCCCCAACTTCTCACGGCTCTCTTGGGAGGACTGATCGCCGGATGTGTCTCAGGTGTTTTGAAAATACGAAATAATTAGAATTTGAGAGCTTTTCTGGACGCGTAAAAGATCGAGGGCCAAATAAGAGCAACAAATGTTCCAATAAAGAAGTATCCTCCGAGCAGCAGTGCATCGGTAAAAAGGTTGAAGTTAAACGTTATTGCAAAAGGAGTCAAAAGAATTATCCCCAAAAAGGTCTTGTAGAATTTTGTCCATTTTTTTTCAGAGGGTATCTTGAAATATGTATTTTGCAATGTATATCCTCCGAGAAGACCGCACACATAGAATATCAAAGGAAGGTGCCTTGTAATCTGTGTTATAAAAAGACAAGTGAAGGGTATTATAAAAGCGAGGAGTATCAAGAAAATCGGAAGGAGCTTAAAACCTCTGCTTTCCAGTAATGAAAATACCCTTAAGGAGAAATAAAGAGCGAGAGACCCTATGATGATTCCCGCTATGATGTCATCCAGAAAGTGATGCCCGAAAAATAAACGTGATATTCCCGTAAAAAGAATTATCAAACCTGCCAAAAGCCAAACTATTTTCTTTTTGTAGTGAAGTAAAAGAAAGCCCAGCACCATCAAAAGCTGAACAATATGACCACTGGGAAATGAATGGCCCGGGCGCGTTTGGTCCAGCTCGGGAAAATATGGCCTCGGCAAGGAGGTTGCTTCCCTTATGAGCAACACGGTTGCTCCCGCTATAAGGAGTATCATTGCCGCTTTTACTGCTTTTTCCTTCTCTTCCATCCAAAACAAGACAGGGAAAAGAAAGAAGATGAAGAATGATTTTACTCCGATATAACTAAAAAGCTTCAAAGAGTTTTCGGTCGCTGATGTGGATCTTTCAAGGAGGGAGGTGTATTGCTCGAGAAAGAATAGTGTTATTTTTTCATTTCTCAAGAATTCCCATGCTGCTAAGAACAATACTGCCAATGAAACAAGAGAGAGTACAAAAAGAACATCTTTTTTGATACTGTTTGACACCTTTCTTTTTGGATTGTATTCCTTGAGAATTTTCATAGTGATAGGGTATTATAAATGATGCCACATCTTATCACAGTTAAGCAACTTGCTTTGTTTGAAAACAATCAATATTATGTGTTATACTTCATAAGTAAAACTATAAGTAAAACTCTCTCGGCAAGACGGGGTGTCGAGAGTGTGATCAAATTAGCATGACCGGAAAAACAAAAACAACAAAAAAGGACACAAAAAAGAAAGAAGCAAGGCAGAAAAAAGTCGAAGAAGAGCCTGTGCGAGAGATCAAGGTAAGAGTTGTGGGAGTAGGAGGTGGTGGTGGGTCTATTATTTCCAGCATTTCCGGTGAGTTAAAAAGAGTCCTTTTTGCAGCTGTCAACACTGACACAAGAGCTTTGGACGAAATAACCAAGGGAAAGAAGATCAAGGGCATGACCTTTGGAGAGAAGTTGACATCCGGTCTTGGTACAGGAATGAATCCCGATCTTGGAAAAAAAGCTGCTGAAGAAGATATAGAGGAAATAAGAAAACTATTCAAAGATCAGGATATTACTATTTTTGTATCCTCGTTGGGCGGAGGAACTGGGTCGGGAGCGCTACCATCTCTTGCTCGTGTTGCAAGAGAAGAGGGTAGTATCGTTTACGGCATACTCACACTTCCTTTTTCTTTTGAAGGTGACAAGAAGATGAAGATAGCAAAAAAGGCTGTTAAGGAAACAAACCCTTATTTGCATGCCATAACTATTTTGCCCAATGAAAAGATATTTGAAATAGTTGATAAGAATACGCCCCTTAAAGATGCGTTGGCGGTAATGAACAAGAATATTGCTCAGAGCTTGGAGGGTCTTGTGGAAACCATTTATCAGACGGGTCTCATCAATATTGACTTTGCTGATGTGAGGACTATCTTGGAAAGTAGGAGGGGAACCAGGAAGCTCACCTATATAAATACTGTAGAGGGGAGCCTTGAAGAGGGAGCGCAGGAAATTGTAAGAAAAGCCGTTTCGAATCCTTTGTATCCTTATGGAATAGATAACGCTCGAGGAGTTCTTTTCAATATCACCGGAGGGAAGGATATAGGTCTTACTGATATTTCATCCGTTTCCGAAAGCATCTCCAACTATACGGAAGATGATGCAAAGATAATTGTGGGGATAATGCAGAAACACAAGTACAAGGACAGGATAAAAGTTTCTCTGCTTGCTACGGGATGTGGTACCGACTTTTTCAAGAATGAGCTTCAAGAAAAAGAAAAAGAGGAGGAGAAGGAAAAGGAAGCCAAGTCTTCTTTGGAAAAAAAGAAGAACAAAAAAAAGAAGGACCCGGGAAAGAAAAGTAAAAAACAGGAGAAGAGTAAAAAGGATAATCACAAAGAGAAGGTCAAAGAAGAGGGAGTGACGGTAGTGGAAACCAAGCAGAAGTTTTTTGACCCGGGAGATGATAAACCCAAGAAACCCGAGACTGAAGAGGAGAAAGAGATCTTAAAAGAGGAGGAAGAATGGGAGAAGCCCTCTTTCCTAAAGAAGTTCAACAAAGACTCTCTTTGATGTTAGAAAAAAACAATGGATAACATAAAAAAAGCTGTTATATTACTGAATGATGCAGATGATGAATTCTTTCCTCTTGCCAGGGTCATTCCAAAGGAGCTTTTGCCGCTTGCGGATGTTCCCATTGTGCAAAGAATAACCGAGGAGGCTATCGATTGCGGGGTAAGAGAGGTCAATTTTATACTTCCCTCCGGGAAAAAGGCGGTAACAGACCATTTTAAATATACGGATAAGGTTCCCACTGCTCAGGAGGGCTTCAAGGAAAAGCATTTTCCGGTTTCTTTTTCTTACCTTTCCTTTAAAAAAGGAGTTAAGAGCAATAATTTAATATCAAGAGCCAAAGGAAAAATAGGTGACGAAGCTTTTGCTCTCATGATGTCCGACGTTGTTTTTGCGGGAAAAAATTCTTCGCTCCACCAGCTTTCCTCGGTCTTTAGAACTTCCCAAAAGCCGGTAGTTGCACTAAAGGAAGTCGAAGAGGAAGAGATGCACTCCTTTAATATCGTGGAAGCCGAAAAAATAGCTAATAGGCTTTATAAAATAAAGAAGGTCATTGAGAATCCCGATCCCAAGCAAACCGATTCGCGACTTGCTATCATGGGTCGTTACATCTTAACACCCTTGGTATTTGATTATTTCAAGGATTCAAATATTGAAGAATTGATGGGAGGTGCTCTGAATGACTTGATAAATGCAGGTAAAACGGTGTATGGATACCAATGCGAAGGGGATTGGCACTTCATAGATAATAAAGAGTCTTATATAAGTTCCTTAAAAGCTTTTCTTGAAAGCTAACATTAAATGGATAAAAAGAAGACAATAGAGAAATTCTATCCCCGGAGAGAAGATGATGCTCGAAAATACGATCATGGATTGGTGATCATAATAGGGGGATCAAAATTTTATACCGGCTCACCGGCGCTCTCTGCCATGGCCGCTTTGAGATCGGGAGCGGATATTGCTCAGGTGGTTGCGCCCGAGAGGGCTGCGAACATAGTAGCTTCTTTCTCTCCGGACTTGATAACTTTTTCCGTGAAAGGAGATCATTTCACAGAAAGACATTTGTCCGATCTTTTTGCCCTCACTCGTAGCGGAAAAGATGTTTCCCGTGGCAGGGTGTCAGTGGTCATAGGTGGAGGAATAGGGAGGGATGAGGAAACTAAAGAGGTTGTTCGTCAGTATATCAAGGAGATTGATGTACCCGTAGTAGTAGATGCTGATGCAATATATGCTTTCGAGGACAAAAGGCATATTATTCGTGAACATGCATCAAATAGCGGAAGAGTGCTTTTTACTCCCCATCTTTATGAATTCTATGTGCTTACCGGGAAGGATGTTAAGAGCTTGAATCAAGAAGAGAGGGGTGAAGCGGTAAAAGAATCCGCAAGGGATTATTCCGCGGGCATATTACTTAAAGGGGAGCAAGATATTATCTCGGATGGTGAGGTGACCGTAAAGAACGATATGCGAGTTCCTTATCTTACTTCCGGAGGAACCGGTGATGTTCTGGCGGGAATTGCCGGAACCCTTCTTTCAAGGGGATTTTCTCCTTTGGAATCAGGAGAGGGAGCGGCTGTCCTGAATACCCTTGCGGGGGAGATGGCAGGAAAAGAAAAAGGTGAGTCCCTTATTGCTACCGATGTTATAGAGAAGATACCTCAAATATTAAGATAAAAATAATAGCCGTTTTCGTTTTAAATCGAAAACAGCGTTAAAATGTTAAGTAAAAAGGGATTATTCGATCTCAAGGAAAAAGTAGCAGTGGTCACTGGAGGAAGAAGAGGAATGGGAAGAACTCATTGTTTAATGCTTGCTGATGCAGGAGCAAGAGTAGTGGTTTCCGATATTTCACTGGAGGATTGCGAAAAGGTTGTGGAAGAAATAAGAGAGCAAGGGGGTGAGGCGATTGCGGCTGAGTGTGACATATCAAACAAGAGCGAGGGGGAGGAGTTGATGGAAAAGGCAAAGGAGACCTATGGAGGGATTGATATTTTGGTTAATAATGCGGGGATAGTGGATTTCAAGAGTTTTCTTGAACTCACGGAAGAAGATTGGGACAGGGTAATGGATATAAACCTTAAAGGTTACTTTTTATGCACCAGGGCTGCAGTGGAAGCGATGAAGGAAAGAGGAGAGGGAGTTGTTGTGAACATCGGGTCTGTTGCCATGGGTCAATCCGGAATAGGGTTCCCAAATGCCGTACCTTATGTATCCTCAAAAGGAGGTATAGCGGGAATGACCGAAGCCCTTGCGGTGGACCTTGCCCCTCACAACATCAGAGTGAATACTGTTGCTCCGGGTATAATAGAAACTCCCATGATAGATCCGGTCAAAGAGGATAAAGAAGGAACAGAGGCACTGGTTTCACGTCTTCCCTTAAAAAGAATGGGGAAGCCGGAGGAGATATCCAGTGTTGTGCTTTTTCTTGCTTCCGACGCCTCTTCTTATATGACCGGAGCAGTAATTAATGTTGACGGGGGTTGGCTCTCGTCATAAGATTTTGAATTATATTCATGATCAAAGATCTGAAAGCAAGAGAGATACTGGACTCAAGGGGAGAACCGACAATTGAGGTTTCTCTCTTCACTGAAAAAGGTGAGTTTATCTCTTCTGTTCCTTCCGGGGCATCTGCAGGAAGTCATGAGGCCAAGGAGCTGCGAGATGGAGAAGAGAGATACTTTGGAAAAGGGGTTTTAAGGGCTGTTCGCAAGATAGAAGAAGAGGTGCGTCCTCTTCTTATAGGAAGGAAAGTGGATCCAAGAAAAGTGGACGAGCTTTTAGTGGAGACTGATGGGACTTCAGACAAGTCTCGTTTGGGATCAAATGCTATTTTGGGAGTCTCGATGGCTGCATTTAAGGCTGCTGCCCTTGAAGAAGGAGTGGAGCTTTCCGAATATATTTCCTCTTCATTTGAACTTGAAAGAAGTATTCCTCGTCCTTGCTTTAATGTGGTGAACGGAGGAGTGCATTCGGGAAGCAATGTCAGTTTCCAAGAATTCATGGTAGTTCCTCATGAAGAATCATTTGAGAAGAATCTTCGTTTTGCATCTGAACTCCTTCATGCTTTGAAGAGTGCTATTCTAAAAGATTATGGAGTCAGTTCCGTTGATATAGGAGATGAAGGAGGTTTTTCTATCAAGGCCGGTTCCTCGCAAGAGATACTCTCTTTTTTAAGTAAAAATACAAAAAAAACTTCTTTTTTGATAGACGTTGCGGCCACGGAATTCCATGAAAAAGGAAATTATCTGCTTGATGGAAAAGTGATGAATAGGGACATGATGATATCTTTTTACGAGGAAATTATGAATGATTTCCCGATCATAGGAATTGAGGATCCTCTGGAAGAAAATGATTTTTCCGGTTTTAGGGTGTTGACGGAAAAAATGGGAGAAACAATGATCGTCGGAGATGATCTTTTGGTTACCAATCTAGAGAGAATGGAAAGGGCAAACAAAGAGGGGTCATGCAACGCCATGATCTTGAAAATTAATCAAATTGGAAGCGTTTCCGAATCGATCTTGGCAGCAAAAAAAGCCAAGGAGTTTGGATGGAAAATAATCGTTTCTCACCGTTCGGGGGAAACCAATGATGATTTTATTTCCGATCTTGCCGTGGGGGTAGGGGCAGATCATATCAAAGCGGGTGCTCCCCAGAGAGGAGAAAGGGTTGCCAAGTATAACAGGCTTTTAAAGCTGGAAAATAATTTGAAAGGTTGCTTATAAAAATATTATAAGATCATGACTCTTCGCCAAAAACTTTATATAATTCTGGGCGTTTCCATCCTTATTCTTGTGGGTTCGATAATCTACAGGGTGGTTGTCCCGCAAGAGGAATTTACTCCTCCTGATCAATATTCAAGAGAAGAGGTTGCCGAAGATATACTTGCAATGATGGAAAGGGAAAAAGAGAAGGACCAGGAAGAGAGATTCTCTCGAAAGAGAGGGCAATTCAATGAAATAGTAAGAGAGGTTTACTTGACGGAGGAAAGCAAGTTGGATCACTTAAAAGAGAAAGTGGTTTCCGTGGAGAAGATGGTGGTGGAAATAGAAAGAATGATTGAAGAAGAAGAAACGGAAGAGAGAATTGAAGAGGCTCTTTCAGAGCTTCAAGATGATCTTGATACTATCTTAGAGGAGATGTGACCATTTGTCTCAAAAGAGCTTGGAAAGTAAATGAAAAAGATCATGAAAAAGGGTAAAACAAAAGCCATTTTCATTGTAAGGGATGGGTGGGGCTACAGAAAAGAGGAGGACTCCAACCTTATTGCCTCGGCAAACACTCCGAGCAATGATTCTTTAAAGGCCGATTATCCGTGGACTCTTCTTGAGTCTTCCGGAGAAGCGGTGGGGGTTCCAAGAGGATATCAGGGCAATTCCGAGGTGGGGCATCTCACCATAGGAGCCGGAAGAGTTATAAAACAGAGCCTTAAAAGGATAAATGAAGCAATAGACAACAAGAGTTTCTTTAAAAACAGCGAATTCCTTGAGGCAATAGATAATTGTAAGAAAAACGGTAGTCGGTTGCATATTTGCGGCCTTCTTCAGAAAGAGGGCGTGCATTCTCACATGGATCATTTATTTGCTTTGTTGGACCTTTGCAAGAAGAGGGAGTTCAAGGATGTATATATTCATGTGATCACAGACGGAAGAGATGCGTCTGTGACAAAAGGGAGAGATTATCTCCATGAACTTGAAAATAAGATCGCATCATTGGGACTGGGGGAGGTGGCAACCATTTCGGGTAGGTATTATGCAATGGACAGGGATGAGAGATGGGAAAGAACAGAGAAGTCTTTCAATGCCATTGTAAGAGCCTTGTCAAAAGAAGATTTTAAGAATCCTCTCGAAAAGATCGAGGATTGTTACAAGAAAGGGGAGACCGATGAATTTATAGTTCCCCGAAAAAAAATTGATTACGAAGGTGTAAAAGAAGGAGATGCTTTCATCTTTTTCAATTTCAGAACTGACAGACCCCGTCAGCTTACGAGAAGAATAATGGAGAGTGAAAAAATTTTCTTTGTAGCTATGACTGATTATTATCCCTTCATGAATGCCAGAATCGCTTTTCCGGAAGAGAAGCATGATAATATTTTGGGAGAGGTGCTTAGCAGAAAGGGAATAAAACAGCTTAGAATAAGTGAAACAGAAAAGTATGCACATGTCACTTTCTTTTTTAACGGACAAAAAGAGGATCCCTTCAAGGGAGAGGATCGGATAATGATACCGTCTCCTTCTGTCGATACATACGACAAGAAACCCGAGATGAGTGCTAAAGAGGTAGGTGAAAGAACAAGGAGCGAGATTCGGTCTGGGAAATATGATTTCATTTTGGTTAATCTTGTCAATGGTGATATGGTGGGACATACGGGAAACAAGGAAGCCATAATCAAAGCCATCGAGGCTGTGGACAAAGAGACGGGAAAGATAGTGAAAGAGGGACGAGAAGAAGGGTATGATATCTTTGTTTTTGCCGATCACGGGAATGCCGAAGAAAAGAAGGGAGAAAGAATGACAAGTCATACCACGAACCCCGTTCCTTTTATTCTTGTATCAGAGAAAGTAAAGACATTAAAAGAAGGAATGGGCTTGAAGGACATTGCTCCCACTCTTTTATCTTTAATGGGTATAGACAAACCTCGGGAAATGACGGGGGAGAACATTTTTGAAAGCGATTTTCTTGATAAAAAAGGGGAGTCGTAATACAATGGGGTAATAAAAAGCGGTAATTTTTACTTCTTATGGCTAAAAAAGTACGCATATACTCCACACCAACCTGTACTTATTGTATCGTGCTCAAAAGATATTTGGATGAGAAAGGTGTGGATTATGAGGAAGTCGATATAAGTAAAGACGAGAAAGCTCAAAAAGAAATGGTGGAAAAAACGGGGCAAATGGGCGTTCCTGTAACAGAAATAGGTGAGGAGCTGGTAATAGGTTTTGATAAAAATAAAATAGAAGAGCTTTTAGATGATAAACAGTAATTAAAAATTTACAGATCCATGCCCTCAAGAATCGCTATAAACGGTTTTGGAAGAATAGGAAGAGCCGTTTTCAAAAACATAATACGTAATTATTCCGATGAAATGGAGATCGTGGCAATAAACGATCTCACGGATTCGGAAACCTTGGTTCACCTCTTAAGGTACGATTCGGTTTACGGAATGTATGAGGAAGAGCTATTGATGGATGACGGGTTTCTTCTGGTAGGAGAAAGAGGGGAAGATTCAAAGATAAAGCTTTTTTCTGAAAAAGATCCTCTTGGTCTTCCTTGGGAGGATCTGGATATCGATATAGTGTTGGAATGCACAGGGTTGTTTACCGATCATGAAGGGGCAAAGAAGCATCTTGATGCGGGAGCAAAGAAAGTTATTATTTCCGCCCCTTCAAAAGACCCGGAAAAAGTACCCTCTTTCGTGATGGGTGTGAACGAAAAAAGTTATGATTCCGGCAGTGATGATATTGTTGATATGGGATCTTGTACTACCAATTGTTTGGCTCCCATTCTGAAGATCATTCATGATAATTTTGGCGTGGAACGTGGCATGATGACCACCATACATAGCTATACGGCCAATCAGAATCTTTTGGATGGTCCTCATAAGGACAAAAGGAGGGCGAGGGCTGCCGCTGAGAATATTATTCCCACTACCACCGGTGCGGCAAGAGCTATAGGGAGAGTTCTTCCCGAATTGGAAGGAAAGGTGGAGGGCATGGCTATACGGGTTCCCACACCCACTGTTTCTGTAATAGACCTTGTATGTCGTTTAAAAGAGAGTGTTACGGAAGAAGATCTCAAGAATATTTTTAAAGGGGAATCCGAAAAAGAGGGCTTAAGAGGGATTCTGGGAGTGGAGGATGCTCCCCTTGTCTCTTCCGATTATATAGGAAGCAATTTTTCTTCCGTAGTGGACTCGGAACTCGTATCTTCAAACGAGAAAATGGCAAAGATCTTTGCATGGTATGACAATGAGTGGGGCTATTCCGCCAGACTTGCCGATTTTGCTTATTATATATCAAAAGAATTATAAAAGTTAACGAAAATTCTTATGCACAAAAAAGATGGCATGTATTACCCATCTGAAGAGATTGCTGAGGGTGCGCATGTAAACAGTGAGCATATCTATAAAGAAGCTGAGAATGATCCTGTTAAATTCTGGGAAGATAGAGCAAGAGAGATTGATTGGAGAGAGGAATGGGAGACATCTTTCATCCACAAACCTCCTTACTTTGAGTGGTTTCTCGGAGGGAAACTCAATATTACGGAGAGTTTTCTTGACAAAAACAAGGATAGCGATAAAACAGCTATTATCTTCTGCCCCAATTCTCCGGATGAGGAAGAGAGAAAAATAAGTTACAGAGAGCTTTACAGAGAGGTGAATCGGTTTTCCAATGCCTTAAAGAGAATGGGGGTTAGAAAAGGGGAGTCGGTGGGAATATATCTTCCCATGATACCTGAAGCTATATTTGCTCTACTTGCATGTGCACGCATCGGAGCAATGCATGCGGTTGTCTTTTCGGCTTTCAGTCCTTCTGCCTTGAGAGTTAGGATGCAGGATGTGGGCGCGAGGGTTCTGATAACTGCCGATGGATTTTCTAGGGCGGGGGAATTCATAGAGTTGAAAAAACAGGCCGATGAAGGGATAAAAGATACTTCCGTAGAAAAAATGATAGTGGTGAAAAGAGGAAGTAATGAGATTGATTTTACCGAAAAAGATGTGTGGTATCATGAGATCATAAAAGAAGAAAGCGAAGAATGCCCCGCTGAGATAATGGATAGTGAGGACCCTTTCTTCGTGCTTTACACAAGTGGATCTACAGGAAAACCCAAGGGAGTACTTCATGCTTGCGGGGGTTATGCTGTACAAGCAAAAGCCACTGGGAAGTTAATATTCGATCTCAAGGGGAGTGATGTTTTTTGGTCCACCGCAGATATAGGGTGGATCACAGGTCATACTTACACTGTTTATAGCCCTCTTTTAAATGGTGCAACTTTGTTGCTCTTTGAAGGTGTTCCCAATTGGCCTGAACCGGACAGGTTTGCCAAAATAATCGAAAAGCACAAAGTTACTGCCTTTTACACCGCGCCCACGGCCGTGAGAATGTTGAAAACACAACTTGGTGACTTTCAACGTGAATTGGATAGCTTAAGAATATTGGGATCGGTGGGCGAACCAATAGATGAGGATTCTTGGGAATGGTTCTATAAGATAGTAGGAAAAGAAAGATGTCCGCTAGTTGACACTTGGTGGCAGACTGAAACAGGGGGTATTTTGATGAGTTCTCTTCCCGGGGTGGGACCCTTTAAGCCTACTTTTGCGGGCAGACCATTTCCCGGAGTAAAATTCAAGGTTTATGATGAAGATGGCAATGAAATGCCTCCCAATAAAGAGGGGGATCTTGTGATACTTCCTCCTTTTGCACCGGGAATGTTGAGAGGGGTCTATAAGAATGATGAGAAATATAGAGAAGAATATTTTTCGGTGTTCGGCGAGGAGGTTTATTATACTTCCGATACGGCATATTATGATGAGAAAGGCCTTTTCAGAATAGTGGGAAGAGCAGATGATGTTATAAAGGTTGCGGGTCATAGGCTCTCTACGGGAGAGCTTGAGAATGCCATTTCAAAACATGAGGATATAGTGGAATGTGCCGTGGTCGGTATTAAGGATGAAATAAAAGGAGAAGCTCCCGTGGCTTTTGTGGTATCGAATTCAGGTAAGGATTCCGATGATCTCGTTGGGGAGGTAAAGAAGATGTTAATGAGTGAAATAGGTCCCATAGCCTCTTTGAAGCAAGTGTACATTGTCCCTGATCTTCCAAAGACCAGGTCCGGTAAAATAATGAGAAGGATTATGAAAAAGATATTCTCGGGAGAGGATCTCGGGGATCTTTCTACACTTGCAAACCCCGAGAGCGTAGATGGTCTCAAAGAAGAAATACAAAAAGGGCAATAGAATCTAATAACGCAATTGATCATGCTTATAGTCATTGGACATAAAAATCCCGACACTGATACGGTTGTTTCAGCTGAAATGTTCTCACGTTTCCTTAAAGATGAAGGAAAGAACGCACAATCAGCCATTCCCGGAGAAGTGAACAATGAAACAAAGTTCGTTTTTTCCCGCTTGGAAGAGAAAATTCCTCGCATAGTGACAGAGAAAGAAAAAAATGAAGGAGAGTTCTTTCTTGTTGATCATAATGATATGAGGCAAAGTGTGGCCAAAAAAGAGAACGTATGGGGAATTCTGGATCACCACCTCTTATCCGGATTAAGAACTGATAGTCCCATATATTGCAGAATAGAACCGCTCGGAAGTACTTGCACTCTTATTTATAAGATGATGAAAGACAGAGGAATGAATCCTGACAAAAAAGAGGCGGCGCTTCTTCTTTCGGGCATAATCTCTGACACTCTCAATCTTAATTCTGCCACTACTACCAGCGAGGATATAGATCTTTATTATGAGCTTGTTGATATTGCGGGTATCGATCCCGAAGATTTTGCCAAGGGAATGTTTGAAGCAAAATCAGATTTTTCGGGAATGGAGATGAAAGATATTATTCGTGGGGATTTGAAGGAATATGAATTCGGGGGCAAAAAGGTGGGCATTGGGGTTGCCGAGACCACTTCCCTCAAGTTCTTTAAAGAGAACGAGAATGATGTCGTAGAAAATATAGTGAAGGTGAAAAAAGAAGAAGGTTTTGATGCTCTTTTCTTTGGAGTGGTGGATATAATAAATCAAGATACTTATCTTTATCCGGCGGAAGAAGAAGAGGTTGAGTCTATCAAGAAAGTTTTTAAGGGAAGAAGAGAAGGTAAGTTCTTCCTATTGAAAGGAACTTCTTCCAGAAAGAAAGAGATCGCTCCGCCCTTATCGGAATATTACGGCACATGATTCCACCTTCTTCATTCAATAAATTTATCACCGAGGCCTTTGTAAATAAAAGGAAATTTTTATAACACGTTTTATGCCAAAATACACTGTACCATATAGTCAAATATCTCAAGAAGACCTTTCGCTTGTCGGGGGAAAGAATGCTTCTCTGGGAGAAATGATAAGAGCGCTTTCAAGCAAAGGAGTGGCTGTACCCGGGGGATTTGCTGTTACTACGGAAAGTTACTGGTCCTTCTTTGAAGAGAACGGGATAGAGGAAGAGCTGAAAAAGATATTGGGAGAATTTGACAGAGAAAGTACTAAAAGCCTTAGAGAGACTGGAGAAAGGGCAAGAGAGGTGATAATGAAGGGAAAATTTCCGGAGGAGGTGGAAAGATCCATCAGGTCGTCTTACAGGGAAATGTGCCGTGAAAACGATAATTTGAGTGTGGCAATAAGATCGTCCGCCGTATGTGAAGATGCTCCGGATGCTTCTTTTGCGGGGCAATTTGAAACTTTTCTTAATGTATCGGGAGAGGAGGAGGTGTTGGAAGCGGTAAAGAAATGTATTGCTTCTTCTTTTAATGACCGCGTTATCGCATATAGAGAGGAAAAAAAAGTTCCTCATTTGAAATTTGCTCTTTCGGTGGGAGTTCAAAGAATGGTGCGTTCCGATCTTTCTTCTTCCGGTATAATGTTCACTCTTGATACGGAAAGTGGCTTTCGGGATGTGGTCTTGATAAATTCCATTTTTGGAGTGGGAGAGATGATAGTACAGGGAAGTATAACTCCTGATGAGTTCTATGTATTTAAGCCCACTCTCAAAAAAGGCTATCCTGCCATCATCAGAAAGGACCTCGGAAGGAAGACCAAACAATTTACGTACAATGAAGATGGAGGCTTAAAAGAAGAGGAAGTTGCAGAGGAAAAAGCTTTGCGATTCTCTATTACCAATGAAGAAATACTTACTCTTTCAAAATGGGCTGTGATCATAGAAGAGCATTACGGGAGACCCCAAGACATTGAATGGGCGAAGGATGGATTGACGGGAGAGCTCTTTATTGTTCAGTCCCGCCCGGAAACCATTCATGCTCCCAAGGATACTCGGGTCTACAAGGAGTACGATCTTCAAACGGACAGGGAGCCCATACTGAAGGGTATTGCTGTCGGAGAAAAAGTGAATTATGGAAGAGTAAAGGTTATAGAGGATGTAAATGAAATGGAGAAGTTTGAAAAAGGGGATGTGCTTGTAACAAGAATGACAGACCCGGATTGGGTGAGCATAATGAGATTGGCTGCCGCTATAATCACCGACGAAGGAGGTAAAACCGCGCATGCTTCTATTGTTGGAAGAGAGCTTGGAATACCTACTATTGTCGGAACAGAAAAGGGAACAAAGGTTTTAAAGGACGGAATGGAGGTTACCGTGGATTGTACACAAGGATTAAGTGGAAAAGTTTATGAAGGAAAGGTTCCGTTCTCGGTCAATGAACATGATCTTGAAAAAGTGCCCGGAACGAAGACCGGAGTAATGCTTAACATAGGAACCCCTGAAATGGCTTTTAGGGCCTCGCATCTTCCCTGTGAAGGAGTTGGACTTGCAAGACTGGAGTTTGTTCTTGCCGAAAAGGTTAAGGTTCATCCTTTGGCACTTTGCGAGTTTGATAAAATAGAGGACGAAGCTTTAAAAGAGAAGATAGGAAGGATTACCGTAGAACACGATAATAAAGAAGAGCATTTTGTTAAGGAGCTTGCGGAAGGAGTTGCGCAGATCGCAGCAGCCTTTTATCCTAAAGAGGTGATCGTTAGACTTTCAGATTTTAAAACCAATGAATATCGTAATCTAATAGGAGGAGAGCTTTATGAAAGAGAAGAATCCAATCCCATGATAGGTTTTCGAGGAGCCTCTCGTTATCTCAATGAAAGGTTTTATCCTGCCTTTAAATTGGAGTGTGAGGCATTAAAAAGAGTAAAAGAGGTTTTTGGATTGAACAATATATCTCTTATGATTCCCTTTTGCAGAAGCATAGAGGAGGGTGAGAAAGTTAAAGCAAGCATCAAGGAACAAGGATTGGACGATGTGGATATATATGTCATGGCGGAAATTCCTTCTAATTTGATTCTTGCCAAAGGATTTGCTGAAGTTTTTGACGGGTTTTCAATAGGAAGTAACGATTTGGCACAATTGACACTTGGAGTGGATAGGGATAATTCACTTTTATCCAAAAAGTATGATGAAAATGATCCGGCAGTCAGAGGATTTATAGAAAGGTTTCTTTGGGAGGCGCACGAGGTGAATAAGAAAGTTGGAATATGCGGAGAGGCTCCGGCCATAATACCCGGATTTGTTGATTTTCTTGTAAGAAGTGGCATTGATTACGTTTCTGTTAACCCGGATTCCTTTGTGCAAACAATAAAGAAGATTCATCAAGAAGAGAAGGAGTAAGAAGATTTTTTTCCCTTTTTACGGGGATTGCATGCAAATGTTTGATATTATTACATTCGGATCCGCTACCAAGGATATTTTTCTAAAAACGGAAGAAGGTTTTATTACTGAGCGAGGTGATTTTTCTACAGGGAGGGGTATTTGTTTTTCCTTGGGATCCAAGATAAATGCTCGAGAGATATATTTTACCTCCGGAGGTGGAGGTACCAATGCTGCCGTTACTTTTGCAAAACAAGGTTTTTCGGTGTCATATTGCGGAAAAGTGGGTGCGGATAGCGCAGGGGGTAACATCACGAATGATCTTCACGATTATGGAGTTGACACTTCTCTTTTATCTTCCACAAAAGAAGAATTGACCAATCATTCCGTAGTAATCGATGTGCCTGACAAAGACAGAACTATCTTTGTTTACAGGGGAGCTTCCGATTCATATTGTGCGAAGGAAGTGGATTTTGAAAGATTGAAGGCTCGTTGGTTCTATATTGCTCCTTTTTCTGTTTCTTGCAAATATTTGTTTTACGATCTTGTAAGTCATGCCAAAGATAATGATATAAAAGTAATGGCCAATCCAAGCAAATCTCAATTGAGGGATGATAAGACAAAGGAGTTTCTCAAGATCGTGGATGTTTTACTGCTGAACATGGAGGAAGCAGCGATACTTACGGGGGTGCCATATGGGAAAACAAGAAACATATTGGAAGAGGTTACTTGCTATGGAAAGAGCATGGTGCTTGTAACGCAAGGACCCGAAGGAGTTTATGGGTACGATAAAAATATTTTTTACAAGGCAAAACCCTTGATGACAGGTGCGGTAGATAGAACAGGAGCGGGGGATTCATTTGGCTCAGGGTTTTTGTCAAGGTTCATAAGAACGGGAAATATACAGGAATCAATAGAGCTCGGAATAGCGAACTCTACTTCATGTCTTCAAAAAAAGGGAGCCAAGCACGGTCTTCTTAGAGAGGGCGATGGATACGAGAGAATACCGGTCATTACTGGTAAAATAGAAGATTTTATAAGATAAAAATATGTCCATTTCTTCGAATATTACTTTAGAGGAGGTTTTCAGAGAAGCGAGAAAGGGGCGCTGGGCTATCGGTCAATTCAATTTTTCCACTATTGATCAATTACAAGGTATAGTCTCTGCTGCAAGAGAACTTGATACTCCCGTTATTTGTGGTACTTCGATGGGAGAAGTTGATTTTTTGGGAATGGAGGAAGTCATCTCCTTGATAAGAGCAGTAAGAAAGAAAGAGAATGTCCCTATTTTTTTAAACCTTGACCATGCCAAGGATATTAAATTGGCAAGAAAAGCCATTGATTCAGGGTATGACATGATTCAATTTGACGGATCGGAAATTCCCTATGAAGATAATGTGAGAGTAACAGGTGAATTGGTTGATTATGCAAAAAAGAAGAGTGTATTGGTAGAAGGAGAGGTGTGTGAAATATCCGGGAAGTCTACTGTTTCAAACGAGAATCTGAAGGATCCTTCCTTGACTTCCATAGAAAAAGTTGCTAAATTTACAAAATATACAGGTGTTGATTGTATTGCGCTAGGAGTTGGGAATGTGCATGGAATCCACAAGGGTTCTCCCGAGCTTCGTCTCGGAAGGATAAGCGATTTTTTGGGCGTTTCCGATTGCTTTGTAACAATGCACGGAGGCTCAGGTGTTGAGGATGAAAAGATCAGAGAGGCTGCTGAAAGGGGAGTGGTAAAGGTAAATTTGAATACTGAGCTTCGTGTTGCTTGGAGAAAGGGGGTAGAGAGTTCACTCAAGGATGATAAAAATGAAATGGCGCCTTATCGCATACTTTCGCAGGCGCGCAACGCTGTTTATAAGAAAACAAGAGAGAAAATGATAATCTTGAGAAATAAATAGAATTTTTTCATGAAAAGGATCATACTTGAAAAGAGTAAATGTATCGGTTGCGGGACCTGTAGTGCTGTTTGTCCATCTCATTGGGAGATGGGGGAGGATGGTCTTGCTTCTTTGAAGGGAGGTACAGAAAAGGAAAATGTGATAGAGAAAGAGGTAGAAGAAGCGGGTTGTAACGAAGAAGCTGCACAACTGTGTGCTGCACAATGCATAAAAATAGAAAACAACAAAGAAAAAGAGAATAATTGAGTTTCATTCATGACTGTGAAAAACAAAAGCAAGATATCGGCTAAGACGAGGAGGCCGAAAGAAAAAACAAGGGATGGAGAAAGAATTCCTGCGGTGGTTTATGGGCCAAAGAGGGAAAGTACTCCCATTTTGATAAATAAAAAGGAGTTCGCCAAACTTTATAAAGAAGCAGGGGAAAGTACTCTTATTACCCTTGATATAGAAGATACCAAGGAAAAGGTTTCCGTATTAATATATGATGTACAGGAAGATCCCATAAAGAGAGATATAATGCATGCGGATTTCTTGGAGCCCAACCTTAAGGAAAAAGTGGAAGCGGAAATTCCTCTTGTCTTTGTTGGCAGCTCTCCGGTAGTGGAGGAAATGGAAGGTACTTTAGTAAGGAATGCTGATACTGTGGATGTCAAAGCACTTCCGGACAAATTACCTCATGAAGTTGAAGTCGATATCGGGAAGATACAAACATTTGATGATGTTGTTTACATAAAGGATCTCAAGATCCCCTCTGAGGTGGAGATAATGCAAGATGAGGATATGGTCGTGGCCATGGTTTCAAAGCCCGAGGATGTGGAGAGTGAGCTTGAAAAACCGATAGAGGAAGAGGAGGAGCCCGAGGTAATAGGTGAGAAGGAGGAGGAAGAAGATGAAGAGGAGACTGAGGAGGAAAAAGGAGAAGAACAAAAAGAAGAAGAGAAATAGTAAAAAATGAAAAGAATACTAATCACAACACTCCTTTCAACTCTCCTTTTAATGGGAGGCGTGTTTGTCTTTGCTCAAGATAAGGAGGCGGAACGCAGGGAGCTTGAGCAAGAGCTTGAAAGGCTTGAAGAGGAGATAGCCCGAGCGGAGCGTGATATTACTGCAACAGAAGCGGAAAAGCAAAGCTTGCAGAACAGGATCAATCAGTTACAAAATGAAATAAGCTATCTTTCTTCTCAAATAGAGAGGAACGAGCTTATTGTTAGTAGCTTGGGTCATGAGATTGCTGATACGGAGGATTCGATAAGAGAGACCACCAGAAAGATAGAGGAATCCCGAGAGGAGCTTTCCGAAGTATTGAGGGCCATGCACATGGAAGGAAGAACATCCACCATAGAGGTTCTTATTATCGAGGACGATCTTTCTTCGGTTTTCAATAATCTCAATTCTTTGGAAAGACTTTCTTCCGAAACACGAAGCATTCTGGACAATGTTAGGGATTTCAGGAGTTCTCTTGCCGGCTACAAGGAAGATTTGGAAGAGGATCAAGAAGAAGCGCGTAGGACGGCTCAGATAATGGAAGCCCAAAAAAGACAAGAAGAGGCTGCCAGAAGACAGCAAGAGTCACTTTATGACATGACAGAAGAGGAGTATCAGCAACAACTCGCGGAAAAAAGAGAGCTTGAGGAGAGAAAAAGAGAGATAAATGAGAAACTTGTTGAGCTTGTCGGTATACCTGAAGTTGATATGCCCACCTTCGAAGAAGCGGTGGAAGTTGCCGAATGGGTTGAAGGGCATACCGGAATAAGACCTGCTTTCCTTTTGTCTATAATCATGCAGGAGTCTGCGTTGGGAAGAAATGTGGGTCAGTGCTATATAGCCGATACGAGTTCCGGGGCCTCAAGACACATTAATACAGGACAAACCTATAGCAACGGAATACATCCCACAAGGGACCTCCCTGTATTTCTTACTATAACGAATGAACTGGGGAGAGATCCTAAAAGAACCCCCGTTTCTTGTCCGATGAGTTATGGCTATGGAGGAGCGATGGGACCGGCACAATTCATTCCATCCACCTGGCAAAGTGTGAGATCTTCGGTGCGGAATGTACTGGGAAGAGAGCCCAGTCCTTGGGAAATAAGTGATTCTTTCTTGGCTTCAGGAACGCTCCTTAGGAATTTAGGAGGGGCTTATAATGAAAGAAGGGCAGCATTACAGTATTTTGCAGGTGCCAATTGGCAAGCTTCTCATGTGCAATTTTACGGTGATCAAACCGTGGAAAGAGCGAACTGTATTCAAACCTTTCTTAATGAAGGCACTATGAGCTCAAGGTGTAACAGCTTAGTCTTTATGCCCTGATCGATTTCAATTTATTCTTCAATAACTATATCTCTATAATCTTCCCGCTCTTCGGCATCCCGAAGAGCGTTTATTATTTCGTCCAGATCTCCTTGAAGTATCTCTTCGAGTTTGTACCAACTTTGGTCGATGCGATGATCTGTTACTCTGTTCTGCATAAAGTTGTATGTTCTTATTTTCTCGGCGCGCATCCCTGACCTTATCTGTGATTGCCTTTCCTTTTCTTCTTTTTCCCTTCTTTCTCTTTCTTTCTTTTCATGCAGCTTCGCTTCTAGGAGGGTCATTGCGATTTCTTTGTTTTGCTGAAGGCTTCTTTCGTTTTGCGAAGTTACGATTAGTCCTGTGGGGTCATGAAATATTCTTACCGCTGTTTCTCGGGTGTTGACATATTGCCCTCCGGGTCCGGATGCTTTGCAAGTTTGTACCCTTATATCCTTGGGATCGATCTTTATTTTTCCTTTCTTGGGTTCGGAAAGTACTGCAACAGAAACAGTGGAAGTATGTACTCTACCACCCTTTTCCGTTTCGGGCACTCTTTGTACTCTATGAACTCCTCCTTCATATTTCATGAGGGAGTAGGGGTCCTTATTCTTAAGCTTGGCTGTGACGGCTTTGAGGCCTCCTTGTTCTGTCTTGCTTTCATCGAGTATCTTGGTTTCCACCCCCTTGGATTCCAGATATCTCTTGTACATTTCAAGTAGTTCTGCCGCAAAGAGAGAAGATTCATCACCTCCCGCTCCGGCTCTTATTTCTATAATAGCAGTGTCCTTTTTTACATCTGTGCTTTCACCCCTCCCTTCCTTTTCGGCAATAAGTCTTTTTAACTCTTTTATTATTTCTTCTTTTTCCTTTTCTAATATCTCATTTTCTTCTTTCGCCATAAAAACGAGATCCTCATCGTCTCCCTCTTTTATCACTTCCTTATTCTCGCTTAGCTTCTTGTTTGTTTTTTCCAGCTCGTTCTTTTTGGAAATTATTTCTTCCAATATTTTCTTTTTTTCACCCAAAGATTCCCAATCATCGATCTCTTCCGGACGAGATAATTTATCCATCATCTCATCATATTCCTTTTGTATATTATCAAGTATTGTCATAACTCATATTTATTCAGTAAAAATTACCCATTTCCTTGACCTTAAAACAAAACCCCCAGCGAAAAGAGGGGGAGAGTTTTATTGTTTGCGGCTATTTCTTCTTTTGTTCTTGTGCTTTTTCCATTTTTTTCTTGAATCTCTCTACTCGTCCCATTGTATCGAGAATCTTTTTCTTTCCGGTATAGAAGGGGTGACAAGCGGAGCATACTTCTACTTTTATCTTTTCCTTGGTGGATCCTATAGTAAAAGCATTGCCACAAGCGCAACTCACTTGAGCCTTTTCATTATATGTTGGGTGAATATCTTTTTTCATAATAAATTGTTTCACTTTCATTGTTAACTGATATATGATAACAGATAAAGAGCAAAAAAACAAGCCCCTTCTTTAGTTTTTTTGCGGGTTTCCATGCCACCCTACTTGATATTATTTACAAAGAGTGTTATACTCCGTAGCGTATAATTTAAAAGTAAGATTCATATGGCAGTACAAACCAAAGAAACAGAAGTACAAAAAGATGTGCCGGAGCTCGAAGAAATGGCGAAGGCCGGAATGCATTTTGGCCAGGACGTTTCAAGAAGGCATCCTAACATGATTCCTTATATTGAAGGCGTTAAGGGATCTATCCATGTAATAAATCTTCAAAAAACGAAAGAAAAACTTGACGAATGCCTGGAATACATCAAAGAAATGAAGAAAGAAGATAAAGTGATCCTTTTTGTTTCTACCAGACCGGAATTGCAAAAAACGGTAAAAGAAGTTGCCAAGGAGTGTAATATGCCATACGTGGTGAGTCGTTTTTTGGGAGGAATGCTCACTAACTTTGACACGATCAAGAAGAGAATCCAATACTATAATGACCTTATTAAGCAAAAAGAGAGTGGAGAGCTTGAAAGAAAATACACTAAACAGGAAAGAACCAAAATGATGAAGGAAATGGAGGGTCTTGAAAGGAAGTTCGGGGGAGTAAAGAATATGGAGCGACTTCCCGATGCCATCTTTGTGGTTGACATGACAAAGGAGGAGCTTGCAGTAAAGGAGGCAAAGATTTGCAATATTCCCGTGATCGCTATTGCCGATACAGATGCCGACCCCTCTCATGCTGATTATTTCATTCCTGCTAATGACAACTCCATTCATTCTGTGAAATATATTCTGGAAAAGGTGAAAGCAATATTAAAGAAAAAGTAACTCTTTAAAATATGCCAAATATAGATCAAGTAAAAAAGCTTAGGGAAGAAACCGGAGTCCCTATGATGGAGTGCAAGAAAGCGCTTGAGAAGAGTAACGGGGATCTGGAAAAAGCAAAAAAATTTTTAAGAGAGAAAGGAGAGGAGGTTTCCGGAAAGAGGGCCGGAAGAACTGCCGGGGAAGGTATTGTTGCAAGCTACATTCATTCCAATAATAAGTTGGGTGTTTTACTTGATCTTCGTTGTGAGTCTGATTTTGTAGCTAAATCCGAGGATTTCAAGAATCTGGGCCATGAGCTTTGCTTACAAATAGCTGCGGCAAAACCTGATTATATAAGGGAAGAAGATGTCCCTGAAGAAGTCTTGAAAGAAGAAAGAGAGGTTATCTTAAAGCAACACAAAGACTCCGGGAAACCCGAAGAGGTCTTGGAAAAAATAGTGGAAGGACGCATCAGGAAAATGAAAGAGGAGACAGTTCTTCTTATGCAACCGTGGGTGAAGGATGATAAAAAGAAGGTTGCCGATCTTATAAGCGAGAAGGTCGCTAAGATCGGAGAAAAGGTGGTGGTGCATCGTTTCCAAAGATTTGAAATATAGTCTTAACTTATGACAATTGCTCTTATTATCTTTTTAATCGGAGTTTTGTGCGTATTAATCTTTTTGATATGGAAAGCTCCGCTTGTTGCCGACCTTTCGGAAGAAAAAGAGAGGACAGATTCTTTTTTTGTTACTGTAAAAGAAAGGATCGTGTTGATCGCAAAGGATTTCAAGGCAAGATGCGAAAGTCTCTTGCAGAGTTTTTTGGCAATAATAAGGAGGGTTTTGATCAAAGTTGAGCAGATCACTACCAAGTGGCTTTGCTCCCTTAAGAAAAGAAAGAAGAAAGAAAACGAAAAAGAGGATCATTAGCCTCTTTGATCATTTTTGTAATATTTGAGCTGCCGGCTTAGCTCAGTGGCAGAGCAACGGTTTTGTAAACCGTAGGTCGCCGGTTCAAATCCGGCAGCCGGCTCAAAAGCAAGAAGTCATTGCTTACAGTAAATTCAATAAGTAAGCTATTTTTTAACAGAGGGTAAGTGAAGCATCTTGTTTTTACGACCAAAAAAGTTGTCTTCTTGACAAGTTTTTTTTATTGTGTAAAATGGGTTTCAGCACTTTGGAAAATTATCCTTTGAGTTATATGAGCCAGTCTCTTAAAGTTGCTTCGAACATCTTTTTTTCGAGAGTTTGATTCTGGCTCAGGATGAACGCTGGCGGCGTGGATTAGGCATGCAAGTCGAGGGGCCGTGAACCCTTGTGGTTCACGGTTACCGGCGAACGGGTTAGTAACACGTGGGAACATACCTCTGAGACGGGGATAACCTGGAGAAATCCAGAACAATACCCGATAGTCTTTTTTGACCAAGGTCTTAAAAGTAAATGGAACCTTTTGGAACCGCTCGGAGATTGGCCCGCGGCCCATCAGCTAGAAGGTGCGGTAATGGCGCACCTTGGCAATGACGGGTAGGCGGGGTTAGCGCCTGATCGCCAACAAGGGCACTGAGACACGGGCCCTACTCCTACGGGAGGCAGCAGTCGAGAATCATAGACAATGGGGGAAACCCTGATCTTGCGACGCCGCGTGCTTGATGA
>PWHW01000001.1 GCA_003555075.1 Candidatus Nealsoniibacteriota bacterium
CCGGAAGAGTGAAATCCAACTCTTCTTCTTTCTCTTGTTCTTCTTTCTCACCCTCCCCCTCTTCTTCTTCCTCCTCCTCTGGATCCTTTTTGTCTTCGGAGGTATCCGGAAGAGTGAAATCTTGTATTCCTTCTCTTTCTAGGCTTTCATCCCTATAGTCTACTTTTGGAACCTTTACTCCTTTTTTCTCCAATGAAGAGTTGATCTTCTCCAGTTTTTGTATCAGGTCGTTCTCTCTGCCCTTGATCGCTTCAATTTCGTTCTCTTTTTGTTTTATTTCCTTGAGCTTCTCTTCTATTTTCCACCTTTTTTTCTCTATTCTTCTTCTTTCTTCTTCTATTTTCCACCTTTTATTTTCTACTTCTTTCCTTTCTTTTTCGTTATCTATCAACTCTTCTTCCTCCTCGATTTCTCTTTCCTTGTTTACTATCTTATCTTCTTTTGTTTTTATTTTTTCCAGCCTTTTTTCTCCTTTTTCTTTTTTGGGCTTCAGTTCTTGCTCTTTTCTTTTTAAAGCTCCTTTTATGGATTTTATTCTTGAGAGTTCTTTTTCTTTTTTCTTCTTTAGTTGCCTAAGTCCTATGGTGTTCTTTTTGTCTTGCAATTCTTTTTCCTTTTTCTTTAATTTCTCTCTTTCTGTGATTATTCTTTGGCAATGAAGCTCTATGTTTTCCATTCTCTTCTTTATTCCTTCCATTTTCTCCTGGGCTTCCCATTTCTTCTTTTCTATATCCCTTCTTCTTTCTTCTATTTTCCAATGTTCTTTCCTTAGCTCATTTTCTTCCTCTTTTGTGTCGGCACTCTCTTTCTTCTTTCTCATCTTCTTTTCCTTGTTCTCTATGCTTTTTTCTCGATGGAGAATGAGCTCCAGTTTTTCCTTTACATTTTCCAGCCTTCTTTCTACTTTCTTTCTGCCGATCTCCAGATCTTTTTGCTCTTCTTTGAGGTAGAACTCTTTTGCCTTCAAGCTTTCGATATCCTTTTCCAGTTTCACTTTCTCTTCTTTTTTAGAAATCTTCTTCTCTTTTCTTTTATTCTCTTTTAATTTTTCCTTTAAGAGGCGGTATTTTTCTTCCGCTCTTTGCCTTTTCCTTCTTATTTTTCCAAGTTCTTCTTTTACTTTCCAGATCTCTTCTTCCACACCTTTCTTCTCTTCTTCCACTTCCCACCTTTTTCTCTCCACCTTTTCTCTCTCTTTCGTATCATAACTTACTCTTTCTTTCTCCTCTATTCTTTTTTTCTTTTTATCGGTTTCTTTTTCTTTTTTCTTCAAAGAGTGTAACTTGCTCTTGACTCTACTTTCCTTCTTTCCGTATTTGTTAATATCCAGCTCGGTATCTTTTTTTCTCTTCAATAACTCGAAAGACCTATTATCAATTTTTTCCTTGATCAGATTTATTTTTTTAAGCTCCAACTCTTTTCCTCTTTTCCCTTCTTCTATTTCTTCTTCTTTTTCTTTGTTTGCTCCTCTTTTTTTTGTGGTTTCCTTAAAGTCCTCTTTTTTATCAAGCTCCTCCTTTTCTTCCTTTTCTTTTCTTTCTTTTTTGAGCAACTTTTTTTCTTTTGTCTTAAGAACTTTTTCCTTTTTTTCTATATTTCTTATTTTCTTGTTTATTGTTTCAAGCTCTCTTTCAAGGGACCATCTTTCTTCCTCCATGCTTCTTCTTTCTTTTTCCTTTTTCCATCTTCTTTGCTTGTCCTCTTTCTCTTTTTCTGTTCCTCTGGAAAGAGCTTCTTCTTTTTCTATTTTTCTGCACTCTGCTTCAATCTCCCTTTCTTTTTTTATTGTTTCCTCTAGCTTTTCTGAGATCCTTGTCTTTTCTGAGAATAATTTCTTCTTTTCCTTCTCGATTGAATTTTTACTCTCCATTATGAGCTGCTTGGGTTTCTTGGAAGTTTTCTTTATCTCTCTCTTCTCTTTATGAGGAGCGATTGGGAATTGTTTTTGGCTGTCTCTTATTGTTTCTTTCAATCCTTTAATTTCTTCTTTAATCTTCTTTACCTCTTCTCTTATCTCTCCTTTTCTTTCTTTTACCTTTACCACCTTGTCCTCCATTCTCCATCTTGCTCTTTCCACTCTTTGCCTCTTATTTTCTAATTCTCTATACCTCTTCCTAACCTTTCTTCTAAGCGGGCTATTGACTTCAAGAGACTCCTCCTTTTTTTCGAGCAATTCTTGTCTTTTTTCGATTTCCTTTTCTTTGCTCTCTATGTTTTTCAATCTTTCTTCTTTCTCCTTTTTTTGCTTAATTAATTTATTAAGCTCTTCAAGCAAGGACTCTCCTTTTTTTCTTTTCAATAAAAGATCTTTTATATTAACAACTCTTCTTATTTTTGCTTTTTTTCTTTTTAGATTATTGAGCTTTTCTTCTTTAAAGGAAGAGTCTTCTTCGGAGCCCTCGACTCTTTCCTCGGATTCTTTGGACAGCCTTCTTATTTGCTCAATAATAGAACTTTCTTTTTCAAGCAATCTTGATATTTTTCTCTCTTCTTCTTTTTCATGCAGTCTTTTTCTCTCTTTTTCTTTTCTTTGCTCTCTTTTCTTTTCATTTATCTTTTTGTTTATTTCTTTTTGCAGCGAGGCAAGGCCACTTCTTTGCTCTTTTATTTTTTCTTTTGTTTTCTCAATTTCCTTTTCCAGCTCGGAAAGGTGGTTTGAAAGAGAGTCCATTTCTTTTTTTTCTTCCCTTCTCTTTTTCTCTACATTTTCAAGCTCCTTTTTCCACTCTTTTTCTTCTTCTTGTGCACACCTTTCCCTTTCTTTGAGTTGTTCTTTTTCCTTTTCAAGAGCTCCTTTTTCAAAAGGATCCTTTCCGCGGCGCTTCCTTTCATTTATGTCTTTCTCTCTTTCCGTAATTATCTTTTTTATTTTAGAAATGGACTCCAGTTTTTCTTTTAATCTTTTTACTTTTTCACTATGTTGACTTGCCAACTTTTCGTGAAATGATTTTTCTTCTCTTAGAGTCATTATTTTGTATCGCAAAGAAACAATACTCAAGAGAAGCGAAAGTATTTGGTCTTTGTATTTAAGGCTTTCCGCTTTTTTCTTTCCTATCCTCTCACTGTTATCTAGTATAATTTGCCTATGAGAAAGGGAGCGAATGTTCTCTTTTATCTTTTCTATTTTTTCTATAGTACTCCATCTTTCTTTCTCGAAACCTCTTCTTTCTTTTTCTATTTCCCATTTTCTTTCTTCTAGCGACTTCTTTTTTTCCGGGTCTTGCGTGGCATCTATAGCTTGTTGTATTTCTTTTTGCTTTCCTTCTACTTCTTTTTCTTTTTTCAATAAGCTCGCTTTATTTTCTTCAAGATTGGTCATTTCTTTTCTCAGTTGCTCCTTCTTTTCTTCCAATCCTTTTTTTTGTTCCAACAGTTCGCTCAAATAACCTTTTAGTTTTTCACCATAAAGGGTGTTTTTTTTCATTCTTTCTTCCAGATCTTTTCTTGTTTTCTTTTCTTTTAAAGAAATTCTTTCCTTTTTCTTTTTTGTTTTTTCGATCCAAAAGTTTTCTTTTTCATTTTCTTCTTTCCTTTTTTTCTCTTCTTCCTCTCTCCTTTCTTTTCTTCTTTCTCCCTCTTCTTTCCTCTTCTTTTCCTCTTCTTTTTCTCTTTCCTCCTGTCTCTTTCTTGCCTCTTCTTTCTCTTTTTCTTTTAACATCTCGTCTACTTTCTCAAGATGCTCTTTTGCTACTTTATCTTTCGCATCTTTGCTTAGCACGTTCTCAAGCTTTCTTTTTGCTTCCTTGTAGTTTTTTCCTTGATAATCATTTATTGCTTCTTTGATGTTTTTTATTTTTTCTAAAACTTTCTTTGCATCTTCCTTTTCAGGATTCAATTGCAAAACTTCTTCCAATAGGTTTTTGGCCTCATTAAGGTCTTGTGATTTGTACTTTTCCAACGCAGAACTAAAAATTTTCCTTTCTCTCTCCTTTCTCCTTTCTTCTTCCGCTTGTCTTCTTTCCTCCTCTTCTCTCGCCCTTTTTCTTATTTTCTTGACCATCTCCTTTTCTTCCTCCTCTTCTTTTTCTCTTTCCTCCTGTCTCTTTCTTGCCTCTTCTTTTTTTGCCTCTTCTTCCTCTTCTTCTCTTTTTCTTCTTTCTTCTTTCTTGTTCTTCTTTTCTTGATCGTTCTCTGATCTTTCCTTGGGAGCTTCCTTCTTTTTCCTTCCCATTCTTTCCTCCTCTTCTCTCGCCCTTTTTCTTATTTCTTTGACGAGCTTTCTTTCTTCAATATCGCTTCCCTTTAGGCCCTTTTCTTCCTCCTCCTCTTCTTTCTTTCCCTTTTCCTTTTCTTCTTTCTTGCCTTCCTTTTTTTTCACTCCTTCCTCCTCCTCTTCTTTCTTTCCCTTTTCCTTTTCTTCTTTCTTGCCTTCTTTCCCTCTCTTTTTATCTTCACTTTTTTCAACAGGCTCTTTTTCCTCTTTTTTTTCTTTGGAGGTATCAGGGGTATCAGAAGAAGGCGAAAACTTATTCGCCTTTATCGGTGGAGGGTCGGTGGAAGGTGATTGCTTAGCTCTTTGAAGTATGGGTTCTAGAGAGGGTTTGCCCACATTTATTTCCTGCCCGGCATTATCAAGGTCCTTCTTCATTGTTCGAATCCCTCCTTTTTGGTTTTTGTTTTCGGGCATAAAACGAAGTTCGTTTAACTTTAAAACAAGAAGAAAATCATTTTCTGATTATAGGATAAATGATTTCAAATATCCAGAGCAGTTATCAAGAATTTCTTTTTTGGGCTTCTTTCATTGAGAGGCTTATTTTTCCGTTGCTTTCTGCAGAGATCACTTTTACGGGAACTATTTGACCTACTTTAACCTCGTCCTCTACACTTTTTATTCGACGGTCGGCAACCTCAGAGATATGGACAAGACCTTCCTGTCCGGGTAGTATCTCTACCACTGCTCCGAAGCCGAGTATCTTTACTACTTTTCCTTGAAAGATTTCCCCCTCTTTTACTTCTCTTGTGAGATTCTTTATCCAATTAACAGCTTTCTCAATAGAATCCTCGTTCTCGGAAGAAATGGAAATGAGTCCCGAGTCTTCAATGTCAATGGAAACGTTTGTTCCTTCTATTATTTCGTTTATTGTTTTTCCTTTGGGACCGATAACATCACCGATCTTTTCGGGATTGATCCTTATGGTCTTGATCTTTGGAGCAAAAGGAGAAAGCTCTTTTCTTGGCTCAGGGATAGTTTCCTTTATTTTTTGAAGTATCTTCATTCTGGTATCTTTTGCTCTTTCAAGTGTTTCTTTGATCATTTCTTTTTTGAGACCTTCTATTTTCACATCAAGCTGTATCGCGGTTACTCCTTTCTCGGTTCCGGCTACCTTGAAATCCATATCACCGTAATGATCTTCAAGTCCTTGAATATCAGTAAGCAATTCATAGTTTCCTTTCTCGTCCGTTATTAGGCCGATGGAAATTCCTGCCGCTGGTCGTTTAATGGGTACACCGGCATCCATCAAAGCCAGAGTGGTGCCACATACGGATGCCATGGAGGTTGATCCGTTGGAGGACACTATTTCTGATACCGCACGGATGGTATAAGGAAAGTTTTCGCTGTCGGGTATCAAAGGAGCAATTGCATTCTCCGCAAGCATTCCGTGACCTATCTCTCTTCTTCCGGGAGATCTGATGGGCTTTACTTCTCCTACGCAATAAGGAGGGAAATTATAGTGATGCATAAAGCGCTTCTTTTCCTCGGTAGTCTCCATGTCATCCATTAATTGTTGTTCGCCGGGAGCTCCAAGAGTAATTATGGAAAGAGCCTTTGTTCCTCCTCTTTTAAAAAGCCCCGATCCGTGGGTGCGAGGAAAGAGTCCTACATCACCTCTTAATTCCCTTAATTCATCTACCGCTCTTCCATCGGTTCTTTCTCCTTTCTTTAAGATATTCTCTCGGATCTTTTCTTCCATCACTTGCTCAAAGCAAAGAGAGGCATATTCTATTTCTTCTTGGGTTTCATATTTTTCTTCAATAAAAGATTTCATTCTATCTTTGATCTTTTCTATATTCTCTTCCTTGTTTTCGGAACAAAGAGCGTCATAAAGTTCTTCTTCCGTTTCTTTCCTTATTATCTCTTTTATTTCCTTGTTCTCATAAACGGAAAAAATAAACTTTTCTTTCCCAACTTCTTTTCTTATCTTATCTTGGAGTTCACAAATTTTCTTTATAGGCGTTTCTGCCATATCAAAGGCTTTTAATATTGAAGACTCGTCCTCCTCATTAAAGGACCCTTCTATCATATTAGTTATGAACTCTCCTTTTTCATTGAAAAAGCCGCTTATTGTGATATCCATGGAACTGTCCGCTCTTTCTTCATAGTCGGGATTGACTCTGCACTCCTCTTTTTTTCCTATTCTGACTGCTCCCAAGGGACCTTCCCAAGGGATATTGGACGTGTGAAGAGCGGCGGAGGCGGCTATTAGCCCCAGAATACCGGGATCGTTCTTTTCATCAAAAGAAAGACAAGTAACAACTACTTGCACCTCGTTATTCATTTCTTTTGGAAATTTTGGTCTTATGGCTCTATCTATCATTCTGGATACCAAGGTTGCTCTTTCAGAAGGCTTTCCTTCTCTTCGTGTATAACGGGGACCACTTATTTTTCCGGCAGCGTAGAACTTTTCCTCATAACTAACCGACAAAGGGAAGAAGTTCTTATCGCTTTCTTCTTCTGACATAGTGGCGGTTGCAAAAACAACCGTATCCCCGTAGCGCACCAACGCCTCTCCATTCGCTCTTTCCGCTAAACTGCTCAGGGTAATGGAAAGCTCTTTATTTTCCAGAACTATGCCATATTTATGCTTCATTTCTTCGATTTCCTTTTTTGCCATGTTATTTTTTATGAGTTATTGGGTGCAAATTTTTATTGAGCATCGTTCCTCTTCTTTTTCCCTGTTGATCTTTTTTGCTTTGAAGAAGTTAAAAGAAATTTCTTTTTACTGTTCTCAAGATTAATGAATTCATCGGCTACTTCTTTTAGCCTTGATGATGCCGATCTTTCAAAGGCCACTACCTCCCCCCTCTTACCTCTGTTTTTAAGATATTCCACGAGAGGAATGAAATCGCCGTCTCCTGTAACAAGAACGACAGCGTCTATTCCCGAAGAGATCCTTATTGCATCTACTGCGAGTCCCACGTCCCAGTCTCCCTTTTTCAGTCCTCCGTGAAACTCTTGAAGTTCTTTTACCCTGATCTCTATTCCGATATTCGTAAGTGCTTCAAAAAAAGCCTTTTCTTCTCCCGTTTTCGTTTTTATTACATAAGCAAGAGCTCTTATGAGATTTCTTTTGCTTACCGCTTCCTTCACTACTTTATCAAAATCGACTCGAGCATCGTAAAGATGTTTTGCGGAATGGTAGAGATTTTGAACGTCCAAAAAAACTGCCACTCGTTGACCGCTATGTTTTATGAGCATATTAAAACAGGTTCAAGTAAAGCTTAAACCTTCTTTTATTTTTTCTTTAACCCTATTTTAGCGATAAGATCCTCGTGTTTCTTCTCATCCTTGCTTTTTAGGTATTTTAAAAGCTTTCTCCTTTTGCTTATCATATCAAGGAGTCCTTTTCTTGAATGGATGTCTTTGGGGTTCTCCTTCAGGTGAGCGGAAAGCTTTTCTATTTTTTTGGAAAGCAAAGAAACTTGTGCCTCGGTTCCACCCGTATTTTCTTTGTCTTTTAAAACTTCTTCTTTTTCTTCTTTTGTTAACATATTTTTGTAAATTAATTTGTTCATTGACTTGCTTGCTACTATTAAGAAAAGGAGCGTGCAAATCACTTTTCTTCTCGCTGCTTGTGCCTCCGGTAGGATTCGAACCTACGACCACCGGCTTAAGAGGCCGTTGCTCTGCCAGCTGAGCTACGGAGGCGCTTTTAATCAAGCGGGCTTTCTTGGTCAATCCGGAAATCCGGGAATGCCGTTATCTATAAGTGGCCACACCCCTTCTACTCCGAGAAAGCTCAAGAAAGAGGAAAGAACAACAAATGAAAGATAAACGATAACGAGTCCCACGATGGTTACGGTCATTATCCTGGTTCCCTCTTTCACGTGTTCTGGATTACCTCCTGAAAGATAATAACGAAATCCTCCCCACAAGAAAAGAACCGTGGCAAGAGGAGGAACTATCCATGTCAGTGTGAACCCCATAACGTTCCAGATAAGCCTTCCAAGGTGCCAGATCTCACATTGTTCATCTCCTCCGTGTTCTTCCATTCCGGGACCGCACGGCACGATGGGTATGAAGGGTGAACCTTCCCCATTAGATCCATTTGCCCATGAGGGGGTCGCCAAAAAAAGAATGACAAAAACAAACAATACAAACTTTTTCATTGAGAACAATTATAACTTTTTTTCTAAAAATTTAAAGTGTTCCTTTGGTCCTGAAAAAAAAGATTCTCGCCCGAAAAAACAGGAGCGCGGGCGAGCTTGGCGCCCTCGGCAGGATTCGAACCCGCAACCTTGTGGGCCGAAACCACACGCTCTATCCAATTGAGCTACGAGGGCGTTTTTAATATACCAGATAAACCGTTTTTGTCAAAGGCCATTTTTCTTACAGCCCCTTTTGTGATTGAAAAAAAGGGGAAAATGAAATAGAATTACAACGCATTTTCCAAGATGATCAATTGATATTGTTTGTAAAATGGATCTTCCCAGAGAAATCAAGAACATAATAACATCCCTTGAAGAACAAGGATTTGAGGGTTATGCCGTGGGTGGCTGTGTAAGGGATATCATAAAGGGGGTTGACCCCGAGGATTTTGATGTAGCGACCAATGCCAAACCGGAGGAAGTGGAAAGGATCTTTAAAAAAAGTTTCAAAGATAATGAGTTTGGGACGGTTACGGTTCTTACGGGATCTAAAAAAGAGAATTTGGAAAAAGTGGAAGTAACGACTTACAGAAAAGAGGATGAGTATGAGGACAGAAGGCATCCTAGTAAAGTAAATTTTGTAAGCCAGATAGAGGAAGATCTAAAAAGGAGGGATTTCACAATAAATGCTATGGCGCTTGGATTGAAGCTTTGCAAGAAGAAAAAGGAGTCTTATTACTTGATAGACCCCTTTTCAGGTAAAAAGGATCTTGAAAAGAAGATCATAAGGGCTGTGGGTGATCCGGAGGAAAGATTCTCGGAAGATGCTTTGCGAATGATGAGGGCCATAAGGTTCTCTTCTTCTTTCGGGTTCTCAATAGAAGAAAAGACAAAAAGAGCTATCAAAAAGAATGCTCATCTTTTACGTGAGATATCAAGGGAAAGGATAAGGGACGAGTTCATAAAGATAATAATGAGTCCTGGAGCTGTAAGCGGGATAGAGGAACTTAGAAAGCTCAACCTCCTAAAAGAGTTCATTCCCGAATTACTAGAGGGGTACAAGGTTGATCAGAGTAAGCATCATATTTATGATTGCTATACCCACTATATTTACTCCCTGGATTATGCTGTAAGACGCAATTTCAATTTTTACGTAAGAATGGCAGCCCTTTTCCATGACATTGGAAAACCCAGGGTCAAAAAAGGAAAGGGCGAAAAAGCTACTTTTTATAACCATGAAGTAGTAGGAGCAAGGATGACCAAAAAGATCCTGGAAAGGCTTAAGTTCAAAAAGGAAGATATAGAAAAAATCTCTCTTTTAGTTCGTTATCATCTCTTTTATTATAATGTAGGGGAGGTTTCCGAGAGTTCGGTGAGGAGACTTTTGAGGAAAGTGGGAAAGGAGAACATAGAAGAGCTTTTACAAGTAAGAATGTCAGACAGGATCGGGTCGGGAGTTCCCAAGGCTGAGCCTTACAGATTGCGTCATATGAGATATTTGATAGAAAGAGTGTCTCGGGATCCGATAAGCACGAGCATGCTTGAAATAGACGGAAATGATGTAATGAAAATAATGAACACCTCGCCGGGTCCGATAGTGGGCGAAGTTTTAAATATTCTTCTTTTAGAGGTAATGGATGACCCCTCTAAGAACAGGAGGGATTTTTTGGAAGGAAGGGTGAAGGAGATCGGTCAATGGAACGTGGATGAAATAAAAAAAGAAGGAAAGAGAGCGTACAAAGAGGTGGAAAGGGTAGAAACAAAAAAAGATGAGATGACCAAAAAGAAGTACTGGGTAACGTAAAGGAGGTTGGAAACAGGAAAGGTGTAAATGTTCTAAGTAAAGGTTTTTGCTATACGGGGCGTGGTGTTAACGGCAGCATACATCCTTCGGGTGGATGTGGACTCGGTTCGAATCCGGGCGCCCCGAAATGGAATAAAGAATATGGTGGAGATAATAATTCTCATTTTGTTGGTAGGGATATTTTTTACTTTTGCGCATGGAGCCATAAGCGGAGCTCCATGGGTTCCCACCGGAAAAAGAGATGTAGAGCGCTTTTTGGAAATTGCCAATATAAAAGAAGGAGAAAGAGTTTATGACATGGGCTGTGGAGACGGAAAAGTGCTTTTTGCTTGCGCCAAAAAAGGTGCTAAAGCCGAGGGTTTTGAGATAGCGATATTTCCTTTTATCTTGGCCAAGATACGTCTTTTTTTCTGCAAAGAAAAAAAGAATGTAAAGATTCATTATGGAAATATATGGAAGTGGGATCTTCGAGGTGCGGATGTTATCTATATCTACCTTATGCCAAAAGCTTATCCAAGAATGAAAAGGAAGCTAGAAAAAGAAGCTAGAAAGGGGACGAGGGTGGTAACCTATTGTTGGCCCATAAGAGGATGGGAATCCTCCCTTAAAGAGCGAAATGAGAATAAGTTGGGATTCTTTCTTTATGAAATATGATTTATTATATCCCCGGGAGTTGTTCCGGACTTTCTCCGGTTTCTTCTTGAGGTGTTATGATATCAAAATGTGACTCATCTTCATCAGGGCGGAACAACCAACTTATGGCGAGTATAACAATGGAGATAAGAAGAAGTATGAGTAATTTTTTTGTACTGGGAGTCATTTGTAAAGTTTTTATTAGTAGCTCTTTTAAATCTTAAACAAGAAGAGTAATTTTTTCAAGAGAAGGAGGATGGAAAATGAAAGAAAAAGAAATTCTTGAATTGCTCTTTAGAAGTGGCGTGATCATGGAGAATGTGCACGTTTCTTATTCTTCTGGTCTTCATGGGTCGGTGTATGTAAACAAGGATGTGTTGTTGCCGGATATTGAGCGAACGAAGAGTGTCGCTGAGGCACTTGCAAAGAAGATCGCAAAAAAAGGGATAAAAGTGGAAACAGTACTGGGGCCGGCTCCCGTAGGAGCAATATTTGCAAGAGAAGTGGGAAGAGCGCTTGCATGCATCATGAGAAAAAATGTCTACGCGGTTTATGCAGAGAAGCGAGATGATAAAGAATTTTTTATCGGACGTGGACAGGGAAGGTTTGTAAAAGAAAAGAAGGTGCTGGTGGTAGAAGATATCATTAATACCGGCGAGTCTGCAAAGAAAGTAATAGAAGCGGCAAGAAGATGCGAGGGAAATGTTGTAGGTGTAGGAGCATTGCTCAACAGAGGAGGGGTTTCTAGAGAGGACCTGGGAGTACCCTTTCTAGTTTCTCTTGTGTCTATGATCTTGGAGGCCTGGGCAAAGAAGGATTGTCCTCTCTGTGAAAAAGGAGTGCCCTTGTACTCAAGGTCAGAAGAAATATAAAGAGTTGCGAATGCAACTCTCTTTTTTTATTGATGAAAACCTCTTCCCGTGGTATCATAAAATGCACTGAATAACTACTAATATCGTCAATTATGGAAAAAGAAAGAAAAATAAAAGAGCTTTTAAGCAGAGGAGTGGAAGAAGTGATAGACAAGAAGAACCTGGAAAGGAGGTTGCGAAGCGGGAAGCGCCTTCGTGTTAAATTGGGAATAGATCCTACCAGTCCCAACTTGCATCTTGGAAGGTCCATTCCCCTTTTAAAGCTTAAAGATTTTCAGGAACTGGGACACCAGGTTGTCTTTATTATTGGGGATTTCACAGGCATTATTGGTGATGCTTCCGACAAAGAGAGTGAGCGTCCAATGCTTTCTGAAGAAATAGTGAGGGAAAATCTAAAAAATTATATAAAGCAAGCGTCAAAAATAATAGATACGGAGAAGGCAGAGATTTGTTATAACAGTAATTGGCTTGGTGACCTGGGTTATGGAGAAATAGGAACGCAGGCCAACATTTTTTCTTTGAACGAATTCATTTCTCGTGAGAATATAAAAAAGAGGCTTGAAGAGGGTAAGAGGATATCTTTAAGAGAGGTTCTTTATCCTCTCATGCAAGGGTATGATTCGGTAATGGTAAAAGCTGATGTAGAACTTGGAGGAACTGATCAAAGATTCAATTTGTTGACCGGAAGAGAGATGCAGAGGTTTTACGGACAAGAGCCGCAGGATATGATAACAAACCCCCTGATAGAAGGGCTTGACGGAGAAAAAATGAGCTCCAGCAAAGGAAATACCATAAATCTTCTGGATGGTCCCAATGATATGTTCGGAAAGATAATGTCTCTCAAGGACGAGCTTATCGGGAGGTATTTCAAATTGCTTACGAGAGTGAAAAGCGAGGAAATAAATGAATACTTGGAAGAAGCGAAGAGTACTGGAAATCCCAGAAATGCCAAATTAAGATTGGCACATGAGATAGTCTCTATTTATCACTCAAGGGAGGATGCGAAAAAAGCAGAGGAATACTTTATAAATACATTTTCCAGAAAAGAGACCCCAAAAGAGGTTCCGGAGCTCAAGCCCAAATCATACGAGATCATTTCAGTACTTCTTGAAAGTGGGCTTGTTCCTTCAAGGTCGGAAGCAAGAAGAGTAATAAAGCAGGGAGGGGTAAAGGTTGAAGGAGAAACAGTGAAAGATTTTGATCTTAAAGTAAAACCGGGAACAATGGTGCAAAAAGGAAAGATAAATTTCTTGAGAGTCCTTTGAGATTATTTGACAAACTGTTTTATTCTGCTATTCTTTCCTATGAAGGGTGTCTTGAATTTTTGATTGTCCGTTGAGAAACGGGCATTAATTTTTTAAAAAGAGGTAAATAAAAAATTATATGGATGTAAAAGGATTCACTTCGGCAATATCTCAAATTGCTGCCGAAAAAGAAATACCACAGGAAAAGGTGGTGGAAATCATAGAGCAAGCAATAGCCACTGCCTATAAAAAGGAATACAGAGAAAAAGGAGAAGTAGTGAAGGCCAAAATAGACCCAAAGACAGGGGAGGCCAGCTTCTGGCTTGTTAAAACGGTAGTGGACGAGAGTACGGCTGTTTTTACAGAAGAAGAAGGAAGTGAGGAGGAAGAAGAAGAGATCGAAGAGGGAAAAGTTAGGTATAATCCCAAAAGACATATCACTCTTGAGGAGGCCAAGAAGGAGAATGATGATGTGGAAGTTGGGGACGAGATAGAAACTCCGTTGGAAGCAAAACAAGAATTTGGAAGAATTGCTGCTCAGACGGCAAAGCAAGTGATCTTGCAAAAGATAAAAGAAACAGAAAGAAACATTGTCTTCAATGAGTACAAGGAAAAAGAGGATGATGTTATTTCAGGCATTGTTCAGAGAGTGGAAGGAAAGAATGTGCTTATGGATATAGGAAAAATATTGGGAGTGCTTCCAAAGGAAGAGCAAATACCCGGTGAAGTGCATCGATCGGGCCAAAGGTATAAAGCTTATGTCATGAGTGTGGAGGATACTCCCAAAGGACCCAGTGTTACGCTTTCCAGGGCTTTTCCAAAGTTCGTTTCAAAACTTTTTGAGCTCGAGGTTCCGGAAATAGCTGCGGGAACTGTGGAAATAAAATCCATTGCAAGAGAACCGGGTTCACGAACAAAAGTTGCCATTTCTTCGGAGGAAGAAGGAATAGATGCTGTAGGAACAGCGGTTGGACAAAGAGGAACCAGAGTGGAAGCGATCATCAATGAGTTAGGAGGAGAAAAGATAGATATTATAGAGTACGAAGATGAACCAAAAGAGTTTATAAAAAAAGCCTTGTCTCCGGCAAGAATATCAGAAGTTGAGATTGAGGATAACAGAGCGCTGGTAACGGTACCCGAGGACCAACTGTCCCTTGCCATAGGAAGAGAGGGGCAAAATGTCCGGCTAGCAGCAAAGCTTACCGGATGGAGGATTGACATAAAAGCAATCGGAAAGGATGAGATAGAAGAAAGTGCAGAAGCGGAAACAGAATAATTTCTCTATAGGGAACATTAAGTTTAAACTTTAAAAGAAAAATATGAATTTAATTCCAACAGTAATAGAAAAAACTCAATTCGGAGAAAGAGCTTATGATATTTATTCAAGACTTCTCAAGGAAAGGATCATTTTTTTGGGAAGTGCTGTTGATGATAATGTCGCGAATGCAGTGATAGCTCAAATGCTTTTTCTTGCCAGCCAAGATTCAAAGAAGGACATAAAGCTTTACATAAACAGCCCGGGAGGATCCGTTACTGCGGGAATGGCGATTTATGACACGATGCAGTACGTTGATTGTGATGTTTCCACAGTTTGCGTGGGAATGGCCGGATCAATGGGAGCGGTTCTTCTTACTGCCGGAGCTGAAAAAAAACGTTTTGCGCTTCCCAATTCGGAGATATTACTTCATCAGGTAATGGGAGGAGCCCAGGGAGCAGCCTCGGAGGTGGAAATAACAGCAAAGCAGATCGTAAAGATAAAGGAAAGGCTTAACAAGATCATAGCACATCATACAAAACAGCCGCTCAAGAAAATACAAAGAGATACGGACAGGGATTTCTATCTTTCCGCGGATGAGGCAAGAGAGTACGGAGTAATAGATGATGTGATAAAAAGTAAGAAAAAATAAAAAAGAATTGACTTAAAGTGTTCGGGCCCGGGAATTTCTTCCCGGGTCTTTTGACAAAGAGCCTCTATTCTGATACTATAAAGCACAGTTTAGCAATTAATTTTTGGCTTGAAGCCCTGACTAGAATTGTGTCCGAGAAAAAGAATTCTCATCAAAAAAAACGCGCAAAAGTCGTTTCATCTCTAAAAGTGAATTCCTCAGAAGAACAACCGTTTTTCTCATAACACGGGTGTGTTTTTGACTTGTCGGACAAGGGATCTAAGGTGCATCAAGTCATCAAAACTTAATCATGGAACAAATAATTTTATTTCTAGTGGGAGCAATATCTTTGCTCGTTGGTACTGCGCTGGGGTATCTTGCCCGCCAGTCTATTGCGAAAAGAGATCACAAGGCACTTGAAACAAAGGTGCAAAAAAGGCTTGATTATGCCAAAAAGAGAAGTTCGGAGATCATAAGCGAAGCAAAGGAAAAATATGCGGAAATGATAGAACAGGCGAAGAAGGAGACGGAAGAGAAGAATGAAGAACTATTCAAAAGGGAGAAATTCATTTTAAAGAGAGAGAATGCCGTGGATAAGAAGTTTGCTGACTACGAGAAAAAGGAAAAAAGTTTCAATCAGAAAGTGAAGAGACTGAGGGAGCTCAAGGAAGAGGTGGATGAAATGAAGAAAAAGGCGGAAGAAGAGATTAGTAAGATAGCAGGGCTTTCAAAGGAGGAGGCAAAGGAAGAGTTTTATAGAAGGCTTGAAAAAGAGAACGAGATGGAAGTAATGGAGAGAATGAATAAGCTTGAAAGAGAGGGAGAAGAAAAATATCTGACAAGGGCGAAAGAAATATTATCCTCCGTCATTCAAAAATATTCCACTTCCCAGGTGGAGGATCTTACCACTACGAACGTCAGTCTTCCCGATGATGAGATAAAAGGAAGAATAATAGGGAAAGAAGGAAGAAACATAAAAACTCTTGAAAAACTTACGGGAGTGGAGATTGTAGTGGATGATACTCCCGAGACAGTGGTTCTTTCCAGTTTTGATCCTATCAGAAGGCAAATTGCCAAGATAGCTCTTGAGAAACTGATATTTGATGGCAGGATACAGCCAGCAAGGATCGAAGAGGTTGTAGAAAAAGCGGAGGAAGAAATATCGGACCAGATCAAAAAATCGGGAGAAGAAGCCGTGTATGAAACAAGTATCGTTGACCTTGATCCAAAGGTAGTGAATCTCTTGGGAAGATTAAAATTCCGTTCCAGTTATGGGCAGAATGTTCTAAGCCACTCCCTGGAGGTTTGTTTTTTGGCGGAAGCGCTTGCTGCGGAAATCGGAGCGAATACTTCCGTATGTAAGAAAGCAGGTCTTTTGCACGATATAGGAAAAGCTTTGGATCATCAAGTAGAAGGATCACATGTGGATATAGGAATGAGGGTTCTTGAAAAATTCGGAGTGGAAAAAGAAGTGATAGATGCTATGAAGTCTCATCACGAGGAACACCCTTTTGAAAGCATTGAAGCGGTTATTGTGCAAACTGCCGATGCTATTTCCGGGGCAAGACCCGGAGCAAGAAAGGATACTTTGGAAAATTACTTAAAAAGACTGGGAGAACTTGAAGAGGTTGCCAATTCTACGGCGGGCGTGGAAAAATCCTATGCGATACAGGCTGGAAGAGAGATAAGGATTTTTGTGAAGCCGGACGAAGTCGGCGATCTGGAGGCTAAAAAGATGGCAAGGGAAATAGCAAGCAAGATCCAGTCGGAGCTAAAATACCCGGGAGAAATAAAGGTTACTCTTATAAGGGAGCAAAGAATAATCGATTATGCGAGATAATTGCCTTTTTTTCGGGAATCGGTTTGAAACAAAAAAACGGCAAAAGCCGTTTTTTGTTTTTTGGAGCGGGCGAGCGGAATCGAACCGCCATCAGTAGCTTGGAAGGCTACGGTTTTGCCGTTAAACTACGCCCGCAAGCAACTACCTACGCTATAATACTAAATAAATTTTCCTATTAGTCAATAGCGAGTGGAAGTATGTGGGGAAGGTTTTTCGGAGAGCCGGGATTCGAACCCGAACTACATCCTCCCAAAGGATGCGTGCTGCCATTACACCACTCTCCGCCAAGACATCGGGGTGATCTTCTTTTCCCCGAAAAACTCTTTCTTAGTAGCAGGGTGATAATTATAACAAATTCCGTTTCAATTTAAAGGAAAAAATTTTATTTTTGGCTGTTTGGTGATATTATTAGAAACATGAAAAAAAAGAAATTGATTCTAATTGACGCGAATTCCATTATACATAGGGCTTTTCATGCCCTTCCTCCCTTGAAGACGAAAAAAGGTGAACCTGCAGGAGCTATTTACGGTTCTCTGCTTGCTTTTTTTAAGATATTATCGGATTTTACTCCTGATTATGTAGGAGCTTCTTTTGATTCTCCGGGGAAAACCTTTAGACATGAAGAGTATGAGGACTATAAGGCGCATCGACCGGAAGCTCCTAAAGAACTTATTTCTCAAATAATAAAGACGCAAGAGGTTTTTTCCGAAATGGGAGTGAAAGTTTTGGCTCACGAAGGGCTTGAGGCGGACGATATAGTAGGAAACATATCATCCTTAAAACCCGATGGAGTGGAGGCGGTGATCGCTACCGGAGACCTTGACCTTCTTCAGCTTGCAGCAAAAGAGGTGAAAATATATACTTTCAAAAGAGGAGTTAAAGAGGGCGTGCTCTATGATAAAGAGAAGGTAAAAGAGAAGCACGAAGGAGTTCCTCCCGAGAGAATACCGGACATAAAAGGCCTCCAAGGAGATCCCTCGGACAATATTCCCGGAGTGGAAGGTATAGGAAAGAAGACTGCTATAAAGTTAATAAAGAAGCTCGGAAGCATAGAGGAAGTGTATTCAAAAATAGAAAGCGATAAAGCGCTTGAAGGATTTAATGATAATATCGTGAAAAAGCTCAAAAAGGATAAGGAGAAAGCCTTTTTAAGCAAGGAACTTGCCACTATAAGAAGAACGGGGTTTCCCGAAATGGAATTCTCAGAACTCTTTTTTAAGATGAACAACGATAAAATAAGAGGAGTACTGGAAGAACTTGGCTTTAAGAGTCTTGCTAAACGATTTTCAGAGGATAAAGAAGATTCTTCTCGAGGAAACGCTACTTCTAACAATGAGAGCGAAAACAATTTGAGCTTTGATTTTTAGATTATTTTTGCTCAAAAATATTTATGGGCTACCAGGTCACGGAAGAAAAAATACGTAAACCATAAATGCCAAAGAAGAGGGGTATCAAATTTTTAATTGAATGGTGAAATGATCGAAGAAAAAAAGGAGTTGGAAAAATTAAAAGAGGATGTAGCCCTGCTTGAAGATTATGCGGAGGATCTTTTTTCTTTTATTCCCCTTCCGCTTTGTTTTGTAAATTCTCAAGGGGTTATTTTGGACGTTAATCCTGCTTTTATGAGGGTGACTGGGCAGAAAGAAGAGGAGTTAATAGGAGAACCCATTTCCACTTTCGTTAGAAAAGATGATGTGGAAGAAATGCTCAGGGAGGCAAAGAAAAGTGATGATATCAAAAGGAAGGAGACCAAAATAAGAAGGATCAAGGGAAAGGATATTCCTGCCACTGCTTTTGCCAAGGCCCGCAAGATAAGGAAGGATGTCTCCGGGGTATTCTTTTCTTTTCTTGACATTACGGAGATAAAGAAAAAAGAGGAAGAGGTTAAAAAAATTAATAGAAGGTTGAGAGAAAAAGTGGTGGAAATGGAAAAGATCAATCGTCTTACCATAGGAAGGGAGCTCAAGATGGTTAAGCTCAAAGAGAGGATCAAGGAGCTTCAAGAGGAGCTGGAAAAATATAAAAAAGAAGGAAGTCAGTCATAAACATGGAAGAAAAAAAGAAGGAGGGAAAAAATGAAGAAAACAACGAAGAACTTGAAGATCTTCGCCGTTATATAGAGGATCTTACATCTTTTCTTCCTTTGGCCTTTTGCATGGTAAGCCCTCTTGATCGCGTATTGGATGCAAATCGGAAATTTGAAGAAATGACCGGATATGAAAAAATGGAAGTGGCGGGAAGCAAAATAGATTCTCTTTTTCGGGATAAAAGAGAGGTAGAAAGATTTATAGCCCTTGTTACGAGCAAGGACAGCGTGGAGGAAAAGGAGATGACCCTTGTTACTAAGCGAGGGATGGGTGTTCCCGTAAAAGTATCAGCTCTTGCAAGAAGGGATGCCGAAGGGGAATTTTCCGGTTATTTTATAACCATTGACGATATTACCGAAAAGAAAAGATTTGAAGATGAACTTGAAAGAAAGATAAAAGAAAGGACAGAAGAGCTTGAAAATGCCAAGGAAAAACTAGAAGAGTCGGAGGCTATATTGGAAGTCAAGGTCAATGCTCGTACCAGAGAATTGCGGGAGTTGAATGAAAAACTTGAAGAGAGGGTCAGGGAAAGAACAAAGAAGCTCGAGGAGAAAGCGAAGGAGCTTCAGGAAAAAGCGAAGGAGACAAAAAAGACTCAAACAGCACTGTTGAATATAGCCGAGGATAACGAGAAGGCTTTGCATGAGGCCCAAGAAGAGAAACAAAAAACACTTGCTATTGTAAAGAATTTTGTTGACGGATTGCTCCTTTTTGATAATAACGGCAAGCTTTCCATGGTGAATCCCAAAGCAGGCGAGATGTTCGAGGTGGACTCAAAAGAAGTTTCGGGAAAGAGTATAACGAGCTTAAAGAAGTTTCCCAAGTTGAAAAAGTTGATAAATGAAGTTACAGGAGAGGAGATAAAAAAGGTTTTTCGTGAGGAAATGGAATTGGAGAATGAAGTGTTCTATGAAATTACCGTGATTCCTATTGAGCACGAGAAGAGGGAGATCGGAAGACTTATTACCGCTCATGATATTACGAGAGAAAAAAGTATAGAGAAAATAAAAAGCGAATTCGTATCGGTTGCCGCTCATCAATTACGCACTCCTCTTGCAGGAATAAAGTGGACTCTTCAAGCTGTTATAGAAGAGGATGAAGAAGCTGATATTCCCGAGGAGATCATGAGTTTTGTCAAGAAAGCATACGAAGCCAATGATCGAATGGTGAATCTTGTTAACGATCTTCTCAATGTAACACGAATAGAAGAAGGAAGGTATGCATATAAACCAAAGAAAGAGGATCTCAAAGAAATAATGACGACTTTAATAGATGAGTACAGAAAGGAGATAGAGGCAAAAGGAGTTTCCTTTAAAATAAATGAGCCCGAGGAAAAGTTACCTCCAGTGGAAGTTGATAAGGAAAAAATAATTCTGGTGGCTCAGAATTTTCTTGATAATGCTATGAAGTACACTAAAGAAGGAGAGGTTGTGATGTCTATGGGGCTAACAGAAGATGGAAAGAAAATAAAAGTATCTGTATCCGATACGGGCGTGGGAATACCTGAAAATCAGCAAGAGAGGATGTTTAGCAAGTTTTTTCGTGCGGACAATGTGCAACGAATGGAAACAGAAGGGTCGGGACTTGGATTGTTTATTGCCAAAAATATTGTAGAAGCGCATAAAGGAGCGATTTGGTTTGAGTCGGAAGAAGGGAAAGGGAGTACTTTTTACTTCACTCTTCCCGTGGCAAAGAATGAAAAAGATTGATGTTAAAGAATTTTGTGGTATTTGACATTATCCATGGGGGTGGATAGAATAAAGCAGTATCTGTTCTTTATGGTAATCGGATTATCAAAATTTTAAACATGAAAAAAATACTTATAGTAGAAGATGAGGAGATCCTTAGAAATCTACTACAAAAAAAACTTACAAAAGAAGGTTACGAGGTGGATACTGCGGAGAATGGAGAAGAGGGGCTCTCAAAGATAAGGGCGAATAAACCCGATCTTATTTTACTTGATATTATAATGCCTAAAATGGGAGGGTTTGAGATGATGGAAGAGGTACAAAAGGATGATAATATTTCCAGCGTTCCGGTGATTGTCGTTTCTAATTCAGGGCAGCCGGTAGAGATTGACCGAGCCCAAAAACTTGGAGCTTGCGATTGGCTTGTAAAAACAGAATTCGATCCTCAAGAAGTGATAAACAAAGTGGTGACTCAAATAGGAAAAGGAGAAAAAGAAGAAGAGGAAGATTAAAGAGGTAAGAGGTAACTAATATTCTATTCATCAAGAAAAACATAATAAGCGTAAAAAGTAACCTTTTATGACTAAAATATTAGTAGTTGAGGATGACAGGTTCCTAAGGGAAATGATCTCTCGCAAGCTCAACAAAGAAGGGTATGAAGTGATCGAGGCTGTTGATGGCGAAAAAGGGGAGGAAAAAATAAAAGAGGAAAAACCCGAGATAATACTTCTTGATCTTATTCTTCCTGGTATTGATGGCTTTGAGGTTCTCGAAAGAATAAAAAAGGACTCCGAGGTAAAAGATATTCCTGTTATAATTCTTTCTAATTTGGGGCAAAAAAGCGAAGTAGAAAGAGGACTGAACCTCGGAGCCGTTGATTTTCTAATAAAGGCTCACTTTACTCCCGCAGAGATCGTAAAAAAGATTAGGGAGCTAATTTGATTTATTGAATTTTTCTCTCATGCCGGAGCTTCCTGAGGTGGAAAGCACAGTGCGTTCATTAAGAAAAGAGGTCTTAGGAAAGACCTTTGTTGGTGGTTGGCAAGAAAGCGGAAAAGATTGGGTTGAAAGGGCAAAAGGAAAAAAAGTGGTGAATATAGAAAGAGTGGGCAAAAATATATTACTCCTTCTTGATGACGGGTACACCATGCTTGTTCATCTTAGAATGACGGGATATCTTCTTCTTGGCAATTGGAAATACAAGGACAATGAATGGATTGCAGAAGAAAAAGATTTAGAAGAAAGAAGTAACAGATTTTTAAGATTCATTCTTTTTTTGGATGATGGTAGAAGTCTTGCTCTATCCGATGCAAGAAAATTTGCCAAGGTATCTTTTATTTCAAGAAAGGAAGAAAGGGACTTGCGTAGAAATCTTGGTCCTGATCCGTTTTCTCTAAGCAAAAAGGATTTTCTCAGCCTTTTAAAGGGAAAAAAGAGGGAGATAAAGCCACTTCTTATGGACCAAAGTTTTCTTGCGGGGATAGGCAATATTTATGCTTCTGAAATTCTCTTTAAGGCCAAGATAAACCCCAAAAAGAAATCATATCTTTTAAATGAAGAAGAAATAGAGAGTATTTATTGTCACATGAAGGATATCCTTGAAAAAGCTATTGAGCTTAAGGGAGATAGCACCAGTGACTATAGGCTGACTGACGGAAGCAAGGGCGGATACCAAGAACGCCACCTTGTTTATAAAAGAGAGGGGTTGCCTTGCTTTGATTGCCATTCGAGAATAAAAAGAAGCACGGTTGGCAACAGAGGTACTTATTTTTGTCCCAAGTGCCAAAAATTATAGAAATTTTTTGGTAAGTAAAAATAAATGAGAACATGATAATTATTCTTTACGGAAAAGATACTTTCAGATCGAAGGAGAAGTTGAAGGAGATAGTGGAAGAATATAAAAGGAGACATGAAAGTGGACTCAATTTGAAATTCTTTTCTCCGGAGGATCATCCTGAAGAATTGGAGGATTGTGAGAAACAAGTATCCATGTTTGACGAGAAGAGGCTTGTAGTAATCAAGGAAGCCTTCTCTTCTGATGGGATGAAAAATGTTGTTTTGAAGCAAAAAAGAAGAATGGTGGACTCGGAAGATATATTCATTATTCATCAGGAGGGAGAGGTGAAGAAAGGCGATGAGCTTTTAAAATCGTTCTCGGAAGAGGCAGGGGGGGTTATGATCCAAGAGTTTACTCCCCTTTCCTCCAAAGAACTTCTTTCTTGGATAGAAAGAGAGTTTCGCAACAAGGAAGTAGAGGTCAGCAGAGAAGCAGTAAAAGAAATTTCCAGTCTTGGCAACGAAAATACTTGGAGAATCAAGAATGAGATAGAGAAACTTTCTTTATATAAGAAAAAAGTAGGGAAAGAGGATGTCGATCTCATGGTGGATACGGAAGCAGAAACAAATATATTCAAAACCATTGATGCGGTAGCGGAAAAAAATAAAGAAAAGGCACTTCTTTGCGCTTACAATCATTTAAAAAAAGGAGATAATCCGCTTTATCTTTTCTCTATGCTTGGATATCAGTTCAGGAACTTAATGATCGTCAAGGATCTTTCAGAAAAAGGATTTTCCTATAATGACATGAAGGAGAAGAGCGGTCTTCATCCTTTTGTATTCAAAAAAAGCTGTGAGCAAGCAGGCAAATTTTCTTTAGCGGAACTGGAAGAGATATATCACAACTTGTTTGAAATGGACTTAAAAACAAAAACGGGACAAATCGATCCCGTACTAGCCCTACATCTTTTTATCTTTGATTGTTAAGTGGTTGCTTTTGTGAGGCGTGATTTTTTCCTGGAGGCAGTATTCTCTTTTATGACTCCTTTTTTGGCAGCTTTGTCAATTAATTTATGTACTTCGGGGAGCTTTTTTTTGGCTTCTTTTTTCTTACCTTCTTTCACAAGCTCTCTGACCTCTTTTACGGCTCTTTTCATTCTTTTCTTGTACCCCAAATTAAGGGCATAACATTTTTTGTTCTGCCTAAGCCTCTTTTTTGCTGATTTAGTGATTGCCATAGTCTTTCCTTAAAGAATTATTCTATCAAGTAGGCTATTTTTTATCATTTTTTCACTTTTTAGTCAACTCTGGTATAATTAAGGCCACATTTAATAAGAAGCTCGAGAAAAAAGTAATTATTCATGATTTATTACTTAAAGGGAAAGATTGTCATAAGAAAAGAAGAGTTTTTGGTTATTGATGTTGGAGGCATGGGTTATAAGGTTCTTGTTTCCCCCGAGGTCAAGGACTCGCTAAAAGAGAATGCCACTTTATATTGTTTTGTCCAAAAAGGAGAAAAAGAAGATCGCATTTATGGCTTCAAAAGTGAAGAGAATCTAAAGCTTTTTGAAAGGCTTTTGAAGATTTCGGGGATAGGGCCCAAGACGGCTCTTACGATTGCCTCTTGTGCTTCCATGGAAGAATTAAAGAAAGGAATAGAAAAGGAGGACAAGAAAGTAATGGAAAAAATATTCAGTGCCGGAGAAAAAAAGGGGCAACAGGTGATCTTTGAGATCTCAAGAAAAATGGTCGAGAAAAGAGAGAAAGATGAAGAGGGTAAGGACGAAGCATATGAAACCTTAAGAGGTTTGGGATTCAAAGATGGTGAAATAAAAAAAGCCCTAAGAAAAGTCGGAAAAAATGAAAAGAAAGAAAAAAGAGTAAAAGAAGCGCTAAAAATGTTGGGAAATGAAGAACATTCTTAAAAAATTGTTCGATCATCTAAAAAGCGTTTATCATTTTCTTTTAGCGTTCTTCGGAGCGCTCGTTTATCGTTTTCCCTCGCGGAGAATAAAAGTTTTCGGAGTTACAGGAACCAACGGAAAAACCACTACTGTAGATCTTGCTTGTCGAATATTTAAAAAGGCGGGTTATAAGGTGGCTGCTTTTTCTTCCATTAAATTTGAGATAGCCGGAGAGGAGAGACAAAATCTTTACAAGATGACCATGCCCGGAAGAGCTGCTTTGCAAAAACTTTTACGTGAAGCGGTTAACAAAGGTTGCGATGTGGCGATAATGGAAGTGACATCCGAAGGAATAAAACAACACAGGCACAGATTCATAGATTTTGATGCAGCATGTTTTACCAATCTTACGCCTGAGCATATTGAGTCACATGGAGGGTTTGAGAACTACAAAAGAGAGAAGGGCAAACTTTTTCAAGCTACCAAGAGTGTTCATATCATAAACAGCGACGATGAAAATGCAGGCTATTTCTTAAAATTTCCGGCGGAAAGAAAAATTATTTTCGGTATTAAAGATAAGGAGCATCTCAGCAAGAAAGAAGAAGAGGAGCATCTTGTGTTGAATGCGGAAAAGGTGGAAGCTTCAAAGAATGGTATTAACTTTAAGGTGGAAGGGAAGGAGTTCTTTTTGAGTTTGTCGGGAAAATTCAATATTTATAATGCTCTTGCCGCTATTGCTTTTTCCAAAATAGAAAGAATTGATCCTGGTAAAGCAAGAGATGCCCTAAGAGAGGCAAAGGTGATACCGGGAAGAATGGAAGAGGTTATAAGCTCACCCTTTAATGTCATCATAGACTATGCTGTAACCCCTGATACCTTGGAAGGAGTGTATACGGAGATGAGGGAAAGTCTCTCCGGTGGAAGATTGATGGCGGTACTTGGTTCTTGCGGAGGTGGGAGAGATAAATGGAAAAGACCGGTATTGGGAAAGATAGCGGCAAAGTATTGCGATAAGATCATTATTACGAATGAGGACCCTTATAACGAAGATCCGAAGGAAATATTGTCAATGATAAAACTTGGAATAATGGAAGCGGGATTTCCGGAGAAGGATCTTTACGAGATAATTGACAGAAGGGATGCAATTGGAAAAGCCTTGGATTTGGCGGAACCCGGAGATGGGGTGATAATCACCGGAAAAGGAGATGAGCCCTGGATGTGTGTTTCGGGTGGGAAAAAGATTCCTTGGAATGAACGTGAAATAATAAAAGAGGAATATGAAAAAAGAGAAATTCAAGAGAATAAATGATTGGACTTGGGAGGCCAAAAAAGAAGAGGGAATGAGAGTTCCTGCCAGGGTTTATGCTTCCCGTAAAATATTGGAAGAAACAGAGGAGGATGCGCTAGGCCAGTTAATGGATATAGCAAGGATTCCCGGCATTGTTTCTTATGCTCTTGCCATGCCGGATATCCACTCAGGATATGGACCTCCTATTGGAGGAGTGGGAGCTATGGATAAAAAAGAAGGAGTTATCTCACCTGCCTTCATAGGGTTTGATCAAAATTGTGGCGTTAGAATTCTAACTTCTCAAGTGAAAAAAAGTGAGTTGAAAGGAAGGCTAAACAAAATAGCGGAGGAGGTTCATAGAATGATTCCTGCCGGCTTGGGAAAGGGAGGAGGGTTAAAGTTGAGTGCAAAGGATATCGATAACGTTCTTGAAGGAGGAGCTCCTTACTTGGTATCGAGAGGATGGGGAGAAGAGGGTGATATTGAAAGATGTGAAGAGAGGGGGAGAATGAAGGAGGCGAGAGCCGATCTTCTGTCAAGAAAGTCGAAAGAGAGGGGGAAGGGTCAACTGGGAACTCTAGGATCCGGGAACCATTTCTTGGAGATCCAAGAAGTAAAAGAGATTTTTGATGAAAAAAGAGCTCGAGATATGGGTCTTTTCAAAAATCAAGTGGTTTTTATGATACATACGGGCTCCAGAGGTTTGGGCCACCAGAATTGCAGTGATTATCTGGAAGTGGCAAAAAGGTTCATGAAGAAGAGTAATATGCCGCTTATAAACAAGGATTTGACATATTTTCCTTTTTACTCCGAGGAAGGTCAAAAATTTTTTGGATCTATGGCGTCCGCTTGCAATTATGCTTGGGCGAACAGGCAGGTCATCACTTCTTTTGTAAGAGATTCTTGGAAAAAGATCTTTGGAAAGAAAGAAAGATTAATGCTTCTCTATGATGTAGCGCACAATATAGCAAAGATTGAAAAGCATGAGGTGAAAGAAGAGGAAAAGGAATTGATAGTGCACCGCAAAGGAGCCACAAGAGCCTTTCCGGAACAACCTGTTATTATTCCGGGCAGCATGGGTACATCTTCCTATGTGCTTTCGGGGACAAAAGAAGGGAGTTCTTCTTTTTATTCTACTTCTCATGGAGCGGGAAGGCGTCTTTCAAGAAAAGCTGCTAAAAAAACAATTTCTGGAAAAGAGACCATAAAAAGGCTTGAAAAAAAAGGAATAATGGTAAAATGCACCTCTGTGTCGGGAATTTCCGAAGAAGCTCCTGAAAGTTACAAGGATATTGAAGAAATCATAGAGGTGATCTATAATGCCAAGCTGTCAAATAAAGTTGCAAAATTAACTCCCCTTGCTGTAGTGAAGGGGGAATGAAAAAATGACCAAAAAGAAACTTCCAAAAAGCATAAGAAAGTATTTGAGAAAGGAAAAGGCTCGTATTAGAAAATATTTTTCCGACTCTGAAGAGCAAGACAAGCTCATAAAGGAGCTTCTTGAGAGATATAAAAACGATAACAATGTTCCGCAAAGGTCTTCCCGGTAAAGCGGACAATCTTTTTTTATGAAAATAAAAGATATTTACAAGCTTTCCATTGAGAAAGGAATGGAGTTCGATCCCAGAGGAAAGGAAGAAGCGAAGAAGATCCTTGAAAAAAGGAAAGAGGAGTACGAAGAAATGAAAAAGGAGGAGAAAGAGGGTTTTGACATGGAGAAACTTTCCAATCCCTATGATGACACCAGAATTCTTTATGGAGATGGAGAAAGGGAGGTGAAAAAAGTAATGGTCGGAGTGGATATAGACGGTGAGGAGCTTTTGCTCGCTCGTTATTTGGGAGATATTGATCTTGTTATTTCTCACCACCCTAGAGGAAATGCGTTGGCAGGGCTTGACGGGGTGATGGAGCTTCAAATAGACATGCTTCACAAGTACGGAGTTCCTGTGAATATTGCCGAAAAATTGCTTGAAAAAAGGATCAAAGAGGTATCAAGAAGCCTTTCTCCGGCCAATCACCAAAGAGCGGTAGATACAGCAAGAATTCTGGATATACCTTTCATGTGCATTCACACTCCTTGTGATAATATGGTAGCTGATTTTGTCGAAAGGAAGATTGAAAAAGATGAACCTTCGAAGTTAGGGGACGTAATAAGATCTCTAAAAGAAATACCCGAATACAAGAGAGCTTCGATGCTTGGCGCGGGTCCCGAACTTTTTACGGGAAATAAAAGAAGTAGGGCCGGAAAGATCCTTCTTACTGAGATCACGGGCGGAACAGAAGGGTCTGCAGATATCTACGAAAAGCTTGCACAAATAGGAGCAGGAACCATTGTCGGAATGCATCTTTCTGAAAAAAATAGAGAGGCGGCGGAAAAAGCGCATATCAATGTGGTGATTGCCGGGCACATATCTTCTGACTCCATAGGGATCAATCTTTTCTTGGATGAAATAGAAAAGAAAAGGGTGGAAATAACTTCTTGCTCAGGACTTATCAGGCACTCCAGAAGAAAGAAATGAAAAGCATTGCTTTCAAATTCTTACTTTTAAAGTTCTTTGATCATGTAAGTTCTTTTTAGCTTGTACCCCATTCTTCTCCAATAGTTTCTTACGCCGACCCCTGATATAACGGCGAGGTACTTTCTCCCAAACTCTTTTTCTGCAATACTCTCAGCCTCTTTTATGAGCCTTTTCCCCATTCCTCGATGCTGGGGGGAGTCTTCACTTTTTGATTCAAAGGGAAGTTGTCTTCCATAGGTTCTTATTTCTCTTATAACGGACATGTTCCTCAATAGAGGAAACGAAGAATTGCGTTCATCTCGCAATCTGAGCAAGGCATAAAGTTTCCCCCTTTCCTTGTTCTCGATACTCAAGAACAATTCTTTTCCCCCCGAGGCTTCGTAATCCTCTCTAAAGAGAGAGAGTTCTTCTTCAGGATTATACTCTTCTTTCACCTCTCTGCATCTTATACACTTGCATTGCCAGTTATTCTTTATTTGATCATTTTTTATTACTTCTCTTAGATTGGAGATCTTACATCCTCCTTCTATGTCTTGCACGGGAATATCTCTGAAAAGCCTTTGAATTCTAACGTACCGGGGTATAGTGTTCTTTTTTATCTCTATTATCAATCTTGCCAACTCCTTGTCTTTATAGACTCTGTGTTCTCCTCTTTTAAAAAGATCATAAAGAGGAGTGTTTTTTATGACCAGACAAGGATAAATTTTTAAGAAGTCCGGTTTGAACTCAGGATTAGCGAAAAGCTCTGTAAATGTATCCAGGTCTTCCCGGTAAGAGCTTTTGGGAAGATTGAGCATCATTTGATAGCACACCTTGAATCCGGCTTTCTTTAAAAGTTTAGTTGCTTTTATTGTCTCTTTTCTCCCGTGTCCTCTTTTTGTGAAAAATAATACTTTATCCGATAAAGATTGAACTCCCATTTCTACCATTGTCACTCCGAATCTTCGTAATCTGAGCACTTCTTTTTTCGTGATATAGTCAGGTCTTGTCTCAATTGAAAGACATACTATTCTATGCAACGCCTTTTCGTTTTTCTTTTTTGCTTCCTCAAGAGTATTACTTTCTTCCTTATTGCATGCATCGTAACATTTTTTTATAAACCATTCTTTATATTTCTCGGAGTAAAAAGACCATGTTCCGCCTACTATGCGAAGCTCTATTTTCCCTGTGGGATGCCCTGTTTTACTGAGGGCTTCTATTCTTTTTTTTACTTGTCTTTCGGGATGATAATCATTCTTGAGCGCTCGCATCGCGGCTGGTTCTCCTTTGAGATAACTTTTTGGCATCCCTTTTTCTTCGGGGCAATAGATGCATTTTCCGGGACAAGGGAAGGGTTTTGTAAGAACGGACACATTAACCACTCCCGAGAGAGAGCGAACGGGACGTGTTCTTAGAAGCGAAAGTATTTTTTGATTCCTTCCCTTCATTTTTTGATATTCTTGTAGTAAACTTGCGTTAGTAGGGAAAGAGATCTTTCGCTTTTTCGATATTTTTCTCTTTATGCTCTCCAGCTCCTTTTTGGAGTTTACTCTTCCTTCTATCAATTTTTTGATTATTTCTCTTTTTCCTTCTGTCATGATTAACGAAAATTGATTGTTTGTTATGAGAATTTATTTGGAGATATTTTAAGTCACAGCTTTCTAATTCTATTTTATGAAAAAAGAAGATGCAAAAAGAATAATGGAAAGATTAAAGGAGGATTATGATCTCATATCTTCTTCTTTTGCAAAGAACAGAGAGAGGGTTTGGCCGGAAATGAAGTTTCTTTTTGATAAGGCAAAAAAGGAAGAAAGGGTCTTGGATTTAGGATGCGGGAATGGACGATTTTCACAGTATCTCGAGCACACTCATTATACAGGAATTGATTTTTCGGAAAAGATGATAAGTGAGGCGAAAGCGAGATTTCCAAAAAAAGATTTTTTAGTAGGCGATGCTCTTTCTCTTCCTTTTCAGGACAATTCTTTTGACAGAGTCTATAGTATAGCGGTGATTCATCAGATACCTTCAGAAGCTCTCAGAATAGAGGCTCTTAAAGAAATAAAGAGAGTTCTAAAACCGGAAGGAAGGCTATATATTACGGTTTGGAATATATGGAAGAACAACAAGTTCTTTTGTGTAAAACAAATGATGTTAAATTTTTTCTTTTCACGCTCTTTGGGACCGAGGGACATAATTTTGAAAAGGGACAGATATTATTATGTTTTTCGGAAAAAAGAACTTTCCCGTCTTGCTGAAAAAGCAGAGCTTTCTCCGGAGGAAGAGGGGCTGGTAGAGGAAGGGAAGAGAAGTAATTTTTATCTCATTGCAAAGAAAGAGAAAAAGAAGTAGTGAAATGGATCTGCTTCTTGACAAAAAAATATAAACTTTTAATATTAATATACCATGAAGGAAGAAAAAAAAGTCGCAAAGAAAGAGAAAAAAGATTCGTTCCTGAAGCGCTGCAGGAGTTCATTTATGATCCCGGTATTTCCCAAGTGGGGAGAAGGTTAAGGTATAAAAAAACAGCACCTATCGGCATAGTTACTCCCCCTTAAACACAGGGGATTAATTTTTATAAAACATGGAAAAGAAAAAATATTATCTAACCAAAGAAGGATTGAACAGAATAAGGAAAGAGTATGAGGATCTCAAAGAAAAAAGAAGAGAAAAGCTTAAAAATGAAGCACCGGAGGTGTTCCATTCCGAGGATGTGAATCCTGAGTATCTTACTTTCCGAAGAGATCTTGGCATTCTGGAAGAAAAGATTTCCAAAATGGAAGAGGTGTTGAATAATGTGGAAATAATAAGTTCGCCGGAAGAAGGTTGCAAGGAAGTCAAATTGGGAGCTCGAGTTACCATAGAGGCCGGAGGGCAAGAGGATGAATTCCATCTCGTAGGAACAATGGAGGCCGACCCGAATCTTGGTAAGATATCCAACGAATCCCCGGTTGGTAGAGCTTTAATGGGTCGAAAGGAGGGGGAAGAGGTTCCGGTTTCTTCTCCTATAAAAACAGTGTATAAAATTAAGAAAGTTCGTTATCAATGAAAGGAATATTGAACCTTCTAAAAAAAGTGGGTACTTTAAAGGAGAAGCCCAGAAGAGGGTGGGTCATTCATGGAATAGATAATCCCGAGACCACCGCCGAACATATTTTTCACACAACTTTTTTAGTATGGATCATTGGCAAAAGAAAGGATATTGATCTGGAAAGAGCCATTAAAATGGCTCTCATACATGATATTTGTGAGGTGTATGCTCCGGACATCACTCCTTCCGATACCAAAGGGCTTAGCGAAGAAAATATTGAAAGAAATGAGATACTCCATGAAAAACTCAACAAAGGTTATCCCACTACCGAGCAGAGAAAGAAGATGGAAACAATAAAAAAGAATCTGGAGAATGATGCTATGGGAAAATTATTGGAAGGAACTGAGGGTGATTTGGAGAAAGAGGTTTGGGACCTTTGGAATGAATACGAGGGAATGGTCACTCCGGAGAGCAAGTTCGTAAAACAAGTGGACAGAATAATAAATCTTTTCCAGGGATTGGAGTATCATAAAGAATATGAGAATATTGAATACGAACTTTGGATAAAAAGAGCGAAAGAGGTGATTGACGATCCGGACCTCTTAAAGCTTCTTGAAGAGATAGAGAGAGATATAAGCGAAAAGTAGCTTTTGAATTTTCCTTTTTTATGTAGTATTTTAAAGCAGGTATGAACCTGCTTTTATTATTTTTTTGAAAAATGAAGGATGTTCTAATTTTTTTATCGGAGGCGGGAAAACTCAAGGAGATGAAAAGAAGGGGGTGGGTGATAAATCGCATCAAGAATCCCGAGACGATCGCGGAACATATTTTTCGTGCCGCGATAATGGGATGGATGTTGGGAAGAAAAAAAGAGAGTCTTGATACGGGAAGCCTCATTAAGACGGCTCTTGCTCACGATCTTTGCGAGGTTTATGCAGGAGATATTACTCCCTATGACTCTGTGCTTCCTGATAGTGAAGAGGAGCTACGAAAGCTTATGAGAACCTGGCCGAGGTTTTCTTCTTCCCAGAAAGAAAAAAATAACAACAAGAAGCACTTAAAGGAAAAAGCTTCTTTGAGAAAGCTTACTAGCATATTATCTTCTCGTCCCTTCAAGGGGGAGTTGATGGAGCATTGGATGGACTATGAAAAGAGAATTACTTCTGAAGGAAAGTTCTTCAATCAGGCCGACAGAATGGAAAATTTTTTACAAGCTTACGAGTATTGGGAAAAATACAAGAAGCCTCCGTTGGAACCCTGGTGGATATGGGCGAGGGAATTTTTTGACGACCCTCTCTTGCTTGAGTTCATGGAAATTTTGGAGCTTAGATTTCATAGGCGTGAAATACCCGAAGAACTGGAATCTTCTTATTCTATGGTGAGATTCTTTAATAGGATATGTGATCTTAAAAGGAAACCCAGAAGAGGGTGGGTGATTCACGAAATAGAAGGGGCTGAGACCACGGCAGAGCATCTGTATCATACTTCTCTCTTAACTTGGATCTTGGGAAGCGAAAGAAAGGATATTAATTTGGAAAAAGCCTTAAAGATCGCTTTAGTTCATGACATATGCGAGGTATGTGCTCCGGACTTTACCTCTTATGATGCCGCCTCACTCTCAGAGAATAAGAAGATCACAGAAGAAGAAATAGGTAATATAAGGCCGATCAAGAAGCGTCCCACAAAAAAACAAAGAGAAAAGATGGAGCTTATAAAAAAAGAAATGAAAAACGAAGCCATTGATAACGTGGTCAAAGGGCTGAGTAGTGATATTGGGAAAGAGGTTCGTGATTTATGGAAAGAGTATCAAGAAGAGAAAGGTGTGGAGGGTGTTTTTGTGAGGCAATGCAATCAAGCAATAAATCTCTTTCAAGGAATGGAGTATCACAGGAAATATGATAGAATTGACCGTAAACTTTGGATAAAAAGAGCAAAAGAGGTAATTGACGACCCTCAAGTCCTGGAATTTGTGAAAGTCATGGAGAAGGACGAAAAATAGAGTATGTACGTAATGAAACCCAATAAACTTATAGTCAAGCTGATTGTTACCAGTTTTTTTATTAATGCCGGCTGGGGGCTTATTCTTCCCATTTATGCTATCTTCGTAACGGAGCAGATAGAAGGGGGTTCTCTTGAGATGGTGGGTTTAGCAGTGGGTATTTTTTGGCTTGCAAAGGCGACCTCGCAACCCTTTTTTGCTTACAAAATGGACGTAGTAAGGGGGGAGCACGATGATATGATCTTTTTGTTAAAAGGAACTATTATTGCCGCTTTGATACCTCTTATTTACATCTTTGCTTTTGATGTTTGGCACATTTTTATCTTGGAAGCCATCAGAGGTTTTGGTTTTGCAATGGTAGAACCGACCTTAAGTGGAGTTTTTACAAGACATGTGGACAAGAATTGGGAGGCTTATGCCTGGGGGCTTCACAGTGCCTCTCTCGGATTTGCTTATGGTTTTTCAGCGATTTTCGGAGGAATGATCGCTTCTTTTTTAGGCTTTAACACCCTATTCGTTCTGATATCATTATCAAGCTTCCTTTCCCTTATCATTGCTTATTTGGCAATAAGAAGGGATCCTTGGCTCAAGGATGGAACAGAGGAGGACTAAAACAAACCCGCCCAAAGAGGGCGGGTGGTTGGTTTTTCATCTTGAGAGAAGTATTATTTCTTTACTTCTTCCACTATCTTTGAGAAGGTTTCCGGTCTTTGCTTGGCAAGAGTGCAAAGTGCCTTGCGATCGAGTTCTATATTTTTCTCTTTCAGTCCACCGATGAAATCACGATAATTCATTCCATTTTTTCTGCACGCATTGTTTATAATAATGTTCCAATGCCTTCGCATCTCTCTCTTTTTTGTTCTTCTGTCACGGTAAGAGTAACTCCAAGCTTTCATTAAAGCTTCCTTTGCGGCCTTGTACTTTGACTTTCTTCCCCACTTAAACCCTTTTGCGCCAGCTAGCACCTTCTTTCTTTTTTTGTTGGTCGTTTTTCCCCTTTTAGTTCTGGCCATATTAGTACTTTAAGGATTTTTTTATCTTTTTCGCTTTCGGCTTATCCACTTGAACATATCTGCGAAGCTCTCTTTTCTTTTTTCCGCTTTTTTTGGACCTGTAGTGCATTTGTCCCACTATCCTTCTCAGGATCTTTCCTCCTTTCGTTATTTTGAACCTCTTAGAGAGGGATTTTCTTGTTTTCGGTTTTTCCTTCATTTTTTGATAATGGTTGCCGTTAATCCTCGCGGCTCCTTATTGATTTGTTTTTGAATTTGTATGTCGGACCTTTCTTGCAATACATCCAGAAACTGGCTCATCTTTTCTCGGGCTACATTTTCCAGTGCTTTTTGTCTTCCCTTGAGAGGAAGAACCACTCTTACGGAGTCCCCCTCATTTAAAAATTTTTCGGCCGATTTTGCTCTTATTTCCATATCATGCTCGGAAATAGAGAACCCTAGTCTTATTGATTTTACCTGCGCTTTATGCCCCTTCTCTTTCTTTTTCTTCTTCTTTTTTTCTTAGTAAGCGTACTTTCCGTAATCTATTATCTTGCACACGGGAGGCTCTACATTGTCTGTTATTTGAACCAGATCCAGCCCCTTTTTTTGAGCTATTTCCAAGGCTTTTGTAAGAGGCATCACTCCAGCGTGTTCTCCGTCATCGGAAACGACTCTTACTTCTTTTGCCTTTATTTTGTTATTTATAGGTGTTTTGTTTTTTCTCAAGTTTTTTATAGGTTATATGATTCTGACTTAGAGATATTATTCATGGTGGAGATGGGGAGATTGAACTCCCGTCCGGGATCATGAAAAAAACGAATCTACAAGCTTAGTTCGGTTTTTAGTGAGCAAGGAATGTGAACCGAACGAAACTTCCTTGCACTGAGTCCGTTATGGTTTCGGGTTCCTGAAAAGGACTCGCTTTCAAAAACCCTATCTCCATTTATGACACCCCTTGGCCGCCTATGGAGACTTAGCGGTGGGATGCCCGCATTTAAACAGCTGGTGCTAATGCGGGTTCTTCTTCAAATAAGTTGGCACTTATTTTAAAGATGCAGGTTTAGCGAGTCTGCGCTCGGCTTGCATCATTTTTTTCAAAGGATCCCGTCGAAACATACATCCCCATGTTTCTTAAGCACTCCGTAATATACACGAAAAACTTGTTTTAGTCAATAGCTTTCAAGGAAGAGGTTGTTCTTTTTCAATGTTTCATTTTTCTTTTTATTTCCCTGTCTATCTCTCTTTTTTTTATAGCCTCTCTTTTGTCGTACTTTTTCTTTCCTTTTACTATTCCCAATTCCAGTTTCAAAAAATTTCCTTTAGTGTATATACTAAGAGGCACCAAGGTGACTCCCCCTTCTTTCATTTTTCCGTAAAGACTGTCGAGCTCCTTCTTTTTTAAAAGCAATCTTCTTTCCTTTTTTGGATTATACTCTTCGGGGGTGTTCTTTGGTTGATAAGGAGCAATATTGGCGTTAACAAGGTATGCCTCTCCTTTTCTTATGGATACAAAAGCTCCGGAAAGTGAGATCTTACCGCTTCTTATTGATTTTACTTCTTTCCCGGAAAGCTCGATTCCCGCCTCTATTCTCTCAAGGATATGGTAATCGAAAAATGCTTTTTTGTTCTTGACCAGAACTGCCATAATGGTTTCATTCTAACATAAATGGCAATTTTTCTTAACCCCCTCAAATGGACAAAAGAGGGTAATTAATGTAAAATAAACGAATATGAAAGAAAGATTGGAAAAAATATTGGAAGAAGAACTGGGAATGGTTATAACCCTTGAAAGGCCCTTAAAAGAGCATGGGGATTATGCCTCCAATGTGGCTTTCTCTCTTGCAAAAAAAGAAAAGAAAAGCCCGAGGGAGATAGCGGAAAAATTGGAAAAGAGGGTAAGATCGGAGCTTTTCTCAAAAGTAGAAGCAAAAGACGGGTTTCTTAATTTTTTCCTCTCGGAAAAAGCTCTCAAAGAAGAACTTTTGACCGTGATAAATGAAAGGGAGGATTATAAAAGAGGAGGAGAAGGGGGTGTTATGGTAATTGACTATTCTTCTCCCAATATTGCCAAGCCATTTGGGATAGGGCACCTCAGATCGACCATTATTGGTCAGTCCTTATATAATATTTATAGCTTTTTAGGATGGAGCGTTACCGGAATCAATCATCTCGGGGACTGGGGAACGCAATACGGAAAGCTTTTGTATCAGATAAAAAAAGAGAACAAAGATCCCGAAGAGCTTTCCGTGAAGGAATTGGAGGATCTTTATGTGAGGTTTCATAAAGACATGGAGAATGATCCTCGGTTGGAAGAAAAAGGAAGAGAGTGGTTCTTAAAACTTGAAAAAGGAGAGGAGGAAGCAAGAAGATTGTGGCAGATATGCAAAAGAAAAAGTCTTGAAGAGTTTGAAAAGATATATGAAGAATTGGAGGTGAGCATAGATCATACTTTAGGAGAAAGTTTTTATGAGGATAAGCTTCAAGACATAATAGAAGAAGCAAGAAAAAAGGGTGTGGCGAAAGAGAGCGAAGGAGCGCTTATTGTGGAGTTCAAAGATTTGCCGCCGGCAATGCTTTTAAAATCCGATGGGAGTACCACCTACTTCACAAGGGATCTTGCCGCTGTTAAGTATCGATTAGAAAGATTTTCTCCCGACAAAATGGTTTATGAAGTGGGGGCTGACCAAGTTTTGCATTTAAAGCAACTTTTTGAAGCGGCGGAGAAGCTCGGGTTGGCAAACAAAGAAAATTTCTTTCATGTAGCTCATGGAATGTTTCGATTAAAAGAGGGAAAGCTTTCTACAAGACGTGGAAGAACGGTGCATCTCGAAGATGTTCTTTCTCGCATTAAGGAAAAAGCGAGAGAAACGGTCAAGGACTCGCCTTCGTTGGAGGGTCTTTCCCCGGACAAGAAAGAGAGGGTTATAAGCAAGATAGCGGTGGGAGCCGTAAAGTACAATGACTTAAAGAGGCATTACAAGAGGAGCGTGGTCTTTGATTGGGATGAAATGCTTAGCTTGAAAGGAGATTCCGGCCCTTATTTACAATACACATGTGTAAGATGCAAAAGTGTTCTTAAAAAGGGAGGGGAATATGATAAGGCAATAGATGAAGAATTCAACGAAAGAGAAAGGGAGTTGGTAAAGATGATAGTTGCCTTCAGGGAAATCGTGGAAGCGGCGGGGAACAATTTTTCCCCCAACATTATTGCCGAATACACGCATAAACTAGCCAAGGAATTCAATTCCTTCTATGACGAGTACAAGATATCGGGGAATGACAAAAGGATGGCGATCACGGAAGGAGTTCTTGTGATAATCATGCAGTGCCTTTCTCTTTTGACCATCTCTGTTCCGGAAAAAATGTAGAAAGGAGTATGGATAAAAAGAGGCTAAAAAATACATATTTTTTATTAAGGCACGGGAGTACCAGTTATCAAGATCAAGGAAAAGGAAAGATCTATCCCCGGGATAGTGTTAATGATATTCCTTTGTCCGAGAGAGGAAGAAGAGAAGTGCGAGAATCGGCGAAGGAGATCAAGAATCACAAGATAGATCTCATTTATACATCTGATTTTTTGAGAACAAGACAGACAGCGAGTATAGTACAAAAAGAGTTGGGATTACGGGAAGCGCTTTATGACAAAAGACTTAGAGACATGGATCTGGGTGTTTATCATGGAAAGAAAAAGAAAGCTTTTTACTCCGATTTTCCCATAGAAGAGAGCGTGTTCTTCAAAGCACCGTCCCAAGGAGAGAGTTATGCGGATGTAATGCACAGAGTGAAGAATTTTCTTTTTGAAATGGAAGAAGAAAACGAAAAGAAGAGAATTCTTGTCGTTAGTCACGGAGACACCTTGCTTCTTTTGGAGTGTTACTTAAAAGGTCTCGAAAAAAAAGATTTTATGAGCAAAAAAGAAGAAGGATCCGGAATGAGGCCTGCCGAATTTCGGAGAATCAACTGACTTTCCTGCCTATATTTGCGGATAGTTGCATTAGGTGATATATATTCAGTCAAATAAAAAATTCATTAATATAAGATCAGTCATGAGTTTATCAAAAATAGAAGAGGAGGTCTTGGAATTTTGGGAAAAGGAGAATATTTTCAAAAAGTCCATAGAGAGGAGAAAGGATTCTCCCGTTTTTACTTTTTTTGACGGTCCTCCTTTTGCTTCCGGAAGTCCTCATTACGGACATGTTCTCGCCAGCTCCATCAAGGATACGGTGCTGCGCTATAAAACAATGAGGGGTTATAAGGTCCCAAGAAGGCTTGGGTGGGATTGCCATGGTCTCCCCGTGGAGAATCTCATAGAAAAACAGTTGAACATAAGTACTAAAAAAGAAATAGAAGAGATGGGAATCTTAAGATTTAACGAGGCTTGCCGTAACAATGTATTCAATTGCGTGGATGAATGGAAGAGCACCTTAAGAAGAGTGGGAAGATGGGCGGATTACGGAAATGATTATGCGACAATGAACAATGATTACATAGAATCGGTTTGGTGGGTACTGAGAACGCTTTGGGATGAAAACCTCATTTATAAGGATCATAGAGTTACTCCTTATTGTTGTCGTTGCGGAACTCCTGTTTCCAATTTTGAAGTGAATTTAGGATATGAGGAGGTTGAGAATCCTTCCATATTTGTTCGCTTTAAAATAGAAAAAGGACGATTCAAAGGTGCCTCACTTCTTGCATGGACCACTACTCCTTGGACTCTTGTTTCTAATGTGGCTCTAGTGGTGAATCCTGAAGTAACCTATGTACTTGCAGAAGAAGAAGGAGAAAAGCTTATTCTTGCAAAGGATAGGGTTTCTGTTCTAAGCGGTCCCAAGATAATTGAAGAAATGAAAGGAAAAGAGCTTGAAGGAACGGATTATGAGCCGCCCTTCAATTACATTACCAAGGAAGCTCCCAAAGGGGTAGAAAATGCTTTTAAGGTTTATTCGGGCGATTTTGTTGGCACGCAAGAAGGCACGGGTGTAGTTCATACTGCAGTAATGTACGGAGAGGATGACTTTGAGATAGGGAAGAAAAAAGGACTCCCCTTCTTTCATGCGGTGGATGAAACAGGTAGGTTTTCTTTGGGAAAATGGAAAGGAAAGGGAGTAAAAGAAACGGAAGAAGAAATAATGGATGAACTTGAGAAAAAGAACGTGCTAAAGAAAAAAGAAAGGATCACTCACAGTTATCCGTTTTGTTGGAGATGTGATACTCCCCTTCTTTATTATGCGTTGCAAACTTGGTATGTGAGAGTTACAAGAATAAAGGATAAGATGCTTGAGAACAATGAGAAGATATTCTGGAGGCCTGATCATATAAAAAGAGGAAGATTCGGGAAGTGGCTGGAGGGAGCTCGAGATTGGGCTTTTTCAAGGAACAGGTTTTGGGGTGCTCCCATTCCTATCTGGGAGTGCGAGGAATGTGAAAATGTAAGGTGCGTAGGGAGTAAAAAAGAACTTGGAAAGGAATTAAAAGATCTTCACAGGCCCTATATTGATGAGATTATTTTTGAATGCGAGAAATGCGGAGGAAAAATGAAAAGAGTTGAGGAGGTTTTTGATTGCTGGTTTGAATCGGGATCCATGCCTTATGCGCAATGGCATTATCCTTTTGAGAACAAGGATTATGTAGAAAAAACTTTTCCGGCGGATTTTATAGCGGAAGGAGTAGATCAGACTCGCGGTTGGTTTTACACTCTCCATGTTCTGGCAACAGCTCTTACCAAGAGCGGTACTGGGCTTGGAAGAGATAAGCCCGCTTTCAGAAATGCTGTAGTCAACGGTTTTATTTTTGATGACAAAGGAAAGAAACTTTCAAAGAAACTGGGTAACTATCCTGACATGGGTGATATTTTTTCTCGCTACGGGGCGGACTCTTTGAGATTCTTTCTTCTCTCCTCTACTCCTATCGGAGAAGATTATCGTTTTTCCGAGGAGAAAGTTAAAGAGGTTTATACAAGAGTTATATCAACCTTTTATCACTCCTTTTCTTTCTTTGAGACCTATTGCAAAAAAGAAGAAAAGAAGGGAAAACCTTCCTCTTTCTTGAATAAATGGATCGTGGCCAGAGTTAATGAAGCAAACGAAAATGTAGTGGAAAGAATGGAAGAATATGATCTTACAAGAGCGTCAAGAGAAATTGATGCTTTCATAAACGATCTTTCAAATTGGTATATAAGGCGTAGCAGAGATGTTATAAAAGACGGTGATAGGGAGTCTTTGGCCATATTACGATCCGTGCTTCTTTCTCTTTCCAAGATGATAGCCCCCTTTACTCCCTTTATTTCCGAATATGCTTATAGAAGGCTTGCGGAAAATCTTTCTTCTGTTCACCTTGAGGACTTCCCTTGTCCGGATAAAAAGCTTATTGACAAAAATATTCTAATTGATATGAAAAAAGCAAGGGAAATATCTTCTTTGGGATTAAAAAGCCGGGCGGATGCAGGAATAAAAGTAAGGCAACCTCTTTCTCTTTTGAAAATTTCCTCCTCTCGTTTTCCTTCGATAAAGAACAAAGAGGAGGTGATGAATCTAGTAAAAGAAGAGGTGAATGTGAAGGAGGTGCGCTTTGACAAGGATCTTAAGGAAGAAGTAGAGCTTGATACGAACATCTCTCCCGAGTTAAAAGAAGAAGGAATGATAAGAGAGATAACGAGAATGGTCCAGAATTTAAGGAAAAAAGGAGGGCTTGTGCTTGATGACGAGATAATTCTATTCTATGAGGGAGATGACTTTGAAAGAATGTTCTCAAAATGGAGCGACTACTTGAAAGAAGAAGTTACAGCGAAAAGAATAGAAAAAGGGTCTTCAAAAAATACTCTTTCCAGAAAGGAGATGGAGTTGGAAGGAAAGAGGCTTGTTCTTGAAATAGAGAGATCCTCTTAAATTGGTGCCATGACTCGGTACTTTCACTTAAAAATAGTAAAATGTTCACTCATCACCGTGCCAGAGGAATAATCTTGAGTGCCAGAGAGAAAAGAGATTCCGATATAATTTTTACTATTTTTACGGAGGATATTGGAAAGCTGGAGGTCATAGGAAGATCGATAAGAAAAGGAGGCTCGAAGCTTGCAATGGGAATGTCTCTTTTTTCTTTTGTAGAAATCGGGTTTGTTGAAGGGAGAACTTGTAATACTCTTACAGATGCGGTGCCGATTCGCGACTTCAGGGAAGCAAAAAAGGATCTTGGTAAGCTATCTCTTTTGTATCGTGTATCCGAAATAACCCTCTTGCTTGTACATGGCCAAGAAAAGGATGAGAGAATTTTTTCTCTTTTGCTTTCAAGTATGGAAAAGATAAATGAGCTTTCGCTTTCGCGAAGAGAACTCAAGCTTTTTCTTTGTTTCTTTTCTTTTCACCTTCTTTATTTTTTAGGTTACAGGATGTATACTAAAAAATGCGTGTTTTGCAAGGGAAGAATAAAGGGAGATTGCTATTTCAACCCCAAAGAAGGAGGGGTGGCTTGCAAAAGATGTTTTAAGAGAAAACCTTCGGGAATTTATCTTGAAGATGTGAGTTCATTGAACTCCTTTTTCAAGTCCGATGTTAGTGAGATCTTAAGTGAGAACCCTGCTGTCTTCCTGAAGGTTCTCGATAATTATCTTTCCTTTATACCGGAAGCAAAGGGAAAGAGGTTTGTATAATATTCATCTTCATGAAAACATGTCCGATCAAAAAAAACTAAAAAAAATAATTCTTTTTCTCATTGCACTTATTATTGTTACGGGAGCAGTGGGTTATGTTTACTACCAGAGGAATATCTTTGGTGATGACAGGTTGAGATTTGAAATAGAGGCTTCCGAGGAGGTGGAGGCGGGAGAAGTGATGGAATATACTTTACGCTACAGAAATAATAGTGATATTCGTCTCGAGAATGTGAATCTTATTTTTGAATATCCTCAAAATATGGAACCGATGGACGAAGAAGAAGATGAAGATATTGTAAGAAGAGGAGAGGGCAGAAGAGAAGTAAAAATAGGAGAGCTCAATCCGGGAGAAGAAAGAACAACAATCTTTCACGGACGTCCCTTTGGAAAGAAAGGTGATTCTTTGAGAGCTCAGGCGGAGATCAGGTATATTCCCAAGAATCTGACTGCGAGGTACAGTGCCGACAGAGAGCATATGGCAAAAATAAATCGGGTTCCGATAGACCTTTCTTTTGAGATCCCATCCACAGTGGATCCCAGCAAGGAGGAAGGTATCAGGCTCAGATTTTCTTCCGAGATAGAGCTTCCTATAAGCGATCTGGAGATAAGATTGGATTATCCGGAAGGGTTTGATTTTGTGAGAAGCACTCCCGAGACCGATGCAGAAGATAATGACACTTGGTCCTGGTCTATGTTGAACGAAGGAGAGGATGGTACAATCGATATAGAAGGGGTTTTAAGGGGAGAACCCGGAGATGGGAAAGTATTCAGCGCTGTTTTGGGGATATGGAGGAATGAAAGATTTATTCCTTTAACGGAAACAAGTAGAGGAACCTCTCTTTCAGAGAGTGACCTTATTGTGGACATTCAAGTAAATGGCGATATTGATTATATAGCTTCTCCCGGAGAGTTGTTGCATTATGAGGTGTTTATAAGAAATGTGGGAGAGAAGACTTTGGAGGACCTCTTTTTGCTTGTTGATCTGGACAGAAATACTCTTAATCTGGAGAGAGTAGAGCCGGTAGATGGCAGATTCCAAGAAGAAAGAGGTGTTATCATATGGAGCCATGCCTTTGATTCCGGTTTCCATTCCCTAAAGGAAGGTGAAGAGGAAAGAGTTGAGTTTTGGGCGGAGGTAAAAGAAAGGGATCTTCCTTATGAACCGGAAATAGATGTAAAGGCTTCTATAGAGAGAGCAAGAAAAGAGATTGCCACCAAGGTGGGTACCATTCTCTTAGTGGACGCAGAGCTTCTTCGAGAAGACTCTCCTTTTGAAGAATCAGGACCTTTTCCTTTTGAAGTAGAGGAAAAGTCCAGTTATACGGTAAAGTGGGAAATAGAAAGTTCATTCAATGATTTTCGTAACGTAGCAATAAAGACTACCCTTCCGGAGGATGCCAGGGTTACCGGGGAGAAGTACCCGACAGAAGCCTCTCTTTCCTTCGATTCGGATACTGGAGAAGTTAAGATTGAAAAGGATCATTTCTCCGCGGGAGTGGGAGAAGAGGTGTTCTTAGAGGTTGAGATAGAGCCTCGAGAGGAGCTTATGGAAGGTGATGTGCTTGTTGGGGAAACCAGCATATCCGGAGAAGATAGGCACACGGGGGAAAGAAGGACGGTCAGCGTAGAAGAGCTCACTCTAAAAGATCTACTTGAAAAGTAAAAATAAGATAAAAGTTTTCTTTTATGACCGATAAAATGCAAAGAATAATATCTTTCTGTAAAGAAAAAGGATTTGTTTACCCGAACTCTCTTATTTATGGAGGTATGGCGAACTCATGGGACTACGGACCTTTGGGAATAGAGCTCATAGAGAATATAAAAAGAACTTGGTGGGACAGATTTGTCAGGGGAAGAACGGATATGGTCGGTATTTCCAGTGCTCTTATCATGAATCCTAAAGTATGGGAGGCTTCGGGTCATACTTCCGGTTTTTGCGACCCTTTGGTGGAATGCAAGAGTTGTCATGCTCGCCATAGGGCGGATCATCTTGTTTCCGAATCGGATTGGAAAAAGATGGAGGTGGAAATGGAGAAGGAGGATGACAAAGAGGGGTTTGTGAATAAGAACCTTCCTTCTTGCCCCAATTGTGAAAAGAAGGATTATACTGCTCCTCGAAACTTCAACCTGATGTTTAAGACTTTTGTGGGGCCCGTTGAGAATGACGCTTCCGTTGCTTATCTTAGACCGGAAACTGCGCAAGGGATGTTCGTTAATTTTTCAAATGTTCTCTCTTCTACGAGAAGAACTCTTCCTTTCGGTATTGCGCAGATAGGGAAGGCGTTTCGTAACGAGATAACTCCCAAGAATTATATTTTCCGCACAAGAGAATTTGAGCAGATGGAAATAGAGTATTTCATTGAAAAACCTGAAAAGGAAGAGGATTGGCAAGAACATTTTGAATATTGGCGCGAAGAGATGCGTTCCTGGCTTGACCTATTGGGAATAGATAGAAAAAATATAAAAGAGAATGACATACCAAGGGAAGAACTGGCTCATTATTCAAAGAAAACAGTGGATTTCGAGTACCATTACCCTTTTGGTGTAAAAGAGCTTTACGGGCTTGCTTATCGCACTGATTACGATCTAAAGAATCACGAGAAAATGAGCGGAGAGAATATGAAATATCGAGACCCGAAAACGGGCGAAGAGTATTGGCCTCATGTTATAGAACCTACTTTTGGAGTAGAAAGAACTCTTCTTGCCGTAATAACAGAGCATTATGACGAAGAAGATTTGGGAGATGGTGATAAAAGGACGGTCTTGCGCCTTCCCTTCTTCCTTTCTCCGGTCAAAGCAGCTGTTCTTCCTCTCTTAAAGAACAAGAGTGAACTCACCAAGAAGGCCGGAGAAATATTTGAAGAGCTTTCTTGCGATATTGCTTGTCATTATGATGAAAGCGGTTCCATCGGAAAGCGATACCGCAGACAGGATGAGATAGGAACCCCGGTCTGTATAACCATAGACCATGACACTATCAAGGATGATACAGTTACCTTAAGAGAGAGGGATAGCATGAAACAGGTCAGAATAGAGAAAAGCAGATTAAAGGAGGTGTTGAAGGATGTTGTGAAAGGTGACACTTCTTTGTTCCGACAAGATGCTTAAAGTTTTTATTTGGTCTTCCCATGAAAAAGAAAATTTTGGAAAACGGACTTAGGGTTGTCACCATACCTCTTAAGAACACCAAAGTCGCAACGGTTTTTGTTCTGGTGAAAACAGGGTCAAAGCACGAGGAAAAAGATATTTCCGGAATATCCCACTTCTTGGAGCATATGCTCTTTAAGGGAACAAAGAGAAGGCCAAGCCCCCTAAAGATTGCGGAGGACCTGGATAAAGTGGGAGGTCTTTATAATGCATTTACCGGAGAAGAGTATACCGGTTATTATGCAAAAGTTAATGCCTCCAAGATGGGCCTTGCTGTTGATTGGGTCTCTGATATTTATCTCAACTCCTCTTTACCAAAGAATGAAGTGGAGAAAGAAAAAGGAGTTATAAAGGAAGAGATAAACATGCGTTTTGACAATCCTATGTCCCATTGTCAACTTTTGTTCAATAAGCTCCTTTACGGCGAGCAACCTGCAGGAAGAGATATAGCAGGAACCAAGGAGACGGTTTCCTCCATGGACCGAAAAGATCTTCTTTCCTATATGGATTCCCAATATGTATCCGAAAGTACAGTGGTGGTTGTCGCCGGAAACATAAAAGAGAAGGAGGCAAGAGAAGAAGTTGAAAGGGCTTTCTCGGGAATAAAAAAGGGCAAGGCAAAAGAATCTTTTCCGGTGATCGAAAAGCAAAAAGAGCCGAAGGTGTTGAATTTTAAAAAGAGTACGGATCAAACCCACATGGCATTGGGAGTGAGAGGGTTTGGGATATTTCATCCTCATCGATACACCCAAGAAGTAATTGCCGCGGTGCTCGGAGGAATGATGAGTTCTCGTCTCTTCATCAAAATAAGAGATAAGATGGGACTTGCTTATTACATAAGGACCACTGCAGAGGATAATCCCGACACGGGGTTCTTGGTCACTCAAGCGGGAGTTGACAATGAAAAGGCCAAAAGTGCAGTGGAGGCAATACTGGAAGAGTACCGAAGGATCAGGGATAGGAAGGTTTCAGCAGAAGAGCTAAAAAAAGCAAAAGAACACTTAAAAGGAAAGACGGCCATTCTTTTGGAATCTTCCGATGCACTTGCCTATTTCCATGGAACAAGCGAGATCCTCGAGGGCAGGAGTTATAAACTGGAAGATATATTCGCTCTTATTGATGAAGTTACTGCGGAGGACGTAAAAAAAGCAAGTTTTGAAATGTTTAATCCGGAGAAATTGAATCTTTCTTTAGTGGGACCTCATAACAAAAAAGAGTTTGAGGAAATATTGAATAATTTTTAAAGCAAATATATTTGTACGCTTTCTAATGAATTGTGTTATGATGACCAAAATAAACATTCCTTTTCTTTATGTCCGATAATAAGCAATTTTTAGATATTTCTTGGGAAGGTATAGCGAGAATACTATTTGTCTTGATCATAGCCTATTTCCTTTACCATGTGGCGGAGGTTTTGATTTGGATCGTTTTTGCACTCATTATTTCCATACTCTTTAATCCCATAGTGGATTATTTGCAAAAGATAAGAATTCCGCGAGGAGTGAGTGCGGCTTTTGCTTATTTGGGAGTTTTCGGTATCATTTGCTTTCTTATTTATGCGGTTATTCCCGGACTTTATGAGGAAATAAGAAGTTTTTCAGCTCTTCTTCCTGATTATATTGAGAGAGCGGCTCCCTTTCTGCAATACATTGGAATAGAAGGTTTTGAGACCATGGATCAAGTGGTTGAGACCTTGAAAGAATCTTCGGATGAAGTGGCAAGGAATATTTTTAATGCTCTTTCGGTAGTGTTCGGCGGCATTTCTGCCGCGGCTTTCATTATCTCTTTGGCTTTTTTCCTTTCTCTTGAAGGGAATAGTGTGGAGAGAGCCATTCGAATTCTTATTCCAAAAGAGCAGACCAATTATGCACTCTTTGTTTGGAAAAAGTGTCGCGATCAGGTAAGTAGATGGTTTCTTGTGAGAATATTGGCCTGTCTCTTTGTGGGTGTTTCCTCTTTTGTAGTGTTCTATCTTTTTAACGTGAATTATGCCTTGCTCTTTGCTATTATCGGAGGATTATTCAACATAGTTCCCTTCATCGGTCCCGTGATAGCCGCTCTTATATTTTTTGCGATAATTTCTTTAGAGAGTGTTGTGCAGGCTGTATTTGTCTTGGTGGCTTTTGGCGTTATTCAGGGGATAGAGAGCATTATTTCTCCCCTTCTCTCTGAAAGAGTTATGGGAATCTCCCCTGCTCTGGTCTTTGTGGCCATTGTTATAGGCGGATCTTTATGGGGAGCTCTTGGGGCTATTCTTGCCATACCTTTACTCGGGATAATTTTTGAATTCTTTAAGGCTTATCTTCAAAGAAAAAGAGAAAGGGAGGTCACTGTTTAAGAGTGTGTTTCCAATAAACTCTGCCTTATATCAACCATCTTTTTTATTCAATAAAGGATGGTTTTTGTTTTCACTGAACAAATCTTATGGATTTTAGAGAGTATAAAAAATTTTTTTTACGCCTCGTTAACTTGGAAAGACGAGAAGAAATGAGAAGGCATAAAGAAGAAATAAGAAATCTTTCTCCAAGAGAAAGAGAATCCAAGGGGCGTGCCATATTGAGGCTCAAAGGAAAAGATGCCGGAAAAGTTCTTGGAGGAAGATATCTTGTAAGGTTTTCGCGAAAAGGTGAGCTTTCCGAAAACGAAATTTCCGTGGGAGATCTTGTAATGGCAAGTACGAGCAATCCTCTCAGTATTGGAAATCCCACCGGAACGGTAGCTGAGAAAACAGGTTATTCTATTTCGGTGGCCTTTGAAAACAAGCCCCCGCAGTTTCTTTATAAGAAAGGGGTGCGTTTGGATCTTTACGTTAACGACATAACCTTCCAGCGAATGATAGAAGCAATAAGTACTTTTAAAGAACTTCCCGACAATGATCCGGTGAAAGAATTACTTTTAAACAACAAAGAGCCGCGTTTTAAAGAATTGAGAAAACCTCTTGTATTCGAGAATAAGAATCTTAATGATTCTCAATGTTTGGCGGTTCAAGGTGCTTTGGAAGCAGAGGACGTTTTTCTGATCCATGGCCCTCCCGGGACGGGAAAGACCACTGTTTTAGCGGAAATAATAATTCAGCATATCAAAAAGGGATGTAAGGTGATCGCCACGGCGGATTCAAATGTTGCGATTGATAATTTGGTGGAACTCCTGGCATCTCAAGGAAGAAATGTAGTGAGGGTGGGTCATCCTTCCAGAGTTACTCCTGCTCTTCAAAGGCATACAGTGGATTATTTAATGGAGGAAAGCGAGCTTTACAAAGGAGCGCAAAACTTGAGGGAGAGAGCGGATGAGATGCAAGAGGAGCAAAGAAAACATGCCCTCCCTTCTCAGCAGATAAGAAGAGGGCTTGGTGATGAAGAAATAAAGAAGATTGCTTCCCATAACAAAAAAGAGAATATTAGAGGTGTTTCTTTTAAAAAAATAAAAAGCATGGCGGAGTGGATCAAGTACAAAGAGGAAATAGGAAAACTTTCAAAAGAAGCCAAGGCTTTGGAGGAAGAGGCGGTAAACATTCTCCTTGAAAAAGCGGAAGTAGTTTGTACGACCAATTCTGGCGCAGGAAGTGAGATAGTCTCCGGATGGGGTTTTGACGTGGCGGTGATAGATGAGGCTACTCAATCTACGGAACCTTCTTGCCTCATTCCTGTCTGTCGTGCAAGAAAGATCTTGATGGCCGGAGATCACAAGCAGCTCTCTCCTACGATATTAAATGAAGAAGCAAAAGAAAAAGGGCTTGATAGAACTCTTTTTGAAAGATGGCTCAAGGTGTATGGTCAAGGGATAAAGAGAATGCTCTCCGTTCAGTACAGAATGAATAAGGATATAATGGATTTTCCAAATACCAAATTTTACGGAGGGGAGCTTGTCGCTGATAGTGATGTTCTAAATCAAGTTCTTGAAATAAATGGAGAAGTGACGGAGAAGGATTATTTGAGAAAAGTTCTGTCTCCGGAGAACTCAGTTGTTTTTCTTGATATGAGAGAAGGGAGCAAGGAAGAGACTCTCCCCGGCTCAACTTCCAAGAGGAATAAAGAGGAAGCTTTAATAACGGAGGAGATTGTGGAATCTTTTCTTGAAAGAGGAGTTTCTCCTTGTGACATCGGAGTAATATCTCCTTATGATGATCAGGTGAGGTTGCTGAAGGAAAATTTCGGAAAAAATGAAACAGGGCTTGGAAAAAAGGAGGTTGAAGTAAAAACAGTTGATGGTTTTCAAGGAAGAGAAAAAGAGGTCATTATCATTTCTTTTGTAAGATCCAATAAAGATGGAATTGTAGGATTCCTAAGTGATCTTCGCAGGCTCAATGTTTCCATTACTCGGGCAAGAAAAAAGCTTATCATGATAGGAGATACAAACACCTTGAAAGAAGAGCAAGTGTATAGAGAGCTTGTTGAGTATATCAAAGAGAGGGGTGTCTTGCTTTAAATTTTGTGATATAAAGGGTAAAGTGTTATTGATTTTATTTTAAAGAAGAGGCAAAGTAAAGGAATAGTATTTTATTAAATAGATGACAAATATGAGATCCATTGATTTTAGTAACAAAAAAACATTAATCGGCACCGGAATTGTAGTTTTTATTTTATTATTTGCAGGGATTTTTGCTTATTTTCATTATTACGGATCACAAAATGACATATCAGAAAAAGAGGAAGATGTTCGTTATTCGGTAGAAGAAGGAAGTATTTCTATAAAAGAGATCTATCTTTTAGAGAGAAAGCCGGGAAGAAAAGAGGAAACTAGCAAGTTTGAACCACAGAGTTATTTAGAGATAAAAGGAAAATTCAGCATAAGAGAGGGAAAAGGAGTAAAGTTCCATCTTTTAGATGAAGAAAAAAATATACTGGAAGAGGATTTCTTGCCTTCGATTACAGAAGATACTCTTTCGTATTATCGACATGAGGAAGATGAGGAATTCAGTAGATGTTGCGGAACAACCCCTCAAAAAGAAGGAAATTATTATGTAGGGATTTTTGATGAAGAAGTGCAATTAAAAAATTTGCCATTTACAGTTATTGAAACCGAAGATCAATAAATATTTATATTAGCTATATAATTGATTTTTTTCTAAAATAAAGATCATGCCCTCCCCAATACGTCGCAAAAAGTTCATAAGGATATTTTTGATTATTCTGTTTTTAGGTGCTATTGGTATAGCACCTCTTGTTTACGGGGAATTCAGCGAAACGTTTGAAGCTAATTCCACCGGAAGAGAAGGAGAGATGCAAACTTGGA
>PWHW01000007.1 GCA_003555075.1 Candidatus Nealsoniibacteriota bacterium
CCGAAGACAAAAAGGATCCAGAGGAGGAGGAAGAAGAAGAGGGGGAGGGTGAGAAAGAAGAACAAGAGAAAGAAGAAGAGTTGGATTTCACTCTTCCGGATACCTCCGAAGACAAAAAGGAGCCTTCCTTCGAAAAAGAGGAGGAGGTCAAAAGAGAAGAAATGCTCTCATCTTTTCAACCGGAAAAAGAAGAAAAGAAAAATGTTTCCGATCTTGATTTCTTTCTCCCGGAAAATGTTGATATAAGCAAGGGAAGTATTCCGGGCTCTATAGAGGAATCAAGCTCTCAGAAGAAAGGTGATGAAGAGCAAGGAGAAAATGACGAAGAAAAGAGGAATAATTTGTCCGATCTTAATTTCCGTTTTTAATTCTTATTCATGCATATAACAGAATCCATTAAAAAAGCTCGGGAGAGAGGGCTTAGCGACGACGAGATTCTTCAGGAAATAAGAAATTATAATCCCCGAAAAGAGGAAGCTATTCAAGAAGCCTTGAACAGAGGAGCTAGCTCTACTGAAATACTGGAAGAAATAATGAGACAAAGCAAACTTCAGGAAAAAATACCATCCATCGATGAATCAAAGAGGAAAGAGACTTCTTATGAGGAAATGTTGTCCAAAGAAAAAGAGAGAAAGGAAAAGGAAAAAGAAGAAGAGCAAATAAGAGAAGAATTCTTAAAAAAGATCCAAGCAAAAGAGGAGTAATTATTCATAATATGAAAATCATAGAATCCATTAAAAAAGCTCGGGAGAGGGGGTTTAATGACAAAGAGATACTTGAAAAGATAGAAAAGCAAAACCCGGAAAAAAGGGATTTTCTTGAGAAAGCAAAAAATAGGGGAGCAAACCCTTCAGAGATATTGGATGAAATAATAAGGCAAAACTCCTTTTCCGATTCCAAAGTCTCGGAAAAAAAAGAAGAGGCTTCCTCGGAAAAAAAGGAAGAAAAGAATATTTCTCAAGCCGGTTCATCTTATGATTCTCCGAGAACAGAAAAAGGTAAAGAAAATTCTTATCTTCGCGTAAACCCTCTAAAAGAAGAAAGGAAGGGAAAAACTGTTCTAAGTAAAGAAGCGCAAGAAAGAGAGGAAAGATTGCGAGAAAATTTCCTGAAGAGAATAGAAGAAAAAATTAAGGAAAAGGAATAATATGAAAATTGCAGAATCAATAAAAAAAGCACGCGAAAAATATTTTAGTGACAAAGAGATACTTGAAAAGATAGAAAAGCAAAACCCGGAAAAGAAAGAATTTTTCAACAAAGCACGAGAAAGAGGATTGAATCCTTCAGAGATATTGGATGAAATAATGAACCAAAACATTTCCTCCTTTAATGAGGAAAATGAGGTTATAAAAGAAAAAGAACCTCTTCAATTGAATGTGAATATTCCGCAAAGACCTAGCGAAGAGTCAAAGCTATGGATAAGAATCTTTATTTCCTTGGGTCTTGCAGTTTTAACAGCACTCTTTTCAACCCTTTTTTATCGTTCTTTTTTCATTCCCAGAATCGAACCGGTAGAGCCGGAAAGAATCGTAAGAGAAGTTCATACTCCCCAGGCTACCTCTCCCCTTTTAATGCTGTATCCCGAAAAGGATGAAGTTGAAAGATTTGCCATCTCCTCCGAAGAAGAATTCCTTATTCACATGAAAAGGATTATTGAAGAAGAAAGAGATGGCGATATTGTTCGAGTGATCGTGGAAGATCACCGAGAAGATGATCCCAGTATCTTTGACCTAAAAGATCTCGAGGAGATCTTTGGTTTAAATTTCCCTCAAAAGTTTTTTGAAAAAATAGATAGTAATTTCAACTTAATTGTTCATCCGAACAAAGGAAGGAATGACCTCGCTTTCATTGCAAGATTTGATGAAGAGGACGAAGAAGAAATAGAGTGGACAATAATGCGCCCTTGGGAAGAAACCATCGAAAAAGACCTTCAAGGACTGTTCTCTTTTTTGGAAAAAGAAATTCCTTTGCTCGATAGTGACCTGGAACCGACCCCCTATGAAGGAGACGCACCCAGAACTGTTTCCATACGTCACAGAAAAGGAGAGGATGGAGTCGGGCTCTATTATGCAATAATGAGGGAAAGATTGCTTTTTGCCACATCCTTGGAAACAATGGAGAAGCTCATTGAAAGATATTATGAATATCAAAGAGAAAATTAACCATGAACAAAAAACAAATCACAAAATTAAAAAATACGCTTGAGGAAAACAAAAGATCATTGGAAGAAATGCTGGGTCGTTTCGCCCAGAAAGATAATTTGCCGGAAGGAGATTGGGAAACCTCTTATCCCAATTTCAACGGAAATCATCAAGAAGAAGAAGCAGATGAGGTGGAGGAATACTCTTCTCTTCTCCCGGTGGAGCACGCACTGGAAACAAAACTGAAGAACATTGAAGAAGCTCTTAAAAAAATAGAGCAAGGGACTTACGGAAAATGTGAGAAATGCGAGAAAGAAATATCCTACAAGAAACTTTCAGTTTCTCCTGAATCCAAATATTGCAAAGATTGCCTCTAGTTTTAACGAATAAAAACCTCCCTGTTTCTTGCAGGGAGGTTTTTTAGTGTTGTTCATTTTACATTCTTTCACCTCTTTGCATATGAGAAAAAGGGTTGGATCCGTTTCTTGTTTCAAAATGCAAGTGGCATCCCGTAGCTCCTATGGTGTAACCGGTATTTCCCATAGTACCCATTCTTTGTCCAGAGCTTACCCTTTGTCCTGAAGAGACGCTGACTCCCTGCATATGTGCATACAAAGCCTCAAAGTTTCCATGATCCACAAGAACATACCTTCCCGCTCTACCATCATATCCGGTTCTTACCACTATTCCGGAGGACGCGGAATATATTGGAGTTCCACAGGAATTTGCCACATCAATTGCATTTCTATGCCCGGGATGATCACCTTGTGTTACCGTTCCCCGCGTAGGAACGGCAAATCCCACAGAAGAAAAACCTGAAGGAGCACTCGGTTCTGTTGAAGGGGCAGGTTCGGGAGGTTTCTCTCCTTCCGGTATAATAAGCATCTCCCCGGGTCTTATATCAGAAGCCTCAATGTCATTAAAGCTCATTATTCTATCAAGTTCCGCCTTGTGTTTTTCCGCGATCTCGCTTGGAGAATCGTTTTTCTCAACATAATACAATACTCCTGTAGTGGGAAGTATCAATAGTTCATCTCCTTCCTTTATTCCATTCTCCACATTGTTTGCCCACTCTATGGTTTCTTTGCTAATACCAAATTCTTCTGCAACACTATCCACTGTATCTCCTTTTTGTACTTTGTAGGACATTATGCTACTCCTTTCCCCTTCAAGTCCCTTTGCTCCCATAACGCTTGTTTCGGTAAAATAAGGGGTGGACCCGGCAAGCAAGGAATTGCTTCCGAAAAAAGTTATCTTTTCAAACCCCGGCCCTCCATTCTTATTATAAGAAATAAAAAGATCGTTGCTGCTGTGCTCAGGCGCTGTCTTCTCTTTTAAATCAGGGGTCCCCTGTGATGCAAAACAAGAAAATAGCAGCAATCCAAAAAAAACAAAAACAAGGAGAAAGTCGCTTCTCCTTATTTTTCTTCCTTTTTCTTTACCTTTGCTCCAAAGCACAGCTAAGGAGTTTTTTCTTTTGTTATGAATAAAACTTCACCTGGGATCTTTCTGGAAAATCGCTCTCCCAAGGAGTTTAACTTGTAAAAAAAGTGCACTATAATGATAGTAATAATCCCTCAAAATGTCAATATGGACCCCGCAAGCCCCGCACAATTAAGAGAATTACTCCATAGATACTCCATAAGGCCAAAAAAGCACCTTGGTCAAAATTTTATAATAGATAAGAATATTTTAAGGAAAATAGTGTCTGCGGCCTCCTTGTCAAAAAAGGATGTCGTGATCGAACCTGGAGCAGGAGCCGGGTCTCTGACCATCTTCCTTGCAAAAGAAGCAGGACAAGTCATTGCCTTGGAAAAAGATGAAAGATTCACTCCCATCCTTAAAGAGATCTTTCAAAAAGAAAGGAACGTTATAATAAAAAACAACGACATTTTGAAATTTGAGTTCTCTTTTTTTAATTACAAAGTAGTGGGGAACCTTCCTTATTATATAGCTCCCGCTATAATCCGAAAATTCCTGGAAAGAGAGAATCCTCCTCTTTCAATGATATTGGTTACACAAAAAGAAGTGGCAGAAAGGATGATGGCAAGTCCTCCTCATATGAATCTGCTAGCCGTTTCTTTGCAGTTCTATGCAGACTCCAAGATCATAAGCCATATTTCCAGGAACTCTTTCTGGCCCCCTCCGGGAGTAGATTCCTCGATCGTGAAAATAAATCCTAATAAAAACACTTATTACCTCCCAAAAAAATTCAGAGAAGAGTTCTTTTATCTTGCAAGAACAGGTTTTGCGCATCCGAGAAAACAGCTTCGTAAAAACCTTTCTTTTCTTGACAATAAGAAAAAGAAAGTAGTAGACTCAAACCCAGAAGAAAAGATAAAGAAACTGGAGAGTTCCGGAATAGATCTCCGCAGACGTGCGGAAGAATTAAGTATAGAAGAATGGATGACACTGGTCCGATCTTCCTTGGAATAACATTTTTCGATTTGCCGCAAACAGCTCCAGCGGCAATTGGCTTAAAATCAACTTAAAAATGAAAAGAGAAGACAAAAGAACTCTCATCATTAGCGTGATCATGATATTTTTCCTGATCTTTGCTTCTTACTGGAGACTGGTGAATATAGGAACCTCCAAGCCTTCTTCCGACCCTCCATTGGGAGAAGGAATGGAAGCTTCCGACAGAGAAAGCTTGCTTCCCGACGACGAGGAGATCATGAAGATGATACCCGAAGAACGCCTTCAGGAAATAATGCCCAAAGAATACAGAGAAGGGTTGCCACCCGAATATCAAGAAATGTTTCCGGACTCAATCTACTCAAACGATACAAGTACAAAAGAAGAAAGTACGATTGATATAGACAATATTGAATTCGCCACCTTTTCCAAGGAAGGAGAGGTGGCTTTCAAATACCCTTCCGAATGGACAACTGTAAAAGAATTCGAAGAAGAAAAGGTTGAAACAGAAAAAGCAGAGTTCCTTTTTATCGCCCAATCGGAAGACCCGTACAACCCGCCTTCTCTGGCTGTTTTAAAAATGGAAGCCTCCGATATAGAAGAAGTGTTGGAGATAATAAAAAAGGAAATAGAAATAGATGGAGCTAATATGAAAATTACAGAAAAAGAAAAGAAGGAAAGCGGATATATTCTTGAAACAAAAAATGATCTCGGAGGAGTTATATCAGTATCAAGAAAGAAGATAGTGTCCACAAAAGAAGGATATTATTATCTGGTTTCCGTTAGCGGATTTAGCAGGAATTGGGAAGAAGTATCACCAATAGCGGATCATATTATAGATTCCATAAAGCTTAAATAAAAAACCAATGAATTCCAAAAAAGTAGTTTTTTTTCTTGCATTACTCATTCTCTTCTTTCCTCTTTTTTCTTTGGGGGAAAATAACGAAGAAGATTTTCAAACGGCAATAGGAGATGTGGAAACTCAGCTTAATTGGCCAACTTCACCTCTAACGGGGGTCAATTTTCAGCAAATGGAAGAAGAAGGGAGAGCTCCGCAACTCCATCACTTTATTGAGTACCTTTATGGATGGGGCATAGGAATAGGAGGGTTTTTTGTTTTCGCAATGCTTGTTTACGGGGGAATAGAATACATGACCGCCGCCGGAAACCCGGGAAAAACAAAAGAGGCAATGAAAAGAATAACCTCTGCGGCAACAGGTCTTGTATTGCTTTTGGCTTCTTTTTTGATCCTAAACACTATAAACCCTCAACTCACACAGCTCACTGATGTCACTGAAGAAGTTCAAGAGATGAAGATGAGACTACAAGGGCTTGACCCTAAAGATCTGGGTGAACCTCCTTGTGCCTTCGTTGCTTTCTTTCCCGAAGAGAATTATGGTGGTGAGCCCGACATAGTAGAAATTGGAGAAAGAAATGTAAGTGATATTCGCAGTAGTCTCGGAGGCGAAAACATACAATCCGTAAAAGGTTTTCGCTATATGAATCTTGACGAAGCAAGAGAATACAAGAGAAATAGAAATGAATACGAAAAAGTCGGAGAAAGAGAAATTTATATAAGAGGAGAAGACAGAACTCTTAATTTTGAAATAAAAGAATTTGAAGGAGATAGAATTATCTATACAAACACCACTGATGGAGATGCTCTGGGGGACTGGGATCTTCTTATAGAAACCGATTCCTCTTGTAGGGTAACTCTATACAGGGATGGAGATGGGATATTCGGAGGTGATCCCGCCACTTTGTGTGAAAGGCAGATCGGTGTAGTAACAAGCAATGTTCCCAGTCGTTCTTACTTGGAAGATGCTGTTTTTGGAGGGCAGGCTTTCACTCTGGATTGCTTAATAGTAGAAAACGTAGGGGAGGGAGCGCCATATTATGAAGAGATCTACTTTTGGAGCGAATGCGTACATGTTCCCGAATTCGCCGTGTACGATCCGGATGAAATAGATCGATGCCCCCCGGGTTCCGAACACGTCTCCAGCCATCAAAGATGCGAAGATTATTTGGGAGAGAAAAGAAGGGATGTAATGGAGAAGTGCGGGCCCTACGAATATATTTTTTGCTGTAAAGGAAAACCCGACGAGGTTACACTCCCCGTAGAACACGATGCAGAAATAAATGTTTATAGCGATCAAAACAAAATTTCCCCTGGTGAAACAGTAGAAATAAAGTGGGAATTGACCGACAAAGACCCATCCATAGCTCCTGACTGTGTTGCATTCTCCAGTCCCACAATAAATGAATGGGACGGAGATCAAGGATCAAATCAAACAGAAGGGAGTAAAGAAATAACGCTTCAAGACGAGGGTACTTATTCTTTTGGCGTACGCTGCTGGAAAGACTCGATAGCAGAAAGAAGGGATACTACCTCTGTGACAGTCACGGAAGAAGAGGAAGCTCCCGATATAGATATAAATGTAAGAATAGGCTGGTGGGACGATATGATCAATGAATGGGTTTATGGTCCCGTAGAAGATGAAATAAGTCATACCGATGTCCATGACGATACAGCGGGATGGGAATATTTTGTAAAAATAGAATGGGAATCGGACGGAGCAGAAGACTGTTATGGAGCCGCAATAATATCAGGACAAGAAATAGAAGGCACCTCGGGCACACAGACTTGGTCGCCACTTTTCTTTAATGAGGAAGTAAACGACATTTCGATAACTTGCGAAAAGAACGGCTTTACAGAGACAAGCGGTGTAAAATATTACAGATGGGAATAAAAAACATAAATGACTGCCAAAAAAATCACGGTAATTGTCACTTTTCTTTTGATAGCACTCTTTCCTTCTCTTGGTTTAACAGAAAATGAAATTGACTCATCACTCCAAAGAACTGCTAGCCTGGATTGGCCCACCTCCCCTCTCACGGGAATAAATTTTCAAGAAATAGAAAGAGCGGGAGAAGTGCCCCAAATCCATCATCTTATTGAATACCTTTACGGGTGGGGTGTGGGAATAGGAGGATTCCTTGTTTTTGTCGTTCTGGTGTTTGCCGGTGTGCAATATATGACTGCCGCCGGAAATCCGGAGAAGACCAAGGAAGCAATGGAGCGAATTTCCTCGGCCATCATGGGGTTAATCCTTCTTCTTTCTTCCTTTTTGATACTGGAAGCGATCAATCCCGGCATGACACAAATAAGGGATGTGAGAGAGGAGGTAGAACAGATGGAAATGCGAATGGAAGGATATGATCCAAGAGATCTGGAAGAGCCTGCTTGTGAATTCATTAAAATCTATGAAGAGGGAAATTTTGAAGGAGAAAGTGTAAGACTGGAAAGGGGAACTCATACAATAAGTGACATTGAGAGAGGGGCCGGTCTTTCTTCTTTTCATTCCTTGAAAATGTTCCGAAAACTTGATGAAGAAGAAGCCGACAGATACCTTGAGAACGGAGAAATAAAAGAAGATGTTTCACACGATGAGAGAGATATAATTATAGAAGACGACATACCTTACATAGAAACCCATAGCTCATGTCGCGCAACAGTTTATCGTGAAACCCGATCCACTCTGTTTGGCATAACAATAAGATCCACTCCTTGCGGAAGGCAAGTGGGAATAATAAACAATAGAATAAAAAGCTACTCTGAGCTGAACGATGTTCTTTTTCCCGAAAAAGGGACTGTTCCATCCATTGATTGTATGGTAATAGAAACCGTGGGAGAGGGAGAGCCGGCAGATTTTTATGCGGACTTAATGCCGGATGTTGAGATCCCTCCGGGGAAATGGAAGTGCGCCAAGGAAGACCCGTGTGAAACGGATGGAATACTATTCTCACAAAACCCCTCAAAAGCAAAAGATGTATGCGACCCGGAAGAATTAAAGGATCCTGATAATCCGGAAGATCACTGTAAAGAGGAAGAAGAATTATGGTGCTGTCCTCCCGTAATGCCCGACGTGCCTCACTATGCCCAAGGAGACCCGCGGTGGGGATATAAGATATATGGAAGAGATTGTGATCCACAAAGAAATATGAGTTATGCTGGATGCGGACCCACTTCCGCCGCCATGATGCTTTCCTATTACGGAATTCCTATAGACCCCTGGGATGCCGCTCAATTCGCACTACAAAGGGGTCATCGCGTGTGCGGAAGTGGAACTTATCAATCACTTTTTTCAGATATTGCAGATCATTATGGGCTAAAGTATATTTACTTGGGCCAAAACACCAGCGAGGTGAGAAAATATCTCGAAAACGGTTATCCGGTGGGAGCGAGAGTTTATGCTCCCCCTCTTCGTGCAGATGGAAGAACAGGTGGTCACTATATCGTCTTTACGGGAATAGACGAAAAATATCTCTACATAAACGATTCTGTTTTTAACCACCCGGTAAGAGTTCCCCAAGAGTCGCTGGAAACCTTACCTTACCAACATCCTGATGATAGAGGATCTAATCGTGCTTTCGTTATTCTTCCGGGAGAGTAATAGATCGCTTTACATTTGCGGTTCAATCTCCGGAACATCTTCAGGAGTCTTTTCCAGTTCTAAAAGAAGCTCCTTTTCTCCTTCCAAAAATATATTCTTTTCCGCCGGTAAATATCCTTCCTTGTAACCCCAGATCCAATACTCCCCTACGGGAAGCTCCACCACACTGGGAGTATCAAAAGAGTTTTTGCCGTCAATATAAAAGCTCGCTCCTTTCGGATCGGAGTCAATGTAAAGCTTGAACATTTCTCCAAAACGCTCTTCTTCTTCTATATACTGGGGAACTCCCACTTCTTCAAACATCTCTCTGTCGGGAAAAAGATATTCTTCCGGCTCTCGCGGTTCTTCTTGATCATCCCTTGAAGCATAGGGGCTTACAAAAAAGATGACAACAAGCAGTGCGATCACTATTGCCGCACCAATGAATATAAATGTTTTTTCGCTATCAATGTTTTTGAACATATTATTAGTATTCTATCTCGGTTGTTTGCTCCTTGCAAGTAAGTGCTTGAAACAATTATACAATTACATTAGAATGAAGAAAGTTTATATATTTTAGACGCTTCCGATGATAAACAACAAAAGGATAAAAACAGGTTCTCTTTTTACGTTTTTTCTTATAGCCTTCTTGGTCTTTCCTCAAATAGCCGATGCTTGGGCATTTGATGCGGCAAAAGCGGCTCTTGCAGGTCTATCCGAGATGTCTGGTCCTTTTGCGGGCATAGTGATGTTTTCCATCATATTCGCTCTCATAGGAGTGGTATTCATTTTTCTTTCCTCCGTTCTTCTTCAAGGCATGATGGAGATATCTCCTCAGCTTTTGACAGTTTCCGGCACCGGAGACATGGTGGTAGGAATAGGAGATAATGTGCAAATCGCATGGGAATTTCTCTCGGGTATAACCAATATGTTCCTTCTTATAGCATTCATCGCCATTGCTCTTTCCATTATATTGGGAGTGGAAAGTTTCGGCTTGAAGAAGTCCTTGCCAAGATTTGTTGTAGTAGCACTACTCATCAATTTTTCCCTTCTGTTTGTGGAAATAGGGATAGATATCTCCAACTTTCTCTGGAATTCCGTGGCAGACTTGTACACGACCCTTGACCCCCAAGAAGGAGGAATGCTGGAAGGAGTAGGAGATGAGAATATCTTTCTTCGCTCCATATACCCCTTAATAGATCTTGGGATGGAAATATACATTAGCAGCGCCGCTTTCATGGCAACCATGGCCGCAAGACTGGCTGTTCCTTATCTTAATGTGGCAACTCAAGTAATGTGGCTCGTAGCATTTCCTTCTCTCCTTGCAATGGTAGTGGAGAATCTGGTGTACGGAGGAATACTTTTTATGTTATCGGGAGTGTTCTTTCTTTTTTACTTTGTACTCCTTGCTCGTATATTCATAATACAAATACTGGCGGTAATTTCTCCCCTTGCATTCTTTTGCCTCATCTTTGATCAAACAAAAAAGTGGTTCGATCAATGGGTAAGTTATTTGATACAATGGCTCCTTGTAGGAGTGGCAATGCTCTTCTTTATGTATATAGGACTTCTTTTTGCTCCCATTATTCAAAACCATGTTCGAAATATTGGAGAGATACTGTTCGCCTTTAACCTGCCGTGGTACATAGACTGGATCGTCCCGGATTTCCCCGCCATATTCGCTTACATCTCCTTATTCGTCTACTTTTTGGTAATTTTGGGAGTTATATATAAGCTCATTCCCGCAGGAGTACAAGCCGGAATGACACAAGTAAAAACAATGGCAAGCCAGTATGCTCTCCCCATGGCTCAAGCAGCCGGAAAAGGAGGAAGAAAGCATTATCAAAAAGTGGCAACCACATATGCTGAAAAAGGAAAAGAGTGGGCGACGGATGTCGCCGAGCCGGGAAGCGGAATGCAGAAAAAAGCTGCTGCTTTTGCAAAAAGAGGTCTCGGAAAAAGAATTACCGGCGCTCTAGAGGAAGAGCAAAAGGAGATCGACGAGAGAGCTAAAGAAATACAAGGAAAAAGCAAAGAAACACAAATAGCTACTCTCCATAATGCCCGCAAGGACAAAGAAAAGCTTGCAGCAGTGAAGGCCATGTACAAGGATGATAGGCGCAACGAGGTCGAAGAAGCATTTCTGAACAATGAAGAGTCCTTTAATGAAACCTTTAAATATGCTCAAAAGATAGGTGAGGAAAAAGATCTTAAGAAATCCGCTCCTATTTCTTACGCCAAACATACGAACGCCGACCAAGGCGAAGTTGAGAAGATCGTCACTGAAACCCTTAAGCCTGAAGATATAGAAAAGGCTACCAAGAAGATCACTGAAGCATTCAAATCACAAGACAGTAAAGAAAGAAAGATAGGAGAGCAAATGATTGATGCAATATTAAAGTCAAGAGATGCTAATCGCCAAAAGAGTTTCTCAAAGGATGTCAAAGGAATAGAGTCCATTGAAGAACGCATTGATCAGCTGGCCCTTTCCCAAAATTATGTAAGCGACGCTTCCCAGATCAACCCTTCTATTCGCGGACAGGTCGTACAATCAAATTATCAATCCTTTGGCAAGCATCTTAGAAGAAAACCCGGTGAAAATCTTTACGATATAGAGATGTCCTAATAAGATTGAAAAAAGGAAAAATGCCCAAAAAATATACAAAAAAAGAGTGCAGAGAAATATACGAAAAGCTTCCCCCAAAGATCAAGGAGCTCTTTTGGGATGAAGATGTCTCCGATAGAATCGAAAAAGTGATAAAAAGATTCAATTTGGGCAAGATAAAGGGTGACAGATTGAACAAGATAATATTCTATGTTTTTCTGGGGTTACTTCCACCCTCGTTAATAAAAAGAATGCTAAAGGAGAAGCTGGCCCTGAGCGAAAAAGAAAGTGAAGAGCTGGGAGACGAAGTTATTCGCTATATAATAGCTCCCATGAAGCATCTTTTGAAAATGCTTTATAAAAAGGAAGAGTTCGAAAAAGTGGGAATAAAAAGTGATTTCTACGAAAAGGATACGGAAACCGAAAGAAAGAAGTCTCCGCAGAAAAAAGAAGAAACAAGCAAGGATTCATCCGATCCTTACAGAGAACCTGTTGAGTAAGTTGAAATATGCGTTTCAAGGTTCCCAGACATATAGAATACAAAGCGAAAATAGTTGGTCCAGCCACCTTCCCTCAGCTTGTCTATCTTGGGACTACCGCCCTCATTGTTTTTTCCCTTTATCTTTTTTTGGGATCTTCAGTAGCATTCTATCTTTTCTCGATCCTTATTCTGTCAGGAGGCGTGGCACTTGCTTTTTTGGAAGTTTCCGGAGAACCTCTTCCTGACTATATCAGAAAAATGCTAACCTTTACCGTATCATCAAAAAAATATATCTGGAAAAAGGAATCCCTTTCTCCAAAGGTAAAAGTTCCGGAAAGAAGAAGTGTTCACTCAAAAGAGAAAGGAGAGAAAGAAGAAAAAATGAAGAAAAAGAAGGAAGGTAAAATAAGTAAAATAACCGATCGTTTAGCATCATAAGATATGCCCTACGAAAAAAGCACACAAGATTTCGTTCCTATAAGGCAAATAAGAGAGGGTGTTCTGATTTTGGATAACAGGGAATTAAGAGGAGTATTGATGGTATCATCAATTAATATCGGCTTGAAATCCAGTGATGAGCAAAAAGCGATAATAAATCGTTTTCAAAGCTTTTTGAATTCCCTTGATTTTTCTTGTCAAATAGTGGTTCAATCAAGAAAGACCAATATTACCGGCTATATTGATAAAATAAGAAGATTGGAAAAGAAACAGACCAATGAGTTGTTAAAAAAACAAACCTCCGGTTATCGAAAATTCTTAGAGGAATTCGTGGAAAAAGAATCAATATACAGTAAAAGCTTTTTCGTTGTTGTGCCCTATTCTCCCGGTTTCAGCATTTCTTCCGGATCAGGAAAAAAAGAAATGAGTGAAGAGGATTTTCAAAGAGGAAAGGAACAACTCTATCAAAGAATGGAGTTCGTAGCTTTGGGTCTTAGAAGGTGCGGTCTTAATTGTGCACCTTTGACCACTCTAGAGATAATTGAACTCTTTTGGTCAATATTCCACCCCAAAAATGCTGAACATGGGTATTACCCGGAATTTCCGAAAGAACTAACCGGATAAAAAGATTATACTTCCCAAATTATGAATTTTCTGGAAAACATTAAAAAATTTCTTCCCGGAAAGAATGGAAAAGATTTACCACAAAAGAAATCCGAAGAAGGGTCCAGCGTCGTAAGAATAGTGGATGTGGTAGCACCCTCTTCCATTGAAGAGACTCAGGGTCACTTGAAAGTGGAAGAAAGATTTACTCGCTCCTTTTTTGTTTTTTCCTATTCCCAATACATTACAGCTGGTTGGATATCTCCAGTGATCAACATGAATACTCAGCTTGATATTTCCTTTTTTATTCACCCCGCAAAAACAGCCGATGTACTTAAAAAACTCAGAAAACGTATAACTCAAGTACAAGCGGAAATGATGGATAAAGAAGAAAAGGGAATAGTAAGGGATCCCGCACTGGAGAGCGCCTACAAGGACATGGAAGAGTTAAGGGATAGACTTCAATCAGCAGAAGAAAGAATGTTCCATTTTGGACTTTATATTACAGCATATGGTGATTCCAAAAAAGAAATAGAAGAAACCGAGACTAGATTGAGATCCATTTTTGAATCAAAGGCTATTTATATAAGACCGTCTCTTTTTCAGCAATCCTCCGCTTTTATAAGTACTTCTCCTTACGGAATGGATCTTTTGCAGACCCATAACCCCATGAACACAGAACCACTTTCAAGCATATTTCCTTTTATTTCTTTTGATCTTACTTCTTCGGATGGAATACTTTACGGAATAAATAAACATAATAATTCCCTCGTTCTTTTTGATAGATTTTCTCTCGAGAACGCCAACGCCATTATATTCGGAACCTCTGGGTCCGGAAAATCATATCTTGTTAAACTGGATGTTCTTAGATCTCTTATGTATGGAGTTGATGTGATTATTGTAGACCCGGAGAATGAATATAAGACCTTGGCAGAATCAGCGGGAGGATCTTTCTTCAATATTTCCCTGGGATCCGACAATCACATAAATCCTTTTGATATTCCTGTTCCCACGGAAGAAGAAACCAAAGAAGAGGTCATAAGAAGAAATGTTATCAGCTTGGTAGGTCTTTTTAGAATAATGCTTGGAGGTCTTACTCCGGAAGAGGACGCTATCATGGATCAAGCAATAACGGAAACTTATGCCGCAAAAGATATCACTCCGGAAAGTGATCCAAGCACCTGGGAAGAAAAGGTTCCTCTCTTTTCTGATCTGGAGCAGGTTCTGGAATCAATGGAAGGAACAAGAAATCTTATACTCCGCCTCAGAAAATTCACAAAAGGAACATATTCAAAGTTCTTCAATCAAAAGACCAATGTTTCCATGGAAAACAATTTGACTGTCTTCGGGATCAGAGATCTGGAAGATGAGATGAGGCCGATCGCAATGTTCATCATTACTCGTTTCATATGGAAAGCAATAACCTCATCCATGAAGAAAAGGATGTTCGTTATTGACGAAGCGTGGCTTATGATGCAAAACGAGGATGGAGCATCATTCTTGTTCGGATTAGTGAAAAGAGCCAGAAAATACTGGCTCGGTGTTACAACCATCACGCAAGATGTTTCCGATTTTATGCATTCCAATTATGGAAAACCGATTGTAACCAACTCTGCTCTTAAGATTCTTTTAAAACAATCTCCCGCAGTGATTGACATGATCCAGAATATCTTCAATCTTACCGACGAAGAAAAGTTCATTCTTCTTGAAGGAGAAGTTGGAGAAGGTATCTTTTTTGCCGGTCAAAAGCATGTGGCAATACAAGTAATGGCCTCTTACGAGGAAGACCAAATAATAACATCTTCTCCCGAGGAAATAGAAAAAATAAAAAAGGCTAAAGGAGGTCTATGAACTTTCTCGATCTTCCTCTTCTTTTTTCTTTCTTATCAGAACCCTCCTTTGAGAGCCCTCTCCGAAACTCTCTGTAACAATACCTCTTTTTTGTGATAGCGCGTGATGTATAACTCTCCTTTCAAAGGGCGACATTGGAGGAAATTCTTTTTCCACCCCCGTGAAGAATACTTCTTCAGCGGCCTCTCTCGCAAGATCTTTCAAGTAATCTGCTTTTCTCTTCTTGTAATCATTGATATCCAAATTTATAAAAAGCGGTTCTTTTCTTCCCTTTTTCTGAAAAACAACCTTCTTGATAAGCCCCTCTATCTCAAATAAGACTTGTCCTTTTTCTCCTATTAGAACTTGGGGGTCTTTCATCTTGACATCAACAAAAAGAGAATTGCTCTCTTTTACATAAAAGCTCACTCTTATGTCGGGGTCAATAAAATAAAAGAAGTCTTTAATTGTTTTTCTTATCTCCTCCATTTTTATTTTCTTTAGATTTATCCCGTTGTACAATATACTGTTGAAATATCGAAAAAATAATTGTCACAAGCCAATAAAGACCAACTGCAGATGGTAAACTAAGTAAAACTATAAAAGTAAAACCGGGTAAGAACATTATCATTTGAGATTGCATGGCCTTCGCCATATCCTTCTTTTCCGAAGAATTATCATCTTCCTTGTTCTTCATTGTCATTTTCATCTGCGCATATTGTCCGGCTGCAGCAAGTATTGCGAGAAGAGCGTGAGGAGAAGACAGGTCTATGATTCCCAAGAAATGATAATTCACTGTCTCGGGGACGGTAACAAAATCATAAAGGTGCTTCATCTCTTCGTTTTCCAATCCTCTCCTGAATATCTGAAACAACGATATTAGAATGGGAAGCTGAATGATAAGAGGGCCCATCCCGGAAAAAGGACTCACCTTTCTTTCTCTATAAAGCTCCATTATCTTCCTTGCCTGCTCTTCCTTGTTATCCTTATACTTTTCCTGTATCTTTTTCACCTCGGGCTGAATGATCTGCATCTCTCGTTGTGATCTTGCCGCTTTAATTCCCAATGGATAAAGCACACCCTTAACAAGAAAAGTTAACAATATAACAGCTATTCCTAAGTCTGGAAAAGGAACTAAATTATAAAGGAATATTAATAAATTAAATAAAGGTTGGTAAATTAAAAGATATAGTATTTCTCCCATTTTATTGGATCAATTGTGCTTTTTTAAATATTTTTTCCGTTTCTTTTTTTATCTCTTGAAAATCCTCTTCAAGTAAATTTTTTTTGATGATGAAAATAATATCAAAACCTCCCTCTAATAAGGGAAGGAAACCTTTGACCGCTTCTCGCATAACCCTTTTCCCTCTATTCCTCTTAACTGCTTTTTTCTCTTGTTTTAAAGGGAATACAAATGCAAAACGAAAAAAAGAAAGATCATTCTTTTTGACTTTCATTGTGAACAATTTCCCAAAAAAAACTTCCCCTTCTTTAAAGACCCTCTCGAAATCTTTCCTTTTCTTGATTCTCCTTTTCGAGGGTAGCATAATGGATATTAAGCAGAAATCCTTTTCCTTCCCTTTTTTCTTCTGTTTTGCAAAACTCTTTTTCCTCCCTTGGTCTTCTTTCTTTCCAGAAAACCGTGAGTTCTCTTCCTTTTTCTTTTTTTTAGAACTCCTGAGTACGACATAAGTTTTAATTTTTAGATAAAATAACTTTTACATTCTACTTTATATCACCGGAAAAGTCAATTTATAAGAAAATTTTTCTCATTGAGGGAGCTACCTTGATATTTACCAAAAAAAAGAAAATATTATCCCCATCTTTTCCACAAGTTTTCCTTATTTGCACAATAAAAAGGGGTTTTCCACAAAATGTTGCTCTGTGTTATAATGCTTTTACCGATAAAGAGCATCTTAACAAGAACTGTATCGGGTAATTTTTTTAATCTATGCAAAAAGAAAACCTCTGGCAATCGGTTTTAGCTCAAATACAATTGGAGATCTCGGATGCCAGTTTTAATACTTGGTTCAAGAATACCAAAATATCGGAAATTGAAAGAGGAAGGGTTACGATCTCCGTGCCAAATACTTTTGTAAGAGATTGGCTAAGTAATAAATATCATAAAAAAATACTAAAAGGCTTAAGAAATATAGATCCCGGTATAAAAGAAGTTGGGTATACCATAAACTCCTCTTCAAACTCTTCTTCCGTAAAAACAAGAAATAGTGAGAGTAAGAAAGAAAACGAAAAGGCGGTTGATAATCAGATGGAATTTCAAGAACTTTCTATAGACCATAATACCGGTCTAAATCCCAAATACACTTTTGATAATTTCGTTGTAGGGCCTTTTAATGAACTTGCCCATGCTGCCGGGTTTGCAGTAGGAAAAAATCCGGGGTCTTTATATAATCCCCTTTTTATATACAGTAAGACCGGTCTTGGAAAGACCCATTTACTGCAAGCAGTGGGAAATAAGGTTAAAAAAGAAATAAAAGGAAAAAGAGTTTTTTATATTCAAGCACAGAAATTTATTTCCGAAATAATATCCTCTATTCGAAATAATAAAATGGAGGAATTCAAATACAGATATAAAGATGTGGATATACTGATCATTGATGATATTCAATTCTTGTCGGGAAAAGAGAAAACTCAAGAAGAGTTCTTTCATACCTTTAACGAGTTATATGAAAAGAATAAACAAATAATATTATCCTCTGATAGACCGCCAAAATCAATCAGCTCTCTTACCGATAGGCTAAGATCTCGCTTTGAAGGGGGTATGATCGCCGATATAGACTATCCTGATACAGAGACAAGAGCTGCTATTTTAAAGACAAAAGCACAAGAAAAAGATCTAACCCTTTCAGATGATGTTTGTTATTATATCGCGGAAAATATACAAAGAAGCATTAGGGAATTGGAAGGAGTGCTTAATAAATTGATTATCCAACAACAAACCAAAGATACGGTCATTAATCTCAACGAAGCAAAGAAAGTACTGAAAAACATAAATCAAACATCTTCTACCTCTTTTTCATTCAATAAGATATTAAAAACAGTCGCAAATTTTTATGAGATAAATGAAAAGGATATAATGAGTTCCTCAAGAAAAAAAGAGGTGGTCAAATCAAGACAAATATTGATATATCTTTTAAGAGAGGAATTAAACTATTCTTATCCTTATATAGGTAAAAAAGTGGGAGGAAAGGACCACACCACAATCATCCACTCTTTTTCAAAAATAAAAAAAGAAATTCAAAAAAATGAAGAAATAAAAGAAGAACTTTCTTATATAAAGGAGAGTTTAATGTCTGTTTAAAAGATTGTTAAAAAGAGTGGGAAAAATTATGGAGAAATAGAGAGAGAAAATATTTTAGGTTTTCAAACTTTATTTACACAAATTTTACACAAATAATTTCCACATTTTATCCCCTTCCTGTTTAGGAAGAAATAGAGAGTTTTCCAGATGATTAATTATTACAATTAGTATTATTTAAAAAATTATTATTATGAAATTAACAGTACTTCAAAATAAATTAAAAGAAGGTTTAAGTATTATAGGAAAAGCTACCGCTAAATCGTCAACTCTTCCTATTTTAAAGAATATTCTTATAAGAACGGAGGATAATTTTTTAAATTTATCAGCTACTGATTTGGAAATAGGGATAAAATGGTGGACTTTAGTAAAGGTGGATGAAGAAGGTTCTACTACTATTCCTTACAACTCTTTTTCTTCTTTTATTAATTTATTACCTACCGAGCAGATAGATCTTAATGTTAATAATAATAATCTTTCAGTAGAATGTGAGGATTATAAAACTCAAATAAACGGAATTGATCCTGATGATTTTCCTATTATTCCTCAAGTGGAGGAAGTTAATAAAATTACGATAAATAGTAGAATTCTTTGTGAAGGTCTTTTACAAATTATAGATGTTCCCTCTTTATCAAAAGTTAAACCTGAAATATCAGGTATATTATTTTCTTATAATAATAATGAATTGAAATTAGTTGCTACGGATAGTTATAGGTTGGCAGAAAAAAGAATATCTCTTAAAGAGGATAAAAAAGATGAATTTTCATTTATTATTCCTCAAAGGACAGCACGTGAAGTTATTAATATATTAAAGGATCTTAATAAAGAAGTGGAGATCGTATTTGGGGAAAATCAAGTTCTTTTAAGAGTTAAAATGGAAGAATTTAACCATTCTTATATTGAGATTACCTCAAAAGTGATAGAGGGTAATTATCCTGATTATGAGAAAATAATTCCTGATAATTTAAAAACTCAAATAGTTTTAAATAAAGAGGATTTTCTGAACAAGATAAAAGCTGCAAGTGTCTTTACTAGTAAGATTAATGAGATTAATTTAAGTATCTCTCCTGAAAAAGGAGAAGTGGTAATTGAAAGTAGTAATACAGATCTGGGTAATTATGAAGCAAAATTAAAAGGAAGATCAGAAGGTGAGGAGACAAAAATATCTTTTAATTATCGATTTATTGTCGATGGACTTTCAAATATCAAGAGTTCAGAAGTGATATTTGAATTAAATGATGAGAATAGCCCCGGTATTTTGAAGCCGGTTGGAAAGAATGATTTTCTTTATGTAGTGATGCCTGTCAAGAACTGATTATAATACCTCTTTCATTATATCTCTCCATAAAGGAGCTGCTACACTTACACCGGAAGCGTTATACATAGGAGAGTTATCGTTATTACCTACCCACACTCCTACCACTCTGGAGGAAGTATATCCTACCGTCCAAGCATCTCTAAAGTTCTGTGTACTTCCTGTTTTTACACTTACTTCATGATTCGGGAAGTGTAAAGGAGAATTCTCTCCAAAAACGGGAGTTCTTGCATTGTTATCAGAAAGTATATCGGTTATTTCTCTTGCTATAGAGGGTTGTAAAACTCTTTTTTGATTACTCTCATTCTTTTCTAAAATATTTCCTTCTCTATCGGTGATCTTACTTATATAAATAGGGGAATTCTTATATCCTTCCGTGGCAAAAACTCCATAAGCGTATGATACTTCCAGCAATCTTACATCTCCTCCTCCCAAAACAAGAGGAAGTCCGTAGAAACTTGCGGGACGAGGAAGTTCTATTCCTAGCTCTCTTGCCATTTCCACACTGTCATTTAAACCTGCAAGATCACTTAATACTTTAACAGAGGGAACATTTAATGATTGAGCTAATGCTTCTCTTAAGGTAACCTCTCCCCTAAATTGACCATCATAGTTTCGGGGGATATAAGGGTTACTCTCTGTTCCAAAGTTTGTTCTTTCATCTACTACAATAGTATTTGATCCATACCCATTTTTAAAAGCTTTTGCATAAACGAAAGGTTTGAAGGCTGATCCCGGCTGTCTCTCACTTTTAACTACGTTTGTATAGGGACTAAATTTACAATTGACTCCTGGCGTACAACCCTTTGGAAGGGGATCTTTGAAATAATCCACCGAACCTACCATAGCCAATATTTCACCGGTATGGGGGTCAAGGACTATTACTCCTGCATTATGAGCATTATGATGTTGAAGCTGGGAAATTCTTTCTTTTACTATTCTTTCGACTTCCTTTTGAAGTTCAAGATCTATAGTGGTATGAACCTCAAACCCTTCTTCTTTTAAAAACTCTTCACCGTATTTTGATTCTAAAATACTTTTAACTTCCATAACAAAATGAGGGGCACGTAAATAGTCCCTGGAACGATGGAAAACAAGATCCTCTTCTTTTGCTTCTTCAAACTCCTCTTCTGTTATCAGATCGGCACTATGCATTCTACTCAATAAATGGTCCTTTCTTCTCATTAATTGTTCCAAATTATCACCGTAAGGAGAAAGGTGGCTTGGGGCGGGTATAAGAGAAACGAGGGTAGCTGATTCTGCTAATGTAAGTTCTCCGGCGGTTTTATTGAAATAAGTTTGAGCGGCGGACTCTATTCCGTACGCATTTGACCCAAAGGGTATTTGGTTAAGATAAAATTCTAGTATTTCATCCTTTGAATATCTTCTTTCAAGTTCCAATGTAAGAACAATTTCTCTCACTTTTCTTATCACCTCTCTTTCCGGGGTCAAAAATGCTGATCTTACGAATTGTTGTGATATCGTTGAACCTCCGGCGACGGTCTCTCCTGCTCTTATATTAGTAATAAGAGAACGTCCTACTCCTCTGAAATCAACTCCGAAATGATCATAAAAATTGGAATCTTCTGCAGTTAGAAGAGCATTAACGAAATGATCGGGTACATTTTCCAGATTTGTTAATTCCCTTTTTTCTTCTCCATATATGGTATAAAGAACATTTTCCCCCGTTCTGTCATATATTTTTGTGGGTTGAGCTTTGGGATGATCTGCATATCTTTCCGGCCTGGGAAGGTCACTGGCAAAGTATATGAAAAGAAAAAGAGTAACAAAAACCCCCGACAAGAAGATTATTGCCGTTATGTAAAGTATGTTTATTAATATTTTCTTGAAATTTCTCTTTTTCATTATTCAAGAGGTAATCTTCATTATACTGATTATAACTTCTTTTATCAAGTAATTCAGAAAGGAGAGTTTGCTTTTATTATTCCTGATATTGCTGCCCCTAATGCATCTGCTGCGTCGTTTGGCGATGGTTTTTCTTTCAAGTTAAGAGTTATTTTTATCATTTCTTGAACTTGTTTTTTGCTGGCTTTCCCATATCCGGTAATTGCCATTTTTATTTCAAGAGGGGTGAATTCTTGAACGGGAACACCTCTTTTTTCTGCAGTTACCATTACTACCCCTTTTGCTTGGCTTACAGGAATCACTGTTTTTATATTCTTGAAAAAATATACGTTCTCTATTGCAAGTATTTCGGGAGAATATTTATCTATAAGGGAAGAAACATTCTTGCTTAAGATATTTAAACGAGAAGAAGGGGAAAGATTTTTATTGGTCTTGATTATTCCGTATTCCAAGCAAAGAAAATCATCTTTTTCCTTTTTTACTATTCCATATCCCGTAGTGGCAGTTCCTGGATCTATTCCGATAATGATCATGCATTTGTGTAGACCTCCTCTATGGATTCCATTTCCAGAAGATCATCAACTAGTTCTTTATAATTCTTTTTTGTTTTTATCGGAGCTCTTGGTTTCCATCCCGGGTTTGCGGAATTGATCGTAAAACCTCTTTTTTCCAAGGACTTTTTCATTTCTTTTATATTATTCGGGTTGGTGTAAGCAAGGATAGAGCCCTCTTTTTCCTTTATATCTTCCGCTCCTTCTTCAATTATTTGAAGAATCTCTTCTTCGCTTATATTCTTATTTTTAATTTCAATTTCAATTATACCCTTCTTTTCAAACAACCAGGTGACAGAGCCCGGTTTAGCCAATTTTCCCTCATGCCTTTTGAGAACTTCCTTTATCTTGTCCAGATCGCGATTCCTGTTATCTGTTTGACCCTCGATTATCAAGGCGAGTTCTTCGGGTCCGTACGCCTCAAAAATAAAAGGAGTCAATTTTCCTTGCTCTCCCTCTCCTGCCCCTCTTTCTATTGCTTTCTCTATATTTTTAAGAGGCATATCCGTTTCTTTTGCTTTTTCTATCAAAGTTCTCAAATCGGGATTGGCCTGAGGGTCTTTTCCCTTTTCTCTTACTGTACCAATAATGAGCCGTGACAATTTTGAAAAGGTTTTGGCCCTTTTTTTGTCTTCCGCTTCCTTTTTTCTTTTTATGTTCTTGAAGTGACTATGTCCCGCCATTTTCTTTTTTTAAATAACTTTTTCCTTTTTCTGTTATTACTCTTCCACGAGGAGTTCTTTTTATAAGTCCCACTTGCATAAGATAAGGTTCGTATATTTCTACAATAGTCTCTTCTTCCTCTCCTGATGCCAGCGCTATAGATTGGAGGCCTACGGGACCTCCGTCGAATTTGTTGTATAGCACTCCGAGTATTTTTCTATCTCCCGATTCCAGCCCTATCTTGTCTATATCCAAAAAGGAAAGAGCTTTTTCCGCCTTTTCTCTTGTGAGGGTGCCACCTCCTTCTACTTGAGAAAAATCTCTTACCCTCTTTAAGAGCCTGTTTGCTATCCTGGGATTGAAGCGTGCTCTGCAAGCGATGGATGATATGGCTTGTTTGTTTATTTTAACCTCTAGTAGTTTTGCGGATTTTTTTATTATCTCTTCGATTTCTCCCATTGTATAGGAGTCAAGGCGAAATGTAGCTCCAAATCGACTTCTCAAGGGAGAGGATAAAAGAGCAAGTCTTGTGGTAGCTCCTATTAAAGTAAACTTGGGTATTTTGAGATCCATTGTCCTTGCCATGGGTCCTTTTCCTATTACTAGATTCAATCTGAATTCTTCCATTGCGGGATAAATTATCTCTTCGCAAGAACTGTTCATTCTGTGAATCTCATCTATGAATAAGATATCGCCTTCTTTCAAGCTTGTAAGTATTGCAGCAAGATCTCCACTTTTCTTTATCGATGGTCCGGCAATAGTACGAATTCCAGAATTCATTTTTTTGGCCACCAAATAAGACAATGTAGTTTTTCCCAGTCCGGATCCTCCGTAAAACAAGAGATGTTCTATAGAAGGATCCTTTCTTTTCTTAGCTGCTTCTATGATTATTTCAATGTTCTTCTTTATGTTGTTTTGCCCTACATAATCTTCTAAGCTCTGAGGCCTCAATGCCAGATCCAGAGCCTTATCTTCTTCTTTGAGAATAGGAGATATTTTACCCTTTTTCTTCATTTTTTCTTAGGTTATCCTATCAATCTCTTCCATGGTAGTGACTTGTTGGAGAACTTTTATGATACCGTCCTGTCTCATGGTGACCATTCCTTTTTCTATAGCCTTCTTTCTCGTTTTTGCAATAGAAGGAGAAGAAGAAAGGAATTCTTCCATTTCGTCATCCAATAAAAAGGCCTCAAATATTCCCAATCTTTCCTGATATCCGGTAAAACTACATTCTTTACAACCGACACTTTTGGGAATCTTAATCTCGGAAGGAACCTTAAAAACATCCTTTTTTACTGTCTTTAATTCGTTCTTTATCTTGTCCTCAAGCTCTTTTTCCGGTTTTTTGAATGTTGCGCAACGAGAGCAAACTTTTCTTACTAATCTTTGCGCGATAATCATGTTTATCGCTGGTGCAATATTTGCTATTTTTTCTCCCAGTGCTACTAGTCTTGATATTGCTCCCGGAGCATCGTTGGTATGAAGAGTTGAAAACACCAAGTGGCCTGTAAGGGCGGCTTGCATGCTTATTTGCGCTGTTTCAAGGTCTCTTACCTCTCCTACCAGGATGACGTCGGGGTCTTGGCGAACGATAGCTTTCAGCCCATTTGCAAAGTCGTAACCGCTTCCGGGATTTACCTCTGTTTGAGATATTCCTTTCAAGTGATACTCTATGGGGTCCTCTATAGTAATGGTTTTTACCCCCGGCTTATTGATGGCTTTTAGGAAAGCATAAAGAGTTGTGGTTTTTCCTGAACCGGTAGGCCCGGTAACAATAACCATTCCATTGGGCTTTTCTATTTCATTCTTGAAAATTTGAAAAAGGTCGTTTCTTAGACCGAGATCCTCGAGGGTGATCAATTTTCTTGGGTCAAGAACTCTCATTACCACCGTTTCTCCATATTCGGAAGGAAGAGTGGACATTCTTATTTCTATTTCTGCATTTCTATCCCTTAGAGGTATTACTACGGTAAATCTTCCGTCCTGAGGGCGGTCTTCTATGTTGAGCTTTACCTTTGACAATAACTTTGTGCGAGAAATTATTTTCTCTGAAATGTCCTTTTCTATACTGATTACATCCTGCAATATTCCATCAAGCCTCATTCTTATCTTGGCCCTATCCTCTTCGGGCTCTATGTGAATATCGGAGGCTTTTGTAAAGAATGCTCCAAGAAGGATTATTTCCAACACCTTGGAAATATCATTTTTCAAACCCCTTTCTATCTCTTTTTTTACTTGCGGGAGATTATTTAATTTTTCTTCTGCTCCTTTTACTTCTTCGGAAGGAATCTTTACTTCTCCCGCGATCTTTTTTGAATTTTCTTCCATAAACCATTATCATTACTATAACTCAATTTATCTTAATTCGGGGGTTTAGTCAATTTGGCCAATGAAGAAAGAGGTTATAACAAAATCTGAAAAAGAGACAAGGAGAATAGGAGCTTTTCTGGGAGAAAGGATTCTTGATATTGAAAAGAGAATATTTTTTGCTCTGGAAGGAGGCCTTGGGGCGGGGAAAACCACCTTTCTTCAAGGAATGGCATTGGGAATGGGAGTGACAGAGGACGTAACTAGCCCCACCTTCCTTATATTCAAGAGATATGATACGAAAAAGGAAAGGGTTTTTTATCACTTTGATTCTTTTAGAGTAAAAGAAATAGATCTTCTTGAGCTGGGATTCGAGAAGATAATTGAAAATAATAGGAATATTATTGCCATGGAATGGAGTGAGAACGTCAAAAACATTGTTCCGCACAATGCTATAAAGATAAATTTTTCTCTTTTGGCCCCAAAAGAAAGGAAGTTGATAATAAAAGATGATAGTGGTATAATAACCGACGTCCTTCGAAGAATTTGAACAAGGTTTTGTATCTTGGTCAATATGCGAAAAGATAATAAAAAGGGCCCGTAGCTCAGTTGGCTAGAGCGTCGGCGTGGCACGCCGAAGGTCACCGGTTCAAGTCCGGTCGGGTCCACCATGCGCGATGGTGATTCATGCAACGGGCTTAAAAGAAGATGAACACGGGGTTGTTATCGGACTTTAAAAGAGAGAAAAAGAAGAGGGGAAGCCGCTGTTTGGCGGGATGCCGGAGCGGACGAACGGGGCTGTCTCGAAAACAGCTGTGCCTTTATGGGCACCGGGGGTTCGAATCCCTCTCCCGCCGCAGAGAAAACTTTTTGATTAATTATTGTTATTGTTAATCCTACAACATGTTCAATTTCGGGAAAAAGAAGGAAGAAGATCTTCCTAAAAACGCGACAGAACTCTTGGAAGAGTTAAAAAGCCTAAGAGAAGAGAATAGAAAGATAAAGAAAGAAATTGAAGATATCAAGGAGAGAGAGAAATATTTTTTTCAGAACGTGGGAGTAGTAAGGTTCAATCCTTTTACTCAAGAAGGAGGAAACCAAAGTTTCTCGATAGCACTTTTAAATGGTGAACAAAAAGGTTTTGTGATCACCAGTCTTTACACTAAGGAGGGAAACAGGGTTTATGGGAAGCCGATAAGCGAAGGAGAATCGAAATACTCTCTTTCTGAAGAAGAGAAAGAAGCAATAAAAAAAGCCCTAAAAAGAGAATAAGGAATATGAAAAAGAATAAAGAAAAAAAGGATACTCAAACGAGACCCCCGGTGATAGTGGTGCTTGGGCATGTGGATCACGGAAAAAGCTCCTTGCTCGAAGCAATAAAGGATTTAAAAATAACAGGAAGTGAATCGGGCGGGATCACTCAGCACATTGGTGCATACATGATATCTCACCAAGGGAATGACATTACTTTTATTGATACTCCCGGTCATGAGGCTTTTTTTGAAATGAGGTCCAGGGGAACAAAGGTTGCTGATATTGGTATTTTAGTTGTTGCCGCGGAAGAAGGAATAAAAGAGCAAACAAAAGAGGCTATTAAGCACTTGAAAGAAACAGGCATTCCTTATTTGGTGGCAATAAATAAAATGGACAAGAAGGAAGCCGATCCGGAAAGAGTAAAGCAAGAGCTTGCAAAGGAGGAAATAATCGTGGAATCTTACGGGGGAAGGGTTCCTTCAGTTAATTTGTCGGCCAAAGAGAAGACAGGGATTGAAGAACTCTTGGAAATAGTGATCCTTCTTGCCGAAATAGAGGAATTAGAAGCCAAGCAAGAGGGTTTTGCGGAAGGAGTTGTTATTGAGGCCAAAAAGGATCCCAAGAAAGGAATGGTAGCCACTTTTTTAGTGCAGAATGGTATACTAAGAATAGGAGATGTCATCGGGACAAGTGGCTCTTACGGGAGAGTGAGATCCATGGAGGGTTTTCAGGGAGAGGAGCTGAAAATGGCAGCTCCCTCTACTCCCGTTCAAATAACAGGACCCAAGGGCAGTCCCAAAGCAGGTGAGGTATTTTACGCATTTGAGAAAATAAATGATGCAAAGAAATTCGCTTTAGAAGAGAAAGTATGCCAAGAAGAAGGTGTGAGCTTGCAATCCAATGGAGAAAAAATTCTTAATATTGTGTTGAAAGTAGATGTAGTAGGCTCTCTTGAAGCTATTCTGGGATCCATTTCAAAGATTCCTCAGTCGAAGATAAGCATAAAAGCGGCGCGAGCGGACATAGGCAATGTCACTGAATCAGATGTGGAATGTGCCAAGGCTGCTGAGGCGGAGATCTTCGCTTTTCGAACCAAGATCGATAGAGCTGCGGAGAATATGGCTAACCGAGAGGGAATAAAAATAAGGACTTTCGATATCATATATGAATTGATCGAAGCGATAAAAGAGATGGCAAAGAAAAGGCTTGACCCGAAAATAGTAAAGGAAGAAAAAGGAAGAGTGAAGATTCTTGCTGTTTTTAAAACTCAAAGGAATAGGCAAATATTGGGAGGAAAGGCTCTCAAAGGGGATATAAGAAAAGATTTTCCGCTTGAGATATGGAGAAGTCAAGAAAAAGTAGGAGAAGGAAAGATCATAAATTTAAAAAAGGAAGAAAAGGACATGGAGAAGATCCCGGAAGGAGAGGAGTTTGGAATGCTTATAGAAAGTAACGAGAAAGTAGGAGAAGGAGATGAACTTGTTCTTTATAAAGAGGAAAAAGTAAAGGAAGAACTTTAAAAGGGCCTGGTGGCGAAGTGGCTAACGCATCGGTCTGCAAAACCGACATCGCGGGTTCGATTCCCGCCCAGGCCTCATCATTATACTGCCCACTGACTAAAAGTATTTTTGAACTTGCTCGGGAGCGAGTAATTGAATTATTAATAGAGGTTCTTTTTATTATATTCCAGTGAGCATGCCCGGGTGGTGGAATTGGCATACACGCACGACTTAAAATCGTGTGCCGTAAGGCATGCGGGTTCGAGCCCCGCCCCGGGCACAAAAAAAGAGAGAGCATTTGCTCTCTCTTTTATTTTTTCCGAACTATTCCACGATCTCTATTTGAGATATCACCCTTCCGAAATTATTAGCTTCCCACCTGCTTTCAAACCAGATGTCCACGTATCCCTCGTGAGAAACATTGTTGTAAGGAGGAGAAAACCTTGTGTTCATTCTATCCTTTACAATAAATTCTTTTTCTCCGAAGTATTCAGGTATCCTTATTCTGGTTCCGAATTCCAAGAAATTGGCGGCTACCACACCCTTTTTTACTCTGGCACCGGAAGCGGTAATAAAGGGCTGGCAGTTGGTTTGATCGGGAGTACTGGAATAACCAGTGAGTTCTACGGTTAAGGTGTCCTTGACTCTTGCATCTTCTTTTTTTATGGGTTCATTTTTTGTGTCTTTTGCTCCCAATACTTGAGGTTTCTCATGGAAAGCAGCGGAAGAAGTATTAAGAGTGTCTTTCTTGAAGAAGGTGAGATGCTCATCTGACCCCTTCTCCCTCATTTCCTCCTCTATTTCCGTTTCCATGGATGATAACATAGCGGGTTTTTCCGAGCCTTCTTTTTGTATTGTCTCTCCCTCGGTAAAAAGAAAAAAAGAAAAAAGGGAAATGATCAACACAGAAAAGAAGGCCACGTTAAGACTGCTATCGTCCAAGCTACTGCTTTGTTTCTGCATAACGTTTGGTTTTATTTTTTAAGTTTACTACCAAATGAAAAAACTCCCACTTTCTGTAGGAGTTGTTCCATCTTATCACAATAAGGAAAATAAGTCAATACCCAGGGAGTATTTAGTGCAAATATTGTTGTCAAATGAGCGGGAGACGGGATTCGAACCCGCGATCTTCTGCATGGCAAGCAGACGCTTTACCACTAAGCTACTCCCGCGAAGATGTGCCGCGGGTCGGAATTGAACCGACGACCTCTTCTTTTTCAGAGAAGCGCTCTACCCCTGAGCTACCGCGGCCTCCTTGCTTTGCAAATGAAAGCAAAGTGGTGGGCGGTGTAGGACTCGAACCTACGGCCTTCTCGATGTAAGCGAGATGCTCTAGCCAACTGAGCTAACCGCCCTTTCTGCTTCATTATATCCCATAATGACCGGGAAACAAGTTTTCTACAAATTTTTTGCTCGGGCATGAAAGAACTTGAATATAATTCTGTCAAATCTTGTGCGCGGGGTGGGACTCGAACCCACACGCCCATAAAGGACCTTTGGCCCTCAACCAAAGTCGTCTACCAATTCCGACACCCGCGCTTTTTTACTCTTTGACCTTCTTTCTGGTCACCTTCTTTGTTTTTTCTCTGATATAATAAGCCTTCGCTTTTCTTGTGCGTCCTTTCTTTAGGATCTCTATTTTCTCTATAAGAGGGGAGTGCAAAGGGAATACCTTTTCCACACCCACTTTGTCGATAACCTTCCTTATAGTGATTGTTCCGGGAAGACCTTTTCCGTGTTTTCTTGCAATAACAAGCCCTTCAAAGGACTGTTTTTTTCCGTTTATATTTTGCGTTACTCTTACCGTATTTCCGGTTTGTATTTCCGGAATATCCTTTTTTTCCTTCTCTTTTTTGAATTCTTCCAGTTTTACGGACATATTTTTAATTTGATCTTTGATCTTTTAGTTTCCAAAGTATTTTTCTCAGGTCCTGAGAAAGTGGAGCTTTAAAAGTTTTTACTCCGTCCGGGGTTCTTATCTTCAATAATCCGGCATGCAGGAATTGTCTTTTAAGGTCTTCGGGATCCTGCTGGTCCTTAAAGCGGTAAAGTCTATCTCCCACCACCGGATGTCCCGTAAAGGAAAGATGGCATCTTATTTGATGTTTTCTTCCTGTAACAGGAATAACCTCAAGAAGGGTAAAGTCGTTGAATCTTTCTATTACCTTGAATAATGTGAGCGATCTTCTTCCTCTTTTCCCTCCCGGAGCTTGTTTTCTTCTATCCTTTTTGGATCTTTGCATCAACATCTCGATTCTTCCCTCTTCTTTTTTCATTCTTTTAAAGACCAGTGCAAGGTATTTCTTTTTCGCTCTTCTCTTTAAGAATTCTTTTTGTAAAAAGAAAAATGAATCCTCATCTCTTGCAAAAAGAACGATTCCCGAAGTATCTTTGTCCAGTCTATGTACCGCGCCATTTCTAGGGTGATTCAAGCTTCTGAGTTCCGGATATCTCTTGGATAACAAGAAGGAAAGACTTTCCTTTCTTACGGCAGTGTCATTCTCATGAAAAACTACCATTCCCGGTGGTTTGTTTACTGCTATAAGGTGCTTATCCTCATGAATTATTTCCACCATGATTCTTGTGGCAATCATTTCTACGCATTGGCGTATTGTGGACGCGCCTGGACTCGAACCAGGGACCTCTACCACGTCAAGGTAGCGCTCTAGCCAACTGAGCTACGCGTCCCTTTCTAATAAAGGTGCTTTGTTTGTGGGCGCACCTGGACTCGAACCAGGGACCTTGGCCTTATAAGGACCACGCTCTCACCGACTGAGCTATGCGCCCTATCTTTTCAAAGCGTTTCTATTGTAACACAAAAAGCGATTTTTTCCACCCCCTGGGGAGATTCTCGCTTTCTTACTTTTTCTTTTTTTCTCCTTTGCTCTCTTTCTTTTTGGGACTCTTGCTTTCCGAGCTACTCTTCTTGCCAATGATGTTCTCGTAAGTATCTCTTTCAAGAGTTTCTTTTTCAAGTAGCTCTTTCACCACCTTTTCGATCAAATCTCTTTTCTCTTTAACAACTTTTTCCGCTTTTTGCGCAGCTTCGTTTATAAAGGATGATATTTCTTTGTCTATTTTTGCTGCCGTGTCTTCGGAGTAGTTTTTCTCTTCCCCCATTTCTTTTCCAAGGAAAACATGACCTTTTTCTCCTTTGAAGTGTATTGGACCCAAAGAGGACATACCGAATTCCTTTACAAGTTTGCGAGCGTAAGCGGATGCTCTTTCAAGATCGTTTGCAGCTCCGGTTGAAACTTCACCAAAAACTTCCTTTTCGGCAATATATCCTCCCAGCAGCACAGCCATCTCTGAAAGAAACTCCGATTTTCTCTTTATCTTGGTTTCTTCAGAGGGTATTTTTATGGTGTAACCCCCGGTTTGTCCCCTTGCTACAATTGATATTTTCCTTACGGGTTCTGTGTCGGGGAGAAAAGAGGATACTATTGCATGGCCTGCCTCATGGTAGGCACTGAGCTCTTTTTCCTTTTTACTCATGGCATAACTTTTTCTTTCGGGACCAAGCAAAACCTTTTCAATTGCTTCCAGTAATTCTTTTTGGCTTATCTTCTTCTTTTTCTTTCTTGCTGCGAGCAGTGCCGCTTCATTTGCCAGATTCGCAATATCGGCTCCTGAGAAACCCGGTGTTCGTTCAGCTATCTCTTGAAGCTTCACGCTAGTGGAAAGAGGTTTTCCTTTCACATTAAGCTTTAGAATGTTTTTTCTCGCCTTTTTATCAGGAAGGTTGAGAATTATTTTTCTATCAAATCTTCCCGGGCGCAAAAGGGCGGGATCTAGAACATCGGGACGGTTAGTGCTTGCAAGTACTACTATCTTCGAGTCTTGAGCGAAACCGTCCATTTCAGAAAGGATCTGGTTCAAGGTTTGCTCTCTTTCATCGTGTCCTCCTCCCAGCCCTGCTCCTCTTGCTCTTCCTATTGCATCCAGTTCATCTATATAAACAATACAAGGCTGTTTTTTCTTTGCTTTGGAAAAGAGATCTCTCACTCTTCCACTTCCCACTCCCACAAACAACTCAATGAATTCCGAGCCTGAGATCTCAAAAAAGGGAACATTTGCTTCTCCTGCAACTGCTCTTGCCATAAGAGTTTTTCCTGTTCCCGGCGATCCTGTAAGAAGCACCCCTTTTGGTATCCGAGCTCCAAGACCCAAGAATCTTTTAGGGTTCTTTAAGAACTCAACTATTTCTTTTAATTCTTCTTTTGCTTCTTCTTGTCCTGCTACATCGTTAAAGGTTATACCTGCTTTGGGAGATCCTTCTTCCCCGAAAACACGTGCTCTTGTCTTTGAAAAATCCAGTGCTTGCATCGCTCCTCCTTTTGCCTGCTTGAACATGGAGCGAAAAATATAAAGAAGAATAACAAGAGGGAGAGCAATTATTAAAAGAGTCAGCATAAAGGACCAATCTTGCTCTTCCTCATAATTTATTTCCACATCTCTTATCTTGCTTTCTTCTGCCCCCCAATTACGTAGGGACTCAAAAAGTGAAATATCCGGTTCTCTTTTTGCCATTCCAAGCGTCTCATCATCAAAAACGATGTTTATTGTTGATCCCACAACTTCTATTTTTTCCACATTTTCTCTGTTTATTTCCCTTGCAAGCCTGTTTAAAGTTATCTCTTCAACTTCTCGGAAGGACTCGGAGGCAACAAGGGCGAAAAGAAGAACCACCGCAAAAAGAAGAAGAACAAAGGAGATGATATTTTTGCTAAAACTTTTTTTCAACGATTTCTTGGAAAAATTTTTCATTTTTACAGTGTTTAATATTTTTATGAAACCCTCTTGTTGATAATTATTGCATCTTGCCCTTCATCCTGTTAGATATATTCTCCCCGCCAGGACTCGAACCTAGATCTACTCCTTAGGAGGGAGTTGCTTTATCCTGTTAAGCTACGGGGAGCACATGTCTTACAGGAAGACGGGCATTATTTCAATTTGCTTTTTTTTGAACACTAGAAAGGGCGACCGACGGGACTTGAACCCGCATGCTCTCGGACCACAACCGAGTGCTTTACCGTTAAGCTACGGCCGCCATATTGACTCTCTGAAAACTTGCCTCTCCGGGAGGACTCGAACCTCCAACCTGCTGCTTAGAAGGCAGCCGCTCTATCCAGTTGAGCTACGGAGAGATTTTATCAAAAAAAGATGCCCTGAGCAAAAGAGATGACTACACTGCATTATAATAAGAAAAGGTGGGGCAGTCAATTTACAAAAGAATAAGCCGCGAGAAGAAAGCTTCCCGCGACGGGATCAATGTCACTTATAACACGAAAACTATTTTTCCACCACTCTGAGGCTTAATCTGTGATCGGAGGCATTAAGAGAAAGTATCTTAAAATCGTATGTCTTGCCTATTTCCAGAACTTCTTCCGCTTTTTCTCTTGATTGGAATTCTGAAATATGGCATAACCCCTGAATTCCCCCTTCAACCTCCACAAAAACTCCGAAAGAAACGAACTTCGAGACAACCCCTTTGATAATGTCACCTTCTTTATGATTCTTCTCCAGTTCTTTCCAAGGATCTTTCTTTAATGCTTTCAAAGAAAGGAACAGCTTCCCGTTTGCAATGTTAATGATCTTTGCTTGCACCTTCTCTCCTTCTTTCAATATGTTTCTCGGATCCTCCACGAGACTCCAATCCATTTCAGATATATGAATAAGTCCTTCTACTCCGTCTTCCAGTCTAACGAAGGCTCCGAAATCAACTATTCCGGTCACTGTTCCGTCCACTACATCGCCTTCACTGTAAGAATCAAGCGATGCCTGCTCCTCTTCTTCGTTCTTTGCTTTCTCTGAAAGAATGATCTTCTCTTTTTCTTTTGAAAGATCAAGGATCCGGACTTCCATTTTCTTTCCAATAAATTTTTGAAGTTCTTTGAGAACTTTTGCGGAATCCCCTCCTTCTACTCGCGGATAGTTTTCCGGAGAAAGTTGAGAAGAAGGAATAAAGGATGGTATTCCGGAGATCTTAGCAAGAAGACCTCCTTTGTTTGCTCCTTCTATCTTGACCGTAATAGGTTCTTCATTCTCTTTTTGTTTTTCGAGAGTTTCCCACGCCATTTCTTTTTTGGCTTGAATGCGGGAGCACTCTACATAACCTCCTGCATCCTTGGAATCCAAGGACACTATTTTTACAGGGATCACATCGCCGTCCTCTAGATCCTTTAATTCATCTTTTGCAGCGTGGAATTCGCGGCCATAGATCACCCCTGTACCGAAAGCACCCAGGTCAACAAAAGCGGATGCTCTTCCTTTTCCTATTATTTCTCCTTCTACGATCTCCCCCTCTTTAGGGATCTCAAGAAGATTTTTTTCTTTTAGTTGTTCTTTCATGGCCCTCTTATTCTACACAATTTCTTGATTTTTTCAAGGGCAGTGATAAAATGACAAGAGCTTGGCTTTAGTAGTTTTTCTTACACTGCGCGTTTTTGGGGGCCGGAAGAATGAATGGGTAAAGTGAGCAGGGGAATTCTCGTTATATATTTAAAGTAAAGCTACAGCATAAGTATAAAGGTAAGATTCTTCTATCTTCTATGAATATTGTTTGGTACGGACAATCCTGCTTCAAAATAACTGCGCAGGGACAAAAAAAATCAAAACAGTGGACCTCTTTGGTCGTTGATCCCTTTGACGAAAGAACCGGATTAAAGCTTCCTAAGATGGAAGCTAATATTCTTCTTATTACTCATGATCATTTCGATCACTCAAACAGGAATGCTTTTAAAAAGGAGCCGTTCACAATTGATTCTCCGGGAGAATATGAACTGAATGACATTTTTATAAAGGGCATCCACTCTTTTCATGATAATAGCGAGGGGAGCGAAAGAGGGGCGAATACAATCTATGTTATCGAGGGAGAAGGGATGAGAGTTTGTCATATGGGAGATTTTGGACAAGAAGAACTTACCAGTAAGCAACTTGAGAGCATAGGAGAAGTGGACATTTTAATGGTTCCTGTCGGAGGGGTGTATACAATAGACGGGAAGGGGGCTACAAAAGTGATCTCTCAAATAGAGCCTAGGGTCGTTATACCTATGCACTATAAAGTAGAGGGACTAAATATAGAAATTGAAGACTTGGAACAGTTTTTAAAAGCAATAGGAGAAAAAGGGGTTTCTCGGGAAGAGAAATTGGCAATTCAAGAAAAGGATCTTCCTTCAGGTGAGATGAGGGTGGTACCTCTTGCTCCTCAGGCAAAATGAATTATTAGGTTTTCTTGATCTTAAGATAATTTTAAAAAAATGATGAAAGAAGAAGATAAAAACAAGAAGGAGCTTGGAGCTGATATTGGATATGTAAGACCCCGCAGCATAACGGAAGAAATGAAGGAATCCTATATGGATTATGCGATGTCGGTTATTGTGGGAAGAGCTCTTCCCGATGTTCGAGACGGATTGAAGCCGGTTCACAGAAGAATTCTTTATACAATGAAAGAGGATGGCGTGACTCCTTCTGCAAAATTCAGAAAGTCGGCAAGCGTAGTGGGTACTACACTTGCTCGCTACCACCCTCACGGAGATATGGCGGTATATAACTCTTTGGTTCTTATGGCGCAAGATTTTTCAATGCGCTATCCGTTGGTACAAGGTCAAGGAAATTTCGGATCCATTGACGGAGACCCTCCCTCAGCAATGCGCTACTCAGAAGCTCGTCTTTCTAAAATAGGAGAGGTAATGCTAAATGATATTCAGAAAGGGACGGTTGACGTAGTGTCAAATTACGACGGAACCAGGAAAGAACCCAAAGTATTACCCTCTCCCGTTCCTCAGCTATTGCTTAACGGTTCTTTGGGAATAGCAGTGGGGATGGCTACCAATGTGCCGCCTCACAACCTTGGGGAGGTTGTTGATGCTTGCTCTTACCTCATAGAGAACCCCGAAGCAGATACGGAGGATTTACTTCAATTCGTAAAAGGTCCTGACTTTCCCACGGGAGGGGAGATATACGACAAAGAAGCGATCGTTTCGGCTTATTCTCAAGGAAAAGGCTCTATAACCGTAAGAGGTAAAGCGGAGATAGTGGAAAAGAAAGGGAAGAGTCAAATAATTATCACAGAGATACCTTATAGAGTTAGAAAATCAAAGCTTGTAGAAGATTTTGCGAAGCTTGTGCAAAAGAAGAAGCTTGACGGCGTGAAGGACATAAGAGATGAATCGGACAGAGAGGGGATGCGAATCGTTTTGGATTTGAAAACGGGAGCTTATCCCAAGAAGATACTGAACAGACTTTATAGTTTTTCCTCTCTTCAGGACACATTTCATGTTAATATGCTTGCTCTTGTTGACGGGATACAGCCTCGAGTGATGGGGCTTGCAGAACTCTTGCAATACTATATTGACCACCGAGAGGAAGTGGTAACAAGAAGGACTAAGTTTGACCTGCAAAAAGCCAAGGAAAGAGCTCATATCTTGGAAGGATTATACAAGGCGCTTTCTGATATAGATGAAGTGATAAGAACGATCAAAGCATCGGAAAACAGGGAGAATGCGAAGAAGAATCTTATTAAGAATTTCAAATTCACGGAGATTCAGGCGGACGCTATCTTGGAAATGAAGCTTCAAAAGCTTGCAAAACTGGAAAGGGAGGAAATAGAAAAGGAACTGGAAGAAAAGAAAGCCCTCATAGAGAAGTTAACGGAGATACTGAGCAGCAGAGAGAATATAAGAAAGGTTGTAAAGAAAGAACTTCTTGAAATAAAGGATGGTTTTCGTGACGAAAGAAGAACAAAAGTTTATGAAGAGAAATTGAAAAAAACGGATGATCTTGATCTCATCCCCCAAGAACCTACGATAGTTACTGTTACGCAAGGAGGATATATCAAAAGGGTTAACCCCTCCACTTATAAAGCTCAGCAGAGAGGAGGAAAGGGAATGCTTGGAATGAAAACGGGGCAAGATGATGTGGTGGAACACTTCATAGAAGCAATGACCCACGACTTCTTACTTTTCTTTACCGATAGCGGAAAAGTGTTCAGAGTCCCTGTTTATCAGGTTCCCGAGGGCGCAAGAGCCACGCGCGGAAGAGGGCTTCTTAATTTCTTGGAAATATCTCCCGAGGAAAAGGTTCTTACCGTTATCCCCCTTGAAAAAGACGAATTGAAAGAAAAGAAGAATTTGGTTATCACGACCAAAAACGGAATAATAAAGAAAACTCCTTTTAAAAAGTTCACCAATATTCGCAGATCCGGGCTTATTGCCATTACTTTAAGAAAAGGAGATGAGGTTTGCAGGGTCAGGAAGACCTCCGGAGAGGATGAAGTGGCAATTGCCACCAAAAAAGGGCAATTGATACGTTTTGGAGAAAAGGATGTCCGTGCAATGGGTAGGCAGGCAGGGGGAGTAAAAGGGGTGAACCTTCGTAAAGGAGATCAGGTGGCCGATGTGACGATAATCAGAAAAGAGGAGCTGGCAAAGGCGAACCTTCTTGTTATGACAGAGAACGGCTATGGAAAAAAGATAAAGGCCAAGAAATACAAGGCTCAAAAAAGAGGTGGAGTAGGAGTCAAGACGGTAAAGAACACCGAGAAGATCGGTAACACCATATCTCTTAGAATGATAACCGAAGAGAACGATCTTATAGCTATATCTCGCAAAGGAAAAGTGATAAGAATGAAGATCAAGAATATTCCTGAACAATCAAGACTCACTCAAGGAGTGAGACTTATGAAGATGGACAAAGGGGATAAACTTGCCTCGGTCATTTGCATATGATAAATAAGCAAAAATATGGATGATTTTCTGGCTCCCGAAAAGATTATAAGGGAGATTCCTTCAAAGGAGGAAATGAGTGTTGCCGATTTCGGGTGTGGAGCAGGAGGGATCACCATTCCTCTTGCAAAAAAGTGCAAAGATGCCAAAATATACGCAATAGATATTTTGAGCGAAGCACTTTCCGCACTAAGAAGCAGGGCGGAACTTGAAAAGGTTTACAACATTCGCACCCTGAGGGCCGATCTTGAAAAGGGGACGGAGCTTCAAGAAAACTTCTTTGACCTTGTAATAGTGTCCAATATACTTTTTCAAGCCGATGACAAAGAAGCTGTATTAAAAGAAGCTTATAGGGTGCTAAGGGACGGAGGACAATTGTTCGTGGTTGATTGGAAAATGGAGAATGATAAGGCCGAGGAAAAGATAAAAGAGGGAGCGGAAAACGAGGGCTTTAAACTTTTAAGAGAAGTTGATGCCGGAAAGGATCACTTCGGAAGGATTTATGAAAAAAAATAAGAAAAAAGTCATATTTTCCACTCTTTTCTTTTTGCTTTTCGCAATTCCCTTTTTTGCCCTTGGTTCGCCTCTTGACCCCTTGGGAGGGCAATACAGCACCTTGCCCGAGCTTGTTACTGCTATCGTGAATTTCATTGGTCGGGTGGCCATTGTTCTTACTCCGCTGGTGTTTATTTATGCCGGTCTTCAGTATTATTTTTCCACTGGAGACCCGGATAAGGCGAAAAAGGCTGCGGACGCTGTAAAATGGGGAATTGTCGGACTGGGGATCATAATTGTCGCCGAGGGAATTATTTATGTTATTGAAGATGTTCTTCTAAATTAAATGAAAATACTCAAGGAGGACTACAAGAGAAAAAAAACTTTAAGAAGAGGAATTTGGGGATTAGCAACCCTTTTCATTCTTGGAATTCCCTTTTTTGCGATCGCAAATAACGGAGTTCTGATAGGGGAAGGGCAAGATGTTATTGATGTTATCATTAATTTAACGGAATTCGTTTGGAGGATATTTCTGCTTATAACGGTACTTGTCTTTATTTATGCAGGTTTTACTTATTATACGGCCGCCGGAAACCCCGACAAATTCACTACTGCCAATAAGATGGTGATGTATGGGCTTATCGGTCTTGCTGTTGCGCTTCTCGGTTGGGGAGTCAGTTCTCTTATGAAGGATTTCCTCGATCCGGATTATTATAATTATTTGTTCAATTTTTTTTCGTAATACTTCAGTGATCTATCATTGACCCCTGCGGAAAAATTGTTTATCATTCCATTAATAGAAATTTTTGCCGAAAAAGGTCGCAAGGAACAAAATAAAAACGAAAGATGAAAAAAATAGCTATAATTTTATTGTTGGTCGGGGTGCTTGTTGCTCCCATGGTTGCCGTGGGCCAACCGGATGTTACCACTCCCGAGGGGTGGAGAGGACATATAGAGAGCCCGGAGGACATAGAGAATCTTTTAGAGAGCCTTATTGAATGGATATGGGGAATCATGATAATAGTAGTGGTTGGTTTCTTGCTCTATGCCGGATTCTTGTTTGTTACTGCAGGAGGAAGCGAGGAGCAGGTCGGAAAAGCGAAGGATTTTGTGAAGTATGCGTTGATAGGTATTGTTGTGATGTTACTTGCCTGGGGAGCGGTGTCTTTGGTAGAAGCGTTCCTTCAGTTAGGGCAGTAAGCCCACACAAGGAAAAAAGAAGGTCTTGCAAAAAGCATCCCGTTCTTATCGGGATGTTTTGTTGCTTTATTTTGCAATTGGATGATGAATCGCCCGGGTGGCGGAATTGGCAGACGCGCAGCGTTTAGGACGCTGTGTCCGTGTGGCGTGTGGGTTCGAGTCCCACCCCGGGCACCTTTTTCTTGTATATACTAAAAGAACCCGCATTCCGCGGGTCCTTTTTTTGGTTTAAACAGAGAGTTAAACGTCAATTTTTCTTTTCTTCTCTTTCTCGATCTTGGGAGCCCTTATTGTAAGAACCCCATCTTCCATATCGGCTTCTATTCTTGACGGGTCGGTCTCTTCGGGCAAAATAACCTCTCTTTTGAATTCTCCGAAAAAGCACTCCTCGGTGTAGAAATTTTTTATCTCATCCTTTTCCGGCCTTTCTCTTTTTCCTTTTATTACGACCATGTCCTTTTCCGTTACGATCTCGAGGTCATTTTTCTTTACTCCGGCAACTGGTGCTTGTATAACGACATCTTTTTCGGTTTCATAAATATCAACGGCAAGCTTTCCTTCGTTTCTTACCCATGATTTTTCCTTTTTCTTTCCTTCGGTTTTTGACTCTTGATTCTCCTCGGGCGCTTCCTTGTTATTCTTCACCTTTTCCGTTCTCCATTTTTTTTCTTTATTTTTCATGTTTTTGCTCATACTTTAAGATAGCACCATACCTTTTAAAAGACAAGAGTGCGGATCCTTAGTTTTTTGGCCAGTCTTCAATCATTATATAATTCTCGCTTTCTTTTGATCTTGGGATCATTGACCATATCTCCTCGGTAACATAAGGCATAAAAGGATGCAAGAGCTTTAATTGTTTGGTCAGATGAAGATAGAGGTTCTGAAGGGCTGACATGCGCTCTTCTTCTCTCCCTTTGTAGATACTTTCTTTACTCTCTTCAATGATTATATCCGCAAAATTGTGCCAAAAATATTGGTAAAGCTTTTCTGCCGCCAAGTAAATGCGAAAGTTCTCCATGTGTCTTGTGACCTCCTTGATATGTTTCTTTAAATCTTCTTGATGTTTCTTCTCATTATCAAGAAGAATTGTCTCTCCGGCGATTATTTTATCCAATTCCTTTTTTTCTTCAGGCATCACGGAAACGACAAAGCGTGTGGCGTTCCATATCTTGTTTGCGAAATGTTTTTGCGCTTTTATTTTATCTTCTGATATTTTGACGTCGTTTCCCGGTGCAGATCCTATTACGAGTGACATGCGTAACGCATCGGTTCCGTATATATCCGAAACCTCTATGGGGTCCATTATATTACCGATAGACTTACTCATTTTTCTTCCCCTCTCATCTCTTACTATTCCGTGAAGATAAACATATCGGAAGGGTATTTCTCCTATGAGAGATGTTGTCATGAGTATCATTCTTGCCACCCAAAAGAAAAGTATGTCATGCCCTGTCTCAAGCACGGTAGTGGGGTGATAGTTCATGAGCTCTTTTGATTCCTCGGGCCATCCGAGAGTAGAGAAGGTCCAAAGACCGGAGGAGAACCAAGTGTCTAGGGTGTCGGAATCCTGCACCATTTCACACTCTCCGCAAAAAGGGCATTTTTCCGGCGCTTCTATGCTTATGTAAAAATTGTTCTTTGCATCATTTTGATGTATTTTGCGACCTTCCTTCTTGCAATAATAAGCTGGAATATGGTGGCCAAACCATATTTGCCTGCTTATACACCAGTCCCGTAAGTTATTTATCCAATGGAAGTAAGTCTTTTCGAATTTTTTGGGAACAAGAGATATGCATCCTTCTTTTACGGAAAGCTCCATTAATTTCTTGAGAGTTATCTTCTCTCCTTTCTTGATAAAAGGGAGAGAGGAATGAGGAAAGACGAATTTTTTGTTAACGTTTATAAACCACTGCATCTTGGGGAGTGGCTCTATTGTTCCGTCTGTGCGTTCCGCTTTTGCGATATTTTGAGTTATGAATTCTTCTTTTACAAGAAGGTCTTTTTCCTTTAGCTTCTCTACTATTTCTTCTCTTGCCTTACTTATCTCCTTTCCGTTGAACTCTGAATCTTGAATGCTAATCTCTCCCTTTTCATTGATGATTTGTTTGATACTTACACCATGTCTTTCCGCTATCTCCCAGTCCGTGAAACTATGCGCGGGAGTCACTCCCACTGCTCCGGTTCCAAATTCGGGATCTATCTCCTCGTCGCCCACTATTTTTATAGAAAGAGACTCTCCCGCGAAATTTACTTTATATTCTTTTCCGATATATTCTTTATAACGTTTATCGCCGGGATTTACAGCCACTGCGGTATCTCCCAGCTTTGTTTCGGGTCTTGTAGTGGCAATGGGGATGGGAAAATCCTTGTCGTAATAAAAAGTATAAAGTTTCCCCTTGGCTTCTTCGTAGTTCACTTCGTCATCCGAAACGGTTGTTTGCCCCCTGGGGTCCCAATTCACTATTCTCATTCCCTTGTATATGAGACCCATGTCATGCAACCTCTTAAAAGCGGTCTTTACTGCTCTGTTTCTCTTTTCGTCCAAGGTGTAGGCCTCTCTTTCCCAATCCACTGAAGCACCCATTTTTCTCACTTGTTTTACAATGGTATCATGGCTTTCACTGGCAAAGGAGTTCACTTTTTCCAGGAACTTTTTCTTTCCTAATTGATGGCGGTTTTTCCCTTCTTCCTTTTGCAAAATGGACTCCACTTTTGATTGAGTGGCAATGGCGGCATGGTCGGTCCCCGGTATCCAAAGAGTTTTATAACCCTTCATTCTATGAAAGCGAGCCAAGATATCTTCTATGGTAATTCCGAGGGCGTGACCCATGTGAAGAATTCCGGTTACATTGGGAGGAGGAAGCACCATGGAGAAATAGGGGGAATCATGAGATGCTTTTCCTTTTTCAATGCTTGTTTCCGGTTTAAAAAGGCGCTCTTTTTCCCATTTTGCGTATATTTTGTCTTCGGTCTCTTTGTGATTGTAATTTTTAGGTATTTTCATGGTTCTTTTTCATCAGGAACTAAAAAGGAGAAAAATAGCTTTCTTTTTTCCGATCATTTTGTATTGCTTGCCATTGTATCATATATCTTTAAGTTTGCATTAGCCTTTATTATTTCCGGATCTCTCTCTTCTTCTACTGTTGCTGCTATTCCCACCATTTCCGCATTATCGGTGGAAAGATGCAAGGATGGAAGTATTATCGCTAACTCGGGGAATTTTTCTTTCAATGCTTTTACTTTTTTTTGAAGTGTTCTGTTGGCGGTCACTCCTCCTCCCAAAAGCAATGTTCTCGCATCATATTCTTTTATTGCTTTTTCCAGCTTTGAAACAAGGACATCGGTGATCGCTTCTTCTATCTCTTCTGACATTTCCATAATATACTCCTCCTCTCTTTTTATTTTTTCACTTCTTTTAAGGTGATCATATAATACGGCCGTTTTTAGTCCCGAAAAGCTTAGATCATAATTCCTTGCTTTCATCATGGGACGAGGGAGGTCAATAGAGAAGATTTTTTCCTTCTTGCTTGGTGTTTTCTCTCTCTGCACTCTCTTTTTATTCGCTTTTTCAGCTATGGCCGGTCCTCCCGGATAACCGAGCCCCAATATTCTTGCGGCTTTGTCGAAACATTCTCCGGCAGCATCATCTCTTGTCTTTCCGATAAGAGAAAAAGAATAAAGAGATTCCATGAGAATGATCTCCGTGTGACCTCCACTTACAATAAGTGATACAGCCGGAAAATGGATTTTCTTTCTATCAAGCAAAAAGAAAAGGATGTGGGCCTTTATGTGGTTCACTGGGACGATGGGAGTGCCCAGACACAAAGCGAGTGCCTTGGCAAAGTTGATCCCTACCCACAAGCAAGGCTCTAATCCCGGCCCTACGGTCACCGCTATTTTATCTATTTTTCCTTTCAAGGAATGACCTTGAAGGAAGTCGCAAAGATCCTCATGCAACAATTTTTCCTTCTCAAAAAAGCTTTCCAGATTCTCGGGAATTGTTGTTTTTCCTTTTTCAAGTAACCCCGCTTTTTTTAAGGCTTCTTTTAGTGTCGGGACGAGATTTTTTTGATGTTCTCTTTTTGCTTCCGAGGGATAAACTCCTCCCCACTTTTTATGGATCTCATCTTGCGAGGAAACAATACTGGCCAATGTTCGTATTCCTTTTTCGCTTTTTTCCAGAATGGCCACCCCCGTATCATCGCATGAAGTTTCAATGCTTAAAATTATCATAATTTGGATATTGCATTTTTTTATGGGTTATATTATAATCCTACTTGGTCAAAAAACAATATTCTTTTGTTTTTGCCTTGACAACTTAAATGATTTGAATATCTTTATTATTAAGTTTTTTTGAAACTGAGGCCCCGTCGTCTAGTCTGGCCTAGGACGCCAGGTTTTCATCCTGGTAGCAGGGGTTCAAATCCCCTCGGGGTCACCAAGAAGAGCGGAGATAATTCTCCGTTCTTTTTTATAGAAATATACCCGGCTACTCAAGATGGAACTTCTTCTCAAGAGAGTCCACTCTTCTTTTTAAAAGATGGTGTTCTTTAAGTTCGGGGTCTTGAGAGAGTACCTCCTTTGCTTCGCTTCTTGCTTCTTCTACTAGTTCTCTGTCCTTCAGTGCTTCCATGGTAAAATCGGGGGATCCCCACTGTCTTTTTCCTACGAAATCTCCGGGTCCGCGGATCTCCAGATCTTTTTCGGCAAGTTGAAAACCGTTATCTGATTCCAGGAGAGCTTTCAATCTCTCTTTTGTTCTTCCGGTGTGGGAGCTTGTGAATAAAAAGCAATAAGATTGAAACTCTCCCCTTCCCACTCTTCCTCTGAACTGATGAAGTTGGGAAAGACCGAACATCTCAGCTCCCTCTATTACCATTACACTCGCGTTCTTTATATCTATTCCAACTTCGATTACAGAGGGGGAAACAAGAATATCTATCTTTTTGCTTTTAAAATCCTTCATTACTTTCTCTTTTTCCGTGGACTTCATTTTACCGTGAAGCAATTCCACTCTGAGGTCCGGAAAAACCTCTTCGTCAAGCCTTTCTTTTTCCTTTTCCACGGATTTTAATCCCGCCCATGGCGATTCATTGTCCTCGGATTCCTCTATTCGTGGACAGATAAAGAAAGCTTGCCTTCCTTTCTCGATCTCTTTCCCTATGAAGTGGTAAGCTTCTTTTCTTTTTTTGGGAGATATGATTCGAGTTATCACTTTTTTTCTCTCTTTTGGTAGTTCATTTATCACGGAAAGATCCAGGTCGCCATAGACAGTAAGAGTAAGTGTTCTTGGAATGGGAGTGGCTGTCATGGAAAGAAGGTGAGGGACTCGACCGTCATCTTTGAGACATAGTTTTGATCTCTGTTCCACGCCGAAACGGTGTTGTTCATCCAAGACAACAAGTCCCAAGTTCTTGAATTTTACTTCTTCTTGAATAAGAGCATGAGTTCCCACGAGCAGACTCAATTCTCCTTTTTTTACCTTCTCGACAAGTTTCTTTCTTGATATTTCCAATGTATCACCTTTCAGTTTATTTGATCGCAATTTATCCTTTTTTCCGGTAAGCAGCCCTACATCGATTTTAAATCTCCAGAGAAGTTTTGAGATCTCATCAAAGTGTTGTCGCGAGAGCACTCCCGTGGGGGCCATGAATGCTACTTGATAGCCGCCTTTTATAACCGAAAGAGCTGCTATTATTGCCACAACTGTTTTTCCGGAGCCTACATCTCCCTCAAGAAGTCTGTTCATGGGAAAGTCTTTCTCCAAATCCTTTATTATTTGCCAAGCCGCTTTTTTTTGAGCGTTTGTCAAGTCAAAAGGAAGATCGGAAACAAGTTTTTGTATTTCTTTTATCTTTATGTCTACGGGAACACTCTTTCTTTTTCCAAGGACCATTTTTTGCTTTACAAGAAAAAGCTGCAACAAGAATATCCTTTCAAAAGAAAGCCTTTCTTGCGCTTTTTTAAGTGAATCCCAGGATCTTGGGAAGTGTATTTCCTTTAATGCTTCTTCAAGGGTGTATAACTGCTTCTTTTTTATTACCTCCTTGGGAAGTGTTTCTTGGATTTTTGATTCCAAAGTTTTTAAAAGCGGCGCTATGATCGATCTTAACCATCGCGATGACAATCCTTTTGTTTCAGGATAAACGGGAGTTATGCCGATATCTGCATACATTCCTTTTGTTCTTTCGTAGTAGGGGTTAACAAACTGCACTCCCTCTCTTGAATAACTTGCTTTTCCGGAAAGCAACAATTCTTCTCCTTCTTTTAGGTTTTTTGCAAGATAGGGTTGATTCAAGAAAACAGCCTTCATTTCTCCTGTTCCGTCTTTTATTGTGATCTCTGAAAAGGGTATTCTACGACGAAGGGTTCTCCCCGTACTTATTCTTAGAATTTTTCCTCTTATAGTGTATCTTCCTTCCGAGTATATGGAGGAAATGGAAGTCGTTTCGGAAAGGTCCTCATAGCGAGAGGGAAAATAATACAAAAGATCCCCCACCGTTCTTATTTTGAGGTTCTTTAGTTTGCTTTCATAGGAAGATCCTATGTTCGGTATTTTGGAAACGGGGGTAGAGAAAGCCATATTGGCGTGCCCGAGAGGATTTGAACCTCTGACCTCTTCCTCCGCAGGGAAGCGCTCTATCCGCTGAGCTACGGGCACTTTAAAAGAACCCTTTTAAGGGCATTGCAATTATAACTAAAGCTTTTCTTTGTTGCAACTAAAAAACCGCCGGAGAGCACCGGCGGTTTTTCATCAATGATCCCTACCAGGGAGTGATGGGCTCCCAATCGGGAAGGTCGTGTTTTGTCTTGCATTCCCCGAGCTCTATTATC
>PWHW01000011.1 GCA_003555075.1 Candidatus Nealsoniibacteriota bacterium
CGAACCAACCTCTGGTGTACCGGTTGTCGCGCCAGCGGCACGGCCGGGAAGCTAAGTTGGGAAAGGATAAGCGCTGAAAGCATCTAAGCGCGAAGCCTACTCCAAGATTAGGACTCATAGACCCCTCGAAGATGACGAGGTTGATAGGCTGCAAGTGTAATCATCGCAAGGTGTTTAGCTGAGCAGTACTAATCGGTCGTGCGTTTTGGCTAGTAGTTTGTGGTTACTATATAAAATATAAGATTGGAGTTATTTTACGGGGGTTATAATGATCTGCTTTTCTTTTCTTGACAAGCATGCCCCGCACAAAATCGATCTATAAGAGCTTGAAGTTTTTGTAAGGCGACTATGCTGAGAGTGTTCCACCTGTTCCCATTCCGAACACAGAAGTGAAATCTCTCGAGGCCGATGGTAGTCCTTATGGGCGAGAGTAGGTAGTCGCCTTACAAAGATTTTAAGTGCTCGAATTTTGATGCGGGGTAAAATAAGATTGAACCGATAATAAATAATGGTTCTTTACAAAAGCAGATGACCTCCGTAAAATATCTCCAATTTTTTATTTCTTGTTCTCGTAGACAAAAGGGCCGAGTTTTGATATAAAAAATTAATGCGAAAGAAGAAAAATTTTTTTGTTTGGATCATTTCAGGGCTTACTATTATCGTTGTCCTTGGTCTTTTTATTTCATATGCACCGGGAATAAGAAATGCTTTTTATTCCATTACTGCACCTATACAACAAAGAATGCTCCATAGCGGAAACACTTTCTTTAAAAGGTTGGAAATTTTCCAGAATGCCAGGGAAGTAGAAGAAGAAATAGAATCACTCAGAAGGGAGAACAGAAAACTTTTAGCGGAACTTTCCGTTCTAAAGGAGGTGGAAAAAGAAAACAAAGCGCTAAGAAAAGCTATGGAACTTGAAAACTTGGAGGAAGAAGAAAGAGTTTTGGTGGAGGTATTCGGGAGAGATCTCTCGGGATATAGCCTTTTGATCAAGCATGGCAATAGTGAAGTTAATGAAAATGATCCGGTGATAACTCCCGAGGGAGTACTAATAGGTAGTATTAGAGAAGTTTATAAAGATTATTCCAAGGTGAAACTCATTATCGATCCTGACAACTCCTTTGAAGTAAGGATTCAAAACGAAGATGAGCCGATAGGCTTGCTTAAGGGAACAGGTGAGGAAACTCTTCTTTTGGATCTCTTGCCAAAGGACAAAGAGATAAAGCGTGGTGATAGCGTGATCAGCCTCTCTCAAAAGGAGATGCCCAAGGGGGGACTTTTTATAGGAGAAGTGTACGAGGTAGAGGATGATGATATCGAGGCTTTCAAGAGAGCAAGGGTGTGGCAAGGAGTAGATCCGCGTTATCTTGATTATTTGTTTGTGATCAAAAATTAGGATCTTATATGAAAAGAAAAGAAAAAGAGATTGTTACCAGAATGATCTTTCTGATATTTCTCATAAGCTTGTTAGCACTTGCAGTGAACAGCTTTCTTCTTTATCCCTTTTTTTACCAGGGTATCCCGGCTGTTTTCCTGCTTCTCTTTACTTTTCTTTACAATTTTACGGAAAACAGTGAAGGGAATGAAGGTTTTTTGGTGGCGGGAATTTGCGGATTTTGGGTTGATGTATTCTCCGCGCTTCCTTTCGGTTTATTCTTGCTGGCATTCTTTGTTTTTGCATTTTTAGTTAAGGCCATACTGAAGAAATATGTCAAAATTTTCTCTTTTTCATAGGAAAAAAAAGAAGCAAATAAAAGAAATAGAGCCACATGAGGTGTTTTTGGACGATTTGACGCAAAGAAAAGAGGAAGAGCTCGGTTCTTCCAAGAAAAGGTTGGAGATTCCTCTTTCCCTTAAGGTTTTGCGTGTTTTTTCATTTTGCATTTTTTTGTTACTCTTTTTGCTTTTGGGGAGGAGTTTTCAGTTGCAATTTCTTGAAGGAGATCATTATTCGGCACTTGCAAGAAGGAATATAGTCTCTGTTTCAAACGAGAACATATCAAGAGGGGTTATATATGATCGATACGGAGAACAGCTTGTTTATAATCTTCCCGAATACAATCTATATTTCAGGTTTTCTGCAGCTTCTTCTCCGGAGAAGGATACTGTAAAAGAAGTCGCGGAGATCATCAAAGAGGATCCGGGTGAATTGATGGATCGCATAAAAAACAAAGAAGATTCTGCTTCCGTTTTAGTAAAAAGAGATATAAGTCATGACAGCCTTGTAAGGCTTCAGTCGAGAATTGAGGATCTTCCGGGGTTTCATATCTCGGGTGGATCGGGAAGAGATTATAAATATGGAAGAGGTCTTTCTCATATTTTGGGGTATATAGGTAAAATAGATAAGGATACTTTGAGCAGGAATCCGGAAAGATATGCTATGCACGACTATGTGGGCAAAATGGGAGTGGAGGAATATTATGAGGAATATTTATCAATGGGAAAAGAGGAAAGACTGACAAAGAGAGATGTTTCCGGAAACGTGAGATCCGAGGAAGAGCTTGGAGAGCCCTCCGATGGAACAGGAAATCTTGTGCTTACCATTGACGCAAGATTGCAGAAGATAGTGAATGAAAAAATGGATAAAAAAATAGAAGAGATAGGAGGAGAAAAGGCATCTGTGGTAGCGATTGACCCGAGAAACGGAGAGGTGATGGCAATGGCCAATCGTCCAACTTTTGACAACAATTTGTTCAGAACGGGAAACAGAGAGGAGATAGAAGACCTTCTTTATGGAGAAAGTGAGGTGTTCTTGAATAGGATCACTTCTTCTACCTATGCTACCGGGTCCGTTATTAAACCTTTACTCGCAGTTGCTGCTCTGGAGGAAGGGATCATTGATCCCCAGAAAGAGATTCATAGCCCCGGATATATATCGATACAAAACCCCTGGAACCCCTCGCAACCCACGATATTTCGGGATTATCAAGCACATGGGTGGCGTGATATGAGAGAGGCCATAGCCGTATCAAGCAATGTTTATTTTTATGCCATTGGCGGCGGATATGAGGATCAGGAAGGATTAGGTGTTTCAAGGATAAAGGATTATCTTTCTCTTTTTGGATGGAATGAAAGAACGGGAATAGATCTTCCCACCGAAAGGAGCGGTTTCATTCCTACACCCGAATGGAAAAGAAAGGAATTGGGGAGTCCTTGGTACTTAGGAGATACTTACAATCTTTCCATAGGGCAGGGATATCTTTCCACAACACCATTGCAGGTGGCCAACGCATATACGGCAATTGTGAATGGAGGAAATCTTTATTCACCGCGATTGGGAAAAAAAGTGATTGATGAAGAGAGTAATACTATAAAAAAGATGGAATCAGAGCTTATACGAGAGGGAGTTGCCAGTGAGGAGAACTTGGAGATAGTACGGGAGGGAATGCTGGAAGCTACAAAGATCGGGACTGCAAGATCCCTACAAGCACTTCCTTTTGATTCTGGAGCTAAAACGGGAACGGCTCAAACTTCCAGAGAAGGTATCAACAATAATTGGGTCACCGTTTTTGCTCCCTATGATGACCCCGAGATCGTTGTCACGGTACTTATCGAAGAGGTGAGAGGTGTTACTCCTGTAGCGACCCACCTTGCAAGAGATATACTTTTGGAGTATTTTAATGAAAATGAATAAGGGTTTGGTGAAAGAGCTTATAAGATGAAGCACCAAAGAAACGATAATTGTCTGAAATTAACCATGGTTATATAAAGACAAAAAACAAAGAATGAAAAAACGTTTTACCAAAGAAGGACTTGAAAAAATAAAAAAAGAACTTAGGCATCTTGAGAAGGAGAAAAGGAAAGAGGTAGCGGATAAACTGAAATTCGCTGCTTCTTTTGGTGATCTTAGTGAGAATTCCGCTTATGAAGATGCCAAAAATGAGCAAAGTATGCTTGAGACGCGTATAGCAAAATTAAGAGAAACCATAAAAGAAGCGGAGATAATTGAGTCCAGCAACGGGGAAGAGGAGTTCGTGCAGATAGGTTCTGAAATAGAAGTGGAGACCGGAGACGGGACAAGGAAAGTGCTCGAAATCGTAGGAGGAAATGATTCGGACCCCATGAAAGGGAAGGTGTCTTGTGAATCTCCTATGGGAAAAGTTTTTCTTGACAAAAAAGAAGGGGAGTTCTGTACAGTGAGCACTCCCGCTGGGGAAAAAGAGTTCAAGATCATAAGAATAAATTGATTTTACGAGTCTTTTGACCTAGAATGATAAACAATTACGAATTTATTTTATAAGATAAAATGGAAAGAGGAGAAGAGATAAGGCAAAATCGTATCAAGAAAAAGGAAACCTTGGAGAATTCCGGTTTTCCGGCATATCCCGAGAGCACCAAAAGGACTCACATGATAAGGGAGTGTCTTTCCTCCTTTGATGATCTAATGGAAGAAGAAACAGAGGTTGTGCTTACGGGGAGAGTAAGGTCTCTAAGGGAGCATGGGAAACTTACTTTTTTTACTATAGAGGACGGTACTGGTAAAATTCAAGCTTTTCTCTCTGAGAGCAATATAGGAAAAGAGGGATATAAATTTTTCCTTCAATCCTTTGATATGGGTGACTTTGTAGAAATAAGAGGCCCTCTTTTTCATACCAAGAGGGGCGAGAGAACTCTGAGGGTTGCCGATTATAAAATGCTTACAAAGAGCATTCTTCCTCTTCCTGAAAAATGGCATGGATTACAGTCAATGGAAGAAAGGTACAGAAAGAGATATTTGGACCTTATATTCAATGAAAAACAGAAAGAGGCCTTCATAAAAAGATCGGAGATAATAAAGAAACTAAGGAGCTTTCTGGAAAAAAAAGATTTCTTGGAAGTGGAAACTCCTGTTCTGCAACCCATTTACGGAGGTACTGCCGCTACTCCGTTCAAGACCCATCACAATACACTGGATATGGAACTTTATTTAAGAATAGCGCCCGAACTATACTTAAAACGTCTGCTTGTAGGAGGATTTGAAAGGGTTTTTGAGTTTGCAAGGTGTTTCAGAAATGAAGGTATCGACAGAAGTCATAATCCCGAATTCACTTTACTTGAATTTTATTGGGCATATGCGGATTATAAGGACATGATGAGATTCACGGAAGAAATGCTCAGTTCTGTTATTGAGGAGGTTTTTGGTTCTTTAGAGATTGATTATGGAGAGCAAAAGATAAGCTTTTCTACTCCCTTTGAGAGAATAGAGTTTTCCGAGGTAATAAAAAAGGAGACCGGGCTCAATATTGAGGAAATGAACAAAGAAGCCCTTAAGGATGAGGCCGAGAACAGAGGTCTGGAGATCGCACTTGGAGCTGGGAAGGCGGAGATATGTGACGAGATATTCAAAAAAGAGTGCAGAGAAAAGCTTGTGCAACCGACTTTTCTCATACATCATCCCGAAGGCTTTCAACCTCTTGCAAAGCACAAGAGCGGGGATGATACCAAATTATCAACTTTTCAGCTTTATATAGCGGGATGGGAGGTTGTTAATGCTTTTTCGGAATTAAACGACCCCTTTTTACAAAGAGAAAGATTCAAGGAGCAAGAAAAAATGAAAGAGGAGGGGTTTGAGGAAGCACAAAGAATGGATGAAGATTTCTTGGAGGCTCTGGAATACGGGATGCCTCCTGCGGCTGGATTTGGAATGGGGATAGATAGGTTGTGCGCCATTTTGACTAACTCTTACAGCTTAAGAGAGATCATATTGTTTCCTACAATGAGAAAAAGAGCAAAAGGAGAGAGAAATATAGAATTGAAGGGGAAAGGAGAGAATGAAGAAAAAGAGAATGATAGTTAATTATTAAGTTAAATGTGAGATAGTTGTGAATAGAGAAAAAGCGTTAAATCTAATAAAGCAAAACGTTAAAAATAAAAACAGTTATAAGCACATGCTTGCTGTGGAAGCTGTAATGCGGAAACTTGCCAGGAGGTTTGAAGAGAATGAGGAAATATGGGGTATTGCAGGGCTTGTTCATGATATAGACATGGAAGAGGTGGATTATCGTGAAAATCCACAGGAGCATGGAAAAAGAGGGGCTCGAATATTGAAGGAACACGGAGCTGGGGAAGAAATCATCAATGCTGCTATGGCGCATAACGAGGAGACCGGGAAGGAGAGAAATACCCTTCTTGAGAAGGCTATTTTTTGCACCGATCCTTTGACGGGGCTTATCGTTGCGAGTGCCTTGGTCCTACCCTCAAAGAAACTCAACGACCTGAACGCTAATTCGGTAATGAAAAGGTACAAGGAAAAGGATTTTGCAAAAGGAGCGAGGAGGGATATTATTGCGCATTGCAGTGAAATAGGGTTGGAGCTTTCCGAATTTATCTCGTTGGGTCTTGAGGCAATGCAAGAAATAAGTGATGATCTGGAACTGTGAGGAACGATCCAGATTTCATGAATAAAAACAAATTTCAAGGAATAAGTTGAATCATGATCACCTTGAATCAATTTAGAATGTGGAATTTATTATACTATGTTTGACATAAAATATATACGGGAAAACCCTCATCTTGTAAAGGATGGTTGCAAGAAGAAACAAGTGGAGGTGGATATCGATAAACTTCTTGAAGTAGATAAAAAAAGAAGAGAGGTGCAAAGATCTCTTGAGGAGATCAAGGCAGAAAGAAACAAGGCCAATAAAATGATAAGCGATGCGACCTCGAAAGAAGAAAAGGATAAGTTGATCTCCGAGATGAAAGAGGTGAAGGAGAAGCACGCAGCTTTAAATGAGGAATTCAACGCTATAGACGAAGAGTTTCATGGATTGCTTCGAAAGGTGCCTAACCTTCCTTTTGACGAGGTGCCGGTGGGAAAAGATGATGAGGAGAACAAAGTGATCAGGAAGGAGGGAGAGTTGCCAAGCTTTGATTTTACGCCATCCGATCACCTTGATATTGGCGAAAGAATGGACATTATTGACACGAAAAGAGCTGCAAAAACTTCCGGTGCTCGTTTTACATTTCTCAAAAATGAAGTTGTTTTACTTCAAATGGCACTTATCAATTTGTGCTTGGAGGTTACCACTAAAAAAGGTTTTGCTCCCGTTATAACTCCCGTAATGTTGAAACCTGAAATGATGGAAGCTATGGGTTTTCTGGAAAGAGGAGGAGACGACATCTTTCATCTAGAGAATGATGATCTTTATTTGGCGGGCACTTCCGAGCAGGTTATAGGTCCCATGCATGCCAAAGAGATTTTCAAGCAAAAGGATCTTCCCAAAAGATATGTAGGATATTCTACCTGCTTCAGAAGAGAGGCCGGTTCCTACGGAAAGGATACAAAAGGTATTTTGAGAGTTCATCAATTTGATAAAGTGGAGATGTTCAGCTTCACCACTCCGGAAAGATCCAAGGAAGAGCACGACTTTTTGCTTAGTGTTGAAGAGGAGATAATGAAGCTTCTTGAAATTCCATATCAAGTGATCGATATTTGCACAGGAGACTTGGGTGATCCTGCCGCAAAGAAGTATGACATTGAGGCGTGGATGCCGAGCCAAGGAAAATACCGAGAAACTCACTCTACTTCTAATTGTACTGATTTTCAAGCCAGAGGACTTGATATTAGATATAAGAATAAGGAAGGGACCTTTTATGTTCACACATTGAACGGTACAGCTCTTGCTATGGGAAGGACTATTATTGCGATCCTCGAGAATAATCAAACAAAAGAGGGCAATATCAAGATACCAAAAGCTTTGCACAAATATCTTCCGTTCACTGAAATAACTCGTTCCTGAACTTATCCTTATGCCCATTGATAAAGTAGATTGTTTCAATTCGAGAAGAGAATGGGACGATTTTTTAACAGAGAATAAAGGAGACTTTCTTCAGTCTGTTAGATGGGGCGATTTCAAGAGTAAATATCAGCGTGTAGAAAGAATAGCTGCAAAGGATAAAGGTGCTATCAAAGGGGTGTGTCAATTCTTCGAAGAGATTACTCCTTTCGGGAAATACTTTTATATTCCTCGTGGTCCTATATCGAATGACAAGCAAATTAGAGAGGATCTTTTTTGTGAAGTTGCAAAAATAGGGAACAGAGAAGGGAAGATGTTTGCCAAGACGGAGCCTGCTATGAGTGTTGATATTGGAAAAATGTCTTTTCGAGAGATACAGCCAAGGAAAACACTCGTAGTGGATATAAGCGATCCTGTTGAGATATTCAAGGGCTTTACGAAAAGTACGCGTCGTAGCATCAAAGAGGCGGAAAAAAGGGGAGTGGTCATCAAAAAAGATAATGATGTTAAGGATTTTTTCCGTTTAATGAAGAATACTCAAGAAAGGCAAGGGTTCAACACCTATCCGGAAAGATATTTCCATGAAATGTTGAAGGGTTTGAATTGCGATCTTTTGTATGCCGAGCAAGAAGGGAAAAGAATAGCTGCTCTTATCGTGCTCTATTTCGGAAATATGGCTACTATTATGCATTCTGCTTTTGATCACGAATACAGAAAGACCAGAGCTCCTTCTTTACTGCGCTTTGAGGCAATGAGAATAGCTCATGAAAAAGGGTACACACAATGTGATTTCAGAGGCATTGACGAAACAAGATTTCCAGGAGTTACGAAGTTCAAAAAAGGTTTCGGAGGCAAAGAGATTTGTTATCCTCAAGGAAAAGATATTCCCCTGAAAAAGGTTCCATATTTTCTTTATTATTTGGGGGTGATAACGAGACGATGCTTTAAATAGAGAAGATCATATATAAAATGAAAAGAGTATTAAATTTTCTATTGAAAACGATCACATCCCTGGTGATCTCCAAATACAATCCGACGGTCGTAGCAGTAACGGGAAGCGTGGGAAAGACCTCTACCAAGGAGGCTGTTCACGAGGTTTTCAAGGATATCAAGAGAATAAGGAAAAGCGCTGGAAATTTGAATACTGAAACGGGAGCTCCTCTGGTGTTCCTAAAAGAAAGTGAACCGGGAAAAGGAATAAAGGGTTGGATCAGGATCATTCTTAGGGGTTTGAGACTTATTATTTTCAGAGACCCTCATTATCCTGAAATTGTTGTGGTCGAGCTTGCTGCCGATAAGCCCGGCGACATAAGTTATCTTGCCAATTTCATAAAACCGGATATTGCTGTGATAACGGCGGTAGGGGAGGTGCCTGTACATATAGAGTTCTATAGGAGTGCACAAGAGGTGGCGAAAGAGAAGAGTGAGTTGCTCAAAAATACCAAAAGTGGGGGATTTGCCATATTGAATGCTGATGATGATCGTGTTTCCGGAATGAGATTTGACGGAAAAAAAATAACATTCGGATTTTCAGACAATGCGGATGTAGTGGTAAAAGAGTTCCATTGTGATTCTTTTGAGGGTACCAGATTGAAATTGAGCTATAAAGGGGAGGTGTATTCTCTCTTCTTACCGCTTTGCATAGGAGACTCCTTTGCCTACATAGGATCATCCGTATTTGCGGTAGGTATTACCTTGGGTGTGTCTCCTGAAAAGATCGCAAAAAGATTGGAAAGAATTCGTCCCGCAAAGGGAAGATTATATCCCATAAAAGGAAAGGGAGGTTCGATGATCCTGGATGGTAGCTACAATGCCGCTCCATCTTCCATGGAATCCGCTTTACGTACTTTAAGATCTCTTCCCGGGAAAAGAAAGATAGCTGTCTTGGGTGATATGCTTGAGTTGGGGGAATATTCCTCAAAAGAGCACCAAAAAATAGGGAGGGAGGCTGCTAAATTTTGTGATTATGTTCTTTCGGTGGGCAGTTGGGCCGGAGAGGTTAAAAAGGGAGCAATCAAAGAGGGTATGAATAAAGAAAAGGTCATGTCCTTTTCCGATTCCGAAAGCGCCGCGGTCAAATTGCAAAAAATAATCTCCTCTCACGATCTTATTCTTGTAAAAGGATCGCAAGCAATGAGAACGGAAAAGATCGTTCTTTTTGTCATGAGAGACCCTGAGAGGGCTGAAGAATTGCTTGTAAGGCAAAGTAAAGAATGGAAAGAGGCATAGATTATGCAACAAAGAAAAAATCTTCGAAAAAAATATCGTGTCAAGAAAAAGAAAACGCTCTTGGAAAACAATTTTTTGAGCGCCCTTTTTTTTATTGTTCTCTTTTCTGTTGGAGGTTTATATTTGTTCGTCTTTCACTCTTTTTTTCAAGTGGATGCTCTTTGCGGATCAAGTAAAGAAGAGGTTGTTGATCAGGAAACTATAAAAGCGGCAGGTGAGCACCTGGAAGGAGAGTTTCTTTTTTTCAACACAAGAAGTATTTTTCTTGTCTCTTCAAAAGAGATAGAAAAGGAGATCCTTCAGAGATCACCGTCACTCAAGGAAGTTCAAGTAAAAAGAGTTTTTCCTTCCGATATAGAAATTGCGGTCAAAGAAAGAAGTCCGGTAGCTGTTTGGTGCAAAAGAATGAATGAAGAAGGCTGTTTTCTTTTGGACAAAGAGGGGGTTGTTTTTCAAGAAGCCGAGACGATAAACAATGATCTCTTGAGAGTCATAAAAGAAAAAGATTACTCGAAGGGGGATAGAATAGTACAAGAAAGAGTTTTAAGCAATTTTTTTCTTATAGATGAATCTTTCAAGGAGATGGGAATTGGCATAGTAGGTTTTTACATTACTTCTGGAAGCTCTATTGAGCTTCTCACCAAGGAGGGATGGAGTGCGTATTTTTCCGAAAGAAGAATAAAAGACGGCATTAAAGACTTGGAGGTAGTAATGGAAGAATTGAGAAAGAAAGAGAGAAAAAAATTAGATTATGTGGATCTACGTTTTGACGGTAGAGTATTCTACAAATAGCCCTTTTATTAGCACTCTTGACAAAAGATTGCTAATTTTTTAATATGGATTAAGTGCTTTGAAAATATGACGGATCTAACGGGAAGGCAACAAAATATCTTAGAGATAGTTATTCGAGAGCACATAGATCATGCTGTACCGATCAGTTCCAATTTCATTGAGGAAAAGTACGGATTGGGAATATCTACCGCGACCATAAGGAACGAACTTTATGAACTCATTGAGAAGGGGTACCTTTATCAACCTCATACTTCCGCGGGAAGAGTTCCTACCGACAAGGGTTACAGATTCTTTGTGGATCTTTTGAGCGATAACGAGAAAAAGAAATTGGAGCGCAGGTTGGAAAAAGAGTTGGAGCGGATGAGAAGGGAGATGGAGGGAAGATTTCATTTTATAAGAAATCTTACTAGGTTCTTAGCTGATACTTCTTCGGGATTAACAGTTTCTTATTTTCCGCGAGAAAGTGTTCTTTTGAGAGAAGGGTGGGGAGAAGTACTTCGGGATCCGGAATTTGAAGATATAGAAAAGGTGAGAAGTTTCATGGAGATGGTTGATGACTTTGAAAAGAATATTGATTCTTTTTTGGATAACAAAAGGCAGGATTGCTTGAAAATATACATAGGAAGCGAAGCTCCTTTTTCCAAGAGGTACGATTTCAGTGTCCTTGTTTCATCCTGCAGAATATCTCGCAAAAGAGGACTTTTTGCTGTTATGGGTCCGAAAAGAATGCCTTATGATAAAAATATTTGTTTAGTGGAGTCTATTATAAAGTTTTTAGAAGATTAAATATGAAGAAAGAAGAGCGCGAGAAACAGAAAAAAGAAGTAAGCGAAAAAGAAAAATTAAAAAAGGAAGCGGAGAATTACAAGAAAGAAAGAGACGAATATCTTGAGAGCTTAAAAAGGGCAAAGGCAGAGCTGATAAATTACAAAAAGGATGAAATGCAAAGAATGGGTGATTTTGCAAGAAAAGAAAGAGAAAGCTTGATAATGAAGTTTCTGGAAATATTGGACAACTTTGAAAGGGCGGCAACAGAAGCAGAAAAAAGAGAGGAGGACGGTTTGATAGACGGTTTTTTAAAAATAAAGGAGCAAATGGAAGAGATGTTAAGCCAAGAGGGGGTGGAAAAGATAGGAGCTATTGGCGAGGAGTTCGATCCTTATTATCATGAAGCCATAGAAACGATTGAAAAGGAGGACGAGGAAAGCGGTAGGGTTGTTGAAGAAGTTCAAAAGGGCTATCTTTTGAATGGTAAAGTGATCCGCCCCTCCAAAGTAAAAGTGGTAAAGTAACATAATCGGCAAATGACGAAAATATAAGTCATTGGCCAATAGAAAATATGGGTAAAATATTAGGAATAGATCTGGGAACAACTTTTTCTGCAATGGCAGCAGTTCTTGAGGGTGGAGAAGCTAAAGTAATTGAAAACAAAGAGGGTGCCAGAACAACCCCATCGGTTGTAGCTGTTAGCAAGAAAGGGGAAAGATTGGTCGGAACCATTGCAAGAAGGCAGCAAGTGACCAATCCGGAAAATACTGTTTTTGCCGTAAAACGTCTTATAGGCAGAAGGTTTGATTCTCCGGAGGTTCAAAAGGAGAAAGACAATTTACCTTATGAAATAAGGAAGGATGAGAGTGGTGAAGGAATAGAGGTTAAGTTGGGAGAGAACTGGCATAAGCCAGCGGAAATCTCTGCAATGATACTTCAGAAATTAAAAAAGGACGCTGAGGAGAAAATAGGAGAAGAGATAAAGGAAGCCATAATCACATGTCCTGCTTATTTTGATGATGCGCAAAGAAAAGAGACCAAGGTGGCAGGTGAGATAGCAGGATTTGATGTGAAGAGGGTTATAAACGAACCCACAGCTGCTGCACTTGCATATGGTTTGAACAAGGAAAAGGATCATCAAATTGTGGTATATGATTTTGGCGGAGGAACCTTTGATATTTCCATTCTTGATGTGGGCAAGGATACGATCGAAGTTAAAGGAACCGGTGGTGACAGTCATCTGGGAGGAGAAGATTTTGACGGTAGGATAGTAAGGTGGCTCATAGACAGTTTTAAGGCTGATAATGGAATAGACCTCTCTAAGGATCCACTGGCACTTCAAAGACTCAAGGAAGAATCTGAAAAAGCTAAAAAAGAACTTTCCACTGCAACGCAAACCGATGTGAATATACCGTTTATCACCTCTGACGATACAGGACCCAAGCATCTTAATTATTCTTTGACTCGTGCTAAATTCGAATCATTGGTGGAAGATCTGGTTGATAGATCGATTGAGCTTACAAAAAAAGTTATTTCCGATTCAGGGATCAAAACTGAAGATATAGAAGAGGTTGTATTGGTTGGAGGGCAGACAAGGATGCCGAAAATACAAGAGAAGGTGAAGGAGATATTGAAAAAAGAACCAAATAAGGAGATCAATCCTGATGAGGTGGTAGCTATTGGAGCGGCTACTCAAGGAGGAATCATGTCAGGAGACGTGAAAGATGTTCTTTTGCTTGATGTAGTTCCTCTTTCACTTGGCATTGAGACATTGGGCGGAAAGAACACCACATTGATTGAGAAGAACACCACTATTCCTACTCAAAAGACGGAAGTGTTCTCCACAGCCACTGATAATCAACCGTCTGTTCAGATTCATGTACTGCAAGGAGAAAGGCCTCTTGCGAAAGATAATAAGTCGCTTGGGCAATTCATATTGGATGGAATTCCTCCCGCCCCAAGGGGAGTGCCGCAGATCGAGGTAATGTTTGACATTGATGCCAATGGAATATTGAGTGTTTCGGCAAAAGATAAAAGTAGTGGAAAATCACAATCGATTCGCATAGAAGGTAGTTGTGGAATTTCGGATGAAGAAGTGGAAAGAATGAAGAAGGAGGCAGAAGAACATGCAAAAGCCGATAAAGAAAAAGAAGAGCTTATTGATATAAAGAACCAGGCTGATCAAGTGGTCTATAGTGCGGAGAAAATGATAAAGGATTCCGGAGATCAATTACCCCAAGAAACAAAGGAGAATATAGAGAACGCGAAAAAGGAACTTCAAGAAATACACAAGGGGGAGGATAAGGATAAGATCAAAGAGAAAATGGACCACCTCAACCAACTTCTTCAAGAAGCGGGGAAGAATCTTCATGCACAGTCGCAAGAAGGAGGGGGGTCGGGAACGGAAGAGAGTGGAAATAGTGAAACCGGAAGCGAGAACAACGAGGAAACGCAGGAAGGAGACTACGAAGAAAAATAAAAATAACTTGGATTGCTCTATTGGCAGCCGAATTTATCGCGGCTGCCAATGAGTTTCTTTAACTTCTTAGAGCTATGGAGGATTATTACAAGATCTTGGGAGTATCAAGGGATGCCTCAAAGGAAGATATAAAGAAAGCTTACAGAAAATTAGCTCACAAACACCATCCGGACAAAGGAGGAGATGAAGCGACTTTCAAAAAAATAAGCGAGGCTTATCACGTCTTATCGGATGATGGCAAAAGAGCTCAATATGATAGATTCGGAAAGGCAGGACCTGGAATGGGAGGAGGTGCAGGAGCAAACCAAGGAGCTTCCGGATTTGAAGGTTTTTCCGGAGAAGGTTTTGATTTTGATTTTGGCGATATTTTCGAGGAATTTTTCGGTTTTCGAGAAAGAGGTTCTAGAAGAAAAGAAAAGGGAGAGGATATAAAAGTAAGAATCAGTACCGATATTTTGAATATCCTAAAGGATGAGAAAAAGGTTATTGATGTTATGAAACTTGTTGTTTGTGCTGAGTGTAATGGAAGGGGAGATCTTTCCACGTCAGGGGGGAAGAAGTGTGATACTTGTGATGGGAGAGGAAGGGTAAAAAAAGAAGCAAGAAGTTTTTTGGGTGCTTTTTCTCAAATTGTTGCTTGTCGTGATTGTAACGGGGAGGGTGTCATACCGGAGAAAAGATGTTCTGCTTGTCAGGGAGAGGGAAGAGTAAAGAAAAGCGAAAAGGTGGGAATCACCATTCCTGCAGGAATTGATTCCGGACAAACTCTAAAAGTTGAAGGAAAAGGAAATGCCGGTAGAAAAGGGAGTCCTCCCGGAGATCTTTATGTGGAGGTCTTTGTAGAGAACAAAACCTCTTTCGAACGAAAAGGGGAAGACCTTTATTGTACGGTCCCTGTAAACTACACACAGCTTGCTCTTGGTGATAAAATAGACATAAAGCTTCTTTCGGGAAAAAGTATTTCACTTAAGATACCTGCTGGAACGAATCCGGGGAAGGGGTTCCGTATTTCGGGCAAGGGACTTCCAAGGATCTCCGGCCACGGGCAAGGCGATCTTTATGTGAGAGTCAATGTTGAGGTGCCCAAGAAGCTTACCAAAGAACAAAGAGAGCTTTTGAAGAAATTGAAGGAGAAAGGGGTTTAGATTCCGGCAAATACTTTGACTTTTTGAGGATTTTGGGTAAAATAGGCAAGTGTCATTCTTTTATTTGTTGAAAGTAGAGCAAAGAGCCCTCGTAGCTCAGCTGGCAGAGCAACGGCCTTTTAAGCCGGTGGTCGTAGGTTCGAATCCTACCGAGGGCACAGAATTTGAAAAGATTAGTAATTTTACGGTATTAAAGAAGATCGTTACTCCCGATTCCGACCAAGAATCGGGCTTTTAATTGAATATTTTTTTATAATGAAGAGATACTTTATCGAAACTTTTGGTTGTAAATTGAATCAGAGAGATTCTGTGGATTATAAAAAGATTCTTGATCATTTCCTGACCCCTTCATCAGATCCTCGAAGATCCGATTTGGTGCTGATAAACTCTTGCGGGGTGGTAGAAAAAACAGAAAGAAAAGTATTGAAGGCAATAAAGGATCACAAGAAAGAGGGCAGGTTTGTTATTCTTACAGGATGCTTACCCTCTTTTTCCAGTATTAACTTGAGAGCAATTACTGATGAGTTGGTCTTTTCAAGAGACTTTAAGAAACTCTGGAATATACTTCATGAATTAAAAGGAGGTGGTCAGCAGCCTCATGCATTCCTTGAAAGGTCGTCAAGCAAGCAAATGACATCAATAGTACCGATTTCTTGGGGGTGTCTCGGTAATTGCTCTTATTGTGCTGCAAGGCTTGCACGGGGGAAACTCAAAAGCAGGAATCAGGAGGAGATAATGAATGAGATCTTCTTTTTACTTGAAAAGGGATGTAAGGAAATTCAACTCACCTCTCAGGATCTTTCCATTTACGGTCTTGACAGGGGGGAGCAAGAGATAGTGGAACTCTTAAGTAAAATTGCAAAAATAAAAGGGGATTTCAAGGTAAGACTGGGCATGGCCAATCCGGGGCACACAAAAGAAATATTTCCGGAACTTCTAGAGCTCTTAAAAGAGGAGAGATTTTATAAATATTTTCATATTCCTGTCCAGTCAGGCGATAATGCGATTTTAAAGAAAATGAAGAGAAATCATACAGTGGAGGACTTTACAGAGATGGTCAAAGAAACCCTTGGGATGTTTGATGACTTTTTGATTGCAACCGATATAATTGTTGGCTTTCCCGGTGAAACCGAGGAAAGTTTCAAAAAAACATATCGTCTCATTGAAGAGGTGAGGCCTCATATAGTGAATATAACTAAATTTTCCTCTCGCCTGGGAACGGAAGCGGCCAAAATGAAAGGAGTTTCGGAAGATGTTAAGAAGAGAAGATCAAAGGTTCTATCGGAGCTTACTAAGAAAATAAGGCTGGAACAGAATGAAAAATTGAAAGGGAGAACATTTAAAGTGTTATTTGCCGAGAAAGGAAAGGGGGGGACGATCTTATCTCGAACTCCAAGCTATAGGGCGTTGATACTCAAGGAGGGTGAGGTGGGTAAATTCGGGAAAGCAAAAGTCTTGGGTTATGAGCATAATTACTTGAAAGGAGAGGTGGTTTGAATTACTATTTTACTCTCATTCGGTGTTTATTTTTTGTTAATAATTTGCAATTTTTTTTAACATTGTTATATTTATGCTCAATTTATACCAACAATTCTCCTAAATTGATGAACAAAAAATTTGCAAAATTTAAAATGGGAATCCTTTGTGGTGGACCATCCCTTGAAAAAGGTATCTCTCTTAATTCTGCAAGATCGATCATGGATCACTTGCTTTCGGAAGAAACGGAGGTGTTTCCGATATATTTTGACGGGAAAAAAAGAGCTTATCGTATTTCTAAAGCTCAGCTTTATAGCAATACACCATCCGATTTTGATTTCAAGTTAAAGAGGTTTAGCGATCCCTTGGGTGAGAAAGAGCTTGTAAAATTCCTGTCTTCCTTGGATATGATCTTTCCGGTCATGCATGGCCCTTTTGGGGAAGACGGAAAAATTCAAAGGATTCTGGAGAAGAATGACTTACCTTTTGTGGGATCCGGAGAAAAGGCTTGCAAAGAAGCATTTGATAAGTTTAAAGCCAGCAAACTTCTTGAGTCCAACGGATTTTTCACACTTCCTTCGGTTGTCCTGGGTATTTATAAAAATGATCACAAAGAGATTATAGATGATTTTTTTTACAAGTATGGAATCGAAAGAGCGGTAGTCAAGCCGGCAAACGGAGGGTCGAGCATAGGAGTCTTTTCGGTCACAACTCCGGAAGAAGCTCTGGAAAAAGTAAAAATCCTGTTCTCAAAGAGAATGGATACAAGAGTGGTCATTGAGCCATTCGCAGAGGGAATAGAATTTACTGTTATTATTTTAGAGAATCGATTTGGATTGCCGGTAGCTTTACCACCTACGGAAATAGAGACTGATTATACCGAAAATCAAATATTTGACTTTAGAAAAAAGTATCTTCCTACTCGTCAGGTGAAATGGCATTGCCCTCCTCGATTCAATAGAAAGACAATAGAAACCATTCAGATACAAGCGGAACAAATATTCTCAATGTTTCGGATGCGTGATTTCGGTAGGTTTGATGGCTGGGTGCTAAATGACGGCAACATTTGGTTTTGTGATTTCAATCCAGTAAGTGGAATGGAGCAGAATAGCTTTCTTTTTCAGCAAGCGGCAATGGTTGGCATGACTCATAATGATGTTCTTGATCATATTGTGAAAAGTGCGTGTAGAAGAAGGGGGGTTCGTGCTCCGAAAAAAGATAAAAGCAAAAGTTCCCAAAAAAGAAGAGTCAATATTATCATGGGAGGAGATAATTCCGAGAGGCAAGTATCTCTTATGAGTGGCACTAATGTTTGGCTTAAGTTGCGGAGGTCGAAAAAGTATGATCCGCTTCCTTTTCTTCAAGATGATAAAGGGAATATCTGGAAGATGCCATACAACCTTTGTCTTAATCATACCGTTGAAGAAATAAGAGAAAATTGTGAGAAATATGAATTGGCAAAACGTAAGCTCGGAGATTTTGAAGAGCGCTCTCGTTTGCGTCTTGGTCTTCTAGAGAAAAAGAAGGGCTATGAGTTTTTTGAACCTTCGAAGATATCGTTGCAAAAGCTTTTAAAGCAACCGGGATTTTTTTTCATAGCCCTTCATGGAGGGGATGGGGAGAATGGAAGTTTACAAGGTTTACTGGATAAGAATAATGTGCGCTACAATGGACCGGGAGTAAGAGTTTCTCGTCTTTGCATGGATAAATGGAAGACAGCACGCTTTATTGAAAATTCAAGAACAAGAGGGGTGTATTCCATTCCCGGAAGAATAGTGGATACAAGGGAATTGCTTGAATTGAGTAATTCGAGGAAGAGGGATCTCTGGAAAAAATTAAAAAAGGATCTAGGTGCAAGTACCTTAATAGTGAAACCTTCCTCTGACGGATGTTCCAGTGGAATAGTTCATCTTTATTCCGCAAATGATCTCCATGCTTATAGTAATTTTCTTAAAAAAAGAACTTCCTTTATTCCCAAGAAAACTTTTAAGAATCAATTGAATGATATAGAGATGCCAACCGAGATTCCGGAGAAGGTTATCTTTGAGAAATTCATAAAAACGGATATTCTTCGAGTGAGAGCAAATGAATTACATCACAAGAGAAAGACCGGATGGATAGAAGTAACAATAGGGGTTCTCAAAAAAGGAAAAAAAATAAAAGCTCTCAATCCCAGTGTCACGGTGGTAGAGAATGAGGTTCTTACAGTGGAAAAAAAGTTTCAGGGAGGTACGGGAGTTAATATTACTCCTCCTCCGGAAGAGATTGTTCCTTTTGACGTTGTAAAAAAAGCGAAAAGACGAGCAGAAAGAATTGCAAGAGAAATGGGAATGGAGGGGTATTCCAGGATTGATGCTTTCATGAATGTAAAGAATGGGAATTTGATCATAATTGAGATCAATACCTTGCCGGGCCTTACTCCTTCCACGGTATTGTATCATCAAGCGCTTGCCGAGAATCCTCCTATTTTTCCTTTGGAATTATTAGAGTTTCTTATAGAAAGCAAGGATAAGAACAGTTTTGAAATTTGATCATCTTTGTGCTATATTACTTTTATGAGATTTTCTAAAATTACGAAAATTTTACTTGTAATCGTTTGCGGGGTAGTAATATTTACAGCCGGTTTTTATTTTGGAAAAGGGCAAAAGGTTTTTATAGATCCCTTTGAAGAAATTGACCTCTCGCTTCTTTCGGAAGTTTATCACCTTCTCGAGGAGAACCATCCGGAATTTCAAAAGTTGAGTGAAGAGGAAATAGTCTTTGGGATAATAGAGGGAATGGTCGGTACTCTGGATGATCCACACACTGTTTTTCTTAACCCGGAAAGGAGTAAGATATTTTTAGAAGATGTATCTGGAGAGTTTGAGGGCGTTGGGATGGAAATTGGTTTTCGGGAAGGTAGCTTACAAGTAATATCACCACTTGAAGGAACACCGGCCGATAAAGCAGGTTTAAGAGCGGGAGATATTATTTTGAATGTCGATGGAGAGTCGGTAAAGAATTTTACCTTGGAAGAGGCTGTTCATAGGATAAGAGGGCCGAGAGGGGAAGAAGTTCTTATTGAAATAATGAGAAACGGAAAAAAGAAAGAATTCTCCATTATCAGGGATACCATTAAGCTTCCCTCTGTAGAGTGGGATCTTGTAAAAGATAATATTGCTCACATCAGAGTTTCTCATTTCCACGAAAATGTGGGTAGTGATTTTATGAGGATTGCGGAAGATGTTTCCGAGAGCAAAGCAGAAGGTGTTATACTTGATCTAAGGAGGAACCCGGGCGGCATCTTTGAAATTGCGGTAAATATTGCCGGACATTTTGTGGGAACCAACGAAACAGTGGTCATTGAATCTTCTTCAAGAGAAGGGGGAATTGATGAGAGAGAAATAAAAGCAAGAAATATTCTTCCGGCCTTCAAGGATCGTCCTGTGGTGGTAATTATTGACGAGGGGTCTGCCTCGGGAAGCGAAATAGTAGCAGGCGCTTTAAGAGATCTAATTGATGCACCGATAGTAGGGAAGCAATCTTTTGGAAAAGGATCAATACAAAGGCTTCACAATCTTTCGGGAGGGTCTCTCATAAAGATCACCGAGAAGTACTTTTTTACTCCGAAGGGGGATTTGATCGATGGAAAAGGAATAGATGTTGATTTTGAAGTGGAGATAACAGAAGAGGACTTTGAGGCTGAAAGAGATCCTCAACTTGAGAAAGCGATTGAGATAATGAAAAAGAAAGAGATGTAGGTCATCATGCTCTAAGAAAGAAATATTGCAAATTATTAACAAAAAAGCATAATTGGAAAAATGAAAGTCATACTTCTTAAGGATGTAAAGAATCTTGGCAAAAAAAATGAAGTGAAAAATGTTTCAGATGGCTATGCCAGAAATTTTCTTCTCAAGCAGGGACTTGCAAAAGTGGCTACAAAGGGTGAGATAGCAAAAATCGGAAAGCTTCAAGAAGAAGAACGCAAGAAAGAAGAGGAAAAGAAAAAAGAGCTTGAAAAGATAGCCAAAGAGATCAATGGAACAAGTATAGAGATACATTTAAAGGTAGGAGAAAAAGGGGAATTGTTTGAATCGGTTAACGCACAGAAGATTTCAGAAGAACTTAAAAAAAGAGGAATTGATGTAGAAAAGAAAAAGGTGATGATGCAAGATCCCATAAAGGAACTAGGGGAGTACCCGGTCAAGATCGAGCTTGAAAAAGGTATAGAATCGGAGTTAAAAGTGGTTATAAAAGAAGAAAAATAAAAAGACTCTCGGAAACTCAAATTTCAATGCACAAACAAGGATCTTCCATTGATTACAAACTAATTGAAAAAGCGCTCCTTTTAGGGCGCTTTTTGTCATAAAAAGATGAATAGAAAATATATTTTTATTATCGGAGGGGTTATGTCCGGTATAGGAAAAGGGGTGACCGCTGCCTCCATTTTTCGTATCTTGCAATCAAAAGGTCACAGTGTAACTGCAATGAAAATAGATCCTTATGTGAATGTTGATGCGGGTACCATGAATCCCGTGGAACATGGAGAGGTGTTTGTTACCGAAGATGGGGCGGAGTGTGATCAGGATATAGGAAACTATGAAAGATTTTCCGGAAAAGATATTACGAAAGACAATTACTTGACCACGGGAAAAGTTTATCAAACGGTGATCAATAAAGAGAGAAATCTTGAATATGACGGCAAATGTGTAGAAGTGGTTCCTCATATTCCCGATGAAGTCATTTATCGCATTAAAAGGGCTGGAAAACTTGCTCAGGCGGAATTCGTGCTTATAGAGGTGGGGGGAACTATTGGTGAATATCAAAACCTTTTGTTCCTGGAAGCAGCACGAATGATGCACCTCAAGAATCCCAAGGATGTCCTTTTTGTGCTTGTAAGCTACTTGCCTGTTCCCAGTACTGTGGGGGAAATGAAGACCAAACCTACGCAAAATGCCAGCAGAGCCATGAATGAAGCCGGCTTGCAACCGGATATTATTGTTGGTAGATCTTCCTATCCAATTGATGAGATAAGAAAGAAAAAAATATCTTCTTTTTGCAATGTTGACCCCAAAGATGTGATATCTGCTCCGGATGCTGATTCAGTATACGAGGTTCCCGTATTGCTTGACAGGGAAAAAGTAGGGGAGAGAATACTTAAAAAATTGAATGTAAGAAGCAAAAGAAAACAAGAAGGGTTGGGTAAATGGAAGAATTTTGTGGAACGCTTAAAGAGTGCCGACAAGAGAGTGAGAATAGCAATTGTGGGAAAATATTTCGAAACAGGCGATTTCGTACTCACGGATTCCTATATTTCCGTAATTGAAGCAATAAAACATGCTTGTGGTCAAGAAAATTATAAAGAGGAAATTACTTGGTTATCAGCGGAAAAATATGAGAAAGATGAAGAAGGTTTAAGGGAATTATCGGAATATGATGGGATAATTATGCCGGGAGGCTTTGGAAAGAGGGGAGTGGAAGGAATGATAAAAGTAATAAGGTATGCGAGGGAGAATAAGATCCCCTTTATGGGACTTTGCCTGGGAATGCAACTTGCAGTAGTAGAGTATGCCCGTAATGTTTGTGGGTTAAAAGAAGCTTCTTCTTCTGAGTTTTCAAAAGACACTTCTTGCCCCGTAATAGATGTAATGAGCTCTCAAAAAGAGGTGATCAAAGAGAGTAGATACGGGGGAACAATGCGACTTGGTGCCTATGATTGCAGTGTGGAAGAAGGAACCATTGCTCACAAGGCTTATGGAAAGAAAATGGTAAAAGAGAGGCACCGACATCGCTTTGAGGTAAACAGTGAATATATTGAAACACTCAAGAAGAACGGACTTGTTATTGCCGGAAAAAATCCAAATTTGGGCTTGGTGGAGATAATAGAAGTAAAAAAACACCCCTTTTTTGTGGGAGTGCAGTTTCATCCGGAATTCAAGTCACGACCCTTGTCGGCTCATCCGATGTTTGTGAGTTTTATAAGGTCGGCCATTAAATCACATTGACCACCTTGGCAATTCTTCGTTTCCCGTTAAATCCGGTCTTTTTGGTGGCACGAAACTTTACTGTTCCGTCCTTTGAGGCGTAAAGAGTGTCATCTCTACCTTTTTTTACATTTTTCCCGGGGAGGAATTTGGTGCCTCTTTGTTTTACAATAATATTACCGGCTTTCACTACTTGTCCTCCATAGATCTTTACCCCTAAATACTTGGGTTTCGAATCTCTACCGGTTTTTACTGTACCTGCTGATTTTGTCTTCGCCATAGTTCTTAATTATTAGATCCTAATTTTTTAGCAAAACTTATGATAGCAAAAACGGTTGATTTTGTCAAAAATAATTTGGGAGACATACTATATTTATTAGTGATATTGCTTCTTATAGCATTATCTTTTTCTCTTGGTTATATTACGGCAAAAATAGAAGAAAAAGAACCATTGGAATACGAAAAAAGATCTTCCACAATTATTTTACCAGAAAATAAAGAGTATTATTTGTCAATAGAAAGTAATTGGCAACAAGAGAGAATAGGGGAGATAGGGCTATGAAAAGAAAGTGACAGCAAATTATATTATGCGAAGTTCATTCAATCTTCGAGTCGTTCACCGCTATGGAACTTTTTGTGAATCTCTTTTAGTTTTTGACTTGTAATGTGAGTATACACTTGGGTTGTAGCAATATTCCTGTGTCCCAAGAACTCTTGTATTACTCTCAGGTCAACACCTTGAGCCAAAAGGTCTGTGGCATAAGAATGTCTTAATGTGTGGGGAGTGGTCATAACGGGGATGCCGGCTTTTTTTGCATATTTTTTTACAATATTCTCCACAGAACGTACTGTTATCCTTTTTGAAGCCCCTTTAGGGCCCTTGTATCTTATAAAAAGCGCTTTTTCGTCATCTTTACGTGTATTAAGGTAATTGCGTAGCGCCTCTATGGCACGATTTGAGAAATAAACCGTTCTTGGGTGTTCTCCTTTGCCCACGATCGACACCTCCAGTATTTCTGTTTGGGAGCCGATTTTCACTTGTTCGCGATCAAGATCTACAAGTTCCGCCACTCTCATACCGGTGGAAAAAAGAGTTTCAAGTATGGCGTGATCACGAAGTCCTACGATATTGGAGGTATTAGGAGCTTCAAGAAGTTTCTTGATCTGTTCCAATTTAAGGAATTTTACAGTACGTTCTTTGTTTTCCTTGGTAAGTTTTATTTTTTCCGCCGGCAGAGAGGATATATCACGATCGGCAAAATATCCCAGCAATGATCTTAAGGCTATAAGATAATAGTTTCGAGTACTGTTCTTAATGGGTTCCTTTTTGTGAGTAAAACGCTTTGAAAGATAAACTCGGTAATTCCATATATGTTCATCGGTCAATTCATGGGGTTTGAGATCCTTGAGATCATTATTTTCAAGCCAATCGACAAAGCTTTTGAGGAAGCGGTGATAGGTTTCTTGAGTTTTATTGGAAAGTCCTTTCTCTATATCGAGATATTCAAAGAAACGAGGTATGTGTTCTATTATGGAGGTCTTACTTTTTTTCATATACTTAGGGGAGAAATGCAATTTTGATAAAAACACCTCTCACTTCGATAAAGTTATCTTATACGAAGTATAAGATAACTGCTTCCTTTTGTCAATTGACGTTACGATCTTCGGGAAAAAGAAAGTTTGTTACTCTTTCCCAAACACTCTTTCCCAGTTTTCCGGCTTCCTCTTTGAGAAGCTCTTTTTCTTTTTCTGCTTCTTTTTCCAGCAACTCTCTTCTATCAAGTAGGAAGGTTTCCGCTTCATCCTTAAAGAGATAGAGGTAGCTCTCACCTTTATGAATGACATGAGAAACACTTTCCTTAGGCCCCTCCCCCCTCTTGGAAAGGGTCTTGAATATTGCAAATAAAGCAAAGAGAATAAGAAGGATGAGTATGATGGCTACTACCTTTTTCATTGTTGCAACTTGATCTTTGCATTTTTAAGTCTTCTAAGAGTTTCCTCTTTTCCTAGTACGTATGCTATATCAAATGGTCCCGCAGAAGCTTTTTTTCCACTTAGTGCAACCCTCATGGGCCATAATACCACTCCCCTGTTTTGAGCTTTATTTGCGGTTTCCACCATCCTCTTTTCTATCTCTTCTCTACTCCATTCTTTTATATCAGACAATGTTTTAATGCTTTTGTCTAGATAAGTTGTTATATCTTCTGCCGGAGTGTTCTTCCAAATGAGAAGCTCTTTTTCATACACCGGTTCTTTTACAAAAAAATAATTCGCAAGCTCCCCTATTTCGGCCAATGTTCTCATTCTTTCTTGGTATAAAGAGACGATATCTTTTACTTCATTGAAGCTCATCTTCTTTTCTCTGTGATGAGCATAATACGACTCCTTCGGCTCTTTTCCTCCATAAGCCGGAGGATACTGTTCTTCTGTGAATTCCACTCTAATAAGATCGGCTTCAACAAGATGAGGGATGCACATTTTAGTTATATCGCTTACATCCCTTTTTCTTATATAGTATCCGTTTATATAGTTTAATTTTCCCATATCAAATATCGCTCCCGATTTTTGACAATCTTCCAGGGAAAATTTGTTTATTATCTCTTCCATGACAAAAAGTTCCTCGTCGTTTCCCGGGTTCCATCCCAAAAGCGCTATAAAATTGACCAGTGCTTCGGGAAGATAACCTTTCTCTTTGTAACCGTAAAGTGATACGGTTCCGTGTCTTTTGCTGAGTTTGCTTTTATCTGTTCCCAATATGAGAGGTAAATGAGCGAATTCCGGGATCGAGAATCCCAACGCCTCTTGGATCAAGATCTGTTTCGGAGTATTGGAGACATGATCTTCTCCGCGAATAACATGAGTAGCGTTCATTTCATGATCGTCCACTACACAGGCAAAATTGTAGAGGGGTGACAGATCTTTTTTTGCTATTACGAAATCTCCCCCTATGTCTTTGGTGTTGAATTCAACTTTTCCTCTTATTCTGTCATTGAACTCAATTTTCTTGTTGTCGGGTATATGAAGTCTTATGGTAAAGTCTTTTCTCTCTTTTTTCATTTTTTCTTTTTCACTCTCGGAAAGTAAAAAACAATTTCCTTCGTATCTCGGAGGTTCTTTCTTTTTCTTTTGCTTCTCTCTCATTTTATCAAGTTCTTCTTTGCTGCAAAAACAATAATAGGCTTTTCGTTCTTCCAATAATTTGCGCAGATATTTTTTATATATCTCTCCTCTCTCGCTTTGCCTATAGGGGCCGAACTCTCCCCTCTCCCCTTTTGGAGTTGCTCCTTCGTCCCAAGAGATTCCAAGCCACTCTAAACTTCGCATAATATCTTTCTCGTATTCCTTTTTCGATCTTTCCTTGTCGGTATCCTCTATTCTGAGCACAAAGGTTCCTTTATTTTTTTTAGCAAAAAGAAAGTTGAACAAGGCAACTCTTGCAGATCCAATATGAAAATACCCTGTCGGAGAAGGTGCGAACCTTACCCTGATATCGTTTTTTTTGTTCTTTTTCATGTGCTTTATGATTATCTTGTCAAATACTCTTTTATGTAAGCTGCAACTATATAACCCGCCCTTGGTTTTGCAAATTTAAGTGCGTTCTTTTCCATTTCTTCTATTTGTTCTCTGATAGAAAATATTTCCCTTAGCTTTTCAAGAAAAAAATGAGAAGTTAGATTCCCCTCCTCCATTACTACTGCAGCCCCGGAGGCCGCGTATTCGTAAGCGTTCTTTACTTGATGGTCCTGAGCCGACTCTGGAAGAGGAAGAAATACTCCTGCTCGACCGTTTGCCGCTACCTCAAAGATGGTTCCGGATCCCGCCCTGCTAACCACAAGGTCGGCGCATTTATATGCATGCTTTAGTTTTTCTTCTTCCAGAAAAGGGTATGCATGATAGCGTTCTTTGAGATCCTTTCTTGTTATCACGGCATTTACTTCTGCCGCTATTTGTTCATGATTCTTGCCGCCACATTGATGGATTATCTCAAAATCTTCCAGGGCCATTCTTATGCTGGAAAGCAAAAGATCATTTATTCTTTCGCTTCCTTGCGATCCTCCCAGTATCAATAGAACCGGTTTTTCCCCTTTAAGGTTAAAAATACTCCTTGCTTTTTCTTTATTTCCTTTTATTAGTTCTTCTCTTATAGGGTTTCCCACAACAAGCATCTTTGCCTTGTCTACTCCCTCTGTATTGGGAAAGGCAACAAAAATTTCTGCTATGAACCTTTGCAAGAACTTGTTTGCGGCTCCCACCACTGAATCTGATTCATGCATAAAGGAAGGTATTTGAAGCATTCTTCCACTCAGAATGACCGGAAATGATCCGTACCCTCCTTTACTGAGTATCATATCCGGAGAAAAGGAAAAAAGAAAAATAAAAGATTGGACAACCCCTATGGGGGTTTTGATGAACATATCGATCAGATTTTGTAAAAAAGGTTGTATCCCGGAATATCTCCTTATTTTTCCGGCACTTATGTATTTTACTTTTATCCCCTCTCTTTCAATGTACTTTCTAGGAATTCCATCTTTTGGACCAAGATAATGAATATCGAGGGTCTCAACGGGTAAGATCCTCTTCACTTCCCTAACGATGGCAATAAGAGGAAAAATATGTCCTCCGGTACCGCCGCCGGTAAGAATTATTTTATGTTTTTTGCCTTTTCCGTTGCTCATGTAGCTGAGGTTATTCTTTATATCGGGAGGCATTTAAAAGCACTCCTAGAGCGGCCATTTCAGCTATTAAATGTGATTTTCCGTAACTTATAAAAGGAAGCGGGATGCCGGTAACGGGAAAAACTCCTATCATTGAACCAATACTAACAGAAGTCTGAATAAAAATCCAAAAACATATTCCCAAGGAAACCAGCTTCACGAATTCATATTTGCTGTTCTTTGCAATAAGGAACCCCCTCCAAAAAAATCCGAGAAAAAGAAGTATAAGAAGTATGCTTCCGATAAATCCTGTCTCTTCGGCCAATATTGCGAAAATGGAGTCTGTTTCCGGGAAAGGAAGAAATCCGAATTTTTGTTGGCTCATTCCAAGGCCGAGTCCGAAGATCCCTCCTGAACCTACTGTAATGAGTGCTTGTTGTATTTGGTAGGTTGCCCCCAAAGGGTCAATGTTGGGATCCAGGAATCCTATTATTCTTTCCAATCTGTATTCTGTAAATTTTATAAGGAGAAAGAGTGCCGCGCTTCCCATTCCCATCATCGCCAAGCTCTGCCAAAAAGGAGTTTTCGCGGTAAAATAGATCACAAATCCCGTAGAAAGAATGATGACCAAGGTACTAAGGTCCGGTTGCAATACAAGGAGAAGGGTTATGATACTGCAAATGGCCAAAAAAGGAAGAAATAATTCTTTCAAAGTGTAATTCTTTTTTTTCTTTTTTACCTTTTCTTTGGCAGCAAGCAAACTTGAGACGTAAAGAATAAAGATCAATTTCAAGAATTCCGTGGGTTGAAAAGAAATAATCCCCCCGAGTGATAACCATCTCGTACCACCCCTTACTGTTTCGGAAAAAGCGGGAACAAAAACCATTGCAATCAAAAATAGGTTTGCAAAAAGAAGAAAGGGAGCCCATTTTTGTAGTGTTGGAAGAGGGCTTTTGTAAAGCATATAAGCGAATAATCCTCCCGGAAGAAATCCCAATAACAATTGATCGATGAACTTGATCCCTGTTCCGATCGATACTACGCTGGCCAAAACAAAGAGTCCGAAAAGGATTATCATTCCCGATATCCCGAGTAGTATATAATCGGGAGATTTTTTGGGTTTTATGGCTTTTTTCATGAATTACGCACGTATTCCTTGAACAACTCTCCCCTTTCTTTGTAATTGCGGAACATATTAAAGCTCGCAAATCCCGGGGAAAGAAGACACTTTTTGTAATTGTCAGTGTTATTGAATGAGTGTTGCACTGCTTCTTTCATATTGGAAACAGTGAAAACTATCTTGTCGGAGTTTTCCAATTTTTCTCTGAGAATTTCGGGACTTCCCTTGAAGATTATTATGTTCTGAATCTCACTTTCTTTTATTCTTTCAATGAGATCATAAAGATTCGCACCCTTGTCCGAACCTCCCAGGATCAATGTTTGTACGTCCTTTAAATTATCAATTGCATGAATGGTGGCCTCGGGAATTGTTGCGGCAGAATCATTGTAAAAATCTATCCCCTTATATCTTCCCAAATACTCTCTTCTGTGAGGAAGTCCACGGAACTCCGAAAAGGTTTTCTTCATGTCTTCTTTGCCTATATCGAACAACTTCCCTATTTCATGTAAGGGCTCCGGAGATATCGGTAAATCTTCTCTTTCCCCGAAAGGAGAGAAGGGTATTTTTTTTGCGGATGATCTTTCCGCTATTTCCTTTACAATTTCATTTTCCTGATTGTATATTAGAAAATCTTTTTTTGTTTGAAAAGCGGTTATTTTTTCTTTGGAAGATATATAATCTTCAAAATCCTTATGTTTATCAAGGTGGTCGGTAAAAATATTCAGGATAACTGCTATGTGAGGACTTTTTTTTATGGTAGCAAGTTGAAAACTTGATAACTCGTAAACAAAAACGTCTTTGTCATTTTCTGTTTGGAGCTTTGAAAGTGCCGGTGTTCCTATGTTTCCTATGAGATGAGAAGAAAAACCGGCGTTCAGTAGTAGATTATGGGCAAGCACCGAAGTGGTACTTTTTCCTTTTGTTCCCGTGATGCCCAGCACTTTACCCCTGCAATTCTGTAAAAAAATATCACTTTGAGAGGTGAGAACCTGTCCTTTTTTCAGATCGAGAGAGTGAACCGGTATTCCAGGTGATTTGATTATGACATCGTATCCACGTGTTGCCGACAGATAATCCTTTCCTAAATGTAATTTTTCCGCCCCTTCTTTGAGGTGCTTTTTCTTCTTTGCATCCATTTCCTTGAATGGAAGTTCATCCGCAACTCCCAAGGATTTGTAGGTAATATTGTTCTTTATAAAGAGAAGATTGTCCATTCCCTCTTCTCCGTATCCCAATATAAGGATCTTTTTGTTGTGAAGTGAAGAGATTAACATAATAAGAAAGTTTTTTTCGGTGAGTTACCCCAAGAGATGTATTACCACTCCAAGTATGGCTGCTACCACTCCTATTACCCAATAACGCATTGTTACTTTGTAGTGTGGCCACCCTTTTGCCTCAAAATGATGATGAAGAGGAGCTGATAGTAATACTTTTTTCTTTCTTATTTTTTTTGAAAGAAGCTGAATAATGACAGAACCGGAAGTTATCACTAGCAAAATCGCTATAATGGGAAGAACCACTACGGCATTTGTAAGGAAGGCGACTACAGTGAGAGTTGCCGTGAGACCGATGATTCCCGTTTCTCCCATATAGAATCTTGCGGGGGGTATATTGAACCACAAAAAAGCGAGTATACTCCCCACTATTGCAAGACAGAAAGCAGCCAAGTTTATTTGCCCCTGAAAGAGTGCTATAGCGGTATAAGCTGTAAATATGGAAGCAAAAGTGCCTCCCGAGAGACCGTCAAGACCATCGATCACTCCCCCGCTATAAACCGCTATCATGACAATCATAAAGAAAGGGATATATAATATTCCCAAGCTCAATTCTCCGAATAAAGGTATAAAAATGGATTGTTGACCCAATTGAAAATAGAACCAATAAGCTCCGATGACACCGAGAAGAGATACCAGCAGTATACGATAACGTAAACCGAGCCCTCCTCCTAAGTAATTTTTTATTTTTCCCCATATACCGTTCTTTATCAGTCTTATTTTTGAAAAGTCCAATATCTGCAAAAGGTCATCCATGAGACCGACAAGCGAAGCTGCTACCAGGGTAAAAAGAGGAAGCCATGTTTGGTCTCTACTCAGGTAATTTAGTTTTTCCGCCCAAAAACTGTCAAAAACCAAGGATAGGACGTAAAAGAAAAGGGTCAAGAAACCTACCGACACCCATATTAACAATCCTCCAAGACGAGGAGTTTTGGTTTCTTTTTTTTGATGGAACTTTTTAAAATATTTTGCCTCTTTACCATCTATTGCCTTTTCCTTCGCCTTATTCTTCCAGAGACGGTGCTTGTAAAGAAAATGCGTCAGGGTGGGGGTTAGAGAGAATGCCAATAAAAAGGAGGTAAAACCTATAAAAAAAACTTTTATGAAATTAATTGCTGCATCTGTCATGTCTTGATCGTTTAGAAGTGATAATTTTCGTGAACGTATTCTATCATCTTCTCCATCTCTTTGAATCTATCTTCCGCTCCCAGTACTACATTCACGATATACCCTTCATTGTCTGGTAATTCAATCACAATAAGAAGACAACCATAGGCTGCATAAGTCCATCCTGTTTTTCCGCCTACTATATTTTTTTTCCAATCCCTATCCGGTGCGTGTAAAAAATCGTTGGTATTTACAGCCTCATAGTAGACCATACCATCGGGAGAATAAAGACGATATGATCTCATTTGCGATATTTCCATTATTTTTTCCTCGTTCTCTAAAAGGTATTTTGCCAGCTTTCCCACTTCTTCTGCGGTGGATATATTGTAATTATCATTTTTTCCGTCCAAACCGCTGGGATTTATGAATTCGGTCTTTTCAAGACCCAACTCTCTTGCTTTTTTATTCATTTCTTTCACGAAACTGTCAATAGGATCTTTTCCGTTCTCTAAAAATCTGTTACTGATAAGAGCTAGAGCAAAAGCGGCGCTGTTGTTTGATTCTATAAGCATGGGATACAACATTTCCCCTACTTCTGTTTCGCTCCATGCTCTGAAATCTCTGAATTCTGTTCGCGACGTCACTTCTTGTTCCTTCACTCCCATTTCCGCTCTCAAGTCATAATTCTCGAAGACCACAAGTGCGGTCATAAGTTTACTGATGCTTGCTATCGGAAACCTCTCTTTCTTATTTTTCTCATATAATACTTTTCCATTCCCTTCTTTGTCGTAGTAGAATGAGTAGGCGCCTGCCACATTGAGAGATACGTCCGTTTCTTGATCCACGCTCACTCTTTGTGGGTAAACCTCTTTTACCTCGCTCTCTTTTTCACTCCCTTTGCTGCTTATGCTGTCAGCGACAAAAAAATGTGAATATCCCCATGAAACGAGAAGAATTCCGGCAACGATTGATGCGGAGATGATTAGCTCCCTTTTGTGCTCATGAAATAATTGCTTAATTTGATTCTTTACCTCTTTTCTTTTCATTTTTTTCCACTTTTATACTCAATTCTTTTAACTGTTCTTTTTCAATATTTGAGGATGGAGTTCCCATGGTAAGTTCTCTGCCATCTCCTGTCTTTGGGAATGCTATTACTTCTCTTATATTTTCTTCATTTCTCATTACCATCAAAAGACGCTCAAACCCGAATGCTATTCCTCCGTGAGGAGGAACTCCGTAGGAAAAAGCTTCAAATAAATGACCGAATTTGTTTTCAATGTCTTCCTTTTTATGGCCCAATACTTCAAATACCGCCATTAGAATTTCGGGATCATGAGATCTCATACTTCCTCCGGCTATTTCGTGCCCGTTAAGCACCAGATCATACTGAAGGCTGAATATCTTTTCGGGACTCTTTTTTATTTTTTTCGTATCTTCTTGAGTGGGTTTTGTGAAGGGATGGTGTACCGCGCTCCATTTTCCTTTCTCGCTTTGCTCGAACATAGGAAAGTCAACAATGAAAGCAAAGGCCATTTCTTCCTCATTATCTTTGTCGTGCCTTAGATCGGGACTGTCTGTCCCCCATTTATCAATAGCCTCATTATATGATATGCGCGGAAAAGGCTTTTCCTTTATTTTCTTTTCCGGAAAGAGAACTTCTGTAAGTTGAATGACCATTTCTTCCACCAATTCCAATATTTCCTCTCTGCTTGTGAAGGAAAGCTCAATATCTATTTGTGTAAACTCCGCTTGTCTGTCTGCTCGTAAATCTTCATCACGAAAGCATCTTGCTATCTGGAAGTATTTTTCCAATCCCGCTACCATGAGCATTTGTTTATATTGTTGAGGGCTTTGAGGTAAAGCATAAAAACTTCCCGGATGTAATCTTGAAGGAACCAGAAAATCTCTGGCTCCCTCCGGTGTTGATTTTGTGAGTATGGGAGTTTCTATTTCTGTAAAACCTCTTTCATTTAAAAAGTTTCGGCAGTGCAAAAGAGCCTTGTGCCTCATTTTCATATTTTCCATCATCCTTTTTCTTCTCAAATCGATATATCTGTATTTCATTCTCAGCTCCTCGTTTATTTCGTAACCACTGGAAGAAATAGAGAACGGAGGGGTCTTGGCTTTTGATAATACGGTAATGCTTTCTATTTCCATTTCCACTTCCCCGGTTTCAATGTTGATGTTCTTCATTTTTTCGGGACGCTCTTTAACGATTCCTACGACCTCCACTACCCATTCGGGCCTTATCTTTTTGGCAACTTCATAATCTTCATTTGAAGAAGTTATTACTGTTTGTATTGTTCCCGAATAATCTCGGATATCAAAAAAAAGAACACTTCCGTGGGCGCGAACACTCTCTATGAAACCGCATATTTTCGCTCTTTCGTTGACAAGAGAAATCGTGTTTTTGATTATAATTCTATCCATATTTATTTTTTTATACTAATAACTCCTTTCTTGCTTTTCTGCAAGAAGCACCAATTCTTCGTGAATCCAAAACAAATGGTCTTTTTTCCACTCAAATACTATTTATTCTTCGATGGAAAGAAGGCTGAACACTTTTTGATTTTTGAGTGTGTCGTGTATGTAGGCTCGCATCTTCTCCAAGTTCTCTTCTTTCTCTTCTTCCTTGTTTCTTCCTGTAGTACTGAAATGCCTTTCCATTTCTTCTTCGATCTCGTCCGAAGAGACCTCTATACCCTCTTTTTCACTTATTTTATGCAAAAGAAGGGCATAAGCAACATTTTCCTCGGCTTTTTTTCTCCACTCCTTCTTTAAATTTTCCTCTGTTTTGCCGATCTCTTCAAGGTATGTTTCAAAAGAAGAATTGTTTTGAGCAAGTTGATTCTTTACGCTGTTTAGCATATTCTCAAGCTCTTTTTCCACCAACACCTCGGGAACTTCAAAGCTAACTTCTTTTTTTATGTTCTCAAGCACCTTCACTTTCAATTTTTCCTTTTCCTTTGCCTCTTTGTCCTTTTTCATCCCTTCTTTTATCTTATTCTTTAACTCTTCCAGAGTTTCAATTTCGGGAAACGATTTTGCAAGATCATCATTTATTTCCGGCAATTCTTTTTCCATTACACTTACCATTTCTACGTCAAAAGTCACTTTTTTTCCTGAAAACTCCCCTTTGTCATCGCTTTTCGGGATATCAATGGGAAAAGTCTTCATCTCTCCTGCTTTCATTCCTTCCAAATTATCCTCGAAATTACCCAAAACGCTCATCTCTCCCCCTCCAAGGGTGATCTGGAAATTCTTTTCCTCGATCTTTTCTTCTTTATCATCAAAAGCTCCGGTAAAGTTTATGATCACCGAATCTCCTTTTTTTGCCTCTCTTTCCACTTTCTGTATTTTAGCCTTGTTTTCCCTGATCTTTTCTATCATATCATTGATCTCCTTCTCGGTAACCTCAACATTCTCTTTTTCGTTTTTCACGGTATCATTTGCTATTTTTTTGTAATCCGGAAGATCTATTTCCGGCATCACATACACGGTAGCTTTGTAAACCACTTCGTTTCCGGGGGCACATTTCACAATGTTGACCTGAGGACTTGATAGAGCAAAAAGATCATTTTCTTCTATGATCTTTGGGTATGTTTCTTGAATAGCCTCCCTGGCAGCTTCCTCATAGAGTTTTTCCGAGCCTACAGAGTTCTCTACTACGCTCAATGGAGCATTTCCGGGGCGAAAGCCTTTGATGTTCATCTCATCGCCAAGTTTCTTAGCTGCTTTTTCTTTGTATTGCTCCATCTCTTCGGGAGGAATAGTTACCTCTATTTCTCTTTTTGTATCCGTTTTTCTCTCAATGTTTATATCCATGTGAATCTTTATAGATTAATGATTTGTAACGAAGTTAATAAGACTGATTATGATTTTACCATATTGAAATTAGAAATTAAACCACATAAAAGGGGGTTCGTAGAACCCCCTTTCTATGGCACATAGACTTGCTGTTTAATAGTCTTCTTCCTCCTCCCCTTCTTCTGCTTCTTCTGTTTCTCCTTCTTCACTCATCTCTCCTGCTTCTTGGTGTTCTTTCTTTGCATCTTCTTCCGTATCTTCCTCTTCTTGTGCAACTTCTTTTCTCGGCTCCTCTTCTCGCGTCATACTTTCATCTTCCTCATTTTTCTTTGATGTATACCATATTATTACTACTACCAAGACCAGAATAATTACAACTACGATCCAATTTTCAAACATAATACTCTAAAATTAATTTTTATGGATTCAAGACCTTTTTATATAACCTCTTAAGTTATATACATCGCCTGCGCCCATTATAACCACTATCTCCTCTTCTTGCAAGTCTTTTTTAAGAGTGATTGCTGTATTTTCCAAGTCTCCCGAGTAAAGCCCTTTTTTTGTTTCTTTACAAAGTTTTCGTGAATCAACTTTCTTTTTGATCTCTTCGGACTCTCTTCCTTTTACAGTGTAGATGTCCGAAACAAGAAATCTGTCAACTTCAGCACTATCTATTGCTTCCTTGAATTCATTAAATAATCTGTAAGTTCTTTCGTATTGGTGTGGTTGAAAAACAGCAGTGATTCTTTTTTTCGGATATTTCTCCCTTGCAGCTTGAAGGGTGCTCTTTATTTCCGTGGGATGGTGGGCGTAATCGTTTACGATCGTTACTCTTTTTCCGTTCTCAAGAACGATCTCTTCCTCTTCGAATCTTCTCCACGTACCTTCGAATTCCGAAAGGGCTTCAAGAATAGTGCTTCTGCCCATTCCCATTCTACTTGCAAGATGAAATGCGGCAAGTGCATTTGAAAGGTTGTGCTTTCCGGGAACATTCAATTTTATTCCTTTGCTTTCCTTATCATTCAAAGAATATCCGATCACTTCACCGGAAAAGGTGTTCATCACCGATCTTGCACCTTTATCGTCCATATTCAGAACAAGAAACCCCTCTTCTTGTAAATTGTTGCTCAAATAACTCTTAAAAGTGTTTATTATGTCATCTAGATCATTATAAAAATCGAGGTGATCTTCTTCTATATTGGTCACAATAGCTGCTCGAGGATAATAGTTTAAGAGAGCCGCTTTCCATTCATCCGCTTCAATAAGAAGATATTTTGACTCTCCTTTTTTAAAGTTGGTTCCTCCGAACTCCTTCAATTTTGTTCCTATTATTACCGTAGGGTCAAATCCCCCTTTTTCAAGCACCAAAGCAAGCATTGCGGTTGTAGTACTTTTTCCGTGAGTTCCCGAGACGGTTATTGTATGGTATTCCTTGGTAATATCGCCGAGCGCTTGAGGGTAACTCTTTATCGTTATACCTCTTCTTCGAGCTTCCTTTATTTCGGGATTATTTTCGGATACAGCCGTACTGTATATGAGCAGATCGGTATCTTTCGGCACATGATCCGTGTCATGACCTTCAAGCACCTTTATTCCCAAGCTTTCAAGTTCCGAAAAAGAAGATGCATCGGAACCGGAAACAGAGCAACCTTTTGACAGAAAATATCGAGCCAAAGAGGACACTCCTATCCCCCCGATACCCACAAAATGTATTTTGTAATCATTTTTCATAGTTGATACATGGATCCCTTTTGCAATACAAATTCTCTTAAATTTTCATAAACGGGACCATTTTTTGTTAATTTACTCTCCATGAGATTAAATGAATTGATTTTGAAACTCATTTCAAGCTCTTGACCAATCTCGGGAATCTCTGAGAGCGGCATACTGCGAAATTCCCAAGACCTTATCCTTCCCAAGGTGATATGAGGAATGAAATCCTTTCCATTTTTGCTCTGCTGATGAGGTGCAACCTTATCCTCAAGCTCCCCATACAAGAATGACAACTCCTTGCTCTCCCCTTTTGCCCAGATCATTTTAGCCCTTTTTTTATCCGGGGGTATATAAGTGATCTCTTTGAGCAAGACGGAAAAAGGGTTTATTCTTATCTTTTCTGCTTCGGAAATTATTTCGTTAACTCTATCTTCCCTTACTTTCCCAAGAAATAACAACGTTATGTGCATATTCTCTTCCTCTACCCACTTTACTCCTTTTTTCAGCTCATTCTTAAGATCCTCTTTTATAACGGATAATTCCCTTTTTATCTCTTCGGGAAGGCTTACAGCGAAAAATATCCTTTTGAACATAAAGTATTCTTGTAAATATTTTGCTATGCGGGTATTATGCCAAAGAAAAGAATAAAACTCAATCATGATTTAGGTCATCTCTTCTTTTATGCTATGATTAAAAGACATGAGAATATCTATTAAGGGTTTTGAGAAAAATATTTACAATTTACTAAGAAGCGCGGGTTACCATCCCGACAGGGGTGATCGCGGAGAGCAAATATCTTTCTGTAAGCCGATTCGTGGTGGTCGTTATCCTCGATACCATATATATTATGACAAGCACAAAGAGGAGCTTCGCCTTCATCTTGACCAAAAACCCTCAAAATACAAAAATGCTCCGGATCATGCCGGGGAATATAACGGGCCGTTAGTAGAAGAAGAGGCGGAAAGGATAAAAAATATTTTATCGTAAAAAAATGAAAGAGGTCTTGCTGGAAAACATTGAATCCTTCTTAAGAAAAATAAAGCAAGAGGGATTTTCAGAATCAACAGTAAAGAAAAAGAGATCAAGCTTGTCTCTTTTTGAGGATTGGCTCTTGAGAGAAGGGAGAGCCGATGCAAAAGCACGAGAAGTAAAGGAAAAGGATCTTGAGAAGCTGGAAAAGGATCTTAACAAGAAAGGACTTTCCGAAAAAGCAATAAAAAGACATCTTAATGTTATTTGTGAATTCCTGGAGTATTCCGGTAATAAAGATCTTCCCGTTTCAAGGAGAAACAAGGGGGAGGTTGAAAGCGATATTCAAAAGATAGTGAACCACTATTTCAAGACCAAGGGTCTCTCAATTGAGGATATAAAGAAAAATGCTCAAAAAAGAAGAATAATCTATTCAAGATACACAAAGCCTGCCAAAGACCTACTCTGTCTTGCAGGTTCCGTAGAGGAAGCAAAAAAGGCAATAGATAAAGTCTCTTCATGGGCAAGATCAAGAGGGCTTGATTACGCCATAGAAACAGTGTTTAAGAAATGGCCTGAAATTGATAAATTGAAGCCCAAGGAAAAGAAAATAAAACCCTATTTCCGAGATAATCCCATGGTATGGTCCAAGACAAAAAGGAAGTGGTTCGTAATAAGCAAGGACGGAGAGTGGCTTGAGTTTGCAGGAAAAAAAGAGGAAATAGAATGGAAAGAGGAAGAGGATTAATATTATTTAAATTATTTTTTCATGAAATTAGCATTTGCTAGCAATTCTTCATTTGGTACGATCATTTTTGAGAAACTTTTAAAGGAAAGAGCTCATATCTCATTTTTGATAACTTCTCCGAATAAAAGGATCGGGAGGGGGAAAAGAAGAAAGCCGCTTCCTATAAAAGAGATAGCGGAAAAAAACAAAATTCCCGTGAAAGAAGCGGGGAATAAAGATGAATTTCATAAAGTGATCGAGAGTGATAAACCTGATTTAGTGGTAATGGCCGGCTTTGGCCTAATAATAACGACGAAAACACTAGAGATGTCGCAATTCATAAACGTCCATCCCTCTCTCCTCCCCAAATATAGAGGACCCACCCCTATCCAATCAGCGATAATGGAAGGTGAGAAAATGAACGGGGTCACAATAATAGAGGTCACCGAAGGTATCGACGAAGGTCCCATATTGAAGCAAGAAGAAGTATGTCTCCCCGAAAAAATAACTTATCCGGAAGCTGAAAAAGTTCTTGCAAAAAAGGGCGGAGAGCTTCTTTTAAAGCTCTTGTCCTACTTTGAGAAGAATGGAAAAGATTTTAAGAGGCTACCTCAAAACGAAAAATTTGCTACCTACACTCGGATGCTTGAGAAAAAAGATGGAAGAATAAACTGGAAAGAATCTGCAGGGATCATAGAGAAAAAGGTCAGAGCTTTAAATCCTTGGCCGGGAACCCATACCACGTTAAACGGTAAGACGATCAAAATACTTGACGTTGAAACGCAAGAGCAAACATCGGACGGCCCCTTTGGAGAACCGGGGAAAATATATCTCGGCACGAACGATACTTTAGCGGTACAAACGGGAAAGGATTTTCTTATTATTAAAAAGTTGCAAATAGAAGGAAAAAAACCCTCCACTTCAAAGGATTTTCTTCAAGGTAATATGGATTTTATCGGAAAGAGTTTTTCCTAATTTGATTTCGGATCTTGCTTTAGAAGTTCTCTTAAGTAACTCTCAAACTTCTCTCCTATATCTTCTCGAGAAAGGGCATATTTGACGGAAGCCTTTAAGTAATTCAAGGGATCACCGGTAGTATCCCACTCTCCCTCTATGGGCTGAGCAACTATTTCCTCTCCTCTTCTTGCCAGTCTATTGACGATATCGGCCACCCATAATTCATTATCTTTTCCAAGAGGGGTTTTTTCGGCCTCCTCTACTACTTTTCGAGTTAGAACGAATCTTCCAAAAACAGCATTATTGGAAGGCGCTTTATTTGAAGGCAACTTCTCCAAGCAAGCTTCTATCTTATAGTCCTTGGATTTCTTTTTGTATTTCACTGTGCCGTATTTTTCGACTTCTTCCCAAGGGACTTTTTGCACTCCGAGAACCGCCGCAGGCTCATATTTTCTGTAAGCATCAACCAATTGTTTTGTTACGGGAGTTTTGGAGGTTGTAAGATCGTCTCCGAACATATAAACAAAAGCCTCACCCTCCCTTATTAAGGGAGCAACACATTTTAAAGGAGTTGCATTTCCATAAGGATGATCACTGTGCTGCCTTACATAAATGAAATTGGCCATTTTTGGTATCTCTTTTATTTTTTTGAGCCTTTCCTTTTTCCCGTTCTTCTCCAAATTGTTTTCAAGCTCAGGGTGCGAGTCAAAATAATCCTCAAGCGTTGATTGTCCGCATCGAGTAACGAATATTATCTCTTCTATTCCCGACCTGACAGCCTCCTCTACCAAGTAATGAACTATTGGTTTATCGATAATGGGCAACATTTCTTTTGGTTGATTCTTGGTTGCTGGCAAAAATCTTGTTCCGTAACCAGCAACAGCAATGACGGCCTTTGTTATTTGCATGATTGATTAAGCTTTATTGATTAATAATCAAGTAATTATATATTCACAATCTTATTAAAGCAAGCATGTTGATTATTTCCCCTTCCCTTCTAAGGGAGAAGTAATCTTTGTTGCAAAAAGTGCATATGGAAGATACCTTGATATTTCTCACTCCCCTATCTTCCATTTTTTTTCTGGCCAACCCCTTGAGATCGAAAAAGGTTTTAACCCCTCTTTTTTGCACAAAATCTTCCTCTTCTCCTCTTTTATTGTAATTCTTGAAATATGAAAGCAGGTCCTCTCTTACCTCAAAATGGCAAGCACCTATGCCGGGGCCTATTTCAAAATAGGCCTCTTTTGGATCTCTACCTAAGCGCTCTATCTTTCTGAATGACTCCTCTATTATTCCCTTTGCAAGGCCTTTCCATCCGACATGCAGTATTCCGCAAATACCATCTAAGTGAAAAGAAATAGGCAAACAATCAGACACGAATACTCCCGGAACCAAGTCTTTTGATAAGGACATGATACCATCACATTCATTCAGAGAGCTTACTTCTTCTCTTTTTCTTATTACTGCTATTTCCTTTCCGTGAACCTGTTTTCCGGTAACAAGTTCATCTCTGTTAATACCTTTTCTGTTAAGAAAGCGAGTAATGTTTCTCTCGCTTGACATCGGTCCGTCCTTTTTTTGGGATATGATCATAAATAGAATATCAGGAATGTTTCTATGATAGCAGCTACAAATAAAAGAGGAATTATAATATAGATAAAGACCCTCAAAGAACTAAAAAGCGCTTTTTTTATGACAGAAGATGAAAGAAGCGCTCCAAGCTCTTTCTTTGAGGCTTTGTTTTTTATTTCTTTCAGTGAAAGAACTCCCAGATAGATACCAAGCGATGATCCCAAGAGCAGCGCAGTGATCTCAAATATTCCATGATAAAAGAACAGATGAAATATTCCTTCGGCCCCGAGTTCTGGATAATGAAGACCAATCACATACCCTAACACCCATCCGTTTACGACAAGAAAGAAAAGGGTGGGTATCGCAACAAGAACACCGAGAAGGATAAAGAGAAATATCTTCAGAGAATTATTCAAGAAAATGAATAAACCCATTGTTAACGGTTGAAGTTCTAATATGGGAGCAAAAGCATCAGTCAGTTCTTCGAATGCCTCTTTCGCTAGATCGGGATATATCTCCACGAATAAAATGCCACATGCAAGAGAAAGAAAAAAAATTACAAAAGAAAGAAGAAAGTAATCTTTTATGTTTTTTAGTGTATGCTCAAGTCCCTTCATGTTCTTTGTTTTAATAATTGAAACTCTTTTTCTTTAAGCTCTTTCATTCTTTCAAGTTCCAACTCGGAATCAATGATCTTACCCAGATATTTGCCTGACAAGAGGTGGGGTAAAAGTACATAATCCGCTCCATTCTCATAAAGTATAAGTGCTTCCTCCTCTCTTTCCGCTCTGACAACCACCTTTATGTTCTTTTTTATTGTTTTTACACTTCTTATGAGCGTAATATTATCATCTTCTTGCGGGCTGGTGGAAATAAAAAGTTTTGTATTCTTGAGGTTTAACTCTTCAAGTAAGTGAGGATCCTTTATGTCGGCAAAAATACAATGAATCCCCTTTCTTTTTAGGTCATCTATTACCAATGGATCAAAGTCTATGACAGTAAGGTCGTCCTTTTCTATATAACCCATTATTCCTCTTCCTATTCTGTTTGCCCCGATCATGATTATCGGTTTTGATATCTCATAATTCTCCTCTTTCTCAAAAGAACTTTTTCTTTCGAATATGGAAAGCAATCCGGATATATGAGGAAAAATCTTTTCCGCATAAAGTATAAGGTACGTGGAAAGAGTTATGGTTGTCACACCAACGGCAACAATAATGGCAAATATTTGATCAGTAATATGACCGAGGGTGAGTCCCAGAGTCGCAAAGATTAGACTGAACTCGGATATTTGAGCAACAGTAACTCCCGTAAGAAAACTCGTTCTTTTTTTGTAGCGCATAAGACCCATGAGGATCATAACGATCATTGGATTTCCAATGAGAACGAACAAAGAAAATACTAATGCGGGCCAAAGCAACCCTTCAAGCCCCGATATTACCATTAAAGAGCCCAAATATACGAAAAATACCAATATAAAGAAATCGCGAAGAGGTCTTATCTTGTTTGATATATGATACTTTTCAGAGGAGTTGGCAAGCGCTATACCTCCCAAGAAGCCTGCTATTTCTACCGAGAATCCGAATTGTTCTACTATCATCGCAAACACAAGAAGCCAGGTTATACTGACCAAAAAAAGAAGCTCCTGGGATCGTGCAATTCTTTTGAATATATACGGAAAAACCTCTCTTCCCAAGAAAAGCATTATCCCGAAAAGAATGACTCCGAGCCCTATTGTTCTCATGAGAGAAATGGAGTCTACTTCTCCTCCCATTTCGATGGCATTCAATGCTATCAAAATAAGAATAACAACCAGATCCTGAACAAGTAAAAGACCTATTGCAGCCCTTCCGTGCAGACTGGTAACACTTCCCTTGTCTGATAACAACTTTATGATTATTACCGTACTTGAAAAAGTAAGAGCTACGGCTACATAGATCGAGTGAAGAGGATCAAATCCGAAAAGCAAATGAGCTATCAGGAAACCTCCCGTAGCAGTGAATAAGACTTGCCCCAACCCTATCACAAGAGAAAGCTTACCTGTTCTTCTTATGGAATTGAAATCCATTTCCATCCCGACCAAAAAGAGTAGGAACATCACTCCCAGAGTGGAAAAAACTTCAAATATTTCTCCGTTGTCAAGATTCAAAAAACCAACATATCCCACTACTATTCCGGCAACCAAGTATGCAAGGACCAGGGGTTGCTTTAACACCTTAAAAACGATCCCCAAGATAGAAGCAATTGCCAAAAGCATCGCAAGCTCCATCTCGGGGGTGAGTTGGATACCCTCAAAGAATGCGGCTGGATCGAACATTTTTGATTAGAATTTATTCCTTGCTCTGCCGATAGAGATGAACGGTGCTGGTGGGATAAGCAAACTCAATATCCTCGTCCTCGAACGCCTGTTTTATGTTCAAGAGTATTTTTTCGTTCACCTCAAGAAACTCCCTGTAGCTTGGCGTCTTAACATAGTAAACCAGAGCATAATTAAGAGAAAAATCACCAAAAGAAATGAAGTTTACCCTGTCAAACTGTACTTCCACGCTGTCTTCTTTCTCTATTATTTCTTTTGCAATATCCGGTATTCTTCTCATTTTTTTCGTAGGAGTCTCATAAACCACCCCCAAGCGAACATCCGCTCTCCAGTAATCCATCTCTCCATAGTTATGAACTTGAGCGCTGGTAAGTTCTTTATTTGAAAAAACTATTTCTTCTCCTTGCAGAGCACGAACCCGGGTGCTCTTTATGCCTATTTTCTCCACTGTTCCCGATTTATCACCTACTATTATGAAATCTCCTTCTGTAAAAGGTTTATCCAGAAAAATGGAAAAAGAGCTGAAAAGGTCGGAAAGGATGCTTTGAAGTGCAAATGCTATTGCAACTCCACCTATTCCCATTCCTGCAAGAAGTGCAGTAACATTGACTCCTAAAATGGAAAGAATGATAATTGCGGCAAAGACCCATAGTATCGCTTTGGCAATATTCCCCAAGTTTCTGATCATTGCCTCGCCCTCATCATCCTCTCTTTTCTTCAAGTAGAAACGCAAACCGAAATCAATGAACTGATGTCCTACGATTACTAGTCTATAGATTACCCAAAAAACAAGTATGAACCAGAATATCTTTGAAAGCATCTCCGGGATCTCGATCGCCGACAGGGCTATATAGAAAGCTATAAATATATAAAAGGGAGAACGGATCTTCTTTATAACATCAAGGAAAAGCCTTGATATCTCTCTTTCCATCAATTTTCCCGAAATCTTTCTAACAACAAGATATTTAAAGAAATAAAAAACAAAGGAAAGAACTAAAAAAATGATCAGGAAAACAAGATATTCCCACAACACATTCCCAAAATATTCTATTTGCCAAAGGGACTCTTCTAATATATTTTCCATATATTCATTCATTTAATTTTACTTGGAATAATATAACAGTTAATTTTGTTTACTTCAATCCACGAAAATACGTTATGTCCTTGCAGTCTTCCAGGGTATATTGTCCCACGCGAATACGAACCAAGGAAAGAAGATAACCTTCCGTTCCAAGTTCTTTTCCGATA
>PWHW01000003.1 GCA_003555075.1 Candidatus Nealsoniibacteriota bacterium
ACTGGGAGGCGCTCATGATGAGACTCAACCGCACACTTCCCGTACTGCCGCTTTATTCGAACATCGAATACAACTTCCACCATGAAGACCTCGAGAATGTCGACATCCGCGGTTTCTGGGAATGGTCAGATGCCATTATCGACTTTGAATGGGCTGAGGAAGTTCCAACCTACACCGTTGTCTTTAAGGATTATGACGGCACCAAGCTTGATAAACAGAAGGTTGATTATGGTGACGCCGCTACCGCTCCAGATAATCCAGAACGGGAAGGATATGTCTTCACCGGTTGGGACAAAGTTTACGAAAACGTAACCAAGGACCTCATCGTACAAGCTGAATATGGTGAACAAGCGGACTATACCATTAGTTTTGAAACTGCGGATGGTGACTCTGTGTGGGAAAAGACTGTTGAATTAGGCTCTGAAGTCAATGAATTGCTGATACCCACCAAGGACGACTACGTTTTTGAGGGTTGGTCGAAGGACGGCACGTTGAAAGATACCCCATTTACATACAAATATGAAGCTGATATTACGCTGACTGCAGAATGGCGACATGAGGACCTTCTGTATGAAATTTATGATGAGGAAGTGTTTATTACTGGTTATGACGGAGGTGAAAACCATCTTGAACTACCTAATTTCATCAATGAAAGACCGGTCGTACGTATAGAAGAAGACGCCTTCCGGAATTCTTCCATCATGGAAATTGAAATACCAGCCAATGTCAGAACGATAAGCAGCGGTGCATTTAGTTCCACCGATTATCTTGAAACAGTAACGTTCGAGTCAGGCAGTAATTTAGAGACTATAGAGGGCATCGGAATTTCATTCAGTTTTGGTGCATTTAATAGGTCTTCCATATCCAGCATTGAGATACCCGCCAGTGTAACAAACATAGGGCAAGGTGCCTTTAGGCACTCGGAACTTGAGACTCTGACTTTTGAGTCAGAGAGTCAGCTGAAGACCATAGAGCAAAGTGCATTTCTTTTTTCCTCCCTCACTGAAATCGAGGTCCCTGCTAGTGTAAAAACCATAGAAACGGGAGCATTTAGTGGTAATGAGTCCCTTGAAAAGGTGACCTTTGAAAAAGATAGTAATTTGAGAGGCATGAGTGGATTTTCAAATACCTCTGTGACTGAAATAGAGATACCCGCTAGCATCAAGACCATAGAAAGCAGAGCTTTTAGAGATGTTGAAACCCTTGAGCATGTGACGTTTGAAGAAGGCATCGAGCTGGAGACCATAGAAAGCGAAGCATTTCACAATACTTCCCTAACTGATATTGAAATTCCTGTAAGCGTCACGGGGATTGAACAAGGGGCGTTTAAAGAAACATTACTTCATGAGATTAAAATTCCTGCCAACGTCACAAGCATTGGAGCTGAGGCGTTCAGTGATACTAAAGATTTAGAAACTGTTATCTTCGAATCCGACAGTCAATTAACCAATATTGGCAATTATGCATTTGAAAACTCCGCTTTACACTCGATTCAAATACCTGCTGACGTCTATAACATAGGAGTGGGTGCTTTCCGTGATAACAAATCATTAGATACATTGACGTTTGAGTATGACACGAAGCTGCAATCCATTAGTTTTGCGGCATTTCAGAACACCTCTCTTTCTGAAGTTGAGATTCCCTCCAGTGTCACGAGCATAAGAGCGTCAGCATTCCATGACACCGATCTCGAGACAGTAAATTTTAGTGAAGGCAGCCAGCTGGAAACCATACAGCAGTTTGCGTTCCGAGATACCAATCTCACTGATGTTCAGATTCCTGCTAATGTCATGACTATTGGCCGAGATGCATTCCGTGATGTTGATAGATTAACCATTTACACAGAGCATGAAGAGAAACCTGACGATTGGGATGATAATTGGAACTCTGATGAAAGGCCAGTGCAGTGGGGCGTTGACAAATGGGCTGAAACGGATGACGTGGCTTATGCCGTCGTGCAGGATGAAATTGTCATTCGTGGTTTAAGCAGAGACAACGACAAAAAAGAATTAATCCTCCCAGACACCATCGACGAATTACCCGTAGCAGCCATCCAGGCTTATGCTTTCAAGGACGACGACCATCTTGATAGCATCTATATTCCAGATAGTGTGGAGACCATAGGGGAACATGCTTTCGAAGGTTTGAAGGAGGATACAAAGCTCAATGTTGAAGCCACCGAAAAACCCGAGGGCTGGCATGAGGAGTGGAATCCGGATGACCTGGATGTGACATGGGGATATGAGAAGGATTAGATTTAAAAGGGCGAGCAATGAGCTCGCCCTTTTGATAGCATTACTTAGAGTTGAACACCTTGCAAACTAAAGGGATCTGAACACTATCACAATAAAAATTATGACTTAGAAGAATCAATGCGAAAAGATGTTCCAAGTTGTTCAACTCCACCAAGACTGCCCTAGTAGCGGAAATCCTGACGGCTTAGAATAGCCGTGTAAAGATTTCCGCTTTTTATTTTGACTTAAATTTCACTGAATTGGCCTCGAAAAAATCACACTTTACAGTCAGTATAATGATAAAAAAACAGCAGTAGTAGCGGTAGTACGGTAGTGAAGCTCTATAAGTGAAGAGATAGAATTAGCCTTAGCGACTTATAAAAAGCTTTTCTCAAGGTGTTCGTGGTAATGTGAAATTACAATAAATGGAAATGAAAAGTACAATTCCTAAATAAAAGGGATCATATCACAAGCACGGACCACCTTTTATTTTTTCAAGACAAGGTCTCACATGTATTGTATGTCTACAATTTTCCACCATCAATTTCTTTTAAAGCATTGTAAAAGGCTTACATCTTTTGATACAATACAATGTTATATAGAGACTTTACATCTGTTCATGCGAAATAGTGCAGCAACTTGTCCGGGAG
>PWHW01000008.1 GCA_003555075.1 Candidatus Nealsoniibacteriota bacterium
ACCAAATGAGCTCGGACGATTCTCCTGATTCTATCTTATCTGGATTTGGTATCAGTTCTACATCGGGAGCTTCCGGATCAGGGTCGCCGTTCTCATCGTTATCGTTCTCATCGTTTTCGTCTTCTTCGTCTCGCCAAGTGAATACCTCCTCCGTGTTATACCCGTTTCCTGTAAGAGCAACGGTTTTGAATGCTTCATCCCACTCTCCTGTTCTCCCGGAAGGATCGTGAACTTCTACCCTGAAAGGCGAGAAAGAGCAACGAAGCCCCCACTGTATTCCATAGGACTTTTGTGTTCCGTATCCCAAGATCAGTTCACCGGGGGTGCTACAAGTGCGGTCTCCCCAATCGCTTCCATCCGAATTATAAGCGTAATACCATGGTTGTCCTGTTTGAAAAGTTCTTTGCGCGTAAGCACTTTGATATACGCTTCCAAAGGAAGAGTCGTCAAAAGCGGTCACATCTATATCTTGGAGTCCCCTTTGTGATCCTTCATGAGAACCCATGGTCTCTATGGTTACGCTTACCCCATCTAAAGGGAAGGGTCCGTTTCCACTTTCATTATAGTATTGCGTTTTTATTATGAGACCGGCAGTGTTTCCGACCAGACCGGTTTGAATACCGATCTTGCTTGTGTCCACGCCGCAATATTTCCCTCCCGGTGCTGCAAAGGCCGTCTGGAAGAAGGTGTTGCCAATATCGTACAATTCCTCGTAATTTTCATCAATAAAATCCACCATCTCTTTTTTAAGTTCTTCCATCCAGTCGCTGTAGGATCCCGAAATCCCTTCATTCACCTCTGAGATATCGGCAATAACCCAATAACTTTCCTTTTTCTTGCCAAAATAGTCTTCGGTGGATACCACAAAGGGTTCATTCAACCCTTCTTCTGTTTCTCTGAGATTTTCCTTAAGGTCTTTTTCTTGCAGTAATCCCTTTCCTTCCATCCATTCTTCTTTGGTAAAATTTTGACTTAAAGGAACGAGCAGGGGATAAAAACCCTCTTCTCCCACAACGGGGTCTTTTTTGGTTTTTTCCATCGCCTCTTTAAAGGTAATGGATCCCTCTTGGAGCTTTTCGTATATTTCTTCTACCAGCTTATCGGCATATTCTCTTTGCTCCTTCGCCCTCTGCTCTGCCTCTTCTCCGGAAGGCCATTCTTGGACACCGGGGGGGATGCCATCAATCAGGTATTTATCAAATCTGACAAGAACGAGGCCTCCCTCTCTCCATTCCCCTCCCTCTTCCTTTACTTTTTCTACAAGAGCTTCGTTCTCTATCACCTCTCTGGTTATTGATCTTTGTTCTTCAGGAAGACTGTCGAGCTTTTCAAACCTTTCTTCTCCGAGCCTTTTTTTTCCTTCATTCTCAAAGTCCTCTTCGTCTATCTCTATTTCCCACTCATCAGCTTTAATGTTTATTATTTCCCACTCTATCAATTGATCAAGAAGCACTCTTTCCATTTCTTCGTCAATTTCTTCCGGTTCCTCTATGCTACCCTCAAAATTCATCCCGAATATTTGTTTGTTTAGATCCCTTTGTGTTATTTCATTTCCTTCCACTATTGCCAGCACATTGTCCAGCGGGTCTTCGGGGGGTCTTTCGTAATAATAAAAGTAAAAAGAAGCGGAAACAGCTATTATCACCAATATTATTCCCGCAAATAAAAGCATCCTTTTGTTTAGTTGTTTCATGAATTGTTTAAAGTAGACTAATTGACAACCTTTTAATTTATTTTCAAGTTTTGGAGGAAAATAACAGTATTCCCTTGTTAAAGGATAATAAATCCATTCCCTTTGTCAATTTGGGAGGTGCATACTATTGCATTTCTTTTCAAAAATATTTATGATGGGTGAAGTAATTCAAATGCAAAGCAATATCCGGCATGATTTTTGACATATTCAAAAAACCCAAAGGTCTTTTGGGGATAGATGTGGGGACTTTTTCCATCAAGGTGGTGCAACTTTCTTATTCCGGAAAAAACAAGGAACCGGTGCTGGAAAATTACGGGGAAAGAGTGAACAGTCTAACGGGAGAAGATATCTACAAGAATCTCAGAAAGAAGAATTTCATCCTTTCTTTCAATGAGGTTTCCAATTCTATTAAGGATATCATGAAGGAAGCCGGAATAAAGGAAAAGAAGGCGGTCTTTTCCATTCCGGAATTCATGAGTTTTTTTACCGTAATGAAGCTTCCCTCCATGCTGGAGAAGGAGATCTCTTCGGTGGTTCAGTTTGAGGCTCGTCAACACATTCCGCTCCCTCTTGATGAAGTTTTTTTGGATTGGTCGGTGATCAGCAAGGGCCGTTCCGGAGAAGATCAAGAGGAAAAAATGAGAATTCTTCTTGTTGCCGTGCCAAAGCAGGTTATTTCCGAATTTCAGGAACTTGCAAAGTCTATCAATCTGGAATCCTTCTCCATGGAAGCGAGTGCTTTTAGTTTGGCAAGATCTCTCGTAAAGGACAGCGATTTAAACAAAGTGGTGCAGTTGATTGATATAGGTGTTCAAAGTACGAGTATCAGTATTGTGGATGCGGGAATGGTCAAATCCACTTATACTGTTGATTTTTCTGACAATGAAGTTATCACCTATCTTGCTAGCAAACTGGGAGTGGGCTATAATGAAGCTGAAAAGATAAAGGCTGAGCAGGGTCTTGTGAAGGGCTCCAGGATATCGGAAGTGATGGAGAGCAAGATGAGCTCCTTGCTTTCTGAAGGAAAAAGGGTAGCGGAAGATTTCTTTCATGAGGAGGAGAAGGGAGCGGAAAAGATCATCCTCTCCGGTGGAGCTGCTTTTACTCCCGGGTTAAAGGAATATTTTGAAGAAGGAACGGAAAAGGAAACGGAAATAGCCGATCCTTTTCGTGGCATTTCCTACCCTGGTGAACTGGAGGGAACAATAAAAGGAAAAATAGGGCCTCGCTACTCGGTGGCGGTTGGATTGGCTCTTAAGAATTTAGAAGATTAGAAGAATACATGGCGATAGATATCATACCCAAAAAAGAAGAAGCTCCGTCCATATGGAATGTGGTGTTCTATGTGGTGGCCATTCTTTTTGTAATAATAATTGTTTCCTCTCTTCTCCTTTTTTATTTAACGGGAAGAATGGCGCGAGAGATTGAGAATAAAGAGGAGTTGATAGAACAACAGACTGCGGATAAGGAGGTAAGAGAGCTTGAAAGAGAGATAGAAGGATTTTATATGAAAACAATGGACTTTGAATCATTCTGGGAGGCTCGCAGAATTGGCTTTGAGGAAGGATACGAAAGAAGGAAGGCTTTCGCGGTCTTTACTCGTCTAGAAGATGTTCTTCATCCGGAGATCTCTTTTCATGATTTTCAGGTGAACTTCGAGGAGAATAGAATAGATACTACTGGTGTAGCACGTGATATAGTTTCTTTTGATCAACAAGAGAAGATCTTTCGCAAGCAAGACTTTATAGAAAGATATGATATGTCGGAATTCTCCAGAGAGGAAGGAGAAGAGGAGGTGGGTTTTGACATAAGAATATACTTTACGGAAAGAATATTTGAGGTGAAGGATATAGAGGAAAGGTTGACGGAAGAGGAAGAAGAGGAGATAGAAGAGATAGAAGAAAATTAGCTTTTTATAAGATCTCAATTATGAAAAAAGGAAAAAAAAGAGCCATCATTATAACTCTTGCTTTCTTGCTTGTAGTGGCCTTTGCTTTTTTACCGGTGTTTGAGGAGTTTGTGAGGGAAAGGAGAACCTTGGGCATAAAAGAGAGAGAGCTTGAGGCGGAAAAAGAATATGTTGAGAACCTGGAAAGAGCAAGGGAGGAACTGAGAGAATACTCTTATGAACTTCAGGTAATTGATAACGCTATTCCGGAAAAAAGGGAAATACCTTCTTTTATTTATCATACTGAGAATATGGCGAGAGACAACAGAATTCTTTTTAGAGAGTTTGGAAGTTTTGACGATTCTCCTTCCCAAGAATTTCCAGGACTTGAAGAGATCGAGATAGACTTCTCCTTTTTTGGAAGTTATAGCGCCTTTAGAGAGTTTATATTTCACTTGGAGGATTCAGCAAGAATAATGGATATTGCAAGTATTGATATTGAGGGAGGGGAAGATGTAGGGGATCATTTTGATTTCCATCTTACTCTAAGAATTTATTCCTATTTGGACCCCGAGATATGAGCAAAAACCCCATAAACGTAAAAAAGAAAGAAAATCAAGAAATGTTGTCTTACATTCTTGTTTTTGCACTGATCTTCATTGTTTTGTTCTTGGTAAACCCTCCTACTTTGGATTTTTCTGTGGAAGAGCCTGAATTCAGAGATGAAAGGCAAGAGCACGTGGAGATAAAAAGGGTTTTAGAGGATATGGATTTTGATAATTTTCAAGAATATGAGCCGATCCCTGAGTATGAAGATGAGATCGGAAGAGAAAATCCTTTTAAGGCCATCGAAGGCCTTACTCCCGAAGAGATAGAAGAGATCTTGCCGGAAGAAGATCTGGAAGAGGTAATGGATACTCAGCCTATGGGCGCCAACTAATCAAAGTTTCTACATAACTCCTACATAACAACATATGGAGAATCTATTACAAAAGCTAGTGGAGAAGAGCATCATTGAAAAGGAATATGCTGAGAATATTGAGAAGGATGCAAAGGAAGCCGGAAAAACGATAGAGGAAAGCATAGTGGAAAATAATGTCTATCCGGAAAAATCGCTTTTTGAGCTTAAAAGTGAGCTGTCCGGATTTCCTTTTGAGGAAAAAATAGAGGCGGACGAGATATCCACTCAAACATTGGAACTTATCCCCGAAGAATCGGCGGACTTTTACAAGATGGTTCCTTTGAAAATTGATGATAACGACGTGCTTCAAGTGGGAATGGTACACCCGGAGGACTTGAAGGCACGAGAGGTGCTCAATTTTTTCTCGAGAAAAAACGATTTCTCTTATGAGATATATCTTATTACTTTAAGTGATTATCGAAAGGTACTGGAACAATATCGAAATTTGAGCAAGGAAGTTTCACGTGCCATTGAGAGCTGGAAACAAAAATCGACAAAAGAGGAAGAAAAAGGAAAAAAAGAAAAGAAGGATGATGAGAAGTACGTAAAAGAGGATCTGGAAGGAAAGTCCATTTCCGAGGATGCGCCCATAATAAAAATGGTGACGGTGATTTTGAAGTATGCCGTGGAGGGAAGCGTATCCGATATACACATAGAACCGTTCGAGGAGAAGTCCAGAGTGAGGTTTAGGATAGACGGGGATCTTTATTCGTCCCTGTTTTTGCCGGCAAAGGTTCATTCCGCGGTAGCGACAAGGATCAAGATCATGTCCAATATGAAGATCGATGAGAAAAGAGTTCCTCAAGATGGAAGGTTTTCTACAAAGGTTTATGGAAAAGAAGTTGATTTCAGGGTTTCCACCTTTCCCACCTCTCTGGGGGAAAAGGTGGTCATGAGGATCTTAGCAACAGGGGAAGAGATAAAATCTCTTGAAGATCTTGGCTTCAGAGGAAGAAATCTAAGAATAGCGAAGGAGGCCATCAGAAAACCTTATGGCCTTGTTCTTACCACTGGTCCTACCGGTTCCGGAAAGACCACAACCCTGTATTCTGTCCTCAATATTCTTAACAGAGAGGAGGTTAACATTATTACTCTCGAGGATCCTATAGAATATTCCGTGAAAGGGGTCAATCATTCCCAGGTAAAGCCGGAGATAGGCTACACCTTTGCACAAGGATTAAGGCACACTCTAAGGCAGGATCCCGACATAATAATGGTGGGAGAGATAAGAGATGAGGAAACAGCTTCTTTGGCAATGCATGCTGCTATGACGGGACATATTGTTTTGTCCACCCTTCATACCAATAGTGCCACGGGAGTGATACCGAGATTGGTCAATATGGGAATCAAGCCTTTTCTTCTTCCTTCCTCTCTTGTATTGGCGATAGCACAGAGGCTTGTCAGTAAGTTGTGCCCGGAATGCAAAGAGGAAAAAGAGCTTCCGGAAAAAGCGCGAGAAGTGGTAGAGAAGGAAATAGATAAATTGCCGGAAGAGGAAAGAAAAGAGATTGAAGGGTTGCCTCATGACAGATCTTATGGACCGGTCGGATGCAAGAAATGCAACTTCAAAGGCTACAAAGGAAGAATAGGATTATATGAAGTCCTTTCCATGACAGAGGAGTTGGCGGAAACAATAACCGAAAGCACGAGTGAGGAGAATGTATGGAAAGAGGCAAAGAGACAGGGTATGATAACCCTTCGCCAAGACGGGATCATAAAGGCATTAAAAGGAGTCACTTCTGTTGAGGAGGTGATCAGAATAACGGAAGAACACTAAAAATATGGAACAAGAAAACAATAAAGCTTTCAATAAAATATCGGAACTTTTGTCAGTTGCAATAGAAGAAGGTGCTTCGGACCTTCATATTTCCGCTTCCAATCCTCCGGTGTTGCGAGTGGACGGAAAACTTTCTGCTGTAAGAGGGGGGTCTGTCATTACTCCGTCAGAATCGAAAGAGATGGCGTTTGCGATGATGAACGAGAGGCAAAAAAGGGAGTTCATTGATAATTATGAGATAGACTTTTCATATACTCATAAGAACATAGCTCGTTTCAGGGTCAATGTCTTTTTTCAGAGAGGAGCTGTTTCCTGCTCTCTTCGTTTAGTGCCTACTAAAATAAAGACGATCGAAGAGCTTCGCCTTCCTTCTCTTTTAAATAGGGTCACTAATTCTTCTCAAGGATTATTTTTGGCCACTGGCCCTTCTTCGCATGGTAAATCCACCACTCTTGCAGCAATGATAAACAGAATCAACAAGCATCATTTCAAGAGAATAATAACTATAGAAGATCCCATAGAATACATATTTGCCAATGACAATTCTGTCATAGACCAAAGAGAGGTCTATCAAGATACGGAATCCTTTGCGAGAGCGTTAAAGTCAGCTTTTCGGCAAGACCCGGATGTTATCATGGTGGGGGAAATGAGAGATCCGGAAACAGTAGCTACTGCTATCACTGCCGCGGAGACCGGTCATCTTGTTTTTTCCACTCTTCACACTAATTCTGCAGGAGAGAGCGTTAATAGAATAATAGATGCCTTCCCTGCGGGTCAGCAGAATCAAATAAGATCACAACTTGCAGCGACTCTTATTGGAATAGTATCTCAGAGACTTATCCCCGGGAAGAAAGGAGGTCTTATTCCGGCTTGTGAGATATTGCTTGCCAATTCCGCTGTAAGGAACATTATAAGAGAGAATCGTATTCACGAATTGAATAATGTGATCCAAACTTCTTCCGGCGAAGGAATGATGGATCTTAATACCTCCTTGATTCATCTTGTCAAAAAAGAGGAAATATCCACGGAAGATGCTATGATGTACTCAAGAAGCCCTGATGATCTCAAGAGGAGGATAGGCCAATAATTTATGAAGTTTAACTATCAAGCAAAGTCAAAAGAGGGAGAAATGCGCAAGGGGTCTATAGAGGCTCCCGATAAAGAAAGTGCTGTGTCTTCTCTGCAAAAGAAAGGGCTTTATGTCATTGATATAGAGGAAGAGGGGAAGGGTTTTTCCCTGCAGGAGATAGCTATTTTTGAGAGGGTCGGAAAAAAGGACATAGTTCTCTTCTTTCGTCAACTATCTATTATGTTCTCTGCGGGAATACCCATAGTGGAAGCCCTTAAAGCGGCGGCGGAACAGGCGGATACTGGAAGGTTTCAAAAGCAGATCACCGAAGTTGCAAAGAAAGTGGAAGAAGGGAATTCGCTCTCGGATGCCCTTGAAGAATTCCCGGAAACTTTCAGCCCTTTTTGCTTGGGAATAATAAAGTCGGGAGAAACGTCGGGGAAACTTTCGCAGTCCCTCGATTATTTGGCAGATCATCTGGAAAGAAATTTCAATTTCAACAAGAAGGTCACCAGTTCGCTGGTTTATCCGGCTTTTGTGGTAATAGTTTTCATAGGAGTGCTTTTCTTTATTGCCATGTTCGTCATTCCTCAGCTTGGAGAAATGTTCGAGGGAATGGAGTTACCGATTCTTACACAGGTTGTTCTGGGAATCTCCGAGTGGCTTCTTAACTTTTGGTGGCTTCTTTTCGGTCTTCTCTTCTTATTGGTAGCTTCCCTTTGGCAATTTTTCAAAACAAAAGCGGGAAGAGGTATGTTTGATAAGATCATTTTCAGAACTCCTTTGCTGGGAGACTTTTTCAAAAAACTCAATCTCGTTTCGGTGGCGGAAAATCTTTCCACCCTTCTTGCAAGTGACCTTCCGGTAGTGCAGGCGATAGATAAGACGGCGGGTATCATAACAAGCGAGACTTACAAGAAAATGATTCTTGATACCAAGGAAGAGGTAAAGAAAGGGAAACCGCTTAGCGAGAATTTTCTGAAGTATCCCGATTTTTTCCCACCCCTTTTCACTCAAATGATAGTGGTTGGAGAAAGAACAGGGAGAATTGACAAATCGCTTGAGAATGTAGTAAATTTCTACCAAAAGGAAATAGACAGGAGGCTCACGGAGCTTGTTAAGCTTTTAGAGCCCATAATGATAATATTCTTAGGATTTTTTGTGGCGCTTTTGATCATTTCGATCCTAATGCCCATTTATCAGCTTCAAATATAGGTTTATAAAAAGAAAAGTCGAGCATTAAAAATTAATTGTTTAAATTCATGAAAAAAGGTTTTACGTTAATGGAGCTTCTGGTGGTTATTGTTATTATCGTGATCTTGGCCTCTATTGTTTGGGTGAGTTTGGAGGGAATGAGAGAAGCAGCTTTGGATGCGAATATCAGAAGTAATATGTCCCAACTCAGGAGTGTGGCTGAAAGAGCTGCCGACCCTCACTACGATAATGTCTGTGATGATGCTATCTTTAGGCAACTTGCTTTCGTGGAAATGACTGTTGCAAATCCCGGAGAGGGATATGACAATGTTCCTCATGACGGTTCTCCCGAAAATCACGTTACTGACGAGCACCTAGAAGAACTTCCTTATGAAAGTGCGGATGAGGGTGACTTGAGTTATGCTCATGCCATTTGTAGGGATCATTACAATAATTGGTGTATAGAGGCTCATCTTTCGGAATTGGACGGGGATGGAAACCCTAAGCACAGTCTTTGCGTAGACAGAGTAGGGGTGCACGGTGATGAAAATAACAGCTATAAATGTACTGACGAAGCAGTGCCTCAATGTGAGCCTGTTGAATAAAAGGGCACAGCTCGCTTGGAGATGTATTCTTTCCTAAACACCGTAAGAGGAAAAGCGGAGTTGATAGTGGCTGCACTGATAATTATCGGTCTGGCATTCGGTTTTTGGATGATGATAAGTGCAATAATAGGAGATGCAAGGGATGCTAAGATTCAAGCATCCCTCTCTCGTTTTGGGGGCGTTGCCGAAAGGGCTTCGGCGACGAAAGGTTATGAAGGAGTTTGTGAAGAAATAGAGGCCAGAAATAGTTTCAAGGATATAACAAAGGAAGGAGATCTGGCTTTTGCAATGGCCGAGTGTCATGACTCTCAGGGAGGATGGTGTGTGCAAGCGTTTCTGTCCGACGGCACTGTCATGTGCGTGGACAGAAGCGATGTGCACAAAGGAAGAGAGTGCAACAAAGAGACGACCAGGTGTCAATGAATCGTTTTAATTTTCTAAGAATTGTTGATGAATTTACTGTTTTTTGTTTTTGTCTTTCTTGTGGGCCTGCTTACAGGCTCCTTTTTAAATTGTGTAATCTATCGCCTTGAAAAGGGTGAAGATTTTTCACAAGGAAGATCTTATTGTCCCAAGTGCAAAAAGGAGCTTCTTTGGGTGGATCTTATCCCTTTGCTGAGCTTCTTTCTTTTGAAGGGAAAATGCAGATTTTGCGATAAAAGCATTTCTTGGCAATATCCCGCAGTAGAGTTTTTAACGGGAACTCTCTTTCTTCTCTTTTTTGTCCTTAGACTCCCTGAATTGAATAGTTTTGTGGATTTTGCACAAGCGGGTTATTTCGTTTTTATTATTTCCCTTTTTGTTCTTATATTGGTTTATGACTTAAAACATCTTCTTATACCGGATGAGGCGATAGAAGCGGGCTTGATGGTTTCCGGACTTTGGTATCTTACTGCTTTTCTTCTCGGTGCACAGTCTTTGCAAGAGTTGGCAGGGTATATCTTTTCTTCCTTGGGTGCTTCCGCTTTTCTTTTGACACTTTTTCTTGTTACCAAGGGTAAAGGAATGGGTTTTGGAGATGTGAAATTCGCTCTTTTAATGGGTCTTTTCTTGGGTTACCCGAAGATCATAGCGGGATTGTTTTTATCCTTTCTGATAGGTGCTATAATAGGCTTAGTGATGATCCTTCTCCAAAAAAAGGGAATGAAGAGTGAGATACCCTTCGCACCCTTTCTTGTTGCAGGCTCTTTTGTTGCCTTCTTTTGGGGAGAAGCGATCTTGCAAGAGTATTATATGCTTTTTAGCTTCTTTTAAAGATGAAATGTTTTTCTCAAAAAGGAACTTCTCTTATAGAGATCTTGGTAGTGCTTATAATAGTTGTCATAATGACCTCTGTGGTGGCGGTCGGCTATAATGAGTTTCGAGGAAGATTGTCCCTTGAAAGAGCTGCGGACAAAATGGCACAGGACATAAGAAAAGCCCTGGAGCTTTCCATTTCTTCTCCCGAACCTCCCGTGGAAGGCTCTGTTTCCGATTTTAGAGGAGGTTACGGTATTTATTTTGATGAGGAAGAGGATAATTATATGGCCGTGGCTCATACGCACCCCGGTCAATATGACAGGGATTACGTTCAATTGAAAAAATCGGCCATTAACCCTCTTGACCTGGAAAAAGAGGGTCTTGAAATAAAAGAGGTTACTCTTGAGAATTGCCATACGAGTCCGACGGAGAATTTGGTGGTCTTCTTTCCTCCCGACCCTCTTGTTTATATAGGCAATCATGTACTTCCCATGGGAGAAGGACAAGGGAGCAGGTGTGACAAGTTGAAAGTGGTGCTTTCGATAAAAGAAAGGGAAGAAGAAAAAGAGGTCATTGTGAACAAAAGGGGTCTTGTAAAAGTAAAATAGTATGAAAACTGTTACCGAAAAAGAAAAAAAGAGCAAAGGGTTGACCCTTATAGAACTTCTTATTGCGATAACCGTTATTACAGTGGGTATTCTTACTATTTTTAGTTTTCTTTCCGACATCTTGCGCTCAGCAGGAGCGGTTAACGATGAGTTCAGAGCTGCATATAAAGCAAAAGAAGGAATAGAGATGGTGCGTTATATAAGGGATACCAATGCATTGCAAGAGAGGGTTCACGAGCACAATTGGATCGATTACGGGAACAGGGATCTTTATCACAATAATCTATGCGGCAATTGTTGTCGAATACCTTCCGATTTCACCTACGGAGATACCTTGGAAAGCTGTACAGGTGATCCCCTTCCCGGAGAAATGACAAGAGATATAAGTGTTACCCGGGAAGGTAATAACTCTATAGAGGTTTCTTCAACTGTTTTCGGGAAGACTGTAGAAGGTGAGGAGTTTTCCATTACAGCAAAAGAGATAATATATAATTATCGCTAGCTTTGAAAAATGACCAATCTATTCAAAAAAAATAGGGGCAACGAAGGATTAACCCTTGTTGAGATGCTTGTTTCCATCTTTGTTTTTTCTTTGGTTATGGTGGTTATCACCAATTTTTTTCTATCCAGCGTGAGAATGCAAGCCCGAATATCCGAGGAGCAAAAGATGTTACGGGAAATAAGTTATGCCATGGAGTATATGACAAGGGCGATCCGTATGGCTGCAAGGGACGGTCATGATGCGGAAAACGAAAGACCGGATTGTATTAGCGGAATAAGAGAAGGAAATTATTCTCAAAATAGGGAGAGCGAGCTTGTTTTTCTGAATTATGATCGAAGTAATTGTCGTGAATTCTATCTCGATGAAGGACTTATCAAAGAAAGGTTCGGCGGAGAGCGTGTTGCCTTGACTTCTTCCGATTTTGAAGTGGAAGAACTTTCTTTTGGCAGTGGAGGAACCGATTGGCGCCCGCAAGGAAATGATCAATCAAGGGTTACTATTTATATCGAAATGAGATCAAAGGATTTTGAGGAAGTTTCTACTCAAGTGCAAACCACTGTTACTCAAAGGCGCCTCAACGTTCTCGTTCCTCCGGAGCCTGAAGATTAAAGTGACCATATGAAAAAAAACTACAAAAAAGAGAAGGGTACGATTATCTATTATACGGCGGCCATTATGGCGATAATTCTTGCCATGGTGCTGGGGCTTAGCGCGATCTTGGTCAGTCAAATTTCAATGGTGAGAGACATGGGGCAATCTGTGATTGCGTTTCATGGTGCAAATAGCGGAATAGAGCGTACTCTTTATGAGGTAAGAAAGGAAGAAAGGGGTGCGGGTTCTTTTAGTGGCGAGCTTGACTCCAATATCTCTTATGAGGTGGATGTGGAAGTTGAAAACTATGAACCGAACCCGGATTTTAACCTTTATAAGGTGATCTCAAAGGGGGCTGTTTCCTATAGTGCCTTTGAAGGGGGTAGTGATATTGCAAGAAGGGCCATCAGAGTGCAATTTGTTGGTAGGTAGGAAAATTTCATATAACTGAAGTGTTTTAATTTTGATAGTAAAATGGGAGAAAAAAAGAAAGAAAAAGAAGCAAAAAAAAGAATAGAGAGGCTTAAGGAGCTTATAAATCATCACCGGTACCAATATCATGTTCTAAACAAAGAAGAGATTTCTTCCGCTGCCCTTGACTCTCTCAAAAAGGAGCTTTACGACCTGGAGAATGAATTTCCACAGTTTGTTGCTCCCGATTCTCCCACGCAAAGAGTGGAAGGGGAGCCCTTGAAGGAGTTCAAAAAGATTAGGCACTATAGGCGCATGCTCTCTTTTCAGGATGCTTTCTCAAAAGAGGATATGAGGGATTTCGAGAGAAGAATAACTCGTATTGTTCCTGAGGAAAATGTGGATTATTTTTGTGAACTCAAGGTGGACGGCCTGGCAATAGAACTTATTTATGAAGAAGGAGTCCTTGTAAGTGGCTCCACAAGGGGGGATGGGATCATCGGAGAAGATGTTACGCAAAATCTTAAAACAATAGACTCCATCCCCTTGGGGCTTCGTTCTCCCGAGTTTTTTAGTAAAGAGGAAGAAGAGATTTCCAGCCACTCGGGATGGGGAGACAAAAAGAAGAGTTTGGTGGTGCGCGGAGAAGTCTTCATTTCCAAGGAAGAGTTCTTTAATTTGAATGAAGAAAGGAGAAAAGAAGACCTTCCTTTGTATGCTAATCCGAGGAATATAGCTGCCGGGTCCATACGGCAACTCGACCCTAGTGTGGCAGCTGAAAGAAATCTTGATTTTTTTGCTTATGACCTGGTAGCGGACATGAAAGAAGGAGATAGTGTTACTCCTTTTAACATAAAGACCCACAAAGGAAAGCATGAAGCATTGAGAACACTTGGCTTTAAAACGGTGGATAAAGAAAAGTATTGCAAGGCAATGGAAGAAGTATTCGCTTTTTATGAGGAGGTCGAAAGAAAAAGAGATGATTATACCTATCAAATAGACGGAATAGCTGTTTTTGTGAATGATAATGAGATTTTTGAGAGGTTAGGAGTTGCCGGAAAGGCTCCCCGAGGAGGGATTGCTTACAAGTTTCCTCTTGAGCACAGCACTACTGTGGTTAAAGACGTTCTTTTTCAAGTGGGCAGAACGGGGGCTATTACTCCTGTAGCAGTGTTAAAACCGGTGCAACTGGGAGGGGTTACTATCTCCAGAGCTACTCTTCATAACGAGGATGAGGTTAAGAGGCTTGATGTAAGGATTAATGATACCGTAGTGGTGGGGAGAGCGGGAGATGTTATTCCTCGAGTAATAAAAGTTCTTCCGGAGCTTCGTGTTGGAAAGGAGAAAAAAATAAGTTTTCCCACAAAGTGTCCTCTTTGCAAAGAAGATATTAAAAGGCCGAAAGGGGAAGCAAGGTGGTATTGTAAGAGCGAAGATTGCAAAGGAACCAGAAGAGAGCGTCTCCATCATTTTGTGTCAAAAAAAGGTTTTGATATTGATGGTTTTGGGAAGAAAGTGGTAGATAAGCTCCTCGAGGAAGGTCTCATCTCCACACCGGTTGATATTTTTAACTTGAAAGAAGGGGATCTTCTTCCTCTGGAAAGATTTGCAGAGAAGTCCACCAATAATCTTATAAAGGCGATTGAAAACAGTAAGAGAATACCTCTCTCCAAATTTTTACAAGCCATATCCATTCCTTATACCGGAGAAGCCGCCGCTCGTGCACTTGCTTATCATTTCAATTCTCTTGAAGATATTAGCAATGCTTCTGTGGAAGAGTTGATGGCAATTCCCGATATCGGTCCTGTTACCGCTCAAAGCATTCATGAATTTTTCAACAAAGAAGAGAAAAAGAGGTTAATAGAAGGTTTAAAGAGTGCTGGCGTGAAAATAGAAGCGGAAGAAAGAGCAACGAAATTTGCGGGTAAGACATTTGTGGTTACGGGAGCAATGAAGAGTTTAAAACGGGAAGAGGCGGAGGAAATGATATCAAAACTTGGAGGAAGAGTTTCATCTTCTGTCTCGAAGAATACCAGTTATTTGGTAGCCGGAGAGAACCCCGGAAGTAAACTTGAAAAGGCGAGGGAGCTTGAGGTAAGAGTGCTTACGGAAGAGGAGTTCTTGGAAATGATAAAGTAACCTTTTTAACACCTTTTTTGCATTCATATGCTGATGCGATTCACTATAAAGAAAGCAAAAGAGTTGGATCTTGTTCTTCTCTTTTCAGCAGTGCTTATATCGGGAATAGGAATACTATCTCTCTTTAGTATAAATTCCTCTCTTGCTGTTCGACAAATAATCTTTGTTCTTGCCGGGGTGATTCTGATGTTCCTTATTTCTCTCATTGATTGGAGGATTTTCAAGGAGAAGTCTTATATCATTCTTGGTCTTTATTTTCTTTCTGTACTTTCTTTATACGGTCTTCTTGTTTTTGGTCCTGTGATAAGGGGAGTGCAAAGATGGTATAGGGTAGGGGATCTCCTGATAGACCCGGGGGAGATATTCAAAATAGTGATCATTATTCTGCTTGCAAAATTCTTTTCTACGCGCCATGTGGAAATGTATAAGGTTTCCCATATCATTCTTTCCGGAATATATGTTCTCATTCCTGCATTTTTGATCTTTAGACAGCCCGATCTTGGATCAGCCCTCATCTTGGGAATCATGTGGGTGGGCATATTGCTTATTTCAGGAATTAAAGTTAAACACTTCTTGGTTTTGATCATGATTGGCGTAGTTGTTCTGACTTCCGGGTGGATGTTCTTTCTGGAGGATTATCAAAAAGAAAGAGCGATAGCTTTTATCGATCCTCAGCTTGATCCACAAGGGATAGGGTGGGGACAGGCGCAAGCACAGATCGCAGTGGGAAGTGGTGGCATTTGGGGAGAGGGATTCAGAGAGGGCACTCAAACCCAATACGGATTTCTTCCAGAACCGGAAACGGACTTCATATTTGCGTCCATTGCCGAGGAGTTCGGGTTGGTGGGAGTATCGGTGCTAATTGCTTCTTTTGGCGTTTTTCTTTGGAGAATAATACTTGTTATCCTTAATTCCAAAACAAACTTTCCTCGCCTTTTTGCAACCGGTTTTTCTATACTGATAATCACGCAGGTTTTTATAAATGTTGGCATGAACATCGGGCTTTTGCCTATCATAGGAACTCCTTTGCCTCTTGTGAGTTACGGAGGAAGCAGTCTTTTGTTCGTTTTTGCGAGTCTTGGGATAATCCAAAGCATAAAGAGGGATATAATATACTGAGATTCTCTTGACAAATTTTTTATATTAAGTAAAATGACTACTACTTGGTGTGCCAATATCGCAAAATCACGCCTCTTATCCCTTTTTATAGTTAATTTGAGATTTTGTTTGAACTCGCTTTTTTATAAATTGATGCAAGGTAATTTCCCCCGATTTTTGGCCAGGGGCATTTTTGTTTTGCCTTGAGCAAGCTACTCTTTATTAATTCTAAAGCCTTTTTAAAGTTAATATGCAAAAAGTAAAATATTTTGGGAAAAAGAAGGTCTCCTTACCCACCCCTTATCTCCTGAGCATACAAAAGGATGCTTGGGATAATTTTTGGAATGAGAGGATGGAAGCCCTTTTTCGCGAAATATCCCCTATCAAGGATTATACCGGAAAGGAATGGGAACTTTATTTTTTGGATTATAAATTGGGAAAACCCAATCATGAAAACGGAAGAGAGGCAAAAGAGAACAATGACTCCTATGAGGCTCCTCTCAAAATAGAAGTTGAGCTTCGAAATCTCAAGGCAAAAAGATCAAAAAAGCAAGAGATATTCTTATGCGATTTCCCCCTTATGACCGAAAGGGGAACTTTTATTATAAATGGTGTGGAAAGAGTAGCGGTCTCCCAACTGATACGTTCGCCGGGAGCTTTCTTTACCGCTCAAATGATTCGCGAGGAGAAAAGCTTCGGAGCGAAGATAATTCCCAATAGAGGAACTTGGCTTGAGTTTCAGACGGAGCCCTCCGGTTTTATAGGAGTGAAGATAGACAGAAGAAGAAAAGTTCCTGCTACTACTCTTCTTAGGGCCATTGGTCTTCCTGACATGCAATATCCTGACTGGAAGGGAGCTACGGACGAGGAAATCATAAAGTATTTCAAGGACGTGGACAACGGTGAAAGAAGTTTTATAAAAAAAACCATGGAGCGGGATACTTCTACGAACAGGGAGAGTGCTCTTGTGGAAATATATAAACGTATGCGACCGGGGGACGTGGTTACTCCCGAAACTGCCAGAGAGCTTGTGGAGAACACATTCTTTAATTTTGATCGTTATGATCTCTCTGAGGTTGGAAGATGGAGGATGTGGCAAAGACTTTCAGAACTGGAAGCAAAAGAAAAAATAGAGATTGATGATAGACTTCTTTATCCCGAGGATGTTGTTGCTGTACTAAGAGAGGTGATTCGAATGAATAATGATCCCAGTGCGAGAGAGGATGAGATAGATCATCTTGGCAATCGAAGAATAAGACCTTTCACAGAACTTCTTGAGAATACTTTAAGACTGGGACTCACCAGAATAGAAAGGAATATTAAGGACAAGATATCCACCACGGATATTAGCGGAATAAATCCTGGAAAACTTGTCAATACTCGTCCTTTTGCTGCAGCGGTGCAAAGATTCTTTTCTTCCTCTCAGATATCGCAATTCATGGATTGCGCCAACCCTCTTTCAGAAACGGAGCACAAAAGGAGACTCACTGCAACGGGTCCCGGGGGGCTCAAAAGAGAAAGGGCCGGTTTCGAGGCAAGAGACGTGCAAGCTTCTCACTACGGAAGAATTTGTCCTATACAAACTCCCGAGGGGCAAAATGTGGGGCTGGTGAGTCATCTTGCTCTTTACGCTAGGGCGAATCGCTATGGATTTCTTGAAACTCCCTATTTTAGGGTTAAAAAAGGAAAAGTAACCTCTGAAGTTGAATACCTTAATGCTCACGAGGAAGAAAAATATGTTATTGCTCACGGAGGAGTGCAAACCGATGATAAAGGGCGAATTCTCTCGGAAAAAGCAGAAGGAAGAAAAAAGGGCAAGCCCGGAATATTTAAAAGAGAGGATTTGGAGTTCATAGATGTTTCCGCCGAACAACTTATTTCAGTGGCTGCTTCCATGGTACCCTTTTTGCAGAACGATGATGCGAACAGAGCACTTATGGGGTCTAATATGCAAAGGCAAGCCGTTCCTTTGCTTGAACCCGAAGCTCCCCTTGTTTCTACGGGAAGCGAAGAAAGGGTTGCTCGCGATTCGGGACATGTTCTTGTGGCAAAAGAGGCTGGAGAGGTGACCGAAGTTGACGGAAAGAATATCACTGTAAAGGGAAAAAGCGGAGAGATCAAATACGACCTGGAAGTATTCTCGGAAACCAACCAGTATACTTGTTTTCATCAAAAACCGGCGGTAAAGAAAGGGGAAAAGGTAAAAAAGGACCAGTTCCTTACCAATGGAGGGGCTATAAGAGAAGGAAGAACAGCTCTAGGGAAGAATCTTTTGGTGGCCTTCATGTCATGGAGGGGAAGAAACTTCGAAGATGCGGTGATCATCTCTGAAAAACTTGTGAAGAATGATTCCTACACTTCCGTTCATATAGAGAATTTTACTTGTGACGTAAGAGAGACAAAGCTGGGCCCCGAGGTTACTACTTCGGATATTCCCAATGTCTCTGAGAAGAAGCTGAAGGATTTGGATGAAGAAGGGATTGTCCGAGTGGGAGCCGAAGTAGAGCCCAATGATATATTGGTCGGAAAGATATCTCCCAAAGGGAAGACCGATCTTACTACCGAAGAAAGGCTTCTTAAGGCCATTTTCGGGGAAAAGGCCAAAGAGGTAAAGGATACATCACTTGTAATGGAGCATGGGAAGAGAGGAAGAGTTATCTCGGTAAAGGTGTTCTCTAGGGATGAAGGGCATAAACTTGATACCGGGGTAATAAAGAGAATTGAAGTAAAGGTTGCCCAACTTAGAAAAATAAGGGCTGGAGATAAGCTTGCCGGGAGACATGGTAACAAAGGAATTATTTCTCAAGTACTCCCTGAGGAAGAAATGCCTTTCTTGGAGGATGGTACTCCCATAGATATTATACTTAACCCTCTTTCCGTGGTGTCTCGAATGAATTTAGGTCAGATCCTTGAAACCCATCTTGGTCTTGCGGCGAAAAAAGGAGGCTATATCGCGGTGACACCGGCACTTTCGGGAGCTACGTCCGAAGAAATAAGAAAGGAGTTGAAAGAAGAAGATCTTCCGGAAGATGGAAAAATGAATGTGCTTGACGGAAGAACGGGTCATCCGTTTCCCAGAAAGGTAACTGTGGGCTATATTTATATGATGAAACTGGAGCACATGGTGGAAGACAAGATCCATATGAGGTCCATAGGACCCTATTCCCTAATTACTCAGCAACCCTTGGGAGGGAGAGCTCAGTTTGGAGGACAAAGGTTCGGAGAGATGGAAGTTTGGGCGCTTGAAGGTTATGGGGCGGCACATATCCTTCAAGAGATGCTTACTATCAAATCTGATGATGTTCCGGGTAGAGCGGCAGCTTATGAAGCTATCTTGAAAGATGAACCTATTCAAACTCCTAATATTCCTGCCTCGTTCGAGCTTTTGGTTTCCGAAATAAAAGCGATAGGAATCAGCGTGGAAGTGAAAAGGAAGAGCAAATAGATCAAACTTTATATGGGAATTATAAATCACAATCAATTACGATAATCAAAGAACAAGGGTTGTAAGCATCCAAAACCCTTTATGGCGAAATCAAAATTGTTGGTGATCGCCCGTTTGCAACTTGTAATTTTTATAAACTATGCGTGTAGAAGATATTATCGCAATAAGAATAAAATTGGCTTCTCCGGAAGATGTCCTGGAATGGTCCTACGGAGAGGTTGTGGAAGCAGAGACCATTAACTATCGTAACCAAAAGCCGGAAAAGGATGGTCTTTTTTGCGAGAAGATATTCGGTCCGGAAAAGGATTATAAGTGTTATTGCGGAAAGTACCGCAAAGTCAGGTTCAAGGGAGTGGTTTGTGATCGTTGTGGAGTGGAGGTTACCAAAGCTTCTGTAAGAAGGGAAAGAATGGGGCATATAAATTTGGCTTGCCCTGTTTCTCATATCTGGTTCTTAAGGGGTATTCCTTCCCGTATGGGGCTTATATTGGATATTCCCATGAAAAAAATAGAAGAGGTCGTGTATTTTACTGCTTATATCATCACTTCGGTGGATGAAGAAAGAAAGAAAGAGCTCTTGAAAGAAGTTGACAAGGAATACAAAAAGAAAGTTAAAGAGAAGAAGAAAGAATTAAAAGGGGAGGCTTTGGAGGAGGAACTTCAAAAGCTTACCGAGCAACGAGAAAAGGCAAGAGAGGAACTGAAATCCATAAAACCTATGGAGATTCATTCGGAGATTGATTATCATCGCCTTTCTGTGAAGTATGGAGAGGTCTTCGAAGCCGGTACTGGAGCGGAAACCTTGAGAAAGGTATTCGAGGATCTCGATCTTAACGAGGAAATAGAAAGGCTTAAAAAGGAGAAGGATAGGACTGCATCTGCGGGAAAAAGAAAGAAAATACTGCAAAGATTACGGCTTTTTAGAAGGATGAAGAGGGCCGGCATAAGGCCGGAGTGGATGTTTGTTGATATTCTTCCCGTGCTTCCTCCGGACCTGAGGCCCATAATCCAGCTTGATGGGGGGAGATATGCTTCTTCCGATCTAAATGATCTCTACAGAAGGGTTATAAACAGGAATAATAGATTGAAATATCTTTTGGAAATAAATGCTCCCGAAGTTATTGTAAGGAACGAAAAAAGAATGCTTCAGGAGGCCGTTGACGCTTTACTTGATAATCAGATGCGCAAAGGTGTGGTAACTCAAGCTTCTACGGGAGGAAAAAGACTCTTGAAGTCTCTGGCGGATATGCTTAAAGGTAAGCAAGGAAGGTTTAGGCAGAATCTTCTCGGGAAGAGGGTTGATTATTCCGGACGTTCGGTGATCGTTATCGGCCCCGATCTTAACCTTAACGAATGCGGAATACCTAAACAAATGGCCTTGGAGATATTCAAACCCTTTGTCATTTCAAAGATACTGGACAAGAAACTTGCTTTTAATGTTCGTGGCGCATCTCGTCTCATCGAAGAAGGAACCGATGATGTGTGGGCTATTCTTGAGGAAGTGGTCAAGGATAAGATGGTTCTTTTAAACAGAGCTCCGACTTTGCACAGACTTGGAATACAGGCCTTTAAACCGATCTTGATAGAGGGTCTTGCCATAAGAATTCATCCTTTTGTTTGTGAGGCCTTTAACGCTGATTTTGATGGAGATCAAATGGCGACCCATTTGCCGCTTTCCAAGGAGGCGCAAAAGGAGGCCAAAGAGAAGATGATGTCTTCCAAGAACCTTCTAAAGCCTGCTACAGGGCTTCCGATAGTTTCTCCTTCTCAAGATGTTGTTCTTGGGGCTTATTGGATAACTATTCAAAAGGAAGGTCTTAAGGGTGAAGGAAAATATTTCTCTTCTCCTTTTGAAGTAGAGCATGCCCTGGAAAGGGAGGATGTCGATCTTCACGCGAAAATAAATGTTCGCATAAACGGAGAACTCATAGAAACCACCCCCGGAAGAGTCGTTTTTAACAGTGTTCTTCCCAAAAATACTCCTTTTCAGAATAAGCTGATAAAGAAAAAGGATCTAAAAAGATTGGTAGGGGATATTATTCAGGAGCACAAAAAAGAGGACACTCATCTCTTGCTTGATAAGATAAAGAATTTGGGATTTGAATATGCAACCAGATCAGGGATTTCGCTGGGAATGGATGATCTGGCGGCTCCCAAAGAAAAGAAAGAAATAATGGAAAGAGCGGACAAGGAAAGAGAGGAGGTGGATAGCTATTTTGAGCAAGGATTCTTTTCCGAGGAAGAAAAAAAGGAAAAAGTTATAGAGATATGGACAAGAGCAAAAGCCGAAGTGGAAGAAAAAGTTCCCCAGGCACTTCCCGAGGACGGAGAGGTTTTTATTATTACTGATTCGGGGTCTAGGGGTTCTTGGTCGCAACCCATACAAATGTCCGGAATAAAAGGTCTTGTAGTGAATCCTTCCGGAGAGATTATAGAACTTCCCATTAAGAGTTCTTATAAAGAGGGGTTTGATGTGCTTGAGTATTTTATTTCTACTCATGGAGCAAGAAAGGGTACTGTGGATACAGCTTTGCGTACTGCTCAGGCGGGATACCTGACAAGAAGGCTTATAGATGTTGCTCACGAAGTAATTGTTACCGAGGATGACTGCAAGGATGAGGAAGGAGTGGTGATAACGAGAGAAGAGGCTGATGACATAGATCAGGATCTTGTATTCAAAATAAACGGAAAGATTTCCTTGGAGGACATAAAAGTGAACAAGGAAATTGTCGTGAAAAAGGGTGAGGTTATAACCACAAAGAGAGCCAAGGAAATAGAGGATTCCGAAGTATCTTCTGTTCATGTGAGATCTGTTCTTGGTTGCAAGACTATCGGTGGAGTTTGTGCCAAGTGTTATGGATGGGATATGGGGTTGAATGAGGAGGTTCAGAAAGGTGACGCAGTGGGAATCGTTGCTGCTCAAGCCATCGGAGAGCCGGGAACTCAGCTTACCATGAGGACCTTCCATACGGGGGGAGTGGCCGGAGGAGCGGATATTACAATGGGTCTTCCTCGTGTACAGGAAATATTTGAGCGTAGAGTGCCCAAAGGAAGAGCGGAAGTTTCGGATGTAAAAGGAAAGATTGCGGAGATTACTCCTGAGAGGATTGTAAAGATACGTCCCAAGGGAGAAAAGAAGACCATAGACTACAGGATCGAGGCAAAAAAGACCATTTATGTCAAAGAGGGAGAAGAGGTGGAAGAAGGCACTCCTCTTTGCGAGGGAAATCTTGATATCAATAAGTATTTCAAGCTTAGAGGTAAAAAAGAGGTGCAAAAGTATATCCTCAAGGAGCTTCAAAAAGTTTATGTTTCTCAGGGCGTAGATATACACGATAAGCACTTGGAGGTGATAATAAGGCAAATGTTCTCACGTGTAAGTATCACTGATCCCGGTGATAGTTCGTTCGTGCCAAAAGAAATAGTGGAAAGGGAGCAATTTTTAAGAACGAAGAGGGAAATAGAGAAGAAAAAGGGTAACCCTCCAATGGCCGAGGATGTACTCCTTGGAATCTCAAAAGTGGCTCTTACCACAGAATCGTTCCTTTCCGCGTCTTCTTTCCAGCAAACTTCCAAGGTTCTTATTGACTCTTCTCTTGAAGGAAAAGTGGACAACCTCAAAGGATTAAAAGAGAATGTGATCATCGGAAAACTCATCCCTTCTGGAACAGGATTTAGAAAGGATACGGAAAAATAGATAACACCCTGTGTTCTTCCTGTTCTTTTTATGTTAGAATTGACCTACATTGTTGGGCGAGAAGATCCTAATTTCCTTGTGCTTGTCCAGATAAACTCCATTTCCACTTCATCATCTCATGAGTAAGAAAAAAAGGAAAAAAGAAGGAGCACAAAACAAGAGTGGGAAGGAAAAAAAAGAAGGTGTACCTCTTATTCCCGAAAACATAAAAAGAATAATAATTGGCACGGTACTTCTTTTATTGACTCTCATTAGCGCTCTTGGCTTTTATGATCTTGCAGGACCTGTTGGAAGATGGCTTACGGAGTCCGTTTTTGATTTTCTTTTTGGAAGGGTCGCAATACTCATTCCTGTTCTATTCTTCTTTGCTGCTCTTACTTACCTGAAAGCGAAATATGAGAATTTTGCTCTTCCTCTATTGATATCGCTTTTTTTGCTTATTAGCGGCGTTTCAGGAAGTGTAAGTAGCTTTAATAAGGTAGCTGAAACAGAGAATAACGGAGGTTGGTGGGGAGAGATGATAAGCTCTCCGCTTATCGGATTACTTGACATTTATGTTACTCAGATAATCTTTGTGGTTTCTATTTTTGCGGGAGTAATTATACTGATCAATCTCATAAGTAAGGACTTCTCCATTACAGAGGCGTTAAAAGGAACTCTCTTTAGTGATTCGGATTTGGAGCCTTCTACTGTGAAGAAAACTTTTTTATCTCCCGAAAAGGAATCTAAGGAAGAAAAAGAAGAAAAGCCTTCGGAGAAAGAGAAAAAAGGAGAAGAGGAAAAAGAAGAGACCATTGAAACAAAGAGAAGAAAAGATAGACCTTTGCTTGTACCTCCTCTTAACTTGTTAAAAAACGGGGGTGCCCATGCTGATCCGGGGGATACCCGAAGGAACGCTTCCATTATCAAAAAAACATTTAGTGATTTTGACATATCGGTCACTATGGGAGAGGTCAATGTTGGTCCCGCGGTGACCCAGTACACTCTTAAGCCCGCCGAAGGAGTTAAGCTTTCCAAGATAACTTCTCTTGCGGATGATCTGGCTCTTTCTCTTGCAATGCACCCTGTGAGAACGGAAGCCCCTATCCCTGGCAAGTCACTTGTCGGAATAGAGGTTCCCAACAGAAAAAGGGCGCAAGTTACTCTTGCAAATCTTGTGAAGAACAAGAATTTCTTTGAGACCAGCGCTCTTACTTTTGCTGTGGGAAAAGATGTTTCCGGCAACCCTGTTTTTTCCGATCTTGCCAAGATGCCACATATGCTTGTTGCCGGTTCCACGGGGAGTGGAAAAACTATCTTTTTGAACACTTTTCTTTTTAGCCTGCTCTACAAGAATTCTCCCGATGATATGCGGCTTATCTTGGTAGACCCCAAGAGAGTGGAATTTTCCCTTTATGCCAACCTCCCGCACTTACTTACACCGGTCATTTATGATGCGGACAGAACTTCCAATGCACTCTCTTGGCTTATAGGAGAAATGGAAAGAAGGTTCAAGGTGCTTTCGGAAGTGGGATCGAGGAATATATCAAGTTACCAGGAATTATGCAAAAAAGACGATAAACTGGAAAGAATGCCGTATATTGTACTTGTAGTGGATGAGCTTGCCGATCTAATGGCTACCAAGAGCAATGAGATGGAAGCGGGGATTGTTCGTATTGCGCAAATGGCTCGAGCAGTGGGGATCCATCTTGTTCTTGCTACTCAAAGGCCATCTGTGGAGGTTATTACGGGACTTATTAAAGCGAATATTACTGCAAGGGCGAGTTTTCGTGTGGCATCCCAAGTTGATTCCAGAACCATTCTTGATTGTGCCGGAGCGGAAAAACTCCTTGGGGCTGGAGATATGCTGTTCCTTTCTACGGAAAATTCCAAACCCAGACGTATTCAAGCTCCTTTTCTTACCGAAGAAGAAGTCAAGAATGTCACAAGATGGCTTATAGAGAACCAAGAAAGTAGAGAAGATGATCCGTTGGCAGAGAATTTGGAGGAATCGCTTGAGAAGGGAGGGGGCAAAGAAGGAGCTATCGACCCGGAAGATGATGATGACGCACTGTACGAAGATGCCAAGCAAATAGTAATCTCTTCCGGAAAGGCTTCCGCATCTCTTCTTCAAAGAAGGCTTAGAGTAGGTTATGCCCGTGCGGCAAGACTTCTTGATATATTGGAAAGCAGGGGTGTAGTGGGGCCCGCGGAGGGAGCTAAACCCAGAGAGGTTTACGGAGAAGAAAGAAATAAACAGAATGAAGGAAAATTAATGACAGAAGAGGGGGGTGACGATAGCGAGGATGATTGGAAGAAAGTGTGATCTGAGTTAAAATTAGTTAAGAGATTTTGCTCAAGGCTTCTCGTTTCAATAATTTTTTATCTTATGGCTAAAAACAAAGGACCAAACAAGCAAACAACACCAAAAAAGAAGGATCAAAAGGAGGATTCCAAAAAAAGGCTTGAAGAGACCATTGAGGAGGTCAAACAGCAATTTGGAGAGGGTGCTCTAATGAAGCTTGATGAAATAAAGGATGTGAAGGTTGATAGTATTTCTACCGGATCTTTATCTTTGGATTCCGCTCTTGGGGTTGGGGGTGTGCCAAGAGGAAGGGTGGTAGAGATATTCGGGAGTGCCTCTACAGGAAAAACTACGCTTTCTTTGCATATATTGGCCAACGCTCAGAAAGAGGGGGCAGTGGGAGCTTTTATTGATGTGGAAAATGCTTTGGATCCCAGGTATGCAAGAAAAATAGGGGTCAATGTTGAGGAATTACTTATTTCACAACCTGACTCGGGAGAGCAGGCTTTACAAATAGTGGAAACATTGGTTCGTTCCGGAGAAGTGGATGTTATTGTCGTAGATTCTGTGGCAGCTCTTGCTCCCAAGGCGGAAATTGCCGGGGAGGTTGGAGATCCCCATGTTGGGTTGCAAGCAAGATTAATGTCCTCTGCTCTCAGGAAGCTTTCCAAGATAATTTCCGAAACCAATACCGTAGTTGTTTTCTTGAATCAAACTCGTATGAATATCGGGCAAAGGTTTGGCAATCCTCAAACGACTTCCGGAGGACTTGCATTGAAGTTCTATGCTTCGGTAAGAGTAAGTTTGGCACAAATAGCTCAAATAAAGAGTAAGGAGGAGATCATAGGAAATCGCATCAGAGCGAAAGTGGTCAAGAACAAAGTAGGTGCTCCTTTTAGGAGCGGAGAATTTGATGTTTATTATGATGAAGGAATTTCTCGAGAAGGAGAGATTATTAATCTTGGGCTTAAAGAGAAGATAGTGACCAGGACCGGTTCGTGGTATAATTACGGCAACAAGAAACTTGGGCAAGGAATGGAGCAAACAAAAACGTTCTTAAAAGAAAACCCCGATATCACAAAGGAGATCGAGGAGAAAATAAAAGAAAGACTTGATTCTATTGCCTAAATTTATTTAACTGCGAGTGTAGGGAATAAGAGCCATATAACGGGCTCTTTTTATTGCTTTTGCCAGTTTTCTTTGGTGCTTGGAGCAAGTACCTGTCTTCTTTCTGGGTTTGATCTTGTACATCTCCGATATAAATTGCAAAAGCAGATCGGTATTCTTAAAATCTATTTTTTTGATATTGTTTTGGCAAAAATAACACTGCATAAATAAAATTGGAATTATAAATCTCGAGCATTCGGAATTTAATAATTTTTTGAGAGCTCCCTTAAAAAGGTATATCCTCTACATTTATCTCATCATCCTCATCGATCACGGGTATCTCCTTGTCCTTTCCTTGAGATTTACCACCTTCTTTTGAAGGGTTGTTCTTGTTGTTTCCGTAATTCTCCCCTTCAGAATAACGTGGTCCGAGCTGCAGTCTTTCTCCTACTATTTCTGTCCTGTATCTTTTGTTTCCGTCTTTACCTTCCCAGCTTCTGGTTTGCAACCTTCCTTCAATGAGAGCAAGAGACCCCTTTTTGAGGTAGTTTGTAGCAACATCTGCCAGGTTTCCAAATAATACTATATCATGAAACTCTGTCCTTTCCTGATTCTCTCCCGAGCTATTCTTGAAGTAACTGTTTGTGGCCATTGAAAAACTGGTAACGCTCATCCCACTGTCGGGAATGGTCCTTTTTTCCGGGTCTTGTGTTAAACGTCCTACTACAATGGCTTTGTTGAAATTCATATTATAAGGATTATTTTGGGAAATTTTATAGTATTTCGTCTATTTTTTCATCAATTTCTTTTAATTTTGCCTTTTCCGGTTTTAGCGATTTCCCTTTCTTTTGCGCGGACCGTTCTTTCTTTTCACTTGTTTTATTTATTTCTTTTTTGATCAAAAGATACCTCAAAAGATCTTTTTCCTTCTTTAGTTTCTTTGAGATCTCCTTTATGGAATCTTCTGAAGACTCGAAATCCGCGGAAGCTAAATATCCTTCCGCATTCTTTTTTATGGGGTAGGCAAGAACCCTTTTTGAGGGACTTTGCTCTTTCCCCAAAACTCCGTTAGCTTTGCTAATGATACCTTTTATTTTTTCGTGATATTTCTCCGCCTCTTCTGCTGTGAGAGAAGGAGCGATGAGGTAAGTTATCTCGTATGCTTTCATATCCAAGTACAGTCTTCAATTATATTACTGATGTGGGGATTATAACACTGCTTCTTGAAATAATCAAGGACTTGACTGAAAAATAATTGAAAATTATTCTTTTGCGTCATATAATTACCCTATGCTTAACAATAAAATCTTTAAAAAATATGACATAAGGGGAGTATATCCTGAAGAGATCAGCGAGGAAAGCGCTTACAAGATAGGGAAAGCTTATGCTGTTTTTTTGAATGAGGACCACTTGAAGATTGCTATTGGAAGAGATGGAAGAAGATCTTCACCGGCGCTTTTTGATGCGCTGAAAAAAGGAATGATGGATTCGGGGGTGAAAGTATTTGACATAGGATTGACGAATACCCCTCTTCTTAATTTTGCTGTTTGCCGAATGGATCTTTCTGGAGGAATAATGGTTACTGCCTCCCACAACCCGCCCGAATTCAACGGAATGAAATTAATAAAAAAAGAGGGTCTTCAGATTTACGGAGATGATATTCAGGCCATAAAGAAGATCGCAAAGAAAGAAGATTTTAGAGAAGGAAAAGGAGGGGAAGAAAAAATGAGTGTCCTCTCTGATTATATTTCTCACATTCTTTCTTTTGACGAAGGAGTGAAAGGAATGAGGATTGCAGTTGATTATGGCCACGGAGTGGCTTCTGTCACGGGAAAACCGGTGTTTGAAAAACTCGAGGTCGAATCCGTTGATCTTTATGAAGAAGTGGACGGAGATTTTCCTGCTCATCTGCCAAGCCCTGAGCCGGAAAATATGAAAGACCTGATAAACCTTACAAAAAAGAGTGGCGCTGATCTTGGGATCTTCTTTGACGGAGACGGGGACAGATCCTTTTTTGTTAGTGATAAAGGAGAAGTTGTTTATCCCGACCTTCTTATTGCCCTCATGGCAAAAGAAGAGCTTTCAAGTTCCAAGGAAAAAAAGGTTTACTTTGACTTACGATTCTCCAGAGTTACGGAGGAAAAAATAATAGAAGCCGGCGGAAAGCCTGAGATGATGAGAGTAGGCAACCCTTTTTACAAGGAAAAGTTGATAAAAGAAGGGGGGTTAATGGGCGCGGAGCTTTCCGGGCACATAATGCACAAAGATAATTTTTGTATAGATGATGGACTATTCATGTCTATTAAATTACTGAACTTCCTCTCCCGAAAAGAAAAACCCCTTTCGGAACTTATAAAGCCTTTAAAAAAATATCACCAAAGCGAAGAGATCAATGTGGGTGTGAGGAACAAAAAGAGAGCTCTTAAAGATACCAAAGAAGCTTTTCCAGAAGGAAGGTTGCTTGATATAGATGGTGTTTATATTGAATTTGATGATTGGTGGTTTAGTTTAAGGGAATCCAATACCGAAGATTTAGTGCGACTTCGTCTTGAGGCAAGAACGGAAAAGCTTCTTGAAGAAAAAAAAGAAGAGCTGGTCTCTCTTCTCAAGGGGGCGGACAAGTAGTTTGTCCTAGGTCATGACCTAGGACAGATACCTACCACAACCCCATTTTTTTCTTCACCTCCCCCATTTTCGATTCTGCAAGGGTTGCAGCTTTTTCCTCTCCTCTTTTAAGAACTTCTTCCACATAAACTTCTCTGCTTAAAAGCTCTCTCCTCTTTTTTCGGAAGGGGTGTAGTTCTTTTACTATAAGATCTCCTGTTTCTTCTTTTAATGCTTTATAACTTTTACCTTTCATTTCTTTTTCCACCTCTTCTATTCTTTTGTTCGCAAGCAAGCTGTATATGGTGAGAAGATTAGAAATACCGGGCTTTCTAGAAGGGTTGTACTTTATAGTTTTTCCCGTATCGGTTACTGCCGCTTTTGTTTTCTTTTTTATTTCTTCTGGAGAATCAAAAAGGGAAATATAACTCTCTTTCCCGTCCGATTTGGACATTTTTTTCTTCGGATCCGAGAGGCTCATTATGCGTGCTCCTTTTGAAGGGAGTTTTTCTTTTGGAGAAACAAAGACTTCTCCGTATTTACTATTGAATCTACGAACTATCTCTCTTGTTAGCTCTATATGCTGCCTTTGGTCCTCTCCCACCGGAACTATTTCTGTATCGTAAAGCAGGATATCGGCCGCCATCAGTAGAGGGTAATTGAGAATTCCCGCGCTCTCACTGTTTTTGTATTTTTCGGACTTTTCCTTGTACTGTGTCATTCGGTAAAGTTCCCCCAAAGGAGTAATGGTGTTAAGGATCCAGCAAAGCTCGGTGTGCTCTTTCACTCGCGATTGCACAAATATTATCACTTTTTCGGGATCCAATCCTGCTGCAAGATAAGATGCTGCCTGATCAAGGATCTCCTTTCGAAATAACTCTTTGTCATAGGATGTGGTTATGGCATGAAGATCCACAATGCAAAAGATGCAGTCATTCTCGTGCTGGAGGTCCAGCCATTGCTTTATTGCTCCCAAATAGTTTCCTATGTGAAGATTGCCTGTTGGTTGTATTCCACTGAATATGCGCATAACTTTTTGTTTTTGAGCGGTTATTTATTCTATCATTGAATGCTTAAAAATCACATCCTGGAGCTATACCTCTATTACTACCGGTAATACTATGGGCCTTCTTCCCGTTTTACTGAAAAGAAAGCTTTCTATTTTAGTTTTTATTTCCGGCTTTATCTCTTTGGCATCCTTTTTCTTCTTTCCTGCCTTGGAGATGATTTCTATCACTTTCTTTCTCACCTCTGTAAGAAGAAGTTGCGACTCTCTTAGGTAGATGAACCCTCGTGAGATTATGTCGGGGGAATTCTTTATTTTCCTTGTCTTTTTATCTATTGCCACGATAACTACAAAGATCCCGCTTTCGGCCAATTCCATCCTATCGTGTAACACCACTCCTCCTACATCTCCTATGCCCGAACCGTCTATCATAACGGGATTGGTGGGTACGGGCTTCTTTCCAATATGCAACTCATCTTTTGTAATACTTATTATGTGGCCGTTATCCGTTAATGCAATATTTTTCTTTGGGATCCCCTCTTCGGATGCGATCTTTGCATGATTTGCCATCATTGAATATTGTCCGTGCACGGGTAGTAAGAATTTCGGTTTCATTATTTTGATCATTTCCCTCAATTCATCTTCTTGGGCATGTCCTTTTGCATGTATGTCCATCATTTGGGAATGAAAGATATCGGCTCCTTGCCTCATTATGTCATCCTTAAGGCTTTGAACGGCTCGCTCATTTCCCGGGATAACAGAAGAGGATAATATAACGGTATCTCCTTTTTTGAGACTGAAGAACCTGTGCTGACCGCTTAATATTTTCATTAAAGCGGCATTATCTTCTCCTTGCGCTCCTGTAGAAAGAATTGTTATTTGATGATCATTATAGTCGAAAGCTTTCTCGGAGGGTATTATTGTTCCTTTCTTGCTCTTTATGATCTTTAGGTTCTGCGCGATCTCCAAGTTTGTCTTCATTCCATATCCTTCTATAACTACTTTTCTTCCGTATTTTTCCGAGAGGTCTATTACGTCTTGCACTCTGTTTATCAGAGAGGCGAAGGTGGAGGTGATGATGCGTCCTTTGGCTTTCTTGAAGATCTTCTCGAGATTTTCCGCAATGACCTTTTCTGATAGAGAGTGCCCTTCTGCTTCTGCTCCCGTGGAATCAGACATTAGCATCAAAACCCCTTTTGACCCTATTTCTTTTAGTTTTCCAAAGTTTGTAGGAGGGGCGTTTGTGGGAGTTGAATCAAATTTGAAGTCGGAAGTATGAACTATATTCCCTACAGGAGTTTCTATCAAAAGCCCGTAATTGTCGGGAATATTATGATTTTGATGGAAGAACTCCACTGAAAAAGGACCCAGTTCCGCCCTTGATCCATCCTTCATTTCATTTAGTTGCAGTTTTGGTTGACTGGGAAATTCCTCTTGCCTTTTTTGTGTAATTCCTAAAGTAAGAGGGGATCCGTAAAGAGGAGGATTTCCTATCTTATCCATAATGTAGGGTATTGCTCCTATGTGATCATAATGCCCGTGAGTCAGAACAACTCCTAAAACATTCCTCTTTCTTTTTTTTAAGTAAGCTATATTGGGGATTATATAATCCACTCCGGGGGTTTTTTCTTCCGGAAAGCTGAGTCCCATATCTATTATAAGGGCCTTTTCGCCCCATTCGATCAGGGTCATGTTCTTTCCTACCTCTCCCAGTCCGCCAAGAGGGACTATTCTAAGTCTTTCTTCTTGCATATTCTGTTATTTATTTTCTTATTAATATTTATTTTGAGTTAAATTCTTTGATCTTTAAAAGGTTGTGCCCGGGGCGGGATTCGAACCCGCACACCTTTTGAGGCATAGCGTCCTGAACGCTACGTGTCTACCGGTTCCACCACCCGGGCATATTCTTATTCTTTGTTTTCGGAACCATAATGAAGGGTCCCTCTAAAGTTATTTGAGTATTCTTCGGGCATTAATGTGCCACCTATTTATATCACTAAGTCTATCGGAAGGATTTGCAAGCTTTCTCTCTTCTATTCCTTCCACTTTATTTGACACGGAATATTTGAAGTAGGGACTATAAAGAGATATTGTTGGTGCTTCTTCCATTATCATTTCTTGTAGCTTGACTACTACCTCTTCTCCTTCTTTTTCTCCGTGCAGAATTTTTTCGAGCAGTTCGTCCGCTTCTTCGTTCTGGTATCCGGAGAGATTCAATCCGGGAGTTTCTGTTTTCGAGGAGTGCCACAAAGGAAAGGGATTGGCAGACCTTGAAAGCATTGTTCCGAAAAGAAGCACTTCAAAATCTCTTTCTCTTATCGTTCTTTCTTGAATATCCGAAAAGCTTTTTTCTTTTATTTCCACTTTTACTCCCAACCTCTCCCATTGCTCTTTCAATTCTTTTGCCGTTTTAACGAGCAAGGGATCCTCAAGGGTGGTAAGGGAGACTTCCAGAAAGATATCCTTTCCGAATAGATCCTTACACTTCTCGTTCAGTTTTTTTTGAGTGCTTCCTGCAACCATTCCTGTGCCTCTGGTAAAGCCATGAGGGTCCAATATCTCTTCTCTGTACTTTTCCTGAAAATAATTAACAGCCTCCTTTGTCCCTTCGTCAAAGAATCCTGTCACCTCTCCTTGGGGGTAAAGATCCTCATCCTCTTCTCTGAGATATATGAAGCACTCTTGAAGCTTTCTTACTTCTTCACCTTGTGATTCTTCTTTCATTTCCTCCGTAAACTCAAAAGGATCTTCGGGAGTTCTCTTTCCATTCTCAAAACCTTCTTCTTCCAATATCTTTTTTCCTTTCTCTATATCGTAATGATAGCCATTCTCGGGTACGGGAAGATCGTAGAATTCCGCAAAAAATGGAGAGTTTACTACTTCACCTTTTTTTCCGTTCAATACGTTTTCCAGGATGGCCTCCTTGTCGGTAGCATGGGTCAGAGCTTTTCTTACTCCTTTGTTTCCTATGGCATTCTCGCTTTCCAGATTGAAGGTGACGGAAAAATATCGAGGAAGGTCAAAACTGTAGTAATGAGTTCCTCTTATATCTTCAAAGGAGTATTCCTTGGAATTTCCTGAAATGGCGTATCCGTCTATTTCACCTCTTGCTTTTGCTCTGTAAACATCCTCTTCATTGTCAAAGAATACAAAGGAAACTTCGTCAATAAACGCCTCAAGCCCGTGATAATAAGGATTTCTCTCAAATGTGATGGATCTTATCTCTCCGCTTGGCCTTTTTTCAGTTTCCTTGAAACGATAAGGCCCCGATCCCACTGGTTTCATGTTGTTTATGGAATATCGGAAATCTCTTGGTGATAATTCTTTAAAGATATGTTTTGGTATTATTTTCAAGGTCAGGTTTTCGGGAAACACCGCTGATGGTTGTCCGAGAGTGAATCTAATCTGGTGCTTTGATATCTTTTCCATACCAACACCGTCCCACTCTTGTCTGAGAGGACTTCCGAAATCAGGATTCAAGATGGTCTTTACGGTGAACTTGACATCCTCGGATGTTATCTTCTCCCCGTCGGACCAGTATAGATCTTCTTTGAGGTGAAGATCGAATACCTTATGATCCTCTGTGTTTAGGTCTTTTGCAAGTCCGGGCATCAATTCACCCTCTTCGTTATAATAAAAAAGACCGTCAAATACTACTTCGGCAATATCTCTTTCTGTATCGTTTCCTATTGAATAAAGAGGGTTTATGGTGAGCCACTGAGTGGACTCTACTACTCCTTCACGATACACTCCCCCTTTTGTGGGTATTTCTTTAGTGTTCGCGTAATATAAAGCGAAAAGGAGATATAGGAATGAGACTATTACTATTGTTATAAGTAAAGAGAAAACAATCTTTTCTCTTTTGCTTAACACCTCTGGAAGTCTTTTCCATTGTTTTTTTGATGGCCATTTTTTTGGCCAGAGATTCGAGAATGTTCCAAGCATAAGGTTTTTTTTGGAGGAATTCTTACAAGAAGAGGTTGAAGAGTGCCAACACTATAAAAAGAGCACCTAATGCTATAGTAAAGGTGAACAGTGTTTTTTCCGACCCTCTTCTTTCGGTGTGAAATTCGCTGCCTTGCCCAAAAGCTGATCCCATTGCCGCTCCTCCTTGTTGAAGAAGGATCACTGCAATAAGAAGCACAGCGACGATCATTTGCATAAAAGGTAATATTTCTTGCATATTATTTATTGTGTGAGAGGCTTGATGTAAGAAGTTCTAGTATCCAGATGATAACAGTAGTGTATACAAGTGGAAGCAGACCTTCTATTATCACGGGTGGATAAATTGCTTTTACGAACCAGACAATGGCAATATTAACAAAAAAAGAAAAAATTCCAAATGTTAGAACCCTAAAAGGAAAAGTCGCTATATCAAGTATGGGTTTTATAAAAAGATTAATGAATCCCAAGCTCATTCCTGCATAGAAAAGATGCCTTACATCCTCTATCATTACTTCTTGCAGAAGATGGTCTGCTATAAAAAACCCCAAAACTCCCGCAGAAGCTTTAAGTAAAAAACCTCTTAAGAGCGACATACTCCATGCAATATAACATAAAACCTTAAAATTGCAACCCCGATAAAAAACAAAATGACTCTTGACATTCTTTTTGGGGGATATAAAATGTAACTAGCACTCTACAAGATTAACTGCTAAAAAACCTTTTTAAAAGAAAAGGTCGTTTCAGTCTTGTTCTGGTCATTTTAATTCAAAACGATATTAAAATAAAAAAGTAACAGGGCTGTCCGAAATTGTGATTCATATAAGGACAAGCTCTAAAGCAAGTGAATATAAAACCTCTTGCAGATAATGTACTGATTGAACCTGAAAAAGAAGAAGAGAAGACAGAGACAGGCATTTATCTTCCTGATACAGCCGACAAAGGTCGCCCCGAAAAAGGAAAGGTTGTTGCTGTGGGGCCCGGCAAAAAGGACTCTTCGGGAAAGAGTAACCCTCTTGAGGTAAAAAAGGGAGACAGGGTTATCTTCACCAAATATGGTCCCAACGAAGTAAAGGTCGACGACAAAGAATACTTGATTGCCAAAGAAGAGGACATTTTGGCTGTCATCGAGTAAAAAATGCTCGATATAGGAGTATTTAGTAATTTACAGAAGAGAAGGTTATAACCAAAATTACAAATCACAAGAATTCTTCTAACTGTTGGTTCAAGGCTTGTGATTTGTAATTTAAAAGAACTTATGCCTAAAGATATTTATTATAAAGAGGAAGCTCGAAAAAGAATGATGACGGGAGTAGACAAGCTTGCTGACGCTGTAAAGTATACCATTGGTCCGAAGGGGCGCAATGTTGTTCTTGGTCAGAGCTATGGATCTCCCACCATCACCAATGACGGTGTAAGCATCACCGAGGAAATAGAATTAAAGGACAAGGTTGAAAACATAGGAGCTTCTACCGTAAAAGAGGTGGCCTCCAAGGCGAATGAATCTGCTGGGGATGGCACTACCACCGCTACGCTTCTTGCAAGATCGATTATTTCCGAGGGGCTCAAGAATGTTACCGCCGGTGCTGACCCTCTTTCGCTCAGAAAAGGAATTAACGAGGGGAAGAACGTGATAGTTGAGGCGCTCAAAAATGAGGCGAAGAAGATAACCAAAAAAGAGGAGATAGCTCAAGTGGCTACCATTTCGGCGGAGGACGAGGAGCTCGGCAACATGATAGCAGAGGTAATAGAAGAGGCGGGTAAAGACGGAGTAGTCACCGTTGAAGAATCAAGAACTTTTGGACTTGAAAAAGAAATAGTAAAAGGTTTACAGCTTGACAATGGGTATGTCTCTCCCTACATGGTGACCGACTCTGAAAGGATGGAAGCGGTGTTTGACAATCCTCATATACTTATTACGGACAAGAAGATATCTTCTGTTAACGAAATTGTTCCTGTTCTTGAAAAACTTTCTCAGGACGGGCAAAAGAATCTGGTCATTATTGCTGATGAAATAGAGGGAGAAGCTCTTGCTACACTTGTTTTGAACAAACTGAGAGGAGCTTTTAACACTTTAGCCGTTAAAGCTCCCGGATTTGGAGACAAAAAGAAGGAAACTCTTAAAGATATCGCCGCTGTTACCGGAGGACAGGTAATTTCCGAAGAGGTGGGCTTGAAGTTGGATAACGCGGAAATATCCATGCTTGGTATGGCAAGAAAAGTTAGTGCCACCAAAGACAGGACCATTATCACGGAAGGAAAGGGTGCCAAAAAGGACCTTGAGACCAGGGTGGAGCAAATAAGGAGAGAAATAGAAAAAACAGAATCCGATTATGAGAAAGAGAACTTGAAGAAGAGGCTTGCAAAGCTCTCCGGAGGAGTTGCGGTCATCAAAGTGGGAGCTTTAACGGAAGTGGAACAAAAGGCTCGTCAACATAAAGCGGAAGACGCATTGTCCGCAACTCGTGCGGCGATAGAAGAAGGAATTGTACCCGGTGGAGGAGTCTCTCTCATTCGTGCGCTTGATTCTCTTGAAAAGCTCAAACTCAAAGGTGATGAAGCGACTGGTGCTTCTATCCTGAAAAGAGCCCTGGAAGCTCCTGTAAGACAGATTTCCGAGAATGCGGGGGTTGATGGGTCGGTGGTAGTGCAAAAAATAAAGGAAAGCAAGGGCTCCTACGGGTTCAATGCCAAGACCATGGAGTATGAGGATCTTATTGCTGCCGGAGTGGTTGATCCCACTAAAGTGGTTCGTTCTGCGCTGGAAAGCGCGACTTCCGCGGCCTCCATGTTCCTTACTACCGAATGCGTAGTAGTGGATAGTGAAGAAGAGGACAAGGATAAAGGTGGTTCTCCCGCTCCCGGAGGAATGCCGGGAGGCATGGGCATGGGAATGTAAAATTCCTTTTCCTTTCAAGAAATGCGAAGGGTCTGAAAATTACTTGGCGCGGGAACCTCTTTTTCCCGCGCTTAGTATTTTCAAAAACCGTGAAATATAGTAGAATAAAAGACAGGATGCTTAAAAATAATGGCCTTGTGGTCCGCTCCTATGTTTTATGGAGTGAAATTTCACAAGGCGAGGAAGTATGGAAACAACCACGATCATAATCATTATTGTAGTTCTTATCGTATTATGGGCCATTATCTCTTATAACCGTTTAATATCCTTAAGAAACAGGACGAAGGAGGCTTGGGCGGACATTGATGTTCAGCTCAAAAGGAGGTACGATCTGATTCCTAATCTAATAGAGACCGTTAAAGGTTATGCGGCTCATGAGAAGGAGGTCTTTGATAATGTTACTAAAGCTAGAGCGAAAGCGATAAGTGCGGAAGAAGAAGGGGATCCCAAGAAAGTGGCGGAAGCAGAGAATCAGTTAAGGGGAACCCTTAAATCCTTGTTTGCTGTTTCGGAGAACTATCCCGACCTCAAGGCTTCCGAGAACTTCAAAGAACTTCAACGCGAATTAAGAGATACGGAAGATAAGATACAAGCCGCAAGAAGATTCTATAACCGCAATGTAAGGGATTTGAACACCAAAACAGAAGTGTTTCCTGCCAGTATCATTGCAAGAAGTTTCAATTTTAAGAAACAAGACTTTTTCGAAATAGAGGATGAGAGAGAAAGAGAGAATGTGAAGGTTGAATTCTGATCCCTTCTTTTGACTCTTAATTGAATAAAAAAGATCAAAACGATGTCCACTCTTTACACGGAAGCGGAAAGAAATATTTGGAAGACTTATCTTTACCTTGTCGTATTTTTTATCCTTATTATTGGAATAGGGTGGCTTTTGAGTTATCTTTTTGAAGCTGTTGCCATTTTATATATAGCGGTCATTCTATCCATTGTAATGAGTTTTACCTCTTATTGGTATTCAGACAAGATCGTTCTTTCCATAAGCAAGGCCAAGCCGGTTCAAAAGAAGGATTACCCCGAGCTTTATAGGATCACTGAGAATTTGGCAATTGCCAACGGTCTTCCCATGCCTCGTCTTTATGTAATAGAAGATCCTCAACCCAATGCTTTTGCCACTGGACGTGATCCGGAGCACGGAGTTGTTGCGGTAACGAAAGGATTGCTTGAACGCTTGGAAAGATCTGAACTGGAGGCTGTGATAGCTCATGAATTGGCTCATATAGGCAACAGGGATATTCTTATATCCTCTGTAGTGGTAGTGCTTGTGGGGGGGGTAGTAATAATAGCGGACATCTTCTTTCGAATGGCATTTTTCGGCGGAATGGGAGGAAGAGACAGGGGGCATCCCATTATCATGTTATTGGCAGTGATCTTTATTGTCCTTGCTCCGCTTTTGGCACAGCTCATGAAGTTTGCCATTTCAAGAAAAAGGGAATATCTTGCCGATTCCACGGCGGCACTCAACACCAGGCACCCGGAAGCTCTTGCTCGTGCTCTTGAGAAAATAAGCAAAGACCCCAATCAATTGAGGTCTGCCAATGATGCCACTGCGCATCTTTATATAATGAATCCTTTTCGGGGAAAGGAACAAAAGAGCTGGTTCCATAAGCTTTTTATGACCCACCCTCCCGTGGAGGATCGTATAAGCAGATTGAGGGAGATAGATAAAAAAGGAGCCTAAAATTAAAATAAAGATTTTTTATGACACAACAAGAGCCAAAAAAATGCCCTTTGTGTGATGAGGGGTTGGAAGAAGTGGATCTTTATGGCGTAAAAGTGGATCGTTGTTCTTCTTGCAATGGCGTTTGGTTTGAAAAGAACGAACTAAGAAGAGTCAAAGACCGAAAAGAGGAGGATTTGAACTGGATGGATATTGATCTCTGGGAAAGAGAAGAGAATTTCCGCATCTCCAAACAAGAAAGACTTTGCCCCGCTTGCCAGCTTCCTCTTTATGAGATAAACTATGGTGATTCTGATATAAAGGTTGATATATGTAATGTATGTGAGGGAGTTTGGCTTGACGAGGGGGAATTCAAAAAAATAGTGAATTACTTAAAAGAAAGAGCGGGGGATAGAATAATGAACGAATATGCAAAGACGTTGATCGAAGAGACTGGAGAAGTTTTCCTTGGTCCCGAACCACTAGAAGAGGAGATTGGCGACGTCATTACCGTTCTAGGGCTTTTGAAGTATCGTATCGCGGGAAAGCATCCTTTTTTCACAGAGACAATATCGAATCTTCCAAAATCATGAGCTTGTTTGCAAAAAGGCTTCCTGCTCTTTTGTGATTCAGTAGCTGGAGGGTTACGCCTAATTGGCAAGGCACCGGTTTGGAGTACCGGCGTGCGTTAAGCACTTGTGGGTTCGAGTCCCACACCCTCCGCCACTACAACCGGAGAAATCTTTTTTAAAAGGATTTATTTTTAATCTCAATGGAATACTGTTTTTTGAACGGAGAGATCATTCCCCTAAAAGAAGCTTCTCTCGAATTGAACGATATAGGAGTTTTAAGGGGTTACGGGGTGTTTGAGTTCTTAAGGGCTTATAACGGAAAACCCTTTTTATTTGAAGAGCACATGAAGCGTTTTGAGAATTCCGCCCGTTCTCTTTTTATAGAACCACCCTTTCCCAAAGAAGAGATAAAAGATGTTATAAAGCGTCTTATTGAAAAGAACGGAAAAAAGGATGTTAATATAAGAATAGTCCTCACGGGAGGAAAAGCGATAAACGGAATTGAATTCGACCCGACAAACCCCACATTATTCATTTTATTGGAGGAAGTTATTCCTATTCCTCGGTCTTCTCTTGAAAAGGGGGTAAAATTGATCTCATTGGAGTACAAGCGTAATATTCCTTCCGCAAAAACTACCGAATATCTTGTCCCTATAAAAGAAAGAGATAGAATGAAAAAGGAGGGAGCAACGGAAGTTCTCTATATTGCTGATGGAAAGGTTCTTGAGTGTTCCACCAGTAATTTCTTTCTTGTAAATGAAAAGAAAGTGATAACTCCTGCAAAAGACATTCTTATGGGAACTACAAGAGGCTTTGTTCTGGATATTGCTCGGGAATTTTTTGATGTGGAAGAAAGAGATGTAAAAGTGGAAGAGCTTGGATCGGCGCAGGAAGCTTTTATTACCGCTACCAATAAAGAGGTGCTTCCGGTTACTCTTGTGGATGATAAGACGATTGGAGATGGGAATGTGGGTCCCGTGGCCTCTTTGCTGGTAAATGAATTCAAAAAAAGAGTTCACTGTTGATTGCAAGTCTTTGTAGCGGTTTTTTGCTCTCGGAGATCTTTTTTCCTCTTGAAAAATATTGTTTTTTTCATTATAATACTACTACCTGTTTGGGCGGTCCCCTGTTACCGTTTCCTTTAATTTTATTATGACCGACTCTCCAATTGAAGAAATCAAAAGTAAACTTGACATTGTGGAGGTGGTCAAGGAGTATGTCAATTTAGAAAAGACGGGCTCTAACCATAGAGCCCCTTGCCCTTTTCACCACGAGAAAACTCCTTCTTTTTTCGTGAATCAATCAAGGCAACTATGGAGATGCTTCGGGGGTTGCAATGAAGGAGGTGATATATTCAAGTTCATAATGAAAATAGAAGGAGTGGAGTTCGGAGATGCACTCCGTATGTTGGCAAATAAGGCGAATGTGGAGCTAAAAAGGGAGAGACCCGAAGTAGAGACGAAGAAGAAAAGGCTTTTTGATATTTGCGACCTCTCAACCCTCTTTTTCGAGAGGCAGCTTCACAATTCCAAAGGAGGAGAGAAAGCCAAGCAATATTTACTTGAGAGAAAGATAAGCGAGGAATCCATAAAAAAATGGAGGGTCGGTTATGCTCCTACAGCAAAGGATTCTCTTTCTAAGTTCTTGATAGGAGAAGGTTACAATAGAGAGGAGATAAAGGAAGCGGGGGTGGCGGTCGGAAAAGGTAACGCCATTTATGATCGGTTCAGGGCCAGAATAATCTTTCCCATTTCCAACCTCAGTGGTTTTCCGATAGGTTTCGGAGGAAGAGTGCTCTTTAAAAAGGACGAAAGGGCGAAATATATAAATACACCGGTGACTCCTCTTTATGATAAAAGTGCTGTCTTATACGGACTTCATCTTGCAAAAATAGGTATAAGAAGAAGGGGTTTTGCCACTCTCGTTGAGGGTTATACGGACGTTATATTGTGCCATCAAGCAGGGTATGAGAATGTAATATCGTCCTCCGGTACGGCAATCACCCTCAAGCAACTTGATATTTTGGGTCGTTATACAAGAAGCATATTCACTGCTTTTGATATGGATGAAGCGGGAGGTTCTGCGACCAAGAAAGGAATAGACCTTGCTCTTCGTCGTGATTTTGAGGTAAGGGTCATAATGATGCCCGAGGAGAAGGATCCCGCTGATATAGTTTCTCACGATCCAAACAAGTGGGAGGAATATGTAAGGGGTGCCAAGCCGGTAATGGAATTCTATTTTAAAAATATCCTTTCAAAATACGACCTTTCCGATCCTCGTAAAAAAGGAGAGGCGGCCAAGGAGCTCTTGAAAGAAATAAAAAAGGTAAAGAACAGCATTGAAAGGTCTCACTTTCTTTCCAGGCTTGCAGAAAGATTGGGAGTCAGCGAGGAATCGGTGCTGGAAGAAATGGAAAGAATGGCTCCCGAAGAAAAAGAAGAGAGGAAAGAGGCTGTTTCTGAGGATCATAATAAGAAAAAGAGCGGAGAGAAGACCAGAAAAGAGAAGCTGGAAGAGAGGATAGCGGCTGTTTGTGCCAAGAACGAATCGTTTGCAAAGATGGTAAATAAGGAGGATATCTCCTATCTAAGCGATAATATTGCAAGCATCCTTCTTTATCTTAAAAAAGAAAAGGATGCTCTTTCCGAAAAAGAAAGAGATTTTTTTGATTATTTATGCCTTCTCCCGGAAGAAAATGAGACGGAAGACCGGGAAAAGGAGCTTAAAATATGTATTCGTGAGATGAAAAAAGAAAGCATAAGAGAGAAAATGAGGGATCTTGAAAGAAAAATAAAAGAAGAGAAGGATGAAAAAGAGCAAGAAGAACTTATGAAAAAACACACACATTACTCCCAAGAATTGCAAAAGCTTTAGTTTTAATAATTTTATGCCTCAAAAAAAACCCACCGCAAAACCCTCTAAGGAGAAGGAAAATAAAAGCAACGCGGTATCAACAAAAACAAGATCCAAAAAAAGATCCCTTTTCTCTAAAGAGAAGCTTGAAAAGCTTGACAAGAGAGCTGAAAGAAGAAAGGGAGTGCTTTATCTTTCCGACATATATGAGATCTTTCCTGATACCAAAAAGAACGAGAAAAAGGAAAAAAAGCTTCTTTCCAGACTTGAAAAGGCAGGCATCAAGATAAAAAAAGAAAGAAGTTTGTTGGATGATAAGGCGGAGAAGGACGCCGACGAGGTCATTGAGCTCAACATAGACTCTATTCAAAGTTATTTGAAAGAAATAGCAAGCGAACCTCTTTTGGATCCGGAGACAGAGATCGATCTTGCAAAAAGGATAGAACAGGGGGATAGAGAAGCAAGAAAACAAATGATAAGAGCTAATCTTCGCTTAGTGGTCTCTATTGCCAAAAAATACATTGGAAGATCTCCAAAGCTTTCTTTCTTGGATCTCATTCAAGAGGGAAATCTAGGGCTTTTCAGGGCGGTTGATAAGTTTGACTGGAGAAGAGGGTATAAGTTTTCTACTTATGCTACTTGGTGGATAAGGCAGTCCATCAATAGAGCTCTTGCCGATCAATCAAGAACGGTCAGGATTCCTGTTCATATGGTGGAAAAGATATCAAAATACACCAAAGCAAGAAAAGAGCTCTTTCAAAGTCTCGGAAGAGAGCCTTCTGCCGAAGAGATAGCAGCGGAAATGGGAATTGAAGTGGAAAAGGTGAGACATATTATAAAGATCTATCAAACAGCTACTTCCTTGGAAGCTCCGGTGGGAGATGAGGATGATAGCAGTACTTTAGCTGACTTCATAGAGGATGAGAAGACAGTTTCCCCTTCGGTAGCTGCTGGAAGAAAACTCTTAAAAGAAAGGCTGGACGATATTTTGGTGGATCTTGACCCGAGGGAAAGGGAGATACTTGCTATGAGGTTTGGTCTTGAGGATGGCATTACCCACACCTTGGAAGAGGTGGGGCAAAAATTTGGAGTTACCAGGGAAAGAATCAGGCAGATTCAAGCTAAAGCTCTTGAGAAGATAAGAAAACATAGGCAATTAAAAAAGTTGGAAGGATACTGAAAGTAAGCAAGAATCTTGAAAATTTTTTGAGTTGGAGTATAATTCCAATCGGTTCGTACTTGAATTAGTGCGTATTCTGGGGTAGCTCAATGGTAGAGCGTCCGGCTGTTAACCGGGTGGTTGTCGGTTCGAATCCGACCCCCAGAGCAAAGGATAAGAGCGAACAAGGAAGATTAAGAGCAACAATTCCCGAGAAATTTTTTTCTCGGGATTTTTAATTTGCATGTTGACATATAATAGTCCTATTTTATCCTAAAAGTAGAGA
>PWHW01000009.1 GCA_003555075.1 Candidatus Nealsoniibacteriota bacterium
ACCAAATGAGCTCGGACGATTCTCCTGATTCTATCTTATCTGGATTTGGTATCAGTTCTACATCGGGAGCTTCCGGATCAGGGTCGCCGTTCTCATCGTTATCGTTCTCATCGTTTTCGTCATTAGGATCTTCCGGCTCCTGACATTCATCATTACAATCGCTTGCATTGCTATAACACTCGCCGGTTGTTTGTCCCGGGAGCCACTCTTCCAAGGCATTCTCGCACTCAGAGGCGCTTGCATAGATTTCGCTTGTTTGATCACAAGACCAAGTATCTGTATTGCAGTAGTAGTAACGTTCACCCTTGGGGTTCAAGGAAACATTCTCGGTATAGGATCCCGGATTGCTTATATGGAGGGTGACGGCCTTGCTCTCGTAATTTGTTTTTGAAAAACTGAGTTGCCAAGGTGCGTTGTTTCCCCATCCGCAATTTGCAAAACAATTATATCCGTCCACTCTACTAAAACTGTAGTTTCCACTGGAATCGGTGGTCGTGGATTTTGATGATGGCCCACACCATCCGGCACCACCCGGATTATCACACCTCGTTCCCGATCCTGTGGTTGCAAATGTAATGTTTACGTTGCCAAGATTTTGACCGGTGACCGAGCAACTCACGTTTCCTGATACACTTGCTCCTCTGCAATTCTGGCACCTTGTTTGGCAGGCCATAACTTCTTCAATTTCAAATAGACCGGCGAACCCACAAGCTACTCTCGAGAAAGGACTGTGGAAAACGCTGATCTCCAGATACTTTTCTTTGTAAGAATCAACGAATTCTTCCCAGTTTGCGTATTCACCCCCTCCTATTTCGTCAACTTTGTGTATTCCGTAATAACCGCCTTCCTCGGAAAAAATCAATGAAGTGGCTTCCGATTCCTCTTCTATGTTGAATACTGCTCTTAGAGAATCTTCGGAAACGAACTCTTCGCTTGGAGACCACGCGAATTCGGTAACATGAAATCCGTTATAATAATTTTCCCAATGGCTCACCTCTTGTGGAAAATCTCTAGTATCGCGTATTTTTTTGGCCAATTCAAAAACTTCTTCAAAGCCTTTTTCATTTACCATTTCTTCTATTTCTTTACTCCACTCTTTTGCATCATTTTCTATTTTTTCCTCAAATTCCTCAAACGACATACCAACCTCTTCGGGTATACCTGCTACTACGCTTTGAACAGTAATGGATCTCCCTTTTCTTTTACTAAGAATTTCTTTCTTCAGTTCTTCTTGCAAAAGATCGAGCTTGATCCTTTTTTTGGTCATTTCCGGGGTCCACCCGTTATATACATTTTCTATGAACTCTATGAACTCTTCTTCGCTTTCATAATTATCCACTAAATTTTGATATTCTTCTTCCACCCTTTCTTCGCTTACTTCCAGTCCTCTTTTGCTTGTTTCATTCAAAATGATCTTTTCTTCTATAAGAATATTAAGAACATGTTCTTCCGGATCTTCCAGCGCCTCTTCATTGCCGCTGTATTCAAAAAATCCTTTCCATTCCTCAAGAACTTTATCCACGTCGCTTTGCCTTATTTCTTCATCTTCCAGGGTTGCAAGAGAAGGATCTTCTTCATAAAAAAAGAAATAATAAGAGAAAACTGTTATTGCAAGAAGCAATACCGCTGTTGCTATAATGAGAGTTTTTTTGTTCAAGTGATTCATAGAATCCTTTTATATATAATATGCGACCAACCTTTCCTGATTATAGTTTTTTCTTTTTGTGATTGTCAATCAATTTTATTGAAAAAAAATGAAAATTAAGGTATCATACCAAGGATGCTGGAGGAGTGCGCCGAATCGGTAAGGCAGCGGATTGCTAATCCGTAGCGGGTGATTCCGCTTGTGGGTTCGAGTCCCACCTCCTCCGCATTTTAGTTATAAAAGTGTTTACATAGGAAACGGAGGGGTACGGCTAATTGGCAAGCCAGCAGTCTTGAAAACTGCCGTCCGAAAAGGACTTGCGAGTTCGAGTCTCGCCCCCTCCGCTTTTATTACGTTGCTCTTATGACTGAAAAGGAAATGAACAAAAGAACGTTTTCCATAAAAGAGGCTTTAGGTTTTGGATGGGAAACCGCCAAGGAGAATCTTGGGTTTTTCGTTATGCTTTTGCTCGTTGCAGCTTTGATTTATCTCATTCCTTGGTCTGTAGCACTTTTGTTGAGCGAAAGAGGTTTCTTGTGGTCCTCAATGGGAGTCAGTATGGTGGATTTTGTGCTGACCGCTATAATTTGGATGGGTATCATTAAAATATCTCTTAATTTTTATGATAAAAAAGAAAGCGAGATCGAAGATATCGTTTCTCCTTATTATTTGTTCTTCAAATATCTTCTTGCTTCTATTGTTTATTTTATAATTGTTATTCTGGGTTTCGTTCTTTTTATTGTGCCCGGAATATATCTTGCAATAAGGCTTTGGTTCTTTGATTATTTCATTATTGATAAGGAAATGGGTCCGTTGGATTCTCTGAAAAGCAGTTTTCATGCTACTAAAGGAAATGTACTGAAGTTACTCCTTTTTTTAATCTTAATGGGCGTTATAAACATTCTTGGTGTTCTGCTTCTGGTTATTGGTCTTTTTATTACCATTCCCGTAACTATCTTGGCTTCTGTTTTTGCATATCGAAAATTGTCAGAACAGATCGCAATCACAAAAGGGACAGATTCTTAGGAAAAGAAAGGAAAGCTTGCAACTAAAAAACCGCCGGAGAGCACCGGCGGTTTTTCATCAATGATCCCTACCAGGGAGTGATGGGCTCCCAATCGGGAAGGTCGTGTTTTGTCTTGCATTCCCCGAGCTCTATTATC